>CP107926.1:666875-1333750 GCA_036015235.1 Streptomyces sp. NBC_00433 | reverse complement strand
GCCCTCGCCGGCGGTGGCCTCGTCGGTGCCGACCGCGATGACGACGAGGCCGGCGCTCCGGATGTCGGCCCGGGTCCGGTCGCTGAGCACGGCGTCGCCGGTCGCGGTGGTGGAGGTGCCGGCGGCGTCGTAGACGACCTGCGCGTCCGGGTCGGCGGCCGTGACCTGGGCCGTGATGCCCTGTACCGCGTCCACCTTCTTGGTGGGGTCGCCCGAGTAGCCGCCGAGGGTGACCTTGCCCGCCTGGTCGCCGACGATCACGACCTTGCCCAGCGCGGCCGGGTCTTCCGGCAGCAGGGGCTTGTGCGCGCCGCCGGCCTTGTTGTTCTGCAGCAGGACGAGGGCGTTGTCAGCGACGGTCCGTGCCAGGTCCTGGTGCGCCGGCGACTCGATCGCGGCCTTGGTGATCCTCGTGTACGGCTGCTTGTCCACCGGGTCGAACTCTCCGGTCCGCATCCGGACCGTGAACAGGTGCAGCAGTGCGTTGTCGATGACTCCCTCGCTCAGGATCCCTGCCCTGATCGCCTGTTCGAGGTTGAGCGACGTCGCCTCCGCGCCGGTGCAGTTGACGTCGGTCCCGGCCCGCAGCGCATAGGCCTGGCCGCCGGCGGCACCGGAGACCTGCTGCCCGGTGGCGGTGTCGGTCCAGGTGGCACTTCCGCCCTTGCGGTCGGTGGTCCAGCCCGGCGGAGCCCAGTCGTGGCCGGCGGGGAAGCTCTGGTAGGTGGTGCCCACCGCGCCGCAGTCGGAGGTGATGTACCCGCCGAAGCCGAAGGTGCGCTGTGCGATCTGGTTGGTGGTGTAGGTGTCGGCGACCGACGGCGTGCCGTTGATCGCGTTGTAGGAGGTCATCAGCCCGGCGACGTGCGCCTTCTCGATGAGGCTCTTGAACTGGGCGGTGTAGTAGTCGTACAGGTCGTCGTCCGAGACGTTCGAACTGATGCCGGTGCGATCCTGCTCCACGTCGTTGAGGGCGTAGTGCTTCGCCGTGGCGGCGACCTTGAGGTACTTGCTCTGCGCTGTGCCGTCCGGATTCTGGCCCTGATAGCCGTTGACGAACGCGCCGGCCATCTGCCCCGCGAAGTACGGGTCCTCGCCGAACGCCTCGTCGGTGCGGCCCCATCGCGGGTCGCGGTCGAGATTCACCGTCGGCGCCCAGTAGGTGAGCATGCCGTAGTCGTCCTTCGACGGCCCGAGGTTGTTCTGCCCGGTGCCCCACAGCGACTTGTCGAGCAGGCCGCGGGCCTCGTCCGAGACGGCGGTGGTCTCCCGGTAGATCAGGTCCTTGTCCCAGCTCATGGACGCGGCGAAATTCGTGGGGAAGCTGGTGGCGTGGACACCGCCGGTCACCGGCCCGGGATCGGTGTCGGCGAACAGCGTGTTGATGCCGTGCTGGCCCTCGCTCCAGTACGTGTACTGCTGCACGCCCAGGCGTGGAACGGCCGGTGCGCTGTTGGTGCGCAACTGCTGGACCTTCTCGTCGAGCGACATGCGGGAGACCAGGTCCGCGGCCCGTTCCTGGAACGAGTAGCCGGTGTCCAGGTAGATCGGCACCGAGGGGCCGGCCGCCACGGGGGCCCCGGCGTGCGCCGGGGTGGGGGCGCAGAGCAGGCCGAGCGTGCACAGGGCCGCCGTGACCGCGCGCGTCGCAGTCGATCGAAGTAATCGCATGGCGTCTGCTCGGGCGTCGGGGTCGTGCGCGGGGCGGCGGGCACGGACGGTCCGGCGCCACGGGCCGGACATGAGGCGCCACGGGCCGGACATGAGAGGAACGGGTCTGACGTTCACGCGGGTCTCCTGGCAGGTGGGGGGCAGCCATGGGCGGGTACGGCACCCGAGTATGTGAGCGCTAACATACCATCGGTGCCACACCCGTTTTCGGGACGGCGTCTGTCGTCGGAACGACGGCAGCGTGCTGCACGGGGCTGGAGGTGTCAAGCCCCTCCGTCCGTTCGACCCGATCCGACGGCGCCTCGGTACGAGTTCCGCGGTGATGGTGATCGGTTGCGTCGCGGGTTCGCAGAGGGCCGGGTGCAGCACTCTTGAGTTCCGTCGCTCGTCTATGTCAATCTCATCCCGTCCACCGCTGCGGGAGCGCGGCAGTGGGTATGCAGCCCCTCTCTTGGCAGTCTTCCCACGCCGAGAGTTGTTAGCGCTCACAGTGACGCTCTGTTTGCCGGTCACGGCGTCGACGACGCCGGCGGCAGCTGCGGCGTCCGCGGCACCCCTGAGCCGGATGCCGCTGGGTGACCCGATCGCCTGGGACGTCGGAAGCGGCACGGGCGACGGCGGTGCCGACCAGGTCCGGCAGGCGGCGAACGGGTCCTACCGCAACGGGGAACCCCACCCCACAACCGAAGGAGAGCCGATGCACAGCTCCGCATCTTCCCTATCCGCCGGCGTACGGCGAGCAAGACCGCTGCTCATCCTCCTGCTCGCCCTGGCGATGGCCGCGGCCGTCTTCGGCGGCCGGGCCGCCGCGAGCGGCCCGAGCGCCCAGACGGCGTCCGCCGCGGCCCGTCCGGCGGCCGCAGCGGCCTCGTCCCTGCCCTGTGACATCTACGCTGTCGGCGGCACACCCTGCATCGCGGCACACTCCACGACCCGGGCGCTGTTCGCGGCGTACAACGGACCGCTTTACCAGGTCCAGCGCGCCTCCGACCACACGTATCACGACGTGGGCCTGCTGTCCGCGGGCGGATACGCCGACGCCTCGGTCCAGACGACCTTCTGTGCCGGCACGTCGTGCATCATCAGCAAGATCTACGACCAGAGCAGCAAGCACAACGACCTGCCCATCTCCTGGGGCGGCTACTGGAAGGGGCCGGGCGCGAACGGGGCGGACGTGGGCGCGAACGCTGCGGCACTGCCGATCACCGCGGGCGGCCACCAGGTCTTCGGGGTCAAGGTCAACCAGGGCGTGGGGTATCGGATCGACCACGCCAACGGCGCCCCCACCGGCGCCCAGCCCGAGGGCATCTACATGGTGACCTCGTCGAACTTCACCAACCAGTGGTGCTGCTTCGACTACGGCAGCGGTGAGAACACCCACACCGACACCGGCAACGCCACCATGAACTCCATCTACTGGGGCAACGCCTGCTGGTTCGGCGGCTGCACCGGCACCGGCCCCTGGGTCGAGGCCGACCTGGAGAACGGCATGTTCCACACCGGGACCGGATCCAACCACGACGCGAACAACCAGGGCGTCCACTACCCGTTCGTCAGCGCCTGGGAGAAGAACAACGGCACCAGCAACTTCACCCTCAAATACGGCAACGCCGCCACGGGAAGTCTCACCACGACCTATTCGGGCGGGCTGCCGAACGGCTACTCGCCGATGAAGACCGACAGCTCCCTGCTGCTGGGGACCGGCGGCGACAACAGCGTGTCCGGCCAGGGCGAGTTCTTCGAGGGCGCGATGACCGCCGGCTTCCCGACGGACGCCACGGAGAACGCGGTGCAGGCCAGCATCACCGCCGCCGGCTACGGCGGCGGCTCCACCGGGGGCACCGGCGGCGTGGTGCGCGGCACCGCCTCCGGCAGGTGCCTGGACGTGCCAAACCTCAGCCAGACCAACGGCACGCAGACCGCGCTGTGGGACTGCAACGGCGGTTCGAACCAGCAGTGGAACCTCACCGCCGCCAAGGAACTGCAGGTCTACGGCACCAAGTGCCTGGACGACTCGGGCAGCGGTACGGCCAACGGCACCAAGGCGATCATCTGGGACTGCAACGGCCAGAACAACCAGAAGTGGAACATCAATTCGGACGGCAGCATCACCAACGTCCAGACCGGCCTGTGCCTGGACGCAAGCGCCAGCGGGACCGCGAACGGCACGCTGGTGCAGCTGTGGACGTGCACCGGGGCAACCAACCAGAAGTGGGCACGCAGCTGACGTGACGAAAGCGTGAACCGCCCCCGGCCGCGATGGCCGGGGGCGGCTCTCACCCCTGGAGGACTCGGCGCCGGTCAGCGGCCGAGCCAGCCCCCGTCGACGGGGATGAGGGCGCCGTGGATGTAGTCGGAAGCGGGTGAGGCCAGGAACACCGCGGCGCCGCCGATGTCCTCCGGTGTGGCCCACCGTCCGGCGGGAATCCGGTCGAGGATGGCGGCATAGCGGGCGGGGTCGTCCCGCAGGGCCTGCGTGTTGTCGGTCGCCACATACCCGGGCACCACGCCGTTGACGTTCACCCCGCGCCCGGCCCATTCGTTGGCCAGCGCCCGGGTCAGGCCGGCGATGCCGGACTTCGCGGCGGTGTAGCCGGGGACGTTGATGCCGCCCTGGAAGCTGAGCAGGGAGGCGGTGAAGACGACCTTGCCCTGCCCCCGGCTCAGCATGCGCCGCCCTACCTCGCGGGTCAGGGTGAACTGGCTGCTGAGGTTCACCGTCAGGACGTGGTCCCAGTCGTCGTCGGAGTGCTCCGCCGCCGGGGCACGGGCGATGGTCCCGGCGTTGTTGACCAGGATGTCGACCGGCCGGTCCAGCTCCCCGAGGTCGGCGGCGAGGCGCGAGACGGCGGCGCGGTCGGCGAAGTCCGCCTGGATGGCGGTGCAGGTGCGCCCCAGCGCGGTCACACGCTTCTCGACTTCGCTGCCGGACGCCTCCATATGGGCACTGACAGCCACGATGTCGGCTCCGGCGGCTGCCAGTGCCTCCGCGACGGCGAGGCCGATGCCCCGGCTGGCGCCGGTGACGACGGCGAGCTTGCCGGTCAGGTCGAACGGCGTAGGGATCGTTGTCATCGTGCGTCTGCTCCCGCGTCGGACTGGCAGTCGATCAGGACCTTCATGACGCCGCCTCCGGCTTCGAGTGCCTCGAAGGCCTGCGCCGCCCGGTCGATGGGCTCGATCCGTGAGATGAGCGACTCGGCCGGGATGTGGCCCTCGGCGATCAGGCCCACCGCGGTCTCGAAGTCCTCCCGGTCGTAGAGCCGAGCCCCGAGAAGGGTGAGTTCGCGCCAGAAGAAGCGGTGCAGGCTGATCTCGCGCGGAGCCGGGTGGATGGCCACCTGCACCAGCCGCCCGCGTGTCGCCAGCGCGTCGACCGCGGTGGTCACCCCCGCCGCGGCGCCCGAGACCTCGAAGGCCACGTCCGCCCCGGCGCCGCCCGTCCAGTCGGCCACCGCGTCGGCCGCGTCGACCGCCGCGGGGTCCAGCGTCGCCAGGCCGAGCGACTCGGCGATACCGCGCCGGTAGGGATCGAGTTCGACCAGCAGCAGGTCGGCCCCGCCGCGGCGGGCGACGATCGCGATGAGCAGGCCGATGGGCCCGCCTCCGACGACCAGGGCCTTCTCGCCGTCCCGCAGTCCGGCGCGCCGCACGTCGTGCACCGCCACCGCGGTGGGCTCCGCCAGCGCGGCGTGGTCCAGCGGCAGGCTTTCGGGGAGCCGGACGAGCGTGTCGGCCGGTACCGTCCAGCGGGACTGCAGGGAGCCGGCCGCGTCGATGCCGAGGAACACCAGGTTGTGGCAGATGTGGCGGTGGCCGGAGCGGCACGCGGGACACTGCCCGCACGGGACCAGGGGCATGACGGTGACGTTGTCCCCCGCCTTCCACTCGGTGACGTCGGGGGCGGTCTCCGCCACACGTCCGGACATCTCGTGCCCGATGACCTGGGGCGGACCCACCCGGGCGTCCATGGAGCCGTGGAAGATGTGCAGGTCGGTACCGCAGATGCCGGTGTACGCCACGTCGATCGCCACGTGTCCTGGCGGCGGGGGCGCGGTTGCGGTGCCGGCCTCCAGCGCCAGCGTCCGGGGCGCGGTGTAGGCCACTCGTCGTGCGTTCACGCGGGGGACTCCTCGTTCAGGTGCCAGATCTCTTCCAGGTCGGACCAGTTCCCGCCGGCTCCGCTGTCGGGCCACGGCTCCTGGCACGGGTCGGTGAGCCGCCACCAGCGCTGCGTGTCCGGGTCGGCGGCGATGGAGGCCAGGTCGGCCTCGAAGTCGTCGCCGTGGTATTCGAAGTAGCTGAACAGCACGTCGTCGCGAAGGAAGATCGTGTAGTTGCGGATGTTCGCCGCGCGCAGCGCGGCCTCCACTCCCGGCCACACGGAGGAGTGCAACTCCAGGTATTCGGCGCGGCGTTCTGGCCGCAGCCGGATGGTCTGGGCGAGGCGTCTCATGCGGATTCCTTTGCTGATGCGGGCCGGTCGGCCTCGTCGGACATGGGTGCCGGCCGCCGGTCCCGCAGCCGGTAGGTGCGGACCGCGTTGGTGCGCATCACCGCATCCGCGTCGGCCGCCGGCAGATCGGACAGCGCTTCGCGGACCAGATCCATCCAGGACCCGTACGAGGTGGCGAGCGTCATCACCGGCCAGTCGCCGCCGTAGAGGCAGCGGTCGGGGCCGAACGCCTCCAGCACCTCGCGGAGCACGGCGAGCAGGGCGGGCGCGCCGGTGCCGGGAGCCGCCTCGGTGGCGAGCCCGGACAGCTTGCAGACGACGTTGTCCCGCCGGGCCAGCCGGAGCAGGGCCGGCCGCCACGAGGGGTCGGGTTCGGGGACGGACGGCTTGCCGAGGTGGTCGAGGACGATGAGGGTCTGCGGGCACGCGGCCGCCAGTTCGGCGAGCTCGCCGAGTTGCCGTTCCCGCACGCACGCGTCGAACGGCAGTCCCGCCTGGCCCAGGAGTCCCACACCGGCACGGAAGTCGGCACCCTCGGTGAAGCCCGGCTCCTCGTCCTGGATGTTGTGGCGGACGCCGACGACGAAGGGGTCGGCGGCGAAACCGCGGACGGCGTCCGGCGCCCCGGCGGGGTCGTCCAGGCTCACGTGCGCCACGGCGCCGCGGATCCACGGCTGGGTACGTGCCAGGCCGCGCACCCACCGCACTTCCTGGGCCGCCTGGTCCGGATGCCGCCCTGCTTCGACGAAGACCGCCTCCACCGGCTCGTCCACGTCGCCGAGGAAGCCGGCGGGGGAGAAGCGCCGGTCGAGGGGGGGAACGTCGGCGAGCCACGGGTAGGACAGGTGCTGCGGGTCCCAGAAGTGGACGTGGCTGTCGAGTACCGGCGCACGCTCCGCCTCGGCGCCACCGGGCGGCTGATCCATCGTCATGGCTGCTCCTCGGAGTGCTGGTTCTCGGGACGCCCGTTGAGCCAGCCCTGGTCGAGCACCGGTGCCAGGCAGTCCTCCACGGCGCTCAGCAGCTCCTCGTCCATGGGCTGGGCGATCCACTCGGCGAGGCGGCGCACCTGCTGCGCGCTGGAGGTGCCGACCACGGTGGAGGCGAAGCCGCCGGTCGAGACGGCGAACTGGACGGCGAGCTTGGCGATGTCGACCCCCCTGGCCCGGCACAGCGCGGCCGCTGCCGCACAGCGCTCCAGGACGGGCGCCGGTGCGGGGTGCCACGGGGCAGGTCCCCGCTCGGTGAGCGCCCCCATCGCCAGCGGCGAGGCGTTGATCACCGGAATGCCCGCCCGGTCGAAATCGGGGCCGCGCTGTGCCAGGCGCCGGTCTTGCAGGGTGTACTGGCAGTAGGACATCACCGTGTCCACCGGTGTCCGGGCCGACACGTGCCGCAGCGCGCCGAGCGGGTATCCGGTGACGCCCACCGCACGCACCAGGCCGGTGTCCTGCAGTTCGCGCAGGGCCGGGAGCGTCTCGTGGACGATCTGGTCCAGGTCGCCGAACTCGATGTCGTGGCACTGCACCAGGTCGAGGTGGTCCGTCCCCAGCCGCCTCAGACTCTCGTGCACGCTTTTCTTGACGCGGTCGGCGGTGAAGTCGAACTCGTCGTCCCCGTATCTGCCGACCTTGGTCGCCAGGACGTAGCCGGAGCGCTCGACACCGCGCAGGGCCTTGCCCAGGACCGTCTCCGCGAGCGTCGCCCCGTAGTAGGGCGAGACGTCGAAGAAACAGAACCCCACGTCCAGGGCGGTACGCACGGCGTCGATACCGTCGGGCTCGGCGAACGCGCCGTACACGGCGCCCAGCGGGGACGCCCCGAACCCCAGCTCGGAGACCTCCAGACCGGTGGTGCCCATCGTGCGGCGCTTCACGCGGCGTCCTGCCGCGCCTGCTCGTCGAACGGGGTGCGGTAGGAGGGCGGCCGGGTGCGCAGGCCGAGCTGCAAGGTGAGCCGGACGGTGCTGGAGCGGGGGAGCTCCACCTGCAGCCAGGGTCCGCCGACCACCGCCGACGCGGTGGTCACCGTCGGGGCGGTGTGCCCGTAGTCGTACAGGTCGCCGATCCAGGAAGGGTCCTCGCAGACGCTGTAGTCCACCGAGCGGATGGTGTGCTCGCTGAACGCGCCGGCCTGGACGATCACCGATCGGGCCGCTTCGGGATCGAGGTTGACCAGGTCGATGACGGTGGCGTCCGGGTCGATGGCGGAAACCAGCGCCGCGACCCCCGCGGGAAGCCCCGGACGGCGGGCGGCGGCGTCGTGGTAGCGCACCCGTGCCTGCTGCAGACCGCCGTTGTAGACCACCTGGGGGCCGCCCCAGGTCAGCTGGACGAGCGCCTCGGTGACCACGGGGTTGGACTGCTGCCACAGGTGGATGTCCGCCTCCGGCACGTCCCAGTCGCGGTACTTCTCCATACGGGACAGCCGGTGCCGCACCTGCGCCTGGGCCGCTGCCAGGATCTTCTCCGGATAGGCCGGGTCGTCGCCCGCCAGGAAGGCCAGCCAGGGCTCCTCGTGGCCGGCCTCCTCCTTGCTGCGGAAGGAGCGGACCGTACGCCAGTCGTATCCGGCGGCAGCGCGCAGGCGTTCGATGCGCGCCCGGTCGGCGTCGGAGGCGGTGTGGTGCCACAGCGCCGTCGGGACGGCCATCAGCATGGGGTTGTAGTCGAACCAGCCTTCGTCCTCGTACCGGAAGGGCACGTGGAAGGTCGGGACGCTCACGTCCTCCGCCAGTTGCGGGATCCACTTGGACTTGATGCTGGAGTCGGCCTCGGTGAAAGCCATCACCTTGCCGTGCGAGATGATCTCGTCCAGGACCGGCCGCACCATGTCCAGGTACGAGTCGTCGCCGGTGACCGCGGCACCCGCCAGCGCGGCGACGATGGCCGCGTGTCCCACGCTGTACCAGCCGTGCGGCCAGGACCACCCGTAGTGGCCGCCGTACCAGCGCCCCTCCAGCAGCCCGCCGACGGTGCCGTCCGGGGCGACGTTGTCCGGCAGGAGGCCCCCGTTGGCGGCGGCGCGCTCGCGCCAGGCGCCCACGTAGTCGGCGATCCAGTCCGCGTAGCGCTGCTCGCCGGAGATGATCCAGGCGTTCAGGACCAGTCCCGCCGCGGAGAGGTTGACCGCGGTGTCACCCTCGCCCATCCGGCGGCGCATCTCCGCGCCGAGCCGCGGGTCGGCGTCGAGCGGCGGCTGCTCCGCGCCCGCGGGCAGGATCCAGCCGAGCGGGAAGCCGTACATCTGCGCTTCCTTCGGCAGCCACGGGTAGGCGTCGCCGTCCGACAGGCCGTCACGTCCGGGGTCGCTGCCGTTGTGCGGCCGGCGGATGATGCGCCGGTCGGCGTCGTAGTTGCCGTGCCCGGGGTCGACGTACAGATCCGCGAAGCGCTGTGCCCGCCCGGCCCACCGATCGGGGGCGGCCATGCACAGGAAGTACAGCAGCAGCAGGCTCTCGCCCTGGTGGAACCAGTCGTAGCCGCGTTCGTACTCGTCCTTGAGCATGCCCAGCTCGGTCAGCTGCCGGGTGACGCCCTCCCAGTGGTGCTCGGACTGGGCCAGCAGGTCGTCGGCCCCGCCCAGCAGGTACAGCTGGGGCCAGTTGAAGAAGACCTCGTAGAAGTCGTCGACGCCGTCGCGGGAGGTCAGCTCGCCGGTGTAGCGCAGCCGCCCGTCAGGTCCGGTGAAGTCGCGGGCGAACCGGCGCCAGGCCCGGTCGAGCAGGTCGAACAGCTCGCGCTGCGCTGTCGCCCAGCCCGGCGGTTCGAGCAGCGGCACCGAGGCCGTGATGACAGGATGCATCGGGAGGAGCTCCATTCGCGTTCGGGCACGGCCGCGTCCGGGCACAGCGCCGCCCGCACACCGGCCGGGGCGGGCGGTGCGCTGCGCGCTGTGCGGGGCGGCCGGCTGGGTCAGTTCTTTGTCGCGCCGGCGAGCATGCCGGCGACCAGGAACCGTTGGGAGAAGAGGAAGACGACCAGCACGGGGACGATCGCCAGCAGCGTGGCCAGGGCCAGTTCGGGTCGCTCGACCTGCAGCGTGCTGGCCGTCGGGTTGAACTGCGGGACCGAGTCGAGCAGGGTCCCCAGGCCGACCTGGACCGGGAACTGGTCGCTCTGCGGCAGCATGACGTACGGCAGGTAGTAGTTCGTCCAGTTGGCGACGAAGCTGAAGAATCCGACCAGTGCCACGACAGGTGCCGCGAGCGGCAGTGCCACCCGGCGGAAGACGCCGAATTCCGAGCAGCCGTCCAGCCGCGCCGCGTCCAGCAGTTCCCGGGGCAGGGCGGTGCTGAAGTAGATGTAGGTCAGGTACACCCCGAACGGATAGAACGCGTACGGCAGGATGATCGACCACATCGAGCCGATCAGGTGGACCGCGTTGACCTCAAGGAAGAGCGGCACGACCAGCGTGGCGTTCGGCATCAGCATCACCACGAGGGTGGCGATCAGCAGGGCGCGCCGGCCGCGGAACTCCGTCATCGCCATCGCGTAGCCGGCCGGCACCGCCACGCACAGGGTGATCACCAGGGCGAGGAAGGAGTAGACGGCCGAATTCCGCAGCCACAGGAAGATCGCGTTGTCCTGGTAGGCGGTCAGGGCCTTCCAGTTGGCGTGCAGCGCGTGGAGGGAGCCGAACGACAGCGGGTTGTTGTTCACCAGCTGGTCGTCGGTCTTGGTGGCCGCCAGCAGCAGCCAGAGCACCGGCAGCACGAAGAAGACCACGAACAGCAGGAGCACCAGGGCCGGGAGCGGGTTGAGACGCCCGCGCACCGGGCGGCCGGACCGCGTCCGGTCCGCTCGTCCGGGCACCTGCCCGCTGCCGGAGGATGTGGCGACCGCAGGCCGCCGGATGTCAGTCCGCATCGAAGAACCCCGATCTGGCCACGAAGACCCCTGCGACGACCAGTCCGACCAGCAGCAGTTCCACGGACACGGCCGCCGCTGTGTTGACGTCGTTGTTCTGGAACGCGAAGTCGTACGCGAGCTGGTTGAGCGAGTAGTCCCGGCCGGCGACGCCCACGCTCGCCTGCGACAGCAGTTGCGGCTCGACGAACAGCTGGGTGCCGCCGGCGAAGGCGAGGATGACCATGTAGACGATCCACTTGCGCAGCAGCGGGATCTGGATCCGCCAGGCCGTCTGCCAGGCACCGGCCCCGTCGATCCGCGCGGCTTCCAGGACGTCCTGCGAGATGTTGTTCAGCGCCCCGTACATCACCACGATCCAGCCGCCCGCGCCGGTCCAGAAGGCGATGAGGGTGAACAGGATCGGCAGGTGCCCGGGGGCGATGACCTCGCCGAAGGTGTGGTAACCGAAGGCCCGCAGCAGGAAGGCGACCGGGCTGACCGTGGGGTCGAGCACGAAGAGCCACACCATGACGCTGGCCGCTCCGGCGAGGGCGCCCGGCACGTAGTACAGGAACCGCAGCGCCCTGCTGACGCCGCTCAGCGCCAGGCGGTGCAGCAGGAGCGCCAGCCCGACGACGAACACGACCAGGGACACCAGCCACCAGAGCAGGTAGAGGGCCACGTGCTCGACGGCCGGTGTGAAGCGGAAGTCGTTGACGGCGGTCGAGAAGTTGGACAGGCCGCTGAAGGTGCCGCCGCCGTCGGTGAAGGCGAAGTAGATCGCGTAGCCGGTCGGCACGAGTCCGAAGGCGATCAGCAGGACCGTGTAGGCGGCGACGAAGCTGTGCCCGGCCCGGCCGGGCCACAGCGTGCGCGAGTTGCGCAGCTGTGCCCGGCCGGCCTCGGTGGGTTGCGCCGTCACTGGGTGGTGACCTTGTAGCCGGCGGCGCGGGCGTAGTTGGCGATGGCCGTCTGCCAGGCCGGCAGCAGGGACACGATGGTCTTGCCTGCCGTCAGCTTGGGGGTCACCGTGGCGGCCCAGACGGCCTCCTGGCTGAACTGGCCGTAGCCCCAGCCGGGCCAGACCTGGTTCGCGGCGGCCTGCATGGGCGAGGAGATGTCGCCGGTGAAGTAGTCGGAGGCGGCCTGCTTGGCCAGCCAGTTCTTCGCGGCGGAGGTGTAGGCGGGGTAGCCGGGTGCGAGCTTCGCCTGGTAGTCGTCCGAGGTGGTCGCCCAGGTGAGGAAGGCCGTCGCGGCCTTGAGGTTCGCGCTGTGGGCCGACAGCAGCCAGGTGCCGCCGCCCACGTTGCCCGCGGTGCTTTCGGTGTCCGCGGACCACTTCGGCATCGGTGCGACGGCGATCTGGTGCGCCGGCGTCTTGAACGATCCCTGGAACAGCGCGCCGCCGAACCAGGACGGGCCGGGCATCATGAGGATCTTGGCGGCCTCGTTCTTGTCGAAGTCCGTGCTGAAGACGCTGCTCATCGACATCGTCTTGTTCTTGATGAGGGTGTCGAGCAGCGAGGCCATCCGCGTGCACTCCGGGCCGGTGGTCTTGACCGTCACCGCCTTGGGCCCGGTGATCTGGTTCGCACCGCACTTGCTCGGCCACATGTAGAGCTCGGGCGCCCATGTGTCGCCGGCCGAGCCGACCAGGTAGCCGGGGTGCTCGGTGGCCACCTTCTGCCCGAGGGCCTGGTAGTCCTCCCAGGTCTGCGGGACCTGGTATCCCCACTGCTTCATCAGCGGGGCGTTGTACCACAGCACCGTCTGCGCGAGGTCGTTGCGCAGGCAGTACAGCGTGCCGTTGACCGTACAGGGGTTGTTGGCGCCCTTGGCCCAGCCCGCCAGCGTCGACTGCGGTATCAGACCCTTGTTCAGCGGGGCGGTGAATCCTGCGTCGACGGCCCAGGTGGTCTCGTTGTTCTGGGAGCTGAACACCACGTCGGGCCAGCCCTTGCCGGTGCGGTTGAACAGGCTGACCTTCGTGCGCAGGTAGTTGGAGCCGTTCGCGTCCCCGTCGTAGCTGACGATGTTCATCTTCACGTCGGGGTGCTGCTTCTGGTACAGCTTCGCGGCGTCCATACGAGAGGCGTCCACCCACACCGTCAGGGCGCCGCCTGTCTGCTTGACGGGCTTGAAGCCGCCTTTGGAACCGTTGTCGCTGCTGCCTCCGCCGCAGGCGGCGACCGTGACCAGAGCCAGGGCGCCGGCCACGGCCAGCATGCCGGTGCGTCTGCGGTTCCCGCGGGTTCTGTTGGGTGTGTTCGCGCCGACCGCGCGGACCTTGGCTGTCATGAACAACTCCACTACGTCGTGGGGCCCGTCCATCGCTGGGACGTGGGCCGGGATGGGTCGCACTGCTGGAGAGGAAGGCAATCGGGTGGGAGCGTGACGGCCGCCGGGACGAAGCGGTCCCGACCTGAATTTTTCAGGCGAAGCAGCGTCGCGCTTTGATCACACATAACAAGCTCCAGACCCCGGTCAAGTCAACAGGATGAGCGTGGTTATTTCCAAGATTCTTTTAACGCGATGAACTCACAGCCGCAACCTTCTGACCGATTTGTGAGGATTTGCGACGAACCAGCGGGAGAAATAAGTCCTACACATATCGTCGGGACGAACCTCCGTTGTATGCTGCGGCGCAATGTCGGACCGGCTGCGTACCGCGTGGCTGACGACGGGAGATGAAGGAGGCGGGTCGTTGGACGGCAACCCCGTACTTGCGGCGACCGACAGCTCCGCATCGGCGCCGCCGGACACGCAGGACACCGGGGCCTATCGACCCGGTTACGAGCGTGTGGCCGAGGAGATCCTGCGGCTCATCGCCGAGCTGAACCTGCAGCCGGGGGACCGGATGCCGACGGAGAACCAGCTGGCCTCGCGGCTGGGCACGAGCCGGACGGTGGTGCGTGAGGCTGTCAAGATCCTGTCGGCCATCGGGCGGATCCGCGCGCAGAAGGGCCGCGGCCTCTTCGTGGCCAACGATGAAGGCATGCTGGGTTCGTCGTTGTGGGGGAGCTTCTTCCTGCCGACCGACCTCGACCATGTCTACCGGCTGTTCGAGTTCCGGCGGGTGCAGGAGGCCGCGGCCAGCCGGCTGGCGGCGACGCGTGCGACGCCGGCGGACCTGCGGGCGATCGAGCAGGCGGCCGAGACGTGCCGGGAGGGCCATCTGACGGGCCGGCGCGACCTGTTCGACCGGGGTGACGACGACTTCCACCTCAGCGTCGCCAAGGCTTCGCAGAATCCGTTCCTGGTGGACGCGGTCCGCGAGGCCCGGCGTCTCCAACGCCAGTCCAGCACCATCGGGTTGCACGGCACGGTCGGCGGCCACGCCAATGAGGCCGTGGCGGAGCACGCCGCGATCCACCAGGCGATCAAGGACGGCGATGCGGAGGCCGCGGCGCTGGCGGCCGCGCTCCACCTGGACCAGACCCTTGAGGACTACCGGCGCGAGATCCAGCGCCGCGTTTTCGGCTGAGCCGCGGGCGGTTCCGTCCCCGCACGCCGCCGATGCCCCTCGCGTGGGCCCTCCCGGGTCCGCGAAACAGCCCACGCGCCATGCCGCGTTGCCCCGCGCAGCGCACTTCACCCGAGCACCGAGGAGACGATGCGTCATGGAATCCCGCCCACCCCTGCCCGGCACCGCCGAGGTGCTGGCGCGGATCCGGTCCGCGTCCGTCGTGCCGGTGCTGGTCGTCGACGACGTGCAGGCGGCGGCGCCACTGGCGGAGGTCCTGGCGGAGTCCCGGCTGCTCTGCGCCGAGGTGACCCTGCGCACCGAGGCCGGCCTGCGGGTCCTGCGCAAGCTGGCCGACCATCCGGAACTGCTCGCCGGCGCCGGGACCGTCCTGGAGCCACTGCAGGTCGACCAGGCGGTGCAGGCCGGAGCGCGCTTCATCGTCTCGCCCGGCCTCGACCCGGCGGTCGTCGAACGGTGCCTGGAGCTCGGTGTGCCGGTCCTGCCCGGAGTCGCGACGGCCGGGGAGGTCCTCCGCGCGCGCAGATACGGGCTGCCGGCGGCGAAGTTCTTCCCCGCCGAGCAGTCAGGCGGTGTGCCCGCCCTGCGGGCGTTCGCCTCCGCCATACCCGACATCGCCTTCATGCCGACCGGAGGCATCGGCCAGGACAACGCCCCCGCGTATCTGGACGAGCCGTCGGTGCTGGGGATCGGCGGCAGCTGGATGGCTCCGCGCGATCTCCTGGCCCGGCACGCGTGGGACCGGATCCGCACGCTGTGCGCGCAGGCCGCGCAGCTGGCGGCGACCACCGCGGAGAGGCGGTCCGCATGACCGCGACGGGCATGCCGGGCCTGGTCACCCTCGGGGAGACCATGGGACTGGTCACCGCAGTCGAGATCGGCTCCCTGGAGTACGCCCGCACCTTCACCTACGGCATCGGTGGCGCCGAGAGCAACGTCGCCATCGGAGTGTCCCGGCTGGGAGCGCCCGCCACCTGGATAGGCCGGCTCGGCGCCGACGCGACGGGGGACATGATCGAGCGCCGCCTGCGTTCCGAGGGCGTCGCCGTCCTCGCGGCCCGCGACGGGGCCTATACGGGACTGATGGTCAAGCACCGCCGCTTCGGCAGCGCGCTCTGCGTGGACTACCACCGCGCGGGGAGTGCCGGATCCCGGCTGAGCCCGGAGGACGTCCCGCAGGGCTGCGTCGAGGCCGCGGGGGTCCTGCACGTCAGCGGCGTCACGACAGCGCTGTCCCCCTCGGCCCGCGACACGGTGTTCGGCGCCGTCGACCGGGCCCGGACCGCCGGGGTGCCGGTCAGCGTCGACGTCAACTACCGCCGCAAACTGTGGAGCCCCGAAGCAGCCGGCCCTACGCTTCGACGTCTCGTCGCGCTCGCCGACGTGGTGTTCGCGGGCGTGGAGGAGGCGCAGCTGGTGCTCGGCGCGGACGGCGGGTCCTCGGCCGCCGCTCTGGCGGAAGGGCTGGCCGCGCTGGGGCCGGCTCAGGCGGTCATCAAGGACGGGGCACGGGGTTGCACGGCACGTATCGAGGGCGCTGACCACCGGCTCGACGCTCTGCCCGTCGAGGTCGTCGACCCGGTCGGCGCCGGCGACGCGTTCGTCGCCGGATACCTGGCCGAACTCCTGGCCGGCAGGCCCGCGTCGGAGCGGCTGCGGACGGCTGTCGCCGCAGGCGCGTACGCGGTGAGCGTGCCGGGGGACTGCGAAGGGCTTCCCCGGCGACCGGAGCTGGCGGCTCTGGAGTCCGTCCAGGACGTCATGAGGTGAGCCGGTGCCGATGACAGCGGTGTGCCGGGGCGATCCCGGCACACCACCCCCGGCCTGCGACGAGGCCGGGGGCGGCGGCACTACCGCGGCTGGTTCAGCTCCACTTCTGGTTGCTGCCCCCGTTGCAGGTCCACAGTTCGATCAGCGTCCCGTTGGCGGTGGCGGCGCCGGTCGCATCCAGGCACAGCCCGGACTGGACCCCGACGATGGTTCCGTCGGAGTTGACGCGCCACTTCTGGTTGTCGCCGCCCCAGCAGGAGTAGATCTGCACCTTGACGCCGTTGCCGGTCCCGGCCGCGTCCAGGCATTTGCTGCCCAGGACCCTCAGCTCGCTGTCGGAGGTGTAGGTCCACTGCTGGTTGCTGTTGCCGGAGCAGTCCCACAGCTGCACCTGGGTGCCGTCAGTGGTGGTGGAGTTGGGCACGTCCACGCAGCGTCCTGAGCCGGCACCCTTGATCGTCCTGGTGTTGCCGCTGCTCGGCGGTGTGGTCGGCGAGGTCGGCGACGAGGTCGAGCCGCCGGAGTTGAGGGTGTTGAGCACCGCGGTGTAGGCGGGTTTGGCGTTGCCGTTGCCGTCGAAGAGCAGCGGGTTGTCGCCGGAGCGCCAGGAGTCGCTGTCGCGGATGCCCCAGACGGTGATGCCGGTGCAGCGGGCGACGTTCAGGCAGGCTCGGACGGTGTTGGTGTACTGGGTGGTGCCGGCTTGGGCGATGTCGAGTTCGGTGAGCTGGACGTCGACACCCAGTGCCGCGAAGTTCGTCAGCGTCGTCTGGAAGCTGGAGGGCGGTCCGCTGGATCCGAAGTGGCTCTGGAAGCCGACGCAGTCGATCGGGACGCCGCGGGACTTGAAGTCCTTGACCATGTTGTAGACGCCCTGGGTCTTGGCGTCCGACCAGTTCTCGATGTTGTAGTCGTTGTAGCAGAGCTTCGCGCTCGAGTCGGCGGACCTGGCGGTGCGGAAGGCGTGCTCGATGAAGCCGTTGCCGAGCTTGTCCTGGAAGGGCGAGCTGCGGTGCTGGCCGCTGCCGCCGTCGGCGAAGGCCTCGTTGACCACGTCCCAGGCGTAGACCTTGCCCTTGTAGTGGTTCATCTCGGTGGTGATGTGGTTGTCCATGGCGGACTGCAGGTCCGACGCGGACAGGTTCGAGACCCAGGAGGGCAGCTGGTTGTGCCAGACCAGGGTGTGGCCGCGCATCCGCTGGCCGTGGGCCTGGGCGTGGCTGACGATCTGGTCCGCGGGACCGAAGTTGAAGTTCCCGCGGGACGGCTCGATGGTGTCCCACTTCATCTCGTTCTCCGGGGTGATCATGTTGAATTCCCGGTCGAGAATGGTGGAGTACGCCGAGTTGCCGAGCTTGCTCGCCGGCACCGCCGTACCGAAATACCGGCCCGACTGCGCAGCAGCCGAACCCAGCGAACCCGCCGCCGCGGCATGAGGCGCCGATGTCGCCAGGGCGACGACAGCCAGCGAGGCGCTGACGGCCACTCCGGTGGCCGCCGCCACGGCTTTTCTTTGGATGCTTCGATGTCCGGTGAGCCAAGACATGTCGGAAGGTGCTCCTAACGGTGGGGGGACAGGGCATCGACCGGAGGGCCGGGTGCCCTGCTGCTCTCAGCGCACGGCCTGCCCTGACGGGTAGGTGAGCGCTAACAATCTGCTTGCCTCCGCGAGGAGGGAAGGGCGAAATTTTCGAGATTTCCACGATCGATTCGCGGCACCATAGGACGCCCACCGGGGCACGTCAAGACATCTCACAGCGGGGCGCCTCCTGCGTGAAGCACCTCCGGGCACGGTGCACTTGGCCAAACTCGCGCTGCCACCAGCGCCTCGACCAGGGCCGATCAGATCGGGGGCGATCTCTCCCGCTCCCGGCCGGCGGCGGGAGCCTCGAAAATTTCGATTCCCGGGCGTTGACGTTTCGCGGATCGCGCGTGCACACTTGCCAACGTCTCGCACGCCGGACAGGATGCGCCACCTGTCGAACCGCCGTCGTCTGCGAGGGGCCTGCGTTCACGGTCCGCGTCCGGAGTTGTTTGGGAGCGCTCCCACTCCCGTCCCGTGGACGGTGCCCCACGCTGCCTGTCCTTCTCCCCCCACTTCAGTGCGCGTCGAAGGGACAACATGTCCAGACTTCAGCGAGCCTTCCGAACGACCCGCAAGGCGATGCTGGCAGCAGCCGTGGCGCTCGGCGTCGCCGTCGGGGGTCTAGTCGCCCTGACCGCCGCTCCTGCCGCTCATGCCGACACGCAGATCTGCGACCAGTACGGCTCGACCACCATCCAGGGCCGTTACGTGGTCCAGAACAACCGATGGGGCACCACCGCGACCCAGTGCATCAACGTCACCAGTAGCGGCTTCCAGGTCACCCAGGCCGACGGCACCGCCACCAACGGCGGACCCAAGTCGTACCCGTCGGTCTTCTATGGCTGCCATTACACCAACTGCTCGCCGGGCACCAACCTGCCCGCGCAGCTCAGCACGATCAGCAGCGCGCCGACGAGCGTCTCGTTCAGCTACGTCGGCAACGCCGTCTACGACGCCGCCTACGACATCTGGCTCGACCCGACGGCCAAGAAGGACGGCGTCAACAAGACCGAGATCATGGTCTGGTACAACCAGACCAGTCCCGTCCAGCCCGTCGGCTCCCGCGTGGGAACCGCGAACGTGGCCGGACGCAGCTGGACCGTGTGGACCGGCAACAACGGCTCCAACGACGTGATCTCCTTCGTGGCGCCCTCGGCCATCGGCAGTTGGAACTTCGACGTCAAGGCCTTCGCCAACGAGACGATCAGCCGGGGCCTGGCCCAGAACTCCTGGTACCTCACCAGCGTCCAGGCCGGTTTCGAGCCCTGGCAGAACGGCGCCGGCCTCGCGGTGACGTCCTTCTCGTCCTCGGTGAACATCGGCGGCGGCTCCACCACCGGCGGCTCCACCACCGGCGGCTCCACCACCGGCGGTACGACGACCGGCGGGTCCACCACCGGCGGTACGACGACCGGGGGCTCTACCACCGGTGGCACCACCGGCGGCTCCGGTTCGCCGTCCTGCAAGGTGACCGTCACCCCGCAGACCTGGGCGGGCGGGTACACGGCCAACGTCACCGTGGCCAACACCGGGTCCACCGCTGTCAACGGCTGGAAGGTCGGCTTCAGCCTCCCGTCCGGCCAGTCGATCACCAGTGCCTGGAACGCGACCGTGTCGCCCTCCTCCGGGTCCGTCACCGCGTCCAATCTCTCCTACAACGCCCAGATCCCGGCCGGCGGCACGCAGTCGTTCGGCTTCCAGGGCACATATTCCGGCACCTACGCCCAACCCGCCCACTTCACCCTCAACGGCACCTCCTGCTCCTGACCTCCGGCCGCGCCGAGGTCCCCACTCCTTCACCTGCCAAGACGGAGACACACACGACGACCGGCAGCCGGTGTCCGCACCGGCTGCTGTCCGGAAGGAAGACGTGCCGTGCACCTAGCCTGGGAAGCGCCCACGGGCGGTCAAGGAAAGACGATGTACGAGCGTTCACGGCCCTGGTCGGTCAGAACGGTCGTGGCCGCACTGGTGGCCGTCGCGGGACTGCTCGCGGTGTTGCTGGCCTTCCAGCCGGCGGCGGCCGCGGACAATCCCTACCAGCGGGGACCCGACCCCACGCTGGCCGGCGTGGCCGCTTCCAGGGGGCCGTTCGCCACCGCGCAGACGAGCGTCGCGCCGGGCAACGGATTCAACGGCGGCACGATCTACTACCCCACCGACACCAGCGCGGGCACCTGGGGCGCGGTGGCCATCGTCCCCGGATACACCGCCCTGTTCGCCAATGAGGAAGCCTGGATGGGACCCTGGCTGTCCTCCTTCGGGTTCGTCGTGATCGGCATCGAGACCAACAGCCGTACCGACTACGACGCCGCTCGGGGAACCCAACTCCTGGCAGCGCTGGACTACCTCACCCAGCGCAGTCCGGTACGGGACCGCGTCGACACGAGCCGGCTCTCCGTGATCGGCCACTCCATGGGTGGTGGTGGCGTGGTGTACGCCTCCGAGCACCGGCCGTCGCTCAAGGCCGCGGTCGCCCTGGCGCCCTTCTCACCGTCGCAGAACATGTCCACCGACCAGGTGCCGACGATGGTCATGGCCGGGCAGAACGACACCGTGGTCACCCCCTCGTACCTCGACGGCCTCTACGCCACCATGCCGGCCGCCACGCAGAGCGACTTCGTGCAGATCGCCGGCGCCGACCACGTCTACTACACGCATCCGCAGAGCACCGAGATGCGCCTCCTGATCCCCTGGCTCAAGATCTTCGTCGACAACGACACCCGCTACACGAAGTTCCTCTGCCCGTCGCTGGCCGATCCCAGCGGCATTTCGATCTACCACAGCAAGTGCCCCTACGCGCCACCGGGCGGCTCCACCAGCGGTGGCACGACGACGGGTGGCACGACGACGGGTGGCACGACGACCGGTGGCACGACGACCGGTGGCACCACCACCGGCGGCACGACCACCGGCGGCACGACCACGGGAGGCACCCAGGGGGGCGCTTGCACGGCGACGTACGCGACCGTCAACACCTGGTCCGGCGGCTTCCAGGGCGAGGTCAAGGTCACCGCGGGCGGCCAAGCGATCAGCGGCTGGACCGTGCGGTGGACGCTGGGCAGCGGCCAGAGCATCAGTCAGGTGTGGAACGGTGCGATCAGTACCAGCGGCTCCGATGTGTCGGTGCGCAACGTCTCCTACAACGGCTCACTGCAACCGTCCGCGTCGACCACGTTCGGCTTCCTCGGCACCGGTACGCCCGCCGACGTGTCATTGAGCTGCACCAGTCCGTGATCCGGGCGGGCCTGAGGAGCGGAACCGGACCGCCCCCGTGCTGGCCCGCAGGGAGACCGGAGGGGCCAGCAGGATGTGCCGGGGCTGCGTAGCCGGCTCGGCGATGCGCTCGATCAGCAGGGCCACCGCCTGCGCGCCCATCTCCTGGGCGGGGACGTCCGCCGCCGTCAGCGGCGGTCGGAAGTCCTCGGCCCACATCCGGCCCGCAACCCCGGTGACGGAGAAGTCGGAGGGAACGCTCAGCCCCGCATCGGCGAGAGCGCGCTGAACACCCGGAAGAGCGGCCTCGTTGACGGTCGTGACGGCGGTCAGGTCGGGATGGTCCCGCAGGAGCTGCTCGACGCACTCCTGGCCCGAGCGGGCGTCGTCGCCGCATGTGGCCTCGACGCCCTCAAGGTGCCGCTCCCGGGTTGCGGCGGTGAACCCCTCACTCGCCCGGCGCGCCGGACCGTAACCTGCCGCGACCAGCTCGGGGGAGCGGTTCACCAGGGCGACCTTGCGGTGGCCGAGGTCTGCCAGGTGGCGCACCGTGTGGTGGATCAGGCCTGCGTAGTCGATGTCGATCCAGCACATCCGCTCATCGTCCGCGGGGTGGCCGATGCCGACGAAGGGCAGCCCTGTCTGCTGCAGGCGGCCCACGCGGGCGTCCTCGACCCGGATCTCCATCAGGATGACGCCGTCGACGCGGCTTTCGGAGACCAGCCGCTCGAAGGACCGGTCGTGGTCGCCGCCGGAAGGGGACAGCAGGACGTCCAGGTCCGCGTCGGCCGCGACGTCGACCACGCCGGCGACGAAGTCCAGCTGCATGTGGGTCAGCCTCTTGCTCGCCGGCGGGATCACCAGTCCGAGCGTGCGGGTCCTGCCCTCCTTCAGCGCTCGCGCGGTGGCGTTCGGACGGTAGCCCAGCTCGTCGATCACGTCCTGGATCCGCGTGCGGGTCGCGGGCGCGACCGGGCGCTTGCCGCTCAGCGCGTACGAGACGGTGCTGCGCGACACCCCCGCACGCCGGGCGATCTCCCCGATGTTCATGTGCTCCCTCCCGCAGTCCGCTCGCGAGGGTGAACCCTATCTTCGTCGAATCGGTTCGGGTCCTGCCTCGCCGCCCCAGGGGCACCGCTGAGCCGGGGCGCCCCGATCGGCCCTGGAACGTCGTGAGGCGCGGAGACCGGACCGCCCGTGGCGGCGTCCCCGATCCGGGGGCGGCGCCACGGGCGGCAAGCCGTCCGGCCCCGGCCTACTCCTGGATCTTCCCGCCGGTGACGCGGGACAGGGCCAGGGCGATGAGGATGATGCCGCCGTTGAGGGCGCCGATCCACTGAGCGGGGACACCGCCGAGGGTGAGGACGTTCTGGATGAGGTAGAGCAGCAGGATGCCGGTGAAGGCTCCGAAGACGCTGCCCTTGCCGCCGTTGAGGCTGATGCCGCCGATGACGGCCGCGGCGAAGACGGTGAAGATGTAGCTGTTGCCCTGCGCGGAGGCGACGGAGGCCAGGCGGCCGGAGAGCATGAGGCCGCTGAGGGCTGCCAGGCCGCTCGCGGTGATCATGACGGTCCACAGCACCCGGTCGGTGCGGATGCCGGCCGCCTTGGCCGCGTCGACGTTGCCGCCGATGGCGTACAGCGACCGGCCGAAGCTGGTGAAGCCCAGGACCACGATGCCGATCGCGAAGAGGATCAGGCACACCCAGACCGAGGCCGGCATCCCCAGCCATTCGGTGGATCCCAGGTAGAGCATGGAGCCGGGCAGGTGGAAGAAGGTCTGGCCGCCGGAGACCCCGGTGAGGACGCCGCGCAGCACGATCAGCATGCCCAGGGTGACGATGAAGCCGTTCAGGCCGAAGTTGATGATGAACAGGGCGTTGACCGCGCCGATGGCCAGCCCGACGGCGAGCGTCACCGGGACGGCCCAGCCGCCCGGCAGCAGGCCGAGGCCGTGGCCCGCGCCGGAGGGCACGGTGAGCCAGGCGGCGATGCCGGGCGCGAGGCCGACGGTGGATTCCAGTGAAAGGTCCATCTTCTTGACGATCAGGACCATCGTCTCCGCCAGGACCAGGACCGCGATCTCCGACATCGTCTGGAGGACGTTGATGATGTTGTCGGTCTGCAGGAAGACGGAGTTGACCAGCTGGCCGACGATCGCGATCACGATGATGGGCGGGATCAGGGCGAGGTCCCGCAGGCGCGCGAAGGCGATCCGCCGCTCGGCCGACACGGCGGGCTTCGAGGGGTCGGTGGAGTCCTTCGGTGTACCCGTGGCCACGGTGTCAGGCATCGAGGTCCACTCCTTCCATGGCGGCCACCAGGTCGTGGTCGTTCCATCCGCGGGGCATTTCGGCGACGACGTGGCCCTGGACCATGACCAGGACCCGGTCGCAGATGCGCAGGTCGTCCAGTTCGTCGGAGGCGAGCAGGACGGCGGTGCCGCCGGCGGCCGTCTCCTCCACCTTGTGCAGCAGGAACTCCTTGGACCGGACGTCGACGCCCGCGGTCGGGCTGATCAGGACCAGCAGTCTCGGGTCGTTGGCGAGGGCACGGGCCATGACCACCTTCTGCTGGTTGCCCCCTGACAGTCCGGCGACAGGCAGGTCGGGGCCGGGTGTCTTGATGGCCAGGTCGTCGATCGCCGCCCGCGCGAGCTCCTCGCGCACCCGCCCGTTGATGAATCCGTAACTGCCCAGGCGGCGGGGGACGGTCAGGGTGCCGTTGTCGGCGATGGACATGTGCGGCACGTACCCCTGGTGGTGCCGGTCCTGGGGGACGAAGCCGACTCCCGCGGCGAGCGTGCCGGGAACGCTGCCGGGCCGGGGACGGACACCGGCGATGTCCACGGTCCCGCTGTCGGCGGCGCGCAGTCCCACGACGGTTTCCGCGACCTCGGTGCGGCCGCTGCCCGCAGCGCCGGCCAGACCGACGATCTCGCCGGCGCCGACCTCGAACGAGACGCCCTGGTAGGCGCCGGCGCTGGTGAGGGACCCGACGGCGAGAGTGCCGCCCGCGCCGGACGGGGGCGGCCGGCGTGACCCGCGCCGGCCGGTGGCCGCAGCGTCGCCCGTCATGGCGGCCACCAGCTCGCCGCGCGGCAGGTCCGCCACGGACGCGGTGAGGACGTGGCGGGCGTCGCGGAAGACCGTCACGGTGTCGCAGATGTCGTAGACCTCCTGCAGGTGATGGCTGATGAACAGGAAGGTCACGCCCTGCTGCTGGAGGTCCTCGATCCGGGCGAAAAGCCGGCTGATGGCCGCACCGTCCAGCTGGGCGGTCGGCTCGTCGAGGACGATGAACCGCGCGCCGAAGGAGAGCGCCCGCGCGATCTCGACGAACTGGCGCTGTTCGATGGTCAGTTCTCGGGCCGGGAGGCGTACGTCCACGTCCACCGACCACGTCTCCAGCAGTTCGCGGGACTTGCGCCGGACCTCACTCCAGCGGACCAGCCCGAGCGGCCCGCGGTCCAGGCGGTGCAGGAACAGGTTCTCCGCGACGGTCACTTCCGGGATGATCGTGGACTTCTGGTAGACGCAGGCGACTCTTCTGCGCCAGGCGTCGCGGTCCGCCAGCCGCGGGGCGGGCCGGCCGTCGAAGGCGACAGTTCCCCGGTCGGGGGCCTGCAGGCCGGTCATGATGGACACCAGGGTGGACTTTCCCGCGCCGTTGCGGCCGACGAGTGCGTGGGTCTGTCCCTGGTGGATCGTGATGTGGGCGTCGTCGAGCGCCACGGTGGAGTCGAACTGCTTGACGATTCCCGACGCCTCGGCGACGGGCGCTGCCGTACCCATGACTGGTGTCGCCTTTCCGGTCAGCCGAGGTGGTTGCCCCACAGGGAGGTGTCCGTGTTCTTCACACTGGCCACCCCGCCGTACGTGGCGCCGTCGGCCGTCACGAGCGGTGCGGACAGCTGGTCCTCCAGGACCCCCGGGCGGACCTGGATGATGGTGCTGGCGTGGTCGGTCTTGCCCGGCTTGAAGGTCTTCCCGTCCAGGGCGGCCTGCAGGTAGTACAGCGCGTACTTGGCGTACAGGTCGGCCGGCTGGGAGACGGTGGCGTCGATCTTGCCTGCGGCGATGTCGCTGAGTTCCTCCGGGATGCCGTCGTTGGACACGACGAAGACGTGCTTGGGGTCGCCGGGGCTCACGAGCAGCCCCTTCTGCTTGAGGACCTGCAAGGTGCCGGACAGGGCGAAGCTGGACTGCATGTAGACGCCCTTGATGCCGGGGTGGGCGGTCAGGTCCGTCTGCAGCTTCTGCGCCGCGGTGGCGCCGTCCCAGTTGGTGGCCTCCCCGTAGACCTTGATGCCGGGGAAGTCCTGCTTCATGCAGGAGTTGAAGGCTTCCGTGCGGTCCCGGCCGTTGATCGAGGACAGGTCGCCCTCCAGCATGACGACCTCCCCCTTGCCGCCGAGCTTGGCGCCGAGGAACTGGCAGGCCTTCTCGCCGTAGGCCCGGTTGTCGGCACGGACCACCATGTACACCTTGCCGCTGTCGGGGCGGGTGTCGACGGTGACGACGGGTATCTTCTTGCTCGCCAGCTGGTCGAGCGTCGGGGCGATCGCGGCGGTGTCCTGCGGAGCCATCGCCACGCCCTTGACGCCCTGGCTGATGAAGGTCTGGATGTTGGCGGTGAGCTTGGCCACGTCGTTCTGGGAGTTCGTCGTCTTCAGCGTCATCTTGAGCTGCTTGGCGAACTGCGGCGTGTACTTGATGTACGAGTTCCAGAAGTCGGTGTCGGAGCGGGGGTAGTCCACGCCGACGGCGGACGAGCCGCCGGAGTCGGAGTTGCACGCGGCGAGCACCGGGATCGCCACGGCGGCGAGGACGGCTGCCAGGGCCGTGGTTCTGCTGGAGGCTGGCTTCATTGCTCTGGTCTCCTCGGGGTCATTTGCGCGTACGGGGCGGGCTGGGTCAGCTGCGGAGGCGGATGCGGCGCGGGCCGCTCATGCCGCCTTCCGCCTCCACACGGCGCCCTCGGGGAAGCGGTGGGCGGCCGCTGACTGCGCGTGCAGCTCGGCGCTCAGCCCGGGGGCGGTCGGCGCCAGATAGCGCCCCTGGCGGATGCGCACCGGGTCGGTGAAGTGCTCGTGGAGGTGGTCGACGTACTCGATGACGCGGTTCCGCATGGAGCCGGAGACGGCCACGTAGTCGAACATGGCCAGGTGCTGGACCATCTCGCACAGGCCCAGGCCTCCGGCGTGCGGGCACACCGGGACGCCGAACTTGGCGGCCAGCAGCAGGATCGCGACGTTCTCCGTCACCCCCGCGGTCCTGCTGGCGTCCATCTGCAGGATGTCAAGGGAGCCGGCCTGCAGCAGCTGCTTGAACATCACCTGGTTGTGCGTGTGCTCCCCGGTGGCCACCTTGATCGGCGCGACCGCCTTGCGGACGGCGGCATGGCCGAGGATGTCGTCAGGGGAGGTGGGCTCCTCGATCCAGTAGGGGTCGTAGGGAGCCAGCTGCCGCATCCACTCGATCGCCTGCTGCACGCCCCACGCCTGGTTTGCGTCGACGGCGATACGGATGTCCGGTCCGACCGCCTCGCGGGCCAGCCGCATCCGCCGGACGTCTTCGTCGGGGTCCGCCCCCACCTTCAGCTTGATCTGCGTGAAGCCCTCGGCGACGGCGGCCTTCGACAGGCGGACCAGTTTCTCGTCGGAGTAGCCGAGCCAGCCCGGTGTGGTGGTGTAGGCGGGGAACCCCTCGGACATCAGCCGCTCGGCCCGCTCGGCCCGGCCGGGCTCGGCTCGGCGCAGGATGTCCAGAGCCTCCTCGCGGGTCAGGGCCTCCCGCAGATAGCGGAAGTCCACCAGGTCGACCAACTGCTCAGGGGACAGCTCGGCCAGCAGGCGCCAGACCGGCTTGCCCTCCCGGCGGCCGTAGAGGTCCCAGACGGCGTTGACGATCGCCGCCGCGGCCATGTGGATCACGCCCTTCTCCGGCCCCAGCCACCGCAGTTGGCTGTCGCCGGTCAGGCGGCGCGAGAAGCCGCCGAGGTCGCCCAGCACCTCGTCGACCGGCAGGCCCACCACGAGTCGGGCGAGGGACTGGACGGCGGCGACCTCCACCTCGTTGCCCCGGCCCACGGTGAAGGCCAGGCCGTAGCCCGTCGCCCCGCTGCTGGTCCGTACGGTCACGTAGGCACCCGAGTAGTCCGGCTCCGGGTTCATCGCGTCGGATCCGTCCAGGTCGAGCGAGGTGGGGAAGCGGACATCGGCCGTCTCCACGGCGATGATCAGCTCGGCCATACGCCCTGGCCCTTCCGGATCCCATGGGTATGCGCCCAGGGGCATTGCTGCATCCATGACATGGGATGGATTTATACGGGCCACGCCGACCGCCTGTCTAGAGGACGGCGCAGAACGGCTGTTGACGCTGCAGGTGGGGCCGACTGCGGGCGATACGGGGGCATGTCGCGCGACCAGGGATTATCCATCCCATGTCTGGTCAGACATTGGATGACCCTGCTAGTCTCATGCGGCGCCTGCAGGGGAGTGGGGGACCATCGATGTCACTGACCGACAAAGCCATCGCCCGGATCAGGGAACTCATCCAGTCGGGAGAGCTTCTCCCCGGGGCGAAACTGCCTCCGGAACAGCAGCTGGCCTCGGACCTCGGGCTCTCCCGCAACCTGATGCGCGAGGCGGTCAAAGCCCTCGTCGTCGCACGGGTCCTGGAGATCCGGCGGGGCGACGGCACCTATGTGACCAGCCTTGAGCCGGCGCTGCTGCTGGAAGGCCTCGGGTCCGCGGTGGAACTGCTCCGCGGCGACAAGATGCTGGAGCTGACCGAGGTCCGCAGACTCTTCGAACCGATCGCCACCGGTCTGGCTGCCGGCCGGATCACCGAGGAAGACCTCACCGAGATCAAGTACCACCTGGACGCCATGACGCTCGCCCGCGACGACGTCGAGCTGCTCAACAAGCACGACGCCGCCTTCCACCGTGCCGTCATCGCCTCCGCCGGCAACAGCACGCTGGCCACCCTGCTGGAGGGCATCTCCAGCCGGACGGTACGTGCCCGGGTGTGGCGCGGGCTGGTCGACGACAAGGCCGGCGACCGGACCGTGGCGGAGCACCGGGCGATCTACAACGCGCTGGTCGCACGGGACCGCGCCCTGGCCGAGGCCGCTGCCCTGATCCATGTGAGCACGACCGAGCAGTGGCTGCGCGAGCACTTCGACCAGGAGGGCGGCAGCGCGGGCAGCCGTCCGTGACTGGCGGGCCGGAAGGACGGGAAGAGTGAGGACACGCCTGGCCTACGGCGAGAGCGGGCTGGACATCGACGTCGACCCCGCGGTGACCACCGTGGTCGAACCGGTGCACCACGAGGCCGCTCGCGACCAGGCCGCGGTACTGACCGCGGCGCTGCGGCACCCGGTCGCCGGGCCTCCGCTGCGGGAGCGTATCCGCCCCGGGCACACGGTGGCGATCTCGATGTGCGACGGCACCCGCCCACAGCCGCGGCATCTCATGATCCCCGCCGTCCTCGCGGAAATGGAGGGGATCGTACGGCTCGACGACGTGGTGATCCTGGTCGCCACCGGGACCCACCGCGGCAACACCGACGCCGAACTGCGGCGGATGCTCGGCGACGACATCGTCGACCGGGTGCGCGTGGTCAACCACGACGCACGCGACCGGAGCCGGCTGACCTGGATGGGCACCCACGGCGACGGGGTGCCGGTGTGGCTCGACAAGGAATGGGTCGAGGCGGACGTGCGGATCACCACCGGGTTCGTCGAACCGCACTTCTTCGCGGGCTTCTCCGGCGGCCCCAAGCTCGTCGCCCCCGGGCTGGCCGCACTGGAGACCGTACTCGTCCTCCACGACGCCGCCCGTATCGGCAGCCCCCGCGCCACCTGGGGCGTCACCCGTGGAAACCCCGTCCACGACGATGTTCGCGCCATCGCGGCAGCCACCGGCGTCACCTTCGCCCTCGACGTGATCCTGAACCGGGACAAGGACATCGTCGCCGCGTTCGGCGGGGACCTGCTCCCCATGCACGCCGCCGCCACGACCGCCGTCACCCGCATGGCCATGCGCCCGGTGCCCGAGCCGTTCGACGTGGTCGTCACGACCAACTCCGGCTTCCCGCTCGACCAGAACCTCTACCAGGCGGTGAAGGGGATGTCGGCCGCCTTCCAGGTCGTCAGACCGGGAGGGACGATCGTGTGCGCCGCCGAATGCCGCGACGGCTTCCCCGACCACGGCTCCTACCGCCAGGTCCTGGCCTCGGCGGCCTCGCCGCAGGAACTGCTGAGGACGATCGGGGCACGCTCCGCCGCCGAGACCGTCCCCGACCAGTGGCAGGTGCAGATCCAGGCCCGCATCCAGGCGGGAAGCAACGTGGTGATGGCCACCTCCTACCTGACCGACGACGAACTGGCAGCCGCGCACCTGCGGCAGACCCGGGACGTCTCGGAAACCGTGGCCCGGGCGCTGGCCGCCGCCGGGCCGGGGGCGCGGCTGTGCGTGCTGCCCGAGGGCCCGCAGACGATTCCCTACCTTGACGGCTCCGGCGCCGCGAAGCAGGCCTGACGCGGCGCCGGATGTGCTGCGTGCCGTCGCTCAGCCGAGGGCGATCGCCGTCCAGGAGACCGGCGGCAGGTCGATGGTGAGCATCCCGTCGGCAAGCGCCGCGCTGGTGTTCGCGGACGGGGTGACCCGGTCCTGCTCGGCGAGCGTGTTCTTCGCGTAGGCATCGGAGTCGGCGAGCGTGACCGCCTCGACGACGCGCGACGAGCCGAGGCCGCGCACGTCGATCGTGACCTGCGCGGCCTCGGCGAGGTCGCGGTTGACGAGGAAGACCGCGGCGCGGTCCCCGTCGACGGTCGCGACGGCGTCGACGACGGCTGCCTCGCCGTGCCGCGCCGTCTCATAGGCCGGCGTCTCGATCACGGGCCGGATCACGTCGCCGGACGCGAGCCGGCTGGTGATCGAGAACGGGTAGAAGGTCGTCTGCCGCCAGGCCGGCCCGCCGGGCTCGGTCATGATCGGCGCGATCACGTTGACGAGTTGTGCGAGCGACGCCGAGGTGACGCGGTCGCTGCGCTTGAGGAGCGTCATCAGGAGGTTGCCGACGACGACGGCATCCGCCACCGTGTATATGTCCTCCAGTTGCCGAGGAGCGTGCCGCCACTCGGTGTCGACCTCCTGCGACTCCATGTGCTCCTTGAGGTACCAGACGTTCCACTCGTCGAAGGAGATGTTGATCTTCTTGTCCGAGCGCTTCTTGAACCCCACGTGGTTGGCGGTCGCGACGACGGTGTCGATGAAGTAGTCCATGTCGGTTGCCGAGGCGAGGAAGGAGCCGAGGTCGCCGTCGTGCTCCTGGTAGTACGCGTGGCACGAGACGTAGTCGACATGGTCGTAGGCGTGCTCCAGTACCGTGCGCTCCCAGTCGCCGAACGTCGGCATGCCGGACCCGGAGGAACCGCAGACGACGAGTTCGAGGTCCTTGTCCGCCATCTTCATCGCGGCGGCGGTGCGGGCGGCGATCTTGCCGTAGTCGTCAGCCGTCATGAAGCCGGTCTGCCAGGGTCCGTCCATCTCGTTGCCGAGACACCACATGCGGACGTCGTGTGGGTCCGGCGTGCCGTTGGCGACGCGAAGGTCCGACAGCGCCGTGCCGGACGGGTGGTTGGCGTACTCGAGCAGGTCCAGGGCGGGCAGGATGCCTCGCGTGGCGACGTTGACCGCCAGCATCAGCTCGGAGCCGGTGAGCTTGAGCCATCTGGCGAACTCGTCGAGGCCGACCTGGTTCGATTCGAGTGCGTGCCACGCGAGGTCGCGGCGCACCGGGCGCTGCTCCCGCGGACCGACCGCGTCCTCCCACCGGAAGCCGGAGACGAAGTTTCCGCCCGGGTAGCGGACGGTCGTGCTGCCGAGCTCCTTGACGAGTTCGACGACGTCCATGCGGAATCCGTCGTCGTTCGCGGTCGGGTGTCCCGGCTCGTAGAGGCCGGTGTAGACGCAGCGGCCGAGGTGCTCGACGAACGAGCCGAAGGTGCGTCGTCGGACAGGAGCGATGAGCGCCTGCCTGTTGAGCGTGATGTGCGCGCGGGGCAATTCAGTGGTCCTTGTCTGGGGGTGGCGCGGGCCGAGCGAAGGGGCCGCTCAGCGGCCTGCCCCTGCCGGGGTACGGCACGGGCAGGCTCACAACGGGTGCGTGTTCTGCAGCGGATATCAGCCCTTCACAGCGCCCGTGAGACCGCCGACGATCCGTTTCTCGAAAATGGAGAAGAAGACCAGCGCGGGCAGCATCGCGAGCGAGGTGAACGCGAGGACCTTCGCCGTGTCGGTGGAGTATTGCGAGGAGAACGCCTGGACGCCGAGTGGCAGGGTGAAATTGGCCTGCGAATTGAGGATGTACAGAGGCAGGACGTAGTTGTTCCAGCTGCCGATGAAAGCGAGGATGGCGACTGTCACCACACCGGGCACCGACAGCGGGATCACCATGCGGACGAAGAATCCGAGTCGGCTCGTACCGTCGATCGCGGCGGCCTCCTCGATCTCATTGGGTATGGCGCGCAGGAACGGCACCAGGATGATGACAGTCGTCGGCAGGCCGAAGGCGATCTGCGGGACGATCACGCCGAGCAGGTTGTCGATGAGGCCGAGGTCCTTGATGACGATGTAGAGCGGAGTGATCGCGATGACCATCGGGAACATCAGGCCGGCGGCGAAGAGCGAGTACATCGCGCCTTTGAGCTTGAAGTCGTAGCGCGCGATCACGAAGCTCACCATCAGGCCGAGGACGACGATGCCGACGGTGCTCGCCAGCGCGACCAGGACGGAGTTCGCGAACTCGCCCCAGAACCTCGTGGACTTCAGGATGTTGATGTAGTTGGCGGTGATCCAGGGGTGCGGCAGCCCGGCAGGGCTCGTGGTGATCTGCGAGTTGGTGCGGAATCCGCCGAGCACGATGTAGATCACCGGAGCGATACAGACCCCGATGAACAGCAGCGCGACGAAGTAGGTGAAGGGGCTCCCCCACTTCTGCGGCGCGTCACGACCGACCCGACGACCGCTCTGGCCGTTCGGCCCGGCGGCGGAGGAGAACCAGGATCTTGCAGTGGTCGCGCTCATCAGACGGTTCCCTCCGTGACGGCTCCCCGTAGGTCACGGCGCAGGACGAAGCGCTGGTAGATCAGCGCCACGATAAGCGATATCAGGAACATCACGACCGCGATGGCGCTCCCGTAGCCGTAGTTGCCCGCGTTGCGGCCCTGGGCGAGCATGTAGATCGCCATGGTCGAGGTGCCGGCGGTGCCCGAGACGTACTGGCCCCAGATGATGTAGACGAGGTCGAACAGCTGCAGGGAGCCGATGATCGACAGGAACGCCCAGATGCGGATCGTCGGTCCCAGCAGCGGCAGCGTGATGCGGCGCTGTATCTGCCAGTAGGAGGCGCCGTCGATCTGGGCGGCCTCGAAGAGCTCCTCGGGGATCGACTGGAGGCCGGCGAGCATCAGGATCACCGCGAAGCCGACGTACTTCCACGAGATGATGGCCATCAGCGTCCAGATGGCCAGCTTCGGGTCGGAGAGCCAGTCTGCTTGCAGGGAGCCCAGGCCGATCTGCCGCAGCAGGCCGTTCATGGCGCCGTCGCCCTGGAGCATCAGGCTCCAGCCGGTGCCGACGATGACCTCGGAGATGATGTAAGGCACGAAGATCAGCACCCGGATGATCGAGCGGCCGCGGATCTTCTGGTTGAGCAGGAGCGCGAGGATGATCGCCAGCGGCCCCTGGATGACCAGGGACAGTCCCATGATCATGAAGCTGTGCTTCAGGACCTGCTGGAACGCGGGGTCGGTGAGGATCAGCTTGTAGTTGTTCAGGCCGACCCAGTCGGTGGGTGCTCCGTAGCCGTGCCAGCGGTAGAAGCCGTAGTACGCGGCGAGCGCGACCGGAAAGATCACGAAAGCCAGGAACATGAGGATCGCCGGTCCGGACAGGAGGGCGATCTCGAGTCGCATCTTGGCACGGCCGCGGCGGCGTGAAGCCGCTCGCGGCGAGGTCGGGGGCGTGGCGGCGCCCCCGACCCGAGACGTGCCCTGCGACTGGCGGCCGATGGCCGCGTCAGTACCCAGGGTGTCGCTCATGGGCTTCTTACTCAGCCCCTCTCGGCAGCCTTGTTCGTGTCCTTGACGATGTCGGCCGCGGAACCCTTGCCGGCGAGCAGGTTCACGACGGCCGTGTTCAGGGCGTTGCCGACGTTCTGGCCGTACTCGGTGTCAAGGAACTGCATGGAGTACGCGGCCTTGTTGAAGGCCTGCAGCGCCGAGATGTTGTAGGAGTCGGTGACGACCGACTGGGCGGCCGGGTTCACCGGGATCGTGAAGAAGCCCTTGGCGTAGCCCTCCTGCTGTTCCTTGGTCACCAGGAACTGGAGGAAGTTGAAGGCCTCCTTCGGCGCGTTCTTGGACAGCGAGTATCCGCCGCTGCCGCCCATGATGGCGCTCGGGTCGCCCTTGCCGCCGGCCACGGCCGGGAAGGGGAACCAGGCCAGGTCGGGGAGGGGCTTCTGGTCCGGGGTCAGGGTGCCGATCACTCCGGGGTCCCAGTTGCCCATGAGCTCCATGGCGGCCTTGTGGTTCGCCAGCAGGCCTGCCGAGGACCCGGCGCCCTGCTGCGCGGGGGCCGTCAGGAATCCGTTCTGGAAGGGGCTGATCTTCAGGAAGGAGGCCAGGTCGTCACCCGCCTTGGTCCAGCACGGATCGTCGAACTTGAGCGACTTGCCGGCCTCGGTCATGGTGTCCTGGCTGCACTCGCGCAAGGCGAAGTTGTAGTACCAGTGCGCGGCCGGCCAGGCGTCCTTGGCACCCACCGCGATCGGCGCGACCTTGATCGCCTTCAGCTTCGCGACATCCGCCGTGAGCTCGTCCATCGTGGTCGGCGTGGCGGTGATGCCGGCCTGCTTGAACAGGTCCTTGCTGTAGTAGATGCCCTCAGGCGCCGTGTCGAGCGGCATCGCGTAGATCTTGCCGTCGATCGTGTCGCCCGCGAGAGCGGCCGCGCCGACGTTCGCCTTGTCGGTGTCGGTCAGGTTCAGCGTCTGGAGCTGGCCGGCGTTGACCATGGCCTGCATCTTGCCGCCGCCGCGCTGCAGGAAGACGTCCGGCGCGGAGTTCGAGTTGAGCGCGGTCTGCAGCTTGCCGTCGAGGTCCTCGTTCTGGACGTACTGGATCTTGATCGTGACGTTCGGGTGCTGCGCGTGGTACGTCGCCGCAGCGGTCTTCCAGTATTCCGCGCCGGGTCCGGGCTGCGCGTTCTCCCAGACGGTCACCGTGACCTTGCCGCCCGACGAACCGCTGCCGCCGTTGTCGCTGCTGGTGCTGCTGTCGTCGCTGCCGCCGGCGCAGGCGGTGGCTGCAAGCGCGATGCCCAAGCCGATCCCCACAGCTGTTGCGCTGCGAATCTTCCTCGTCATCGTGGAATCTCCCTGATCTGTCGTCACTGTCGCAATGAGTGGGATTGGTGGGGTTTGTGCAACGGCGATGGCCTGGTGGGCACCGAAGGTCTCGTGCACGTGCTGATCTGGTCGTCCGGCCGCAGGCTGGTACGGCGGGCCGGGGAGCCCCCGAACGAACCGTCGCCCAACGGCAGCCGCCGCGCCGCGGTGTCCGTCGCGCGGTGCGCGACGAGCGGCGGCGACGGCACGCGGCGTGTCATCGCCGACGAGGAGGTTCGTTCGGTAAGCAGGCGAAGGGCGGCCGTTTTGCTGAGGGTGAGCGCAAATGTATACCGCACCATGAGCGGGGTGTTGCGGGGTGGCGATACGGAGTCCGATTACGGCGGGGGCGGGCACTCTTCGAATGCGGCGGGAATCCGGAAGCCGTGGTTCAGCGCATGGTTTGCCTGGTTAGCGTTAACATTCAGCATATTCTCCCGCTTCGGGTCGCCTGGGAATGCGTGCTCGCCTCCCCTTTTACGCCTCGCAAGCCCCCGATGGGGAGCCGAACGCTCCCCGATGTCGCCCTGAACTCCCGCTCCGGATCGAAAGTTTCGTGCGCCTTGCGATCGTTTCGGGCACCTTAGGTCGAGCCATCGGCACACGTCAATACATCTCACACAAACAGGTCTGGGACCCTGATGTGGTCCCGCGCTGCCCGCCTGCCTGGTGCGAGCCCCCTTCGGCGAGCAGGCTGTGCGAAAAGTTTCGAGTATGGTGCTGACTCATGTTTCGATGAGGTGGTGCGGGCGTCCGGCGGGCGGCAGCCCGCCGGATTCGCGCATCGTGCCGGCTGCCCGCGGCGGGTCCGCAGGCTTTCCGCCGTGGGGGATTGCGTGCGGTCGCAGCACCGGGGGCGTGACCGCCTGACGGTCACGGCTGAATGCGAGGCGCCCCTGGGGCGCGGTCCCCTACAGGTGATCGGCCGCCGCCACCCGGCACGGTCAACGGGCCGGCCTTTCCGGCGGCGCGGCGACGGCCAGCAGTTCCCCGCGGCCGCCCGCGTCCTCGAGCGCCGCCTCGACCGCCGCGTCCTCCATGCACCGGGCGAAGGCCTCGGCCTGGGCGGGCGAGACGTAGTGAGTGTCGATGCGGATGTCGAACACCAGGCCGCCGTCCGGCGCGTCGTCGGCGTAGACGAAGAACCGCTCGGACGAGGTGTCCTGCCGCCGGGTCCAGGCGAAGGCGGTGTCGTCGCGCGCGGCCCGGAGCTGCTCCGCCAGCTCGTCGGCGGTCACCTGCCGGGCGGCGTCCGGCGCCGGGGCGTGCGCGGTGCGGTCGTTGAAGTACGTCCCGATGACGATGTCCTCGCCGCGCTCGCGGGAGAGCCGGGCGATCAGCGCGTCCAGGTCCTCCGGCTGGTAATAGGCGTACTTCCAGGCGGAGATGCTGGCCCGCCCGGTCAGCTCGACGACCTCGGTGGCGGTGGCTCCCTCGACGTCCAGGGAGCACATGCCCGACTGCGAGACGGGGCACACCACGTCCGAGAGGCCCGGCCGGAAGCGGTTGCTGATCACCGGGCGGACCACCACGGGGCTGATGCCGGTGGCCCGGTGCAGGCCGAGCGCGAACAGCGCCAGCAGGACGGCCGGCGTCCCGGCGCCCGTTCGCGCGGCGATCATCGGCAGGGCCTCGGCCAGCACCCGTGAGCGGAACTCGGCCATCCAGTGCCGCGGCGTGCGCGGGTCCGTGGGTCCGGGTAACTGCCCCGCGGACACCGTCCGCAGGATGTTCTCGAAGAACCGCAGCGTCCGCTCGCTCTGCCGCTGCCCGGCGGACGACCGCTGCCAGCGCGCCTGTTCGAGTTGCTGCATACCGGTGGCCGGCGCGGTCTCGCGCTTCCCCACGTCGCGGAGCATGATCGCACCGCCGCGCCCGTCCATCACCAGGTGGTGCAGGATGGTCACCTGCTGCACCGGCCTGCCGTGCTGCCGCACCACCGCCATACGGACCGGCCAGGCGTTCGCGTAGTCGAAGGGGGTGCGCCGGTAGTGCGCCTCGACCGCCGCGGCGACCTCGTCCGGGTCGGCGTCCGGGTCGGCGTCGTAGACCTCAAGGGCGGTCTCGCCGGCGGCGAAGAGGCGCTGCCGGGGCCGTCCCGTGGCGTCGAAGCGCAGCCGGGTGCGCATGGCAGGGAAGCGGCCCATCAGGTAGCGCAGCTCCTCCGCGATGTCGGCGAGCGTCCTGCCGGCCTCCAGCGGTGCCCGCCCCCCGATCGGCAGTCCGGACTCCTGCCGGCACATCGCACCCCATATCTCCCACATGCCCCAGGACATCTCGCCCTCGCCCTCGCCGTCCCCGGTGAAGCCGACGGCCACCTGTTCGGCGAGCGGCGGCACCGGCGGCCCCTCCGCGGCCCTCGCGTCAGCACCCGCCGTCCGCGCGCGATGCCGCTCGCGCGTCAGGGACTTGTGCACCAGGCCGGCGGCCAGGTCCGCGTCGTCGACCACGACGACCCTGCGCAGCGTCGCCGCTGCGGCGGACGTCAGGGCGGCGCGGACCGCGCCCGTACGGTCGGTCCGCCGGTCGGCGCCCGCGTGCAGGGCGAGCAGGACGTCGGTGACGACCTCGCCGTGGACCCGGTCGGAGACCACCGTGCAGTCGTGCACCTCGGGACACGCGACGAGGACGCGCTCCTCCGACATCGCCGCGTACAGCCACTCCCCGCCGCCCAGCGGCACCGCGTCCGCCGCCCGGTCGACGTGGTAATAGAAACCCGCCTCGTCCCGGTACATCAGGTCGCCGGTGAGGTGGTAGCCGTCCCGCCGGCTGCGGTACGTCGCCGCCGAGTCGTTCCAGTGGCCTGGCGCCAGGGCCGGTCCCCGCACGCCCAGGTGGCCGACCTCGCCGACCGGGACCTCCCGGCCCGTCGCCAGGTCGAGCAGTGCCACCTCGGCGAAGCCGTGCGGGACGCCGACGCATCGCCCGTATTTCTCGGTCGTGCGGGTGTGGGTGATGTGGAAGACGGGGTGGCCCGCCTCCGTGGAGCCCATGCCGTCCAGGAAGCTGGAGCCGGCGGTACGGCGGACGCCCTCGCGGGTGACGGTCTCGTGCGAGCCGACCGCGACCAGCTTGCGGATGTACGGCTCGGGCACGCAGTCCCCGGTGTTCCACCACAGCGACACGGAGCCGAGGTCGTGCGCCGTCAGGTCCATCCCGGCCAGCTGCGCCCAGGTGGCGCCGGAGCCGAGGACCCCACCGGGCTTCCAGTGCTCGATCGCGGCCACCACCGCGGGGCCGTCGTTCGGCGCGGACAGGAACAGCGGGTCGCTGCGCAGGCACAGCGCCATGTTCAGCGCCTGGACGCCGGCCGCGTGGGCGGCGGGCAGCGCGCCGAGCATCCGCTCGGCGCCCTGGGCGGGCGGGGCCGTCAGCTGGAAAAGCCGCATGGCCGCGAAGAGGCCGGCGTGGGAGTGCACCACGGCCGCGGGCACCCGGGTGGTGTCCGCGGAGTGGGTGACGGCCACCGGGTCGTCGGCGTGGTGGCGGTAGTGCGCGGGCGCGTCCGCCGGGTCCGCGGTGCCGGTGTCCGCCGCTTCCGCGTGCAGGGCGACGCCCCCCAGGTCGTAGTCGGCCAGCAGGGCGCGGTGCCCGGGGTCGGTCACCAGTGCCACCGGGCGCAGCCGCCGTACGTACTCGGCGGCGGCGTCGCCCGTCAGGGACCGGTCCATCAGCGCGGGAATCGCCCCGAGCCAGGTCAGGGCCAGGAAGGTCAGCAGGCAGTCCGCGGCCCCCGACACGTACACCGCCACCGGGTCGCGCGGGCCGACGCCGTGCGCGTGCCACCAGGCCGCCCGAGCGGCGACCCGCTCGCGCAGCTCGCCGAGCGTCAGCGGACGGCCGGCGGGGCGGCCGTCAACGGGGGTGTCGAAGGCCGCGCCGGGGCCCGCCGGGTCGGCCCCGAGAGCCAGCAGCGCGGACAGCACGTTGCCCGCCCCCAACTCGGGGTCAGCGGCGAGCCGGGCCCGGATGTCCTTGCCGGTCACGGCGTTCCTCCTTCGTGTCGACCTGTCGTCATGTCGTCCCGCCTCAACCGCCGTCCGCTCCTTTCGCCGCCGCCGACGGGCTCGGCCCGTGCGACGGCCAAGGTGGCCGCGAGCAGGCCGACCGCCCAGGGGGAATCGGGGGCGGCCGCTCCCGCTCCTGCCCAGGACGCGTCGAGTCGGCCTGCGTCGGGCGACCGAACCCCGAACCCCGTCCGCGTTTCCAGCTTTGCCCGCTCCCGGTTTACCGGGAACGGCGTAGCCGGCGGGAACAGCGGCAGGCGCCGGAACCGGTGAACCGGTGAAGGTCTCGTCCCCGACGGTATTTATCGACCGGCCTGCGTCGGCCGATGGTCTGGATCAATGGGAGGCGGAACTGTCGGCGAGGGTGTGCCGTATTCCCACTCCGAACTTTCATCGCTGAATTCTGCGCTGTCAAGCCCCCGTCCGGGAGGACCGCAAATACCTCATCCATCTCTGCCGTGCCGATCCATCACACAGGCCCCAAATTCCCCGTATTGACGGATTGCGACGGCCGCGGCTAGCATGACCGACGATTCGTCAACTATCGTAACCAAGAAGGGTGTTGGCAGCCCAGAACGACAGCTCCGCACAAGCGCTCCTGTCGGGTTGTCCCTTAACCGCCCTCGCGGCCAAGTGGTCCCTTTCCCTCAGGTCGCCCTCCCGGCCTGTATTTTCTTGCCTCCTGCGGCCGGCTGATACCAGCCCGTGCTCTTTCTCGTATTCCTGTACTCCGCGCCCCGTGTTCCTGCATTTCCACACCTGCGGGCAACTGCGCTTCTGCCGGATTTCGAGGAATGAGCCGTATCCGAGCCGCTCCTGCCGACCGGCCTCACCGACAACATCGCAGTTGCACGACTGCCGCAGGCCGTACGGGAGCGCATCCCCGGTGTGCCCGGCACGACAGCTGCCTGCCGCCGGCCCTCCACGCCCCGGCCGAAGGGGCCCACCACGCTCCCGATGCACGGCCAGGCCTAGGCGCGCGGGGCGGTGGTGAAATACCACAGCAGGTAGGCCACCGTGAGGAGCGTGACCGGCACGCCGGTGAGGAGGTGGGCCAGCAGGATGAGGGTTCTCGCCCACGGCTGGGCCGGGCCTCTCGCGAGGTCGGGCCTGGCGGGGTCGTAGGAGATCCCCGCCTCGAAGGGCCCCGACTCGAAACCGCTGCGGCGGATTTCGTGGGTGGTGCCGGAGAGGGCGGTGAAGTGGTAGATCCTGGTGCCGGGCGAGTTGCCGTCCTCACCGGGCTCGTAGCCCGCGTAGGTGGCGACGGTGGTCACGCCGTGGCGGTGCAGCAGCCACCACGTCGCCGTGGCCCGCCACGTGCCGCGGACGACGGCGCAGCCGACCAGGAAGACCGGGAAGGCGAGGGCCCACAGCTCGGCGAGGGACCGGTCGCCTTTCAGTGCGCGGAAGAGCAGGCCGACGACGAAAAGGCAGGTCAGCGCGGAGCGGGCGTACCACTTGCCCGGTGGCAGGAACGGTCTCCCGGGCGTGACCGGGCCTTCCAGCCCTTTGGCCGGGGCCGCGGTGGTGGACGTACTGATCTCCGCGGGTCCGGCGGAGTCCACATCCGGCACGGGATCCGTATCCATCAGCGCACACCCAATCCTCGGGAACGAGAGCGGCGGGAGAAGTACGAGCGGGAGTTGCCGGCGGCGGCTCACTCTGGGCCGGCGGCCCCGGCGATCAGGGCCGCGACGGCGTCCGCGCAGCCCCACGCCAGGGTGACGCCGGCGCCTCCGTGGCCGTAGTTGTGGACCATCCGCTTCACCCTGCCCGGAGGGCGCAGGTCGGTCTCCAGACGGACGCCGCCGTTGCGGTGGGGCCTGAGACCGACCTGGTGGCCGATCACAGGGGCGCCCGCGAGCTCGGGCAGCAGCTCGGTGCAGCGGCGCAGGATGGCGGCCGCGACGGCCGGGGACGCGGCGGTGTCCCACTCGCCCACCTCGAAGCTGCCGCCGAGGACGATGTCCGTGCTGCGCGGATGGACGTAGGTGTAGCCGTCGGTGTTGTCCTCGTCGCGCACGGACGTGTCCAGGCCCCGGTTCGCCACGAGGACCAACTGCCCCCGCACAGGCCGCACGTCGGTGTCGCCGCACAGGGTGCGAGCGCCCAGGCCGGAGGCGTTCACCACCGTGGAAGCCCACACGCCAGCCTGCTCAAGGGCGTCCATACGGCGTCGGATCAGGGTGCCGCCCGCTCCGGTGAAACGCCCCTGGAGCCACGGGAGGTAGCGGGACATCTCCACGGACGGAACGGTGAAAGCCCAGCCCGCGGCGAAGGGGGCGCGTACGTCCTCCCTCCCCAGGGCACGGAAGTCGGGGACGGCCGCGGCCCACCAGGGAGGGCCGGATGCCGCGCCGCGCAGCAGCATGCGGGTCGGGCGCATCACCACGCCGGGCACACCGTCCGCCGCCTCGCGGGCGAACTCGTCGTAGGTCCGGGTGGCCCAGCCAAGGACGCGGTCCTCGAACGCCGTGCGGGTCGGGTACCAGACGGCCGCCGCCACCGAGGACGTCGTCTCGGCCGACGGCTCCGCCGTGACCACGGCGACCCGGGCGCCCGCCTCCTGGAGGCGCAGCGCGCTGGTGAGGCCGATGACTCCGGCGCCGATGACGACCGCGTCGAACATGTCGCCCATGCCTCCTCCTTGACCGCCGGGCTGTGTGCGTCCCACTGTCGGCGGGGAGTTGACGCGCTGTCCAAGACCAGTTCTGCCCAACTCCATAAGACGCGCTTATAGTCGCAAGATGGACTTGCGGCGGCTGCGGTACTTCCTGGCGCTGGCCGAGGAGTTGAACTTCACGCGGGCCGCGGAACGGCTGCACATCGCCCAGCCCGCCCTGAGCCAGCAGATCAGGGCACTGGAACGCGAGGTCGGCGCCCCGCTGATCGAACGGCACCACCGCGGCTGCCGGCTGACCGCCGTCGGCGAGGTGGTGGCCCGCGAGGCCGACGCGCTGCTGGCCCACGCCGCCGCGTCGCAGGAACGCATCCGGGCGGCGGCCGGCGGACGGCAGGGGCAACTGCGCCTGGCTCTCACCCGGTCGGCGCGCGGCGGCCCCGTCGACGCCCTCATCGCCGCCTTCCGCGCGCATCACCCGGAGGTGGATCTCGTCGTGCGGACCGGGTGGTCGGCGCGCAACGTCGCCGAACTGCTGGCCGGGAGGCTGGACGCGGCCTTCGTACGCCCTCCGCTGGACACCGCGGAGGTGGAGTGCCGGCACATCGCCCGCGAGGAACTCCTCCTGGCCGTACCCGCCGGCCATCCCCTCGCCAGGGAACGCAGGGTCACCCGCGAGCGCATCGCCGCCGAGCCCGTGATCCTTTGGCCTCGCGAGAACGCCCCCGGAATGCATGACCGGATCACCCGCCAGCTGTGGCCCGACGGCGCGCGCATCGTGCGGGAGGAACCCGACGACGAGCAGCTCCTCCTCAGCGTGGCAGCCGGCGCCGGAATCGCCCCCGTGCCGGAGGGGCGGGCGCGTGCGCTGCGGATCCCCGGGGTGCGGTTCAAGCATGTGACCGCACCCATGCCCACCGTGGATCTCGCCCTGGCCCACCAGCCGCGTGCCGCAAGCCCGGCCCTGCGGGAGCTGCTGCGGCTCGTCGACACGCTGCCCGGCCCGGCGGCCGACCGGTAGCCGGGCGGGGGTCCGGGTCCGGCGCCGACCGTGCCGTGACGCGCCACCGGACGGCTGCGCCCGGAAGGGGTCGGGCGAACCTTCGTTCGCCTGACTGCCCGTCAGGACTGAGCTTGAGGAAATCGCGACGCCGCGGAGATCCAGACGACAGACCCTAGGCGACCGGCGGTTGACCGAGGCTGTCCAGTTGCCGCTGGACGTGCTCGGCGTCGTTGAGCCGGTGCTGGGCGGTGAGGAGCTCGCGGGCCTGCTGCCAGGTGTCGCGGGCCCGGCCGGGGCGGCGTTGTGCGAGGAGGATCTCGGCGATGTGGCGCAGGACGTCGGCTTCGAGGTGGCTGTGGCCCTGCGTGCGGCAGATGGCCAGGGCCTGGCGGTAGTAGTCGAGGGCGCGGTCGTGTTCGTCGAGGCAGCGGGCGATGTGGCCGAGGCTGTCGAGGGTGCTGGACTCGCCGAGCTGGCGGTGGTCGGAGGGGTGCTGGCGCAGCAGGGTGAGGGCGGCCCGGCAGTTGGCCCGTGCTTCGGTGTAGTCGCCGAGCCGGGTCTGCAGCCAGCCCACACCGTTGAGCGCGCGGGCCTGCCGGTAGGTGTCGCCCTGCGCACGGAAGATCGTCAGCGCGCGCTGGGCGTGCTGCAGCGCGCGGCGGTCGTCGCTGTGCCGCTCCCAGGCGCCGCCGAGGCTGTGGTGGATCTCGCCCTGAGCCGCGACGTCGCCGGAGAGCTCGGCCAGGTCGAGGGCCTGAGCCAGGTGCCGCAGGGCGTCGGCGGTCCTGCCGAGCTGGGCGTGGGCGTCACCGAGCATCTGGTGGGCCTGGGCGCGGAGTGCGGGGTCGTCGAGGTGCTGGGCGCCGGCAACGGCCCGCTGCCAGGAGTCGGCCTGCGCCTCCAGGTGTCCGCGTCGGCGGTTGTAGGGGTCCAGCGCCCAGGCCAGGTCGCAGACCTGGGCGTCCCAGCCGTGGCCGCGGGCCACCTGCTGGGCGGCCAGCAGGTTGGTGTGCTCGGCATCGAACCAGCTCATCGCCGACGCCGCGTCCCGCAGCGGGTGCGGTACGCGGTCCGGCGCGGATTCGCCCGACCGCGGTGCGGGTTGGTGCGGCGCGAGTAATCGGGCGCCCGCCCGAGCGGTGACCGCGTAGAAGTCCACCACCCGGCGCAGTGCCGCCTGTCGGTCCGCCGGAGTGTGGTGGTCGCGGGCGTTTTCGGCGGCGTGCAGCCTGAGCAGGTCGTGCATGCGGTAGCGGCCGGGGGCGTGCAGCTGTATCAGGTGGGCGCGGTCCAGCTCGCGCAGCAGGGCGCGGGTCGCCGCGGGCGGCAGGGCGAGCAGGCTCGCGGCCGCGGCCGCCGTGATGTCGGGCCCGGGAGCGATCGCCAGGAGGCCCAGCACATCGGCGGCATCCGGGGACAGCGCGTGGCGGGACCAGGACAGTACGGCGCGCAGGTCGGCCTGCGGCTCTCCGCCGTCCAGGGCGTCGAGCCGATGGGCGGTGTCGCCCAGCTCGGTGGCCAGCGCCGTCAGCGACGGGCCGGGGTGGGTGACGGCGCAGGCGGCGGCGATGCCCAGCGCCAGCGGCAGCCCGGCGCAGCAGGTCAGCACGGTGGCTGCCGCCTCCGGTTCCAGGTGCAGCCGGCCGGGGCCGAGGTGGCGGGCGAGCAACTGGCGTGCCTCGTCCTCGGGCAGCACGTCGAGGGGCAGGGGACGAGCGCCGTGCGCGGTGATCAGTCCCGTCAGCTGCCTGCGGCTGGTGACCAGCACCGAGCATGCCGCACCGCCCGGCAGCAGGGGGACGACCTGGGCGGTGTCGCGCGCGTTGTCCAGCACGAGCAGCATTCGCCTGTTGGCCGTGATGCTGCGGTACAGCGCGGCCTGGGCCTCCTGTTCCGGCGGGATCGCGGTCGGCGCCACGCCCAGGGCGGCCAGGAAGCCGCGCAGCGCGGCCGCCGGGTCCAGGGGCCGGCCGGTGGGGTCGAACCCGCGCAGGTCGACGTACAACTGGCCGTCAGGAAACCGGTCCAGGCGTCCGTGGGCCCAGTGCAGGGCCAGCCAGGTCTTGCCGATGCCGCCCATCCCGCCGATCGTGCAGATCACCGGTGTGCCGTCGGCCTTCGACTGCTCGGCAAGAGCGGCGTCCAGGCAGGCAAGTTCGCGGGTGCGACCGGTGAACATGCCCGATCCGGCGGGTAGTTGGCGCGGCGTCGGCTCCTCCCGCGGCCGTGCGGACGGCCGGCCGGCCGGGGGAGCGGCAGGTGTGCGATGCGCGCTCCCGGCCCCCCTGGAGCGGCGGTTGGCCTCCTCGATCCGGTCGCGGGCGGTGGCCAGCGCGCGGTGCTCGGCCGGTGTGGCGCCCAGCACGTCGAGCAGTGCGTCGAAGCGCTCGGTCGGTGGCAGGGTGCGGGCGGTGAAGTATTCGGCGATCGCCGTCCGGGACCACCCGGTCATCGTGGCCAGCTCGCGGTAGGTCAGGGTGCTGTCCCGGCGGCTGCGCGCGTGCCGGCGCCGCAGATCGCGCAGCAGCGCGGCCAGTTCCTCCAGCGTCCGCACCGCCGCCGCGGCCGCGGCCGGCGAATCGGGGGGTTCCGGCACTGTCTGCTGTACGCCGCGTTCCATCGTCGCATCGTTCTCCGGTGAGTACGGGATCGGACACTGATGGCGTGATCGCAGCTTAACAGCGGGTGGGCACCGGCGAAGGGCGTACGCCGGTTTCCGGTGGCGTCCGGCGGTGTCCGGCGGTGCACGGAATCCGAGGTGCCCGCGGCGGCCGCCAGCCACCATGGGCCGCACGGCCGCAGTGTGCCGCCGCCGCCGTCCGGGACGCGGGTCCCCGACGCGCGAGAGGACACCTGGAAGGACAGTGGTGCACCCATGATCTCAGGACGTCTGCGCAGGAGACTCGTCGCCGTCTTGTCGGCGGCCGCCTCCGTGCTGTTCATCGCGGTCGCCGCACCGCAGGCGGCCTCGGCCGACACCATGCGCACGCTCCAGGTGGCCCTCAGCTGCTCCGCGGGCCTGCCGTACGGCATGAGCGTGGACAACGGCTCCGGCTGGTACTACCCCGACGGATCGAGCTACGCGTCCGGCGGCGTCAAGTACTTCACCGTCTACATCCCCGCCTCCGCCACGTCTCTCGCGATCAACACCGGCTTCTGCGAGAACGATCCCAAGACCCCCTACTGGGAGGGCTACCGCTACAGCATCACCGCGGGCACCTCGACCATCAGCGCGAACGGCAACTGCCAGGACATGTACGTCTACCCGGGCCCGTACGTCCGCTACTGCTCCCTCACCTCGCTGACTTACAGCTGAAGCCGGTAAGCGCCCTTCGCACGACAGCGGCCACCGGACGGAGGTGTCATCTCCGCACGCCGGGAAGGGCGGTACCGGCGGGGTTCACGCTGCCGGGCTGAGGGCGGAGCCGCGCTGGGGGGTGCCCGCCGGCGCCAGGGCGGACCGGGTGGAGCGCCGGGCCTGCGACGGGCGGCTGCGCCGGCCCCGCGAGGAGGCGGACGTGCTGCGCCTGCTGCGTTCCACGACCGGTGCGGTGATGGTGACCGGCACACCGGAGGGGGTGCGGGCACCGGTGATGCGCGCCAGTTCGGCGTGGCCGGAGTGGGTCTGCGCGCTCTGCGGGGTGATGCCGGCGGTGGCCATCAGCCGGGTCATCTCCCGGCGCTGGTTGGGAAGGACCAGGGTGACCACGCGGCCGGACTCGCCGGCCCGCGCGGTGCGTCCGCCGCGGTGCAGATAGTCCTTGTGGTCGCTGGGCGGATCGACGTTGACGACCAGGTCGAGGTCGTCGACGTGGATACCGCGGGCTGCCACGTTGGTGGCCACCAGCACGGTCACGTGACCGGTCTTGAACTGCTCGAGCGTGCGGGTGCGCTGCGGCTGCGACTTGCCGCCGTGCAGCGCCGCCGCCCGTACGCCGCTGTGGAGCAGGTGCGCGGTGAGTTTGTCCACGGCGTGCTTGGTGTCGAGGAACATCAGCACCCGGCCGTCGCGGGCCGCGATCTCGGTTGTCGTGGCCTGCTTGTCCGCGTTCTGCACGTGCAGAACGTGGTGCTCCATCGTGGTGACCGCGCCCGCGGAGGGGTCGACGGAGTGGACGACCGGGTCCGTCAGGTACCGGCGCACCAGCAGGTCGATGTTGCGGTCCAGCGTGGCGGAGAACAGCATCCGCTGACCTCCCGGGCGCACCTGGTCCAGCAGCGCCGTGACCTGGGGCATGAATCCCATGTCGGCCATCTGGTCGGCCTCGTCGAGCACGGTGACGGCGACCCGGTCCAGCCGGCACGCACCGCGGTCGATGAGGTCCTTGAGCCGTCCGGGGGTCGCCACGACGACCTCGGCGCCCGCCCGCAGGGCACTGATCTGGCGGCCGATGGACATGCCGCCGACAACCGTGGTCAGCCGCAGCCGCAGGTCGCGGGCGTACGGGGTGAGGGCGTCGGTGACCTGCTGGGCCAGCTCCCGCGTCGGGACCAGGACCAGGGCCAGCGGTTGTCCCGGCTCGGCGCGCTGTCCGGCCGTGCGGGCGAGCAGCGCCAGCCCGAACGCCAGCGTCTTGCCGGAGCCGGTGCGGCCGCGGCCCAGCACGTCGCGCCCTGCCAGGGAGTTGGGGAGCGTGGCGGCCTGGATCGGGAACGGCACGGCCATCCCCTGGGTGGCCAGCGTCTTCAGCAGCGTGGACGGCAGGTCCAGCTCGGCGAAGGTCTCCACCGGGGGCAGGGCGGGCGTCAGGGTGACGGGCAGGGCGAACTCCCCCTGCTGCGCGGCCGGTCGGCGGCTTCCGTGGCTGCCGGAGCGGGACGGGCCGCCGCGGCGGCCCGGCGTCTGGCCACGGTAGCCGCCGCGGTCGGAGCCGGCGGAGCGGCCGCGGGAGGACCGGTCGGTCGTGCGAGACGTGCGATTCATGGAGAACCTTCCCTCGATGCGGTACGTCGAGGAATCCCGGGCGGCGCCAGGCCGCGAATGGGAGCACAACAACGAACCGGTGTAAATGCGGGTAAGAAACGGGCCGACGCCCGAGGTGCCCGGGGAAAATGCCCGACACGCCGGGCGGCTGCGACGGCGCCTCCGGGCGCGGCCAGGGAGACTGCCTGGCAAAAGCAGCAGGCCGGGGCCCGCACCCCAAGGTGCGGGCCCCGGCCTGCTGTACGCGTCAGCGTCAGGCGGGAACGATGTTCTCCGCCTGCGGGCCCTTCTGGCCCTGGGTGACGTCGAAGTTCACCTTCTGGCCCTCCTGCAGCTCGCGGAAGCCGGAGGCGGCGATGTTCGAGTAGTGGGCGAAGACGTCAGCGCCGCCACCGTCCTGCTCGATGAAGCCGAAGCCCTTTTCCGCGTTGAACCACTTCACGGTGCCAGATGCCATATGAAAAATCTCCTTCAGGGGCAGTGCCCGGAATCCGCACAGTACGGACTCCGCGTCGCCGCGATGATTACCCCGTCCGGAAGAACGCCGGAAATACAAAAGTGCTCCCGCCGTACACGACAGCGAGGGCACTTGAAGTCTTCGGGAACCACAACTGCAACTGGTGAAGACCTTAGCACACGGCAACGGATTGTGTGGGCCCGTTGATTTCCGTGCCGCCGAGAGCGTAAAAGGCTTCGGGCGGCGTACCGGTATTTCTGTGCTCGCGGCATCAGATTTCATGCTGTCGTGTGTCCTGCCGCCCGAGCGCGGCGCCAGGCCTGCGTACGGGCCGGCGACCCCCGCTCCCTGGTCATCGCGCCAGGGCCGGTCGGACGGGTGATGTTTGCGCAAACATCACCCGCTCCCGAGTCTTGACGTGCACCCACCACGCGCCCCTATCGTAACCATCGCCCCACGGAGGCCGAACCGAGGAATGCGGAAATGCATACGGTGTGCGGTGGTGAGCAATTCCGAATGTCTGCTTCGCGGTGAATTCGAACCGCAGCGGCCCCCGAGGTGAAGCGCGGATGCTGCGCGACGGATCGGACAGCTGACAGCTACCGGAAAGGAACGCGTCAATGACAACGCGATCGCCCTGGAGCAGGAGCACCACCGGAGTCGGGGTCGGCAGCAGCCGCGGGGGAGCCGGGGCGAGGGGGGTCATGGTCGTTCTCGCGTTCGCCCTCAGCCTCCTCGTCGCGGTGACCCAGACCGCCTCGGCCGCGAGCGTGACCAACTACCCGGGCACGGTGGCGTACGACACGTCGGGGAAAGTGATCCAGGCGCACGGCGAGGGCATCGTCAAGGTGGGCAGCACCTACTACTGGCTGGGCGAGGACAAGACCGACGGGTCGCCCTTCCAGAACATCACGTGCTACTCCTCGACCGACTTCAAGACCTGGACGTTCGTCCGCAACGTCCTGACCCGGCAGTCCAGCGGCGACCTCGGGCCCAACCGGGTCGTGGAGCGGCCGCACGTGATCTACAACGCCTCGACGTCGACCTATGTGATGTACATGCACATCGACAACAGCAGCTACTCCGAGCGGAAGGCCGGCGTCGCCACCAGCAGCAGTGTCTGCGGCGCCTACACCTACCGCGGCAGCTCCAAGCCGCTGGGCCACGACAGCCTGGACGACAACCTGTTCCTCGACGACGGCACCGGCTACTTCATGAGCGAGGACCGCACCAGCGCCAAGCTGCAGATATACAAGCTCTCGGCCGACTTTCTCAGCGTGTCCTCCCTGGTCAAGACCCTGAACCAGTACGAGGCACCGGCCATGGCGAAGATCGGCGGCACCTACTACCTCTTCGGCTCGCACCTGACCGGCTGGTCGACCAACGACAACCAGTACGCCACCGCCGGCTCGATCAGCGGCACCTGGTCGTCCTTCAAGAGCTTCGCGCCCTCCGGAACCAACACCTGCAACTCCCAGACCACAGCGATCGTCCCGATCGCCGGCTCCACCACGACCAGCTACCTCTTCCTCGGCGACCGCTGGAATTCCGGCAATCTCAGCGACTCCCGCTACGTCTGGGAGCCGCTGAACATCAGCGGCACCAACGCCTCCATCGCCTGCAACAGCTCGTGGACCGTCGACACGGAGACGGGTGTGGTGGGCGGCGCCACCGGCGGTGGTACGAACGCGCTGCGCGGGACGGGCTCCGGCCGGTGCCTGGACGTGCCGAACAGCAGCACCGCCAACGCGACCAGGACCGAGATATGGGACTGCAACGGGGGCGCGAACCAGTCCTGGACCCTGAACTCCACGAAGGAGCTGGTGGTCTCCAACGGCGGCAAGTGCCTGGAGGCCGACAACAACGGGACCACCGCCGGCACGGCCGTCACCATCTACGACTGCAACGGCGGCGCGAACCAGCAGTGGAACCTCAACAGCAACGGCACGGTCACCAACGTCGGCTCCAACCTGTGCCTGGACGTCACCGGGGCCGCCACCGCCAACGGCACGCTGGTCGAACTGTGGACCTGCAACGGCGGCAGCAACCAGCAGTGGACCCGCCAGTAGGCGAGTCGGCACCCCGAGCGCGGCCGGTTCGGCACCTTGACGGTGCCCCCGGCGCGCATCACCATGCGTGGGAGCGCTCCCACTCTCTCGTGTCCGCCGGAAGGAACGAACCGTGATCCCCCACTCACCACGCTCCCACCCTCCGAGACGTCCCCGACAGGTCCGGCGGCTCCGCAGCCGCGCACTGGGCACGCTCGCCGTGGCCGGCCTGCTCGGCGCCGCGCTGGTCGCCCCGGTCGGAGCGGCCAGCGCCGCCGACGACCCGCCGGAGCAGATCGTCAACGGCGACTTCTCAGGCGGAGGCACGGCTCCCTGGTGGTGGACGGCGAACAACCCGGCCTCCGTGGTGGACGGCAGGCTCTGCGCGGACATCCCGGGGGGCACGGCCAATCCGTGGGACGCCATCATCGGGCAGAGCGACCTTCCCCTCATCGCAGGCGAGAGCTACACCCTCAGCTACACCGCGACCGCCTCGGTGCCGGTCACCATCACCACCAACGTGCAGATGGCTGTCGACCCCTACACCACCGAGCTGTCCGAGCACGACCAGATCGACGACACCGCGGCGCCGATCACCCACACCTTCACCGCCAGGGCGGACAACGACGCCGCCCAACTCGCCTTCCAGGTCGGCGGCAGCTCCCATGCGTTCACGCTGTGCCTCGACGACATCTCGCTGCGCGGCGGCGCCGAGCCGCCCGTCTACACGCCTGACACCGGTTCCCCGGTCCGGGTGGACCAGGTCGGCTACCTGCCCAGCGGTCCGAAGGACGGCACGTTCGTCACCGACGCCACCGAGCCGCGGGCATGGACGCTCAGGAATGCCGCGGGAACCGCTGTCGCGACCGGCACCACCGAGCCCGGCGGCACCGACCCGACCTCGGACCAGAACGTCCAGACGTTCGACTTCGGCAGCTACACCACCCCCGGCGACGGCTACACCGTCACCATCGGCGACCAGACCAGCGAGCCGTTCTCCATCGCCGACGACGTCTACTCCGCGCTGCGGACCGACTCCCTCGCCTACTACTACAACCAGCGCAGCGGCATCGCCATCGACGGCTCCATAGCCGGCGCCGCGTACGCCCGACCCGCCGGGCACCTCAACGTCGCCCCCAACACCGGTGACAACGATGTGCCCTGCCAGCCGGGCGTGTGCGACTACACCCTGGACGCGGCAGGCGGCTGGTACGACGCGGGCGACCAGGGCAAGTACGTCGTCAACGGCGGCATCGCGGTCTCCGAGCTGATGAACTCCTACGAGCGCACGCTGACCGCCGAGGGGGCGAACGGCGCGGCGCTGGGCGACGGCAGGCTGAAGGTGCCCGAGACGGGCAACGGCGTGCCGGACATCCTCGACGAGGCCCGCTGGGAACTCGGCTTCCTGATGGAGATGCAGGTCCCCGACGGGCAGCCGCTGGCCGGCATGGCCCACCACAAGCTGCACGACCAGGCGTGGACCGGCCTCCCGCAGGCACCGGACAAGGACTCCCAGCCGCGCCTGCTGCACCCGCCGTCAACCGCCGCCACGCTCAACCTGGCCGCGGCGGGCGCCCAGTGCGCCCGGCTGTTCCGGCCCTACGACGCGGCGTTCGCCGATCGGTGCCTGGCCGCCTCGCAGAAGGCGTGGACCGCCGCCAAGGCCCACCCGGCCGTCTACGCCGACCCCAACGACGCCACCGGCGGCGGGGCCTACAGCGACAGCGACGTCACCGACGAGTTCTACTGGGCTGCGTCAGAGCTCTTCATCACCACCGGCGACGACTCCTACCGCCAGGCGGTGCTCAGCTCCCCGCTGCACGGCGACACCGCCGCCGTCTTCCCGCCCGACGGGTTCTCCTGGGGCTCCACCGCCGCACTCGGCGCCCTGGACCTCGCGACCGTGCCCAACAAGCTGACCGCAAGCCAGCTCGCCACCGTGCGCTCCATGGTGACCGACGCCGCCGACGGCTACGCCGAGGACTCGCAGACCGCGCTCTACGGCCTGCCCTACGCGCCCTCCGGCCAGCACTACGTGTGGGGGTCCAACAGCCAGGTCCTCAACAACGCCGTGGTGCTGGGCGTGGCGGGCGACCTGACCGGCAGCGCCAAGTACCAGGACGCGGTGCTGCACGCCCTGGACTACATTCTGGGCCGCAACCCGCTGAACGAGTCCTACGTCACCGGCTTCGGCGAGCGGAACTCCCACAACCAGCACAGCCGCATCTGGGCGCACCAGCTCGACGCCGACCTGCCCAACCCGCCCGCGGGCACCCTGGCCGGAGGCCCGGACAGCCAGTTGGAGGACCCGACCGCGCAGAGCAAGCTGACCGGCTGCGCGCCGGCGATGTGCTACATCGACGACATCGAGTCCTACTCCACCAACGAGAGCGCCATCAACTGGAACGCGCCACTGGCCTGGGTCGCCTCCTACGCGGACGACCTCGGCGGCAGCGGCGGCCACGGAGGCGGCAAGGCGGCCTGCCAGGTCACCTACACCTCCTACCGGTGGAGCGCCGGCTTCACCACCCTGGTGTACCTGAAGAACACCGGCACGACGGCCGTCTCCCCCTGGGAACTGAAGTGGTCCTTCGCCGACAACCAGCAGATCACCGACCGCTGGCAGGCCGAGATCACCCAGAACGGGCACCAGGTCAGCGCCAAGCCGGTCAGCTGGAACGGCTCCCTCGCACCCGGCGCCTCCGTCTACTTCGGCTTCAACGGCACTTCGAGCGGCCAGGTGGCCGATCCGGTGGCGCTGAGCATGAACGGCGGCCTCTGCGACACCGTCACGTGAGAGCCCTCGGCGGGTCACGGAGAGGAGATCGACAATGGTGACGGGCAAACCGGGCAGGAGCGTGAAGTCTGCTCTGCTCCTGGCGGCCCTCGTCCTGCCGGTGGCCATACCGGGCACCTCGTCGTCCGCGTCGGCGGCGACCTCGCTCGGCATGCGCGGCGCGGACGTGTCGACCGCCCAGCGGGCACTGGATCTCGGCGCGAAATACTACGACGCGAGCGGCAACGCCCGCGATCCGCTGGACATCCTCAAGGACGCCGGCGTCAACTACGTCCGGCTGCGCGTCTGGAACAACCCGGCCGGCGGCTACAACAACAAGGCGAAGGTGCTGCAGTACGCGAAGACGGTCAAGGCCAAGGGGCTGAAACTGCTGGTCGACTTCCACTACTCCGACAGCTGGGCGGACCCGGGGCAGCAGAACAAGCCGGCGGCATGGGCGAGCCACGGCATCGGCCAGCTGCAGACGGACGTCTACAACTACACCTACGACGTCTGCAACAGCCTCAAGGCCCAGGGCACCACGCCGGACAGCGTGCAGATCGGCAACGAGATCAACACGGGGATGCTGTGGAACGACGGCAAGGTGGTGAACAACGACTTCACCAACCTCAGCCTGCTGCTGAAGTCCGGCTACAACGCGACCAAGGCGTGCAGCGGCACCACCCAGGTCGTCATCCACACCGCGGACGCGGACAGCGACGCGCACGCACGCTGGTTCTACGACGGGATCAAGGCGAAGGGCGTCAACTGGGACATCACCGGTCTGTCGTACTACTGCATGTGGCACGGCTCGCTGTCCACCATGGGCGGCGTCGTCTCCGACATGAGGTCCCGCTACGGCAAGGACGTCGTCATCGCCGAGACCGCGTACCCGTTCACCGCGGCGGACGCCGACGGAACCGGCAACTCGGTCACCTCCGGATGCGCGGGATACCCGCTCACCTGGCAGGGCCAGGCTGCCGAGTTCGACGCGGTGCAGAGCACGGCCCGCAGCGCCGGTGCGATCGGCGTCTTCTACTGGGAGCCGACCTGGTACGCGGTCCCGGGCAACGGCTGGGACCCGGCGGACATCAACCACAGCGGTGACGGCTGGGACAACATGGCCGTCTTCGACTGGACAGGCCACATCAACCCCAACGTCAGATGGAGACCATAGGCGCGCGACGCTCGTTCCGCCGGCGTGAGGCTCCAGCCAACAGAATGGGCATGTTTATTTCCGCGAGGATTTCCCGCTACGAGGACATAGCGCGCGGTATCAACCGGATCAACGGATACGAGAGAGGTGAGAGGACAGGATAAGTCGTACACATATTCATCTTCGGGATGGCCGATGTAAGCTTCGGCGTGGCATCCGACCGGCCGTGCGGACGCTCGGCCGGCCACAGGAGATGAGGGAGGCGGGCCGTTGGACGGCAGCCCCGTAGGCGCGGCGACCGGCAACTCCGCACCAGCGCCGTCGGACGAGCCGGACTCGACGGCTTATCGACCTGGTTATGAGCGTGTGGCCGAGGAGATCCTGCGGCTGATTGCCGAGTTGCAGTTGCAGCCGGGTGATCGGATGCCTACGGAGAACCAGTTGGCGTCGCGGTTGGGTACCAGTCGGACGGTGGTGCGTGAGGCTGTCAAGATCCTGTCTGCTATCGGGCGGATCCGCGCGCAGAAGGGTCGCGGTCTGTTCGTGGCGAACGATGAGGGCATGCTGGGTTCGTCGTTGTGGGGGAGTTTCTTCCTGCCGACCGACCTCGATCACGTCTACCGGCTGTTCGAGTTCCGGCGGGTGCAGGAGGCCGCGGCCAGCCGGTTGGCGGCGACGCGTGCGACGCCGGCGGACCTGCGCGCGATCGAGCAGGCCGCTCAGACGTGTCGGGAGGGCCATCTGACGGGCCGGCGTGACCTGTTCGACCGGGGTGACGACGACTTCCACCTCAGCGTCGCCAAGGCTTCGCAGAATCCGTTCCTGGTGGACGCGGTCCGCGAGGCCCGGCGTCTCCAGCGGCAGTCCAGCACCATCGGGTTGCACGGGACGGTCGGCGGGCATGCCGAGGAGGCCGTGGCGGAGCACGCGGCGATCCACCAGGCGATCAAGGACGGCGATGCGGAGGCGGCGGCGCTGGCGGCCGCGCTCCACCTGGACCAGACCCTTGAGGACTACCGGCGCGAGATCCAGCGCCGCGTTTTCGGCTGAGCCGTCCGCCGGCCCGCTCCGGCGGGTGCACGCGGATCGCGACCCACGAAGGCCCGACGCACGCCGCCCCGCCCCGGAAGTGCCCGGGGTGAGGCGGCGGTCCTGACGCACGGTTCAGCGGCAGGCTACGGGCAGGGACAGCACGCTGACGCGAGTCACCCGAGCGTCCACTGCTGGTTGCTCTGGCTGTTGCAGGTCCACAGCTCGACCAGGGCGCCGTTGGCGGTGGAGCCCGCGGTGACGTCCAGGCAGAGTCCGGACTGGACGCCGGTGACGGTGCCGTTGGCGTTGAGGGTCCACTGCTGGTTGCTCTGGCCGTTGCAGGTCCAGATGGCGACCTTGGTGCCCGGGGTGGTGCCCTGGCCGCTGGCGTCCAGGCACATCTGGCCGGTGCCGCTGTAGACCGTCAACTGCCCGGAGGACGTGCGGGTGAAGGTCTGGTTGGCCTGGCCGCTGCAGTCCCGGATCTGCGTCTGGGTGCCCGGGGTGGTGGAGGAGTTCGGCACGTCGAGGCACTTGCCCGCGCCTACCGCGTGCAGCGCCCCGGTGCTCCCCGTGCCGCCGCCGCTGGTCACGCCGGCCTGGGCGATGACCTGTTGCGCTCCTGACGGCCAGTTGGTGCCGCTGACCTGGACATTGCCGGTCAGGACGTTGTTGTGGGGTGAGCCGGTGGCCACCTGGGTGGCACCGGAGTTGTACCAGTTGGTGTCGAAGGTGCTGTCGTTGGTGTTGTTCGAGCCGCCGGCGTTGGTGAAGGCCCACACGCCGGAGTCCTGGATGACGTTGTTCTTGAGGCTGACGTAGCGGGAGCCCTCGTCGAGGTAGAGGCCCACCGTGTGCTGGTTGTCGTAGATGTAGTTGTGGTCGATGCTGGCGCCGGGGTTGGCGGACAGGTTGTAGATGCTCCCGCCGTCGTGGAAGACCTTCTTCGTGCCGTGGACGAGGTTGTAGCTGACGACGGTGTTCTTCAGGGTCGTGGGTGTGGTGTAGACGGGCTGGTAGTTGTAGAGGCCGCGGTTGCGGTAGTCCTGGCTGCCGTTGGGGTCGTTGGCGCCCCAGCCCCAGCCGACGTCGATGCCGTCGTAGGCGAGGTTCGAGACCTCGTTGTGGGTGATGACGGCGTGGGTGACGTAGGTCGACAGGATGCCGGCCATGTCCTTGTAGTCCTTGGCCACGCCGCTGATCCGGTTATTCTGGATGGTGATGTCCTGGTTGGTCATCGCCGTGTTGGAGGGGTGGTGGGCGTCGGGCTGGACGCCGCCGACCACGATGCCCGAGCCGGAGTCGTCGGAGAAGGTGCTGCCGCTGACGGTGACCGACGACGCGCCGAGGCCCACCCCGGAGGCGTGCGCGTTCGCGTCGTTGCCGATGCCGAGGCCCACCTGGCCGAGGTGCGCGAAGGTGTCGCCGGTGAAGGTGATGCCGCGGGCCGCGGAGACCTGCACGGCCGCGGGCACCTGGCTCCAGCTGTTGCGGGCGGCTTCGAAGAGGGAGCAGCCCGACTGGCAGGACGTCATGAAGTCCGAGGGCTGGGTGAAGCTACGCCCCAGGAAGGCACCGCTCTGCTGGTCGGCGTAGCCGACGGAGCTGCTGGGCTGGAGCCAGGTCGTGTGCTCGAAGGCGATCCCCTGGACGGTGATGTCGTGGGCGGGGCTGGAGTAGCTGCCGCCGATCTGCAGCAGGGAGGTCAGGCGCGGCAGCTCAATGTCGTGGGCTGTGGGCGACCACCCCGACGGCGCCTTGTAGTAGAGCTGTCCGGCCTGCGGGTCGAGGAACCACTGGCCGGCGGTCTTCAGGAAGGAGTAGGAGTTCTCCAGCTGGAGGCTGCCGCCGGCGAAGGGCTTGGCCAGCGTGTCGTAGCCCCAGTTGTTGTTGTTCCAGGCCGGCTGCTGCATCGTGATCGTGCTGCCGCTGATGGACTGCACGGGGGCATAGCGGTCGGTGAAGGAGTTCTGGCTCTCCAGCTCGATCCGGTTCTGCTGCGGCAGCGAGGCGAGGTAGTTCAGCGCCGAGTTGACGATCGTCATCCCGCTGGCGGTGATGTTCACGTCGCTGCGGGAGATGGAGATCGCCGCCCGCGGTGCCAGAGCGCCGTCCACGTACAGCTGCCGGGAGTCGGCCCCGCTGGGTACGGACGCCGCGTAGATGTTGTTCGACGCGTCCTTGACCGTCCAGCCCGTCACCTGCTGCCCGCCGGACAGCACCGGACTCTGCCCGGACGCTGCCTGCCAGATCACTTGGTGGCCGTTGCTGCCCGAATCCGCGCTGCCCAGCACGAGCGGGGAGGACAAGCGGTACGTTCCGCCGGCCAGTTGCACGACGATATCGCCGCTCATGTTCCCGTCGATGGCCTGGACCGAGGACTTCGCCTGGGTCACCGAGCAGGGGGCCGAGGCGGAACACGCGGTGCCGCTGCCGGTGGGTGAGACGTACAGGGTCGTCATCGTGGCCGCGTGCGATGTCACGGCCGGAGCGGCGACGACCGCACCGATGGCGAGGGTCGCGACAAGAGCCGCTCTCGGTGGCCGGCTGCGGCCGGGGCGGCTGCGACGGAGGAAATTCATGGACTGCTCGCTTTCTGCGTCGTGGAGGGACGGTGCGAGAGGGCGGCGCCGCGGCGGTCCGGGCGCCGCCCTCGGGTCAGGACGTACTGCTGCGGCTGTGCCTCGCCTTGCGGCTCGACGGCAGGCGAGCCGCAGACGGCGGTGTCAGCTCCGGCTCCACTTCTGGTTGGTGGCGCCGGTGCAGGCCCACAGCTGGACGAGGGTGCCGTTGGCGGTGCCGTAGGCACTGACGTCGAGGCACAGTCCGGACTGGGCGTTGGTGATGGTGCCGTCGGAGTTGACGTTCCACTTCTGGTTGTTCTGGCCGTTGCAGTCCCAGATGATCGCGCGGGTGCCGTTGGCCGTACCGCTTCCCTCCGCGTCCAGGCACTTGCCGCTGTAGACCCGCAGCTCCTTGGCGCTCGTGGCCGTCCACTGCTGGTTCGCGCCGCTGTTGCAGTCCCACAGCGCGGTCTGGGTGCCGTTGGTCTGGCTGTTGTTGGGGACGTCCAGGCACCTGCCGGCCGCCACGGCGTGCAGCGCACCGCCGGTGCCTCCGGTGGAGCCGCCGCCGTAGCCGGCGGAGGCGATGGCGGCCTGCACGGCGTTCTCGGTGGCGTCGGTGGGGAAGCCGGCGGTGATGGCGCCCTCGAAGAACTCGCCCTGTCCGGTCGGGCTGTTGTCGCCGCCGGTGCCCAGGAGGATCGAGCTGTCGGTCTTCATGGGGGAGTAGCCCTTGGGCAGCCCGCCGGAATAGGTGGTGGTCAGTCCCCCTGAGGCGGCGTTGCCGTATTTGAGGGTGAAGTTGCTGGTGCCGTTGTTCTTCTCCCAGGCGCTGACGAACGGGTAGTGGACGCCCTGGTTGTTCGCGTCGTGGTTGGATCCGGTCCCGGTGTGGAACATGCCGTTCTCCAGGTCGGCCTCGACCCAGGGGCCGGTGCCGGTGCAGCCGCCGAACCAGCAGGCGTTGCCCCAGTAGATGGAGTTCATGGTGGCGTTGCCGGTGTCGGTGTGGGTGTTCTCACCGCTGCCGTAGTCGAAGCAGCACCACTGGTTGGTGTAGTTCGACGAGGTCACCATGTAGATGCCCTCGGGCTGGGCGCCGGTGGGGGCGCCGTTGGCGTGGTCGATCCGGTAGCCGGTGCCGGGTGTGACCTTGACGCCGAAGACCTGGTGGCCCCCGGCCGTCACGGGCAGGGCCATGGCGTCGGCACCGATGTCGGCGCCGTTGGCGCCGGGTCCCTTCCAGTAGCCGCCCCAGGAGATGGGCATGTCGTTGTGCTTGCTGCTCTGGTCGTAGATCTTGGTGATCGTGCACGACGTGCCGGAGCAGAACGAGACCTGGGACGCCCCGTCGGCGTAACCGCCCGCGGCCAGCAGCCCGATGTCGCGGTAGCTGTGATCCGACGCGCGCTGGATCTGGTACAGCGGGCCGTTGTAGGCCGCGAACAGGGCACGGGTCGTGGAGTGCGCCGCGATGCACGGCGTCCCGCCGGTGGCATAGAGGTCACAGGGAAGCGACGAGGCCGCCGCGGCCGCCGGAGCGGCCTGACGGGAGGCGGTCGTGCCCGCGGCGGGCCCGCTGGCGTCGGCCCGCCCTCCGAAGACGGCTGCTGCCACGGCCAGGGCTATGACCAGCAGGAGCACCGCGAGCGGTCTGCCGCGGCGTAGCCCGGTGGGTGGGGGGAACGTGACGGACATGAATCTTCCTTTCGGGAGAACGGGCTGCTGAGAGCGGCTGCCGCCGAACGTGGCGGAGCACTCGGTGACGCCGACCACGAGTGCCGCAATAGCACCTATGCTGCGCGGCGACGGTGGTGATGCATCAGTCTCTTCTGAGAGGTGACGCCCGCAGTCGGAGTGCTCGCGGCGGCGTCTCCGAGGGCATTCCAGCTGCGCTGCCGTACACGGGAAAGCCCGCAGACGGGGCGGCCCGGGGGTTTGACCAGGTCAATCCTGTTCCTCTGACCACGGAACAACTCCTGGGGGGATGTGAGCGCTCACATTGGGGTAGGTACAGGCGATCGGATTCAAGAGAACCAGGCTGACGAGTGCCGAAATGAGACTGACACATTCTCGGTCCGAACCTCAAGAGGCGTGCACGCGGGGCTTCCCCTCTTCCCGTTCGGCGGCACCTGGACGGGAGTCCCTGGTCGCTCCCCGCGGGCCACCGCGGGCCGTCCGTCGCCGCGGAAGACGCACAGAGCTGTGGCGCGGTCACAGGCGGGAGCAAAAGCAATCCCTTGGCAAAGCAATCCTCTGGTCAGGCCGGGCGACGTCTTGACTGGTGCACCTGTGAGCGCTAACACTTACGCCATCACGGATCGGAGAGCCATGTCGCATACCGCGGAGACCCCTCATCGGGAGCCTCGCCGCTGGGTCCCCACGATGGCGGACGTCGCGCAGGTGGCAGACGTGTCGTCCTGCTGGTGTCCCGGTTGGGGTCCGGTTCGACCAGCCGTGACGGTGAGCGCGTGGTGACCGAACCCCGGCAGACCGTCCGGCGCTGCGGCACGGCGTCCTGACCGGTCGCCTGCCCGCCGGCGACCCGTCGGGCCTCTTATCGATTCCATTTCTTCTGGAGATCACATATGACCACCCATTCGCCCGCGGTGACCGTGGGTGTGGATTTTGGGACCTTGTCCGGGCGTGCGTTGGTTGTCGCGGTCGAGGACGGGGCTGAGTTGGGTAGTGCGGTGCATGAGTACACCCATGGTGTGGTGGAGGGTGTGCTGCCTGGTGGTGGGGGGGTGTTGCCGCCGGATTGGGCTTTGCAGGTGCCGCAGGACTGGCGTGATGTGTTGCGTTTCGCGGTGCCGCGGGCGTTGGCGGCGGCGGGGGTGCGGGCGGAGCAGGTGGTGGGGATCGCGACGGATTTCACTGCTTGTACGGTGTTGCCGGTGTTGGCGGATGGTACGCCGTTGAGTGAGGTGGCGGAGTTCGCGGGGCGTGCGCATGCGTTTGCGAAGTTGTGGCGGCATCATGCGGCGCAGCCGGAGGCGGACGATATCGTGGCGGCGGCTGTGGGGTCGGGGCAGGGGTGGCTGGCTCGTTATGGGGGGAAGATTTCCAGTGAGTGGCAGTTCGCGAAGGCGTTGCAGGTGCTGCGGGAGGATCCGGGGGTTTATGCGGCGGCTGAGCGGTGGATCGAGGCGGCCGACTGGATCGTGTGGGAGTTGACGGGCGCGGAGAATCGTAATCTGTGTACGGCGGGTTACAAGGGGATTCATCAGGACGGTGTTTATCCGGATGCGGAGTTCCTTGCGTCGTTGCATCCGGATTTCGCGGATTTCACGAAGAAGCTGGATTTTCCGTTGTCGCAGTTGGGTTCGCCCGCGGGGGTGTTGAGTGCGCGGGCGGCGGCGTTGACGGGGTTGCGTGAGGGGACGGTCGTGGCGGTGGGCAATGTGGATGCTCATGTCACGAGTGCGGCGGCGCGGGCGTTGGAGCCGGGTCACATGTTGGCGATCATGGGGACGTCGACGTGTCACATCATGAATTCCGATGTGCTGGCCGAGGTGCCGGGTATGTGCGGGGTGGTGCGGGACGGTGTGGTGCCGGGGTTGTGGGGTTATGAGGCGGGGCAGAGCGGGGTGGGGGACATCCTGGCGTGGGCGGTGCGTACGGCGGCGCCGCACGGGTATGTGGCCGAGGCGCGGCGTGAGGGTGTGTCGGTGCATGAGCTGTTGACGCGCAGGGCGGCGTCGCAGCCGGTGGGGGGGCATGGGCTGGTGGCGTTGGACTGGCACAGCGGGAATCGTTCGGTGCTGGTCGACCACCATCTGTCGGGTTTGATCGTGGGGTTGACGTTGGACACCCGGCCGGAGGACATCTATCGGGCGCTGGTCGAGGCGACGGCGTTCGGGACGCGTACGATCATCGAGGCGTTCGAGGGGTCGGGGGTGGCGGTGGGGGAGTTCACCGCGGCCGGGGGGCTGCTGAAGAACACCTTTTTGATGCAGACCTACAGTGATGTGCTGAACCGCCCGGTGAATGTGCTGGCCTCGGAGCAGGGGCCGGCGTTGGGGGCTGCGATCCATGCGGCGGTCGCGGCGGGGGTGTATCCGGACATTCGTACGGCTTCGGCGGCGATGGGGCGGATCGAGCGGGCCGTTTATGTCCCGGATCCGGAGCGGGCGGCCGCCTACGACGGGCTCTATGCCGAGTACCGGACTCTGCACGACTATTTCGGCCGTGGCGGCAATGACGTCATGCACCGGCTCCGCGCCTTGCGTACTGCGCGGGCGGCGTGAGGCGGGGTCGTCGGGGGGTGGTTGCCGGTGATCGCTCCTTCCGGGCGGCCGCTCTTGTTGTTAGCGCTCACTATGAGAGACGAGACCGAGGTTCTTCGCCATGAGCAGCAGTTCTCCCGCGTCGCCGGGCGCTGTCGCGCGTCTGCGGGCGCAGGTCAGTGATTTGCATCAGGAGTTGGTTCGGTATCAGTTGGTGGTGTGGACGGCTGGGAATGTGTCGGCTCGGGTGCCGGGTGCGGATCTGTTCGTGATCAAGCCGAGTGGTGTGGATTATGAGCGGTTGTCGCCGTCGAACATGATCGTGTGTGATCTGGACGGTGGGGTGGTGGAGGGTGGTGGGTTGGCGCCGTCGTCGGACACGGCGGCGCATGCGTATGTGTATCGGCATATGCCGGAGGTGGGGGGTGTGGTGCACACCCATTCGACGTATGCGTGTGCGTGGGCGGCGCGTGGTGAGGCGGTGCCGTGTGTTCTGACGGCGATGGCGGACGAGTTCGGGGCGGAGATCCCGGTGGGGCCGTTCGCGTTGATCGGGGACGACTCGATCGGGCGGGGCATCGTGGAGACGCTGCGGGGGCATCGCTCGCCGGCGGTGCTGATGCGCAACCACGGGGTCTTCACCGTGGGCGGGGACGCGCGGGCGGCGGTGAAGGCGGCGGTGATGTGCGAGGACGTGGCGCGGACGGTGCACATCTCCCGGCAGTTGGGTGAGCCGGTGCCGATCGCGGGGGCCGATATCGACCGGCTCTACGACCGCTACCAGAACGTCTACGGCCAGCCCGCACCCGCACCCGCACCTGTATCCGTTTCCGAGGCCGCCCCCGCACCCGTGCCCGTGCCTGTTTCCGAGGCGGCGCCCGCGCCCATCGCCGGCGAGCCTGTCCCTGCTTCTGATGTGTCTTCCGGTATCGATCGAGGAGCCAGTGCATGAATGCCGTTCCCACTGCCGAGGTGTGGTTCCTGACGGGTAGTCAGGGTTTGTACGGGCCGGAGACGTTGGCGCAGGTGGCTGAGCAGTCGCGGGAGATAGCGGGGCGGCTTGCGGGGTTGGCGGGTGGTCCGGTGCGGGTGGTGTGGAAGCCGGTGCTGACCGATGCCTCGGCGATCACCGGTACGGTGCTGGCGGCGAATGCCGATGAGGGGTGTGTGGGGCTGATCGCGTGGATGCACACCTTCTCGCCGGCGAAGATGTGGATCGGTGGGCTGGATCTGCTGCGCAAGCCGCTGCTGCACCTGCATACGCAGGCCAATGTCGAGTTGCCGTGGTCGACGATCGACATGGACTTCATGAACCTCAACCAGGCCGCGCACGGCGACCGGGAGTTCGGGTATGTCCAGTCCCGGGTCGGGGTGGTCCGCAAGACCGTTGCGGGGCATGTCTCGGATCCGCAGGTCGGGGCGCGGATCCATGCGTGGATGCGGGCGGCGCTGGGGCGGGCGGCGTTGCGCGGGCTGCGGCTGGCGCGTTTCGGGGACAACATGCGCGATGTCGCGGTCACCGAGGGCGACAAGGTCGAGGCGCAGCTCCGCTTCGGGGTGTCGGTCAACACCTACGGCGTCAACGACCTCGTCGAGGCGGTCGACGCGGCCTCCGAGGCGGAGGTGGGCGCCCTGGTCGAGGAGTACGCGGGCACCTACCGCCTGGCACCGGAGCTGGCATCGGGCGGGGACCGGCACGGCTCGCTGCGCTATGCCGCCCGGATCGAGCTGGGCCTTCGGGCGTTCCTCGGCGGCGGCGGCTTCGGGGCGTTCACCACCAACTTCGAGGACCTCGGCGGGCTGCGGCAGCTGCCGGGCCTGGCGGTGCAGCGGCTGATGGCCGACGGCTACGGCTTCGGCGGCGAGGGCGACTGGAAGACCGCGACCCTGGTCCACACGGTCAAGGCGATGGGCGCGGGGCTGCCGGGCGGCACGTCGTTCATGGAGGACTACACCTACCACCTCGCGCCGGGGAACGAGTTGATCCTGGGCGCCCACATGCTGGAGGTCTGCCCCACCATCGCGGGCGGGCGGCCCAGTTGCGAGATCCACCCGCTGGGCATCGGCGGACGCGAGGACCCCGTCCGGCTGGTCTTCGACGCAGCCCCCGGCCCGGCGGTCGTGGTCGGGCTGGCCGACATGGGCGACCGCTTCCGCCTGGTCGCCAACCGCATCGAGATCGTCGCCCCCCTCGAACCCCTGCCCGCACTCCCGGTCGCCCGCGCGGTCTGGCGCCCCGAACCCGACCTGCGCACCTCCACCGAGGCATGGCTGACCGCCGGCGGCCCCCACCACACCGTGCTGTCCACCGCGATCGGCACCGAAGAACTCACCGACCTCGCCGACCTCCTCGGCACCGAACTCCTCATGATCGACGCCGACACCGACCTCCGCCAATTCACCAAGGAAATCCGCTGGAACCAGGCCTACTACCACCTCGCCAGGGGGCTGTGACGCCCCTGCCGGACCCGCTGCACCGGACGGCCGAGGTCTCGGCGCCCGTCCGGTGCAGCGGTATGCCCACGCGACACCTCGACCTTTCGGAGACCGATGTCCGACGTATTCTGCTCACCTGCGGGGACTCTCGCCGACGGCCGCACCGTCCACCGCTGGCGGCTCGCCGCCGGTGCGGTCCGTGCCGACGTCCTCACCCTCGGAGCAAGCCTTCACGCGCTGAGCTTTCCTGACCGCGAGGGACGGTCGGCTGACGTGGTGCTGACTCCGGACGGCGTTCAGGACAAGCTCACTGTGGCGCGCTACCTCGGGGCCACGGTGGGCCGCTATGCCAACCGCATCGCGCATGGTTCGGTGCCGGGTCCCGACGGCCCCGTCCAGCTGAGCGTCAACGAGAACGGCCATACACTCCACGGCGGTCCGGAAGGCTTTGACCTGCGCATATGGGACGCCAGCCCCTTCCGGACCGCGGAGGGCGTGGGCGTCGCGCTGACCCTCGCCAGCCCGGCGGGCGATCAGGGCTTCCCCGGCAATGTCGAAGTGACGGTGCGCTACAGCCTCAGCGACGCCGGGGAACTGCGGCTCGACTACTCGGCCTCGACGGACGCGGCGACACCGTTCGGCCTCACCAACCACGCGTACTGGAACCTTTCCGGCAGCAGGCGGAGTACGGTGCATGACCACGAGCTGTACGTCGCGGCCGACTCCTACACCCCGGTGGACCCCACGCTCATCCCGCTGCCCGGTCCGCCGCAGGCGGTCGCGGGCACTTCCTTCGATCTCACCGCCCCGTGCCGGCTGGGCCAGGTGCTCGATCGTTACGATGACGAGCAACTCGCCCTCGCCGGGGGCGGCTACGACCACAACTGGGTCCTGCGAGGCGAGTGCGGTGAGCTGCGCCTGGCCGCGGTGCTCAGCCATCCTGCGACAGGCCGGGTGCTCGAGTGCCTCACCACCGAGCCGGGACTGCAGGTGTACACGGCCAACACGCCTGCCGCCCCCGTCGAGGCGGGGCAGGGCTTCGGCGAAGCCGCGGGATCCCATCCGCTGCCCCGGCACACCGGCGTCGCGCTGGAGACCCAGCACTTCCCCGACTCGCCCCGGCGGCCGGACTATCCGCCCACATGGCTGCACCCGGGACATCCTTACCGTTCGACGACGATCTACCGGACGGGCGCCGTGGGATGACGGGATGTGTCCCTTCGGGGACCGTCGTCGGGCGGCACGCCAGGTATGCGCCGGAAACCGCCCGGCCACCGGAGGGGAGGGAATCCGCGCGATGCATTGACGCGACTCGCTCGGCGACCTAGAGTGCCCGAAACGTTTGGGAAACATTCGGAAGTTTTGGCACGCTCATGTGTCTCCCAGAGTCGCATCGCACAAGCGGATGGGGCGAGATGAATGTTAACGCTCACTGAACCGCAGGCCAGTCGCCCTCAGGTTGCCCGCAGTCATCGGTGTGACGTTGCCTCAGCCGGCCCGTCGAGGCTCGTGAGCCGCTTCTCCGCGCGGAAGGGTGTGCGTCGGCACCTGTGCGTGCCGTTCAGTACGCTGACAGCCCGTCCGCCCCCTGGCATGTTAGCGCTAACTCACAGTCTTCCCTGGTGACAGGGAGCGGCCCGCATCCAGGAGACCTGGCGTGCCGGCCGCCGTACGGGCATCGGTTGTCGGCGGATGCCTCCCCCCACACAAAGGAGAAATCCTGCAATGTCTTGGTTCAAGAGAGAGCGCGGCAGCAGAAGTGCTGTGGCCGCGATCACCGGATTAGCAGCCAGTGCGGCACTGGCCGTCGTCGGTATGGGCACGTTCGCCACCCATGCCGCGGCGGCGGGTTCGCTGGGTTCGGCTGCTGCGCAGTCGGGCCGGTATTTCGGTACGGCGGTGCCGGCGAGCAAGCTCGGCAACTCGGCGTACTCCACCATTCTCGACCGGGAATTCAACATGATCACCCCGGAGAACGAGATGAAGTGGGACACCATCGAGCCGTCCCGCGGGAACTTCAACTTCGGTCCCGCGGACCAGATCGTCAGCCACGCCCAGGCCCACGGCCAGCGGATGCGCGGCCACACCCTGGTCTGGCACAACCAGCTGCCCTCCTGGGTCTCGAACCTGTCCGCGTCGGACCTGCAGTCCGCCATGGACAACCACATCACCACCGAGATGAACCACTACAAGGGCAAGATCTACGCCTGGGACGTGGTCAACGAGGCCTTCGCCGACGGCGGCAGCGGCCAGCACCGCAGCTCGCCCTTCCAGGACAAGCTCGGCAACGGCTTCATCGAGCACGCCTTCCGCACCGCCAGGTCCGCCGACTCGAGCGCGAAGCTCTGCTACAACGACTACAACATCGAGAACTGGTCGGACGCCAAGACCCAGGGCGTCTACAACATGGTCAAGGACTTCAAGTCCCGCGGCGTCCCGATCGACTGCGTCGGCTTCCAGAGCCACTTCGGATCCAGCGGACCGCCCTCCAGCTTCCAGACGACGCTGACGAACTTCGCCGCCCTCGGCGTCGACGTCCAGCTCACCGAACTCGACATCGCCCAAGCCGGCACCACCCAGTACACCAACACCGTGAACGCGTGCCTGCACGTGTCCCGGTGCGCGGGCATCACCGTGTGGGGCATCCGTGACAGCGACTCCTGGCGCAGCGGCGACAACCCGCTGCTCTTCGACAGCAACGGCAATCCCAAATCCGCCTACACCTCCGTCCTGAACGCACTCAACGCCGCCACTGGCACCGCGACAGGCGGGACGTCCTCCGGCACCACCAACGGCGGCACGACCAGCGGAACGACGAACGGCGGGACGTCCTCGGGGACGACCAACGGCGGGACGACCACCGGAACCACGAACGGCGGAACCACCACCGGCGGCACCGGCGGGGCCGCGTGCACGGCGACGTACTCGACCACGAACTCCTGGTCGGGCGGCTACCAAGGGGAGGTCAAGGTCACCGCCAGCAGCGCGGCGATCAGCGGCTGGACGGTCCGCTGGACCCTGTCCAGCGGACAGAGCATCACCCAGGTCTGGAACGGAACGTTGTCCACCAGCGGTTCGGCGGCGACGGTGACCAACGCGTCGTACAACGGCTCGCTCCAGCCCTCGGCGTCCACCACCTTCGGCTTCCTCGCCAACGGCACGCCGTCGACACCGTCGCTCACCTGCTCCTGACGCAGACGTGAGCGTTGGCATGGGGTAACGCTCACAGCGGTGCCGCCCGTTCCTGCTCTCCCCAGCATGTACGACGGGCGGCGCCGCACGCCACGTACCGCCGCGCGCGGAAGGCACCACCTGCGACCGGTCCGAACACACCACGTACCACCGGCTTGAGTTCCTGGCTTCCGCGTGCCCTTTTCCCTTGCTGTCGGGTCTCGCGCTCTGCGGTCCTGCCGTTCGAAGGCTCGTATCGCCGCTCCCGACGGCGTTCTCCCACTACACAAGGAGGATGCTGATGTCGTCATCAGCAGTTGCTCAACGGTTTCGCCGGATAAGGCGATGGATGCTGACGGCGGGTGCGTCCGTCGCGCTCGCAGCCGGCGTCCTGGTCGGCGGCACACATACCTCGCAGGCGGCCGGCTCGCTGCCGTGTGACCTCTACCAGTCCGGTGGGACGCCGTGTGTGGCGGCGCACAGTACGACGCGGGCGCTGTACTCGTCGTACAGCGGGCCTCTGTACCAGGTCAGGCGTGCCTCGGACAACGCGACGAAGGACATCGGGCTGCTGAGTGCCGGTGGTTACGCCGACGCGGCCTCGCAGGACTCCTTCTGCTCCGGGACCTCGTGCGTGATCACCGTGATCTACGACCAGTCCGGGCGGAGCAACAACCTGACCCAGGCGCCCGCCGGCAGTGCGGCCGGCGGCCCGGACAACCTCGCGAACGCCACCGCGGCCCCCACCATGGTCGGCGGCCACAAGGCCTACGGCGTCTTCGTCGCCCCCGGCACCGGCTACCGCAACAACCACACCAACGGCATCGCCACGGGTGACAACCCCGAGGGCATGTACGCGATCTTCGACGGCACCCACTACAACGGCGGCTGCTGCTTCGACTACGGCAACGCCGAGACCGACAGCCGCGACGACGGCAACGGCACGATGGAAGCCATCTACTTCGGCAACATCAAGGTCTGGGGCTACGGTTCCGGGAACGGCCCGTGGATCATGGCCGACCTGGAGAACGGCCTGTTCTCCGGCGTCAACCAGCACCTCAACTCCAACGACCCGACCATCAACTACCGCTACACCACCGCCATCATCAAGGGCGCCCCGAACCACTGGGCCATCCGCGGCGGCAACGCCCAGTCCGGCGGCCTGTCCACCTTCTACGACGGGGTCCGGCCCAACGTCTCGGGCTACAACCCGATGAAGAAGCAGGGCGCCATCATCCTCGGCACCGGCGGCGACAACAGCAAGGGCGCCCAAGGCACCTTCTACGAAGGCGTCATGACCTCCGGCTACCCCTCCGACGCCACCGAGAACGCCGTCCAGACCAACATCAACTCCGTCGCCTACGGTTCCGGCGGTGGCGGTGGTACGGGTACGACGGGCGCGCTGCACGCGGTGGGCGCGGGCAAGTGCCTGGACGTGCCGAACTCCTCGACCACGGCCGGCACGCAGCTGCAGATCTGGGACTGCAACGGCCAGGCCAACCAGAGCTGGACGCGTACCTCCTCGGGCCAGCTGACGGTCTTCTCCGGCGGCTCGCAGCTGTGCCTGGACGCCTACAACAACCAGACCACCGCCGGTACCAAGGTCGTGACCTGGTCCTGCAACGGCGGCGCCAACCAGCAGTGGAGCGTCAACTCCAACGGGACCGTCACCAGCACCCAGTCCGGCCTGTGCCTCGACGTCACAGGAGCCTCCACCGCCAACGGCGCACTCGCCGAACTGTGGACCTGCAACGGCGGCAGCAACCAGCAGTGGAACCTCAGCTGACTCGATCGGCTGACACCCGTGGCCGGCCACAGCCGGCCACGGGTGCGACCGAGTTGCCCGCGCCGGCGGGCGCCCTGACGATGAGACGAGATATTCGGGGCGATCAATCCCATCTCCTCTCTCTTTCGGCGGCGACAGTCGGCACGTCGTCTGCTGCCCAAAAGATGAAGAGCCCTGGTGGCTCCGCGTGAATTGAGATAGGCGACGCAGGGGTCTGGACATCGACCAGCCAGCCACCTGTAAATTCATCCCATGCCTCGCTGTTGTGGCTCGCGGCCAGCCCGCGTCGAGGAGCCTTGAGGTTAGCGCTAACAAAGCGGGCTCTTCCCCCCACATCGCCAAGGACAGACCATGCAGTCTTCATCCGTTCGGTACCGAAGTCCTGCCCTTCTCGCACGCAGCTCGCCGGCGCCCGCCGTCATCGCCGTGTTGGCGCTGCTGGCCGCGATGCTGGCGACGGCGCTGACCTGGCCGCTACCGGCGTCGGCGGCAGCCGCGCCCCTGGTCGGAGCCGCCTCGGGGCGCTGCCTCGATGTCACCGGCGGCGTCGACACCCAGGGGACCGCACTGCGGATATGGGACTGCAACGGCCAGGCGGGCCAGGCGTTCGAGTTCACGTCGGCGGGAGAGCTGCGGACGATGAACGGCAGCCGTTGCGTGGACGCCTCCAACAACCAGACGTCCCCCGGCACTCCGGCGATCATCTGGTCCTGCAACGGCCAGGCGAACCAGAAGTGGCGGCAGAACTCCGACGGGTCGATCACCGGCGTCCAGTCGGGCCTGTGCCTGGACGCCAACGGGGCCGGCACGGCCAACGGAACCGCGGTCATCCTGTGGACGTGCAACGGCCAGGGCAACCAGAAGTGGAACACCTCGGCGACACCGCCGCCTACCGGGTCGGGCCCGTGCGACATCTACGGTGCCGGCGGTACCCCGTGTGTCGCCGCCCACAGCACGGTGCGGGCGCTGTACGGCTCCTACAGCGGCAGGCTCTACCAGGTCCGGCGCTCCTCCGACAGCACGACCAGGGACATCGGCGTACTGGCTGCCGGCGGCTATGCCAACGCCGCCGCACAGGACTCCTTCTGCTCGGGGACCTCCTGCGTCATCACGGCGGTCTACGACCAGTCCGGGCGCGGCAACGACCTCTGGTACCAGGGATCCGCCCAGGTGCCGGGATCGAGCCAGAGCAGCCCGGCCAACGCGACCACGGAGTCGTTGACCGCGGGCGGCAGCAAGGCCTACTCGCTGTACGTCAACCCCGGTAACAGCTACTGGAGGGACGGCCACCTGACAGGTGTGCCGACCGGCAGCGCACCCGAGACCACCTACATGGTGACCAGCGGCACGCATGTCAACAGCGGTTGCTGCTTCGACTACGGCAACAGCGAGACGACCAGGAAGGCCGACGCGGCCGGGGCGATGGACGCCATCAACTTCGGCAAGCAGTGCTGGTTCGGCGGGTGCTCGGGCGTCGGCCCGTGGGTCCAGGCCGATCTCGAATGGGGCCTCTACCCCGGCGGCAGCCAGTCCTGGAACAGCAACCAGCGGGCCTTCACCAGCAAGTTCGTCACCGCGATGCTGAAGAACAACGGCACGTCGCGCTTCGCGCTCAAGGGCGCGAACGCGCAGTCCGGCGGCCTCACCACACTGTGGGACGGGGCCCTGCCGTCCGGATACAGCCCCATGAAGAAGCAAGGGGCGATCGTTCTGGGCAGCGGCGGCGACTGCTGCAAGCCCGGCGGCGGCGCCAACCTGAGCGCGGGCACCTTCTACGAAGGAGCCATCGTCTCGGGCTACCCGTCCGACGCCGTCGACAACGCGGTCCAGGCCAACGTCGCCGCAGCCGGCTACCGCTGACCACCTCACCCGTGGGGGGTGGGGTAGGTGGTCCTCCGGGACACCCCGGAGGACCACCGCAGCACCCGCCCCCCCGCCCCATGTCCCCCCGCCATCAGGTTCAGGAGTCAAGGAATCATGCCCCTGTTCAGTGCGCGAGCCAAGCGTTCGCCCCAGCCGCCAGCCCCTCGGTCCCTCCGGAGGACGTTAGCGCTCACATTCTCCGTCGCCCTGCTCTCCGCAGCGGCACCCCTGGCCACCCTGGGCGCCGCCCAACCCGCCGCCGCACTGGGCAACGGGCTGGCGACAACCCCGCAGATGGGGTTCAACGACTGGAACGCCTACGGGTGCAACGTGTCGGAGTCGCTGATCAAGTCGACGGCGCAGGCCATGCACAGCAACGGGATGCAGGCCGCCGGCTACACCTACGTCAACATCGACGACTGCTGGCTGACCCACTCACGCGACAGCGGCGGGCACCTCGTCCCCGACCCCGCGAAGTTCCCCGACGGGATCAAGGGCACCGCCGACTACGTGCACTCCCTCGGCCTGAAGCTGGGCATCTACGAGGACGCGGGAACGGCGACCTGCGCCGGATACCCCGGCAGTCTGGGCCACGAGACCACCGACGCGCAGTCGTTCGCGTCCTGGGGCGTGGACTACCTGAAGTACGACAACTGCAACAACTCCGGCGTGAACGCCCAGTCCCGCTACACCGCCATGCGCGACGCCCTCGCCGCAACCGGCCGTCCGATCCTCTACAGCCTGTGCAACTGGGGCCAGGACAACGTGTGGACCTGGGGGGCCGGCGTCGGCAACAGCTGGCGTACCACCGGTGACATCCAGGCCAGTTACTCCAGCATGCTGTCCATCTTCCACAGCAACGTGGGACTGGCCTCCTACGCCGGGCCGGGGCACTGGAACGACCCGGACATGCTGGAGGTGGGCAACGGCTCGCTGACCACCACGGAGAGCCGTTCCGAGTTCAGCCTGTGGTCGGAGATGGCCGCACCCCTGATCGCCGGCACCAACATCGCCTCGGCCAGCGCGGCCACACTGTCGACGCTGACCAACTCCCGGGTGATCGCGGTCGACCAGGACCCGCTGGGCAAGCAGGGCACGATGGTCTCCTCGTCCGGCGGCCTGGACGTCCTGGCCAAGCCGTTGGCCAACGGCGACGTGTCCGTGGCGCTGTTCAACGAGACCGGGTCGACGGCGACCATCAGCACGTCGGTCGCCGCCATCGGCAAGACCGGTGCGTCGAGCTACAACCTGACCGACCTGTGGTCGGGCGCGACGTCCACCACCTCGGGCACCATCAGCGCCTCGGTGCCCTCGCACGGCACGGTGATGTACAGGGTCGCCGGCGGCACGAGCGGCGGCGGCGGTACGGGTACGACGGGTGCGCTGCACGCGGTGGGTGCGGGCAAGTGCCTGGACGTGCCGAACTCCTCCACCACCGCCGGTACCCAGCTGCAGATCTGGAGCTGCGGCGGCGGCGCCAACCAGACCTGGACGAAGACGTCCTCGGGCCAGCTGGCGGTCTACTCCGGCAGCGGCCAGATGTGCCTGGACGCCTACAACAACCAGACCACACCCGGCACCAAGGTGGAGATCTGGACCTGCAACGGGCAACCCAACCAGCAGTGGACTGTCAACTCCAACGGCACGGTCACGGGCACCCAGTCCGGGCTGTGCCTGGACGTCACCGGCGGCTCGACGGCCAACGGCGCACTGGCCGAGCTGTGGACCTGCAACGGCCAGTCCAACCAGCAGTGGTCTCTGAGCTGACCTGACCACCTCATGAAAACTGCCGGGGCGGCGGCCAACCGCCGTCCCGGCGCACGCCGGACCAACCGTACGCGCGGCCAGGGGCGGGCGGCTCCCGCCCCTGGCCACCCACCCGGCACCCCACCTGTTGCGCCTTTGCGAAAGGAACGCACTGTGTCAGCACTCAGCCGATTGTTCCGGCGAATACGGGTTTCGACGGCCGTCCTCATCGGGCTCGTCCTGGCCGCCGGCGGCATCGTGGGTACGGTCGCCGCGCCAGCCGACGCCGCGACCTCGATCACGATCAACGGAGCGTCCGGCGGCCGGACTTTCGACGGCGTCGGTGCGATCAGCGGTGGGGGCGGCAACAGCCGGCTCCTGATCGACTATCCGGAGCCTCAGCGCAGCCAGGTCCTGGACTACCTTTTCCGGCCCGGTTACGGCGCCTCCTTGCAGATTCTGAAGGCGGAGATCGGGGGCGACACCAATTCCACGTCGGGCGCCGAGCCGAGCCACCAGCACACCAGGTCCGATCTGAACTGCAACCGGGGCTACGAGTGGTGGCTGATGGAGCAGGCCAAGGCGCGCAATCCGAACCTGAAGCTGTACGGGTTGGCGTGGGGGGCGCCCGGGTGGATCGGCAACGGCAACTTCTGGTCCACCGACATGGTCAACTACCTGGTCTCGTGGCTGGGTTGTGCCAAGCAACACGGTCTGACGATCGACTACCTGGGCGGGTGGAACGAGCGCGGTTACAACGTCTCGTGGTACGAGCAGCTGCGCAGCGCGCTCAACAGCAACGGCTACTCCGGCATCAAGATCGTCGGGGCCGACTCCGACTGGTCCATCGCCAATGACATCAACTCCAACCCGACCTTCGCCGGCTCGGTGAGCATCATCGGTACGCACTATCCGTGCGGTTACCGATCGGCGCAGTCCAACTGCTCGGTGCCCTCGGCCGCCACGTCGTCCGGCAAGCAGCTGTGGGCGAGCGAGAACGGGTCCGACGACTACAACGGCGGCGCGCAGGCGATGGCGCGGGGCATCAACCGCGGTTACATCGACGGGAAGATGACGGCGTATCTCAACTGGCCGGTCGTCGCGGCGGTCACGCCGAACCTGCCGTATCCCACGATGGGTGTCGCGCTGGCCTCGCAGCCGTGGTCGGGCTCGTACTCGGTCGGCAAGAACGCCTGGGTGATGGCGCAGACGACCCAGTTCACCGCTCCTGGCTGGAAGTACCTCGACTCGTCCAGCGGATACATCGGCGGCAACCGCAGCAACGGCAGTTACGTGTCGCTGAAGTCCACGAACAACTCGGACTACTCCACGGTCATCGAGACGGTGGACGCCGGCAGCGCCCAGACGCTGAACTTCAATGTCGCCGGCGGGCTGTCGACCGGGACCGTGCACGTGTGGTCGACGAAGGTCAACTCCAATAACCAGGCCGACTACTTCGTGCACGCCGCGGACATCACCCCGTCCAACGGGAGCTTCAGCCTGACCGCACAGCCCGGCTACGTCTACACGCTGACCACCACCACCGGCCAGGGCAAGGGCACCGCCACCGGGCCCGCCGCAGGCAGTCTGAGCCTGCCCTACAGCGACTCCTTCGACAGCTACGCGGTGGGCTCCGAGGCGAAGTACCTGATGGACTGGCAGGGCGCCTTCGAGACGACCGCCTGCGGGGGCGGCCGCAGCGGGATGTGCGAGCGCCAGATGAGCCCGCAGAAGCCGATCACCTGGGACGCGCTGTCCGATCCGCACGCCCTGCTCGGTGACGTGGGCTGGAGCAACTACACCGTCTCCTCCGACGTGCTGCTGGAGCAGTCGGGATACGCGGACCTGCTCGGCCGCGCGAACTCGCAGGACTACACGACCACGGGCGGTCTGAACGCCTACCACCTGCGGGTGACCGACGCGGGAGCGTGGTCGATCCTGAGTTCGAGCACCAACGGCAGCACCACCACCCTGGCGCACGGCACGGTGGCCGCCCTGGGTACCAACCGGTGGCACACCCTGGGTCTCACCTTCTCCGGCTCGACCATCTCCGCGGTGATCGACGGCGCGGCGGTCGGCTCGGTGAACGACTACGCCTTCGCCGGCGGGCAGGTCGGCTTCCAGACCGCTCAGACCGAGACGGCCCAGTTCGACAACCTGTCCATCACACCCGGCAGCGGCGGCACCGGCGGCGGCACCACGTCCACGATCGTCGGAGCCGGCTCGGGCCGGTGCGTGGATGTGCCAGGCCAGTCGCAGACGTCCGGCACCCAGGTGGCGCTGTGGGACTGCAACGGCGGCACCAACCAGCAGTGGACCAGCACCTCGGCCGGTGAGCTGCGGGTCTACGGCGGCACCTGCCTCGACGCCTCGGGCCAGGGCACGAGCCCCGGCACCAAGGTCGACATCTGGACCTGCACCGGCGGCGCCAACCAGAAGTGGACGCTCAACGCCAACGGCACCATCACGGGCTCGCAGTCCGGCCTGTGCCTGGACGCCACCGCTGCGGGGACCGGCAACGGCACCCTGCTGGAGCTGTGGACCTGCACCGGCGGCAGCAACCAGAAATGGACACGCGGCTGATCCGTCGCCCCTCCGGCCGACCGGGGACCCCGCAGCACCCGGGGTCCCCGGTCCCTCCCCCCCCATCGATCTGCTGAGAGGCCCCCCATGTCCTCCTCATCCTTCCAGCCGAGCCGGCGCAGCCTGCTGGCGGCAGCCGGAGCGGCCGCTACCGCCGGGCTGCTGCGGTTCGCCCCCGACGCGCGCGCGACCGACGGCCCCGGCAGCTATACGGCGAGCTGGTCCTCCGTCGACCAGCATCCTCCGGCGCCGGCCTGGTTCCAGGACGCGAAGTTCGGGATCTACTACCACTGGGGCGCCTTCAGCGTCCCGGCGTTCGGCAACGAGTGGTATCCGCGGAACATGTACATCGGCGGCTCGGCCGAGAACCAGCACCACATCGCGACCTACGGCGATCCCTCGGCGTGGCCGTACAACAACTTCATCGACGGCGCCCGGGACAAGTCCGGCAACTTCGTGCAGTTCGCTCCCAAACTGGCCTCGCAGGGCGGCAACTTCGACCCCGCCGCGTGGGCGCAGCTGTTCAAGGCCGCGGGAGCGAGGTTCGCCGGGCCGGTCGCGGAGCACCACGACGGGTTCTCGATGTGGAACAGCTCGTCCAACCCGTGGAACTCGGTCAAGCACGGCCCCAAGCTCGACCTCGTGGGCCAGCACGCGCAGGCCATCCGCGGGCAGGGACTGAAGTTCATGGCCTCGCTCCACCACGCCTACCACTTCAACGGCTACTACGACCACGTGCCCTACCAGTCGGACGCGACACTGCGTATCCTCTACGGGCAGCAGGGCTCGTCCGCGGAGAACCAGCTCTGGTACAACAAGCTGGCCGAGGTGATCAACGGCTACCAGCCCGACCTGATCTGGCAGGACTTCGACCTGGGCCTGGTGCAGGAGTCCACTCGGCTGCAGTTCCTGGCGTACTACTACAACCAGGCCGTCGCGTGGAACAAGGACGTCGTCGCCACCTACAAGGACGGCTTCGACAACAAGGGCGAGGTCTTCGACTTCGAGCGGGGCGGCCCCGCGGGCCTGATGGCCCCCTACTGGCTGACCGACGACAGCATCTCGTCCTCCAGCTGGTGCTACACGGTGGGCATCGGCTACTACACCACCCAGGCGCTGCTGCACGCGCTGATCGACCGGACCGCCAAGGGCGGCACCATGCTGCTGAACATCGCCCCCATGGCCGACGGCACCATCCCCTCGGGGCAGCAGACGATCCTGCGCGCCATGGGCGACTGGCTCGGCCGCTTCGGAGAGGCCGTCTACGGCACGCGCTCCTGGTCCAGCTACGGCGAGGGCCCGACCGCGATGGGCGGCGGCTCCTTCAGCGGCCCCAAGGCCGGCACCGCCAAGGACGTGCGGTTCACCCGCAGCCAGGACAACAAGGTCCTCTACGCCACCGCACTGGGCTGGCAGGGCAGCACCATGACCATCACGACGCTGAACTCCAACCAGTTCAACATCAGCAGCCTGACGAGCGCCCAGCTGCTCAACAACGCCGCGGGCAGCTACACCAACCTGCCTGCCCCCACGCAGGACGGTTCAGGGCTGCACCTGTCCATGCCCTCCTCCGGCGCACCCTTCAGCGCGCTGGCATACACGGTCAAGCTCACCTTCTCCGGCCAGATCCCCTCGCTCGGCGGCGGCGGCACCGGGACCGGGTACGTCAAGATCGCCAACGTGACCACCGGACTGGTCCTGGACAGCGGCGGCAGCGTCGCCTCGGGCTCCAACCTCAAGCAGTGGAACTACGACGGCAGCAACAACCTGCAGTGGCAGCTCGTCGACCTCGGCAGCGGCTACTACCGCATCGTCAACCGCACCAACGGCATGGTGGCCGACAGCTGGGGCAACACCGCCAACGGCGCCCCCGCCCGGCAGTCCGCCTGGAACGGCGGCAACAACCAGCAGTGGTCCCTCACCAGCCTCGGCAACAACCGCTACCAGATCGTCAACCGCGGCACCGGTACCGCCCTCGACGGCGCCGGCAGCACCACGGCCGGCGCCACCGCGGTGATGTGGGCACCTAACTCCAACACCAACAACGAATGGACCATCACCGGAATATGACCGCCCGGGGGCGGTGCCACCGACACCGCGCCCCCAGACCGACCGCAGGAGTCCGCATGTCCCCCCACAACCCCACCCACCGGCTGCCGCGTCTGCGGTCGGCCCGCTCGGGCGCTCTGGCCGCGGGTTTGGCCGTCGCCCTGGCCGGCGCGTCACTGCTCGCTCTCGGTACAGCCGGCACCGCGCAGGCGGCGACCTCGCTGCGCAGCCTCGCCGAGGCGCAGAACCGCTACTTCGGCACCGCGCTGACCGACGGCGACCTGAACATCAGCGGCGAGATGGCCATCGCCAACACGCAGTTCGACATGGTGACCCCCGGCAACGAGATGAAGTGGGACACCACCGAGCGGTCCAACGGCTCGTACAACTTCGGCCCCGGCGACCAGATCGTCAACTGGGCACAGGCGCACAACGCCCGCGTACGCGGCCACAACCTGGTCTGGCACTCCCAACTGCCCAGCTGGGTCAGCAGCCTGCCGCTGAACCAGGTCCAGGGCGTGATGGAGTCCCACATCACCACCGAGGCCAACCACTACAAGGGCAAGATCTACGCCTGGGACGTCATCAACGAGCCCTACAACGAGGACGGCAGCCTGCGCCAGGACGTGTTCTACAAGGCGATGGGCTCCGGCTACCTCGCCGACGCGATCCGCACCGCCCACAACGCGGACCCGAACGCCAAGCTGTACATCAACGACTACAACATCGAGGGCGAGAACGCGAAGAGCAACGCCCTCTACAGCCTGGCGCAGACCATGGTCGCCCAAGGTGTGCCGCTGGGCGGCATCGGCCTGGAGGCGCACTTCATCGCCGGCCAGGTCCCCTCGTCGATGCTGGCGAACATGCAGCGCTTCGCCAACCTCGGCCTCGACGTCGCCATCACCGAACTGGACGACCGCATCCAGCTGCCGACCAACAGCTCCAACCTCCAGCAGCAGGCCAACGACTACGGCACCGTGGTCAACGACTGCCTGGCGGTCTCCCGCTGCGTGGGAGTGAGCCAGTGGGGCGTGGACGACGGCCACTCCTGGATCCCCGGCACCTTCCCCGGCTACGGCGCCGCCACCATGTACGACAGCAACTACCAGCCCAAGCCCGCCTACAACGCCGCCGTCGCCGCCCTGGGCGGCACCACGGGCGGGGGAACCGGCGGCACCACCGGCGGCGGCGGTAGTACGGGTACGTCGGGCGCGCTGCACGCGGTGGGTGCGGGCAAGTGCCTGGACGTGCCGAACTCGTCCACCACGGCGGGCACCCAGGTGCAGATATGGGACTGCAACGGCCAGGCGAACCAGACCTGGACGCGGACCTCGTCGGGGCAGCTGGCGGTCTCCTCCGGTGGCGGCCAGCTGTGCCTGGACGCCTACAACCACCAGACCACCCCGGGCACGAAGGTGGAGATCTGGAACTGCAACGGCGGGGCGAACCAGCAGTGGAGCGTCAACTCCAACGGCACCGTCACCGGCACCCAGTCCGGCTTGTGCCTGGACGTCACCGGCGCCTCGACGGCCAACGGCGCCCTGGCCGAGCTGTGGACCTGCAACGGCCAGTCCAACCAGCACTGGACGTTCGGCTGACCCCTGCGCCGAAGGCCGCCCGGTAGGCCTCGTGCCGACCGGGCGGCCGCCGCGTCCCATCCCCCCACCAAGGAGTCGCACCGATGCTGCCTTCCCTCGCCCTCCCCTCCACCTGGCGCCCGCACAGACGGCACAGCCCCTTCGCCGCGGTCGCCACCGTGCTGACCCTGCTCGCCGCGATCGTCACAGCCGTACTGATGACACCCGACACCGCACAGGCGGCGGCGGCGCCCCTGGTGGGCACGGCGTCGGGACGCTGCCTCGACGTGAAGGGCGGTGATTCCACGGCCGGCACGGTGCTGGACATCTACGACTGCAACAGTCAGTCCGGCCAGGCCTTCGAGTTCACCTCCTCGGGGCAGTTGCAGACGCTGGGCGGCACCCGCTGCGTGGACGCCTCGCACCAGCAGACCACTCCCGGCACGGCGGTGCTCATCTGGACCTGCAACGGACAGTCGAACCAGCAGTGGCGGCACAATTCCGACGGCTCGATCACCGGCGTCCAGTCGGGGCTGTGCCTGGACGTGAACGGCGCGGGTACCGCGAACGGAACCGCGGTCATCCTGTGGACGTGCAACGGGCAGGGCAACCAGAAGTGGACCACCTCCACCACGACGACGCCGCCGCCGACCGGCGGATCCCACGCGTGCGACATCTACGCCGCCGGCGGCACGCCGTGCGTGGCCGCGCACAGCACGGTCAGGGCGCTCTACTCGTCCTACAGCGGTAGCCTTTACCAGGTCAGGCGCTCGTCCGACAGCGCCACCCGGAACATCGGGGTGGTCAGCGCGGGCGGCCCGGCCGACGCAGCGGCGCAGGACGCCTTCTGCTCCGGCACCTCCTGCGTGATCACCACGGTCTACGACCAGTCGGGGCACGGGAACAACGTGGGCTACCAGGGCCCCGGCGGTGTCGGAGGCTCGGACACCGCCGCGAGCGCGACCTCCGAGTCGCTGACCGTCGGCGGCTCGAAGGCGTACTCGCTGTACATCAAGCCCGGTAACAGCTACTGGCGGGACGGCCACCTGACCGGTGTGCCCACCGGCAGCGCACCCGAAGGCGCGTACATGGTGACCAGCGGTACGCATGTCAACAGCGGCTGCTGCTTCGACTACGGCAACAGCGAGACCGACCGCAGGGCCGACGGTGCCGGCGCCATGGACGCCATCTACTTCGGCACCAGCTGCTGGTTCGGCGGCTGCTCCGGCAGCGGACCGTGGGTGCAGGCCGATCTCGAATACGGCCTCTACTCCGGCGGCAGCCAGTCCTGGAACTCCAACCAGCACGCCTTCACCAGCAAGTACGTCACCGCGATGCTCAAGAACAACGGCACGTCCAGATTCGCGATCAAGGGCGCCAACGCCCAGTCCGGCGGCCTGAGCACGCTCTGGGACGGGGGACTGCCCCCGGGCTACAGCCCCATGAAGAAGCAAGGGGCCATCATCCTCGGCAGCGGCGGCGACTGCTGCAACGGCAACACCAACCAGTCCCAAGGCACCTTCTACGAAGGAGCCATCGTCGCCGGCTACCCCTCGGACGCCACCGACAACGCCGTCCAGGCCGACATCGCCGCGGCGGGCTACCGATGACCCCCGTGCCCGCGCCGAGTCGGAGCGTGAAGCGATGAGAAAACCACTGTCCGCCCTCCTGGTCGCGCTCGCCGCCGGCTCGCTCGCCGCGGCGGCCGGCGTGACCGCGGCAGCCGCCACGCCGGCGGCGTCCACGACAGCCTTGACCGTGATGCCGCTGGGCGACTCGATCACGTGGGGCGTCGGGAGCAGTACCGGCAACGGCTACCGGGGCCCGCTGCGCAACGAGCTGGTGGCAGACGGCCATCCGTCGGACTTCGTCGGCACCCTGCGCAACGGCACGATGTCCGACCCGGACAACGAAGGGCACTCCGGGTACCGCATCGACCAGATCGCCGCCCTGGCCGACGCCGCCCTGGCCCGCTACCGGCCCAATGTCGTGACACTGGAGATCGGGACCAACGACCTCAACGGGAACTACCAGGTCTCCACGGCCACCGCCCGGTTGAAGTCCCTGGTCGACCAGATCACCGCCGACGTGCCCGACGCCACCGTGCTGCTGGCGTCGCTGATCGTGTCCACCAGCGCCGGCGAGGAGCAGCACCGGGCCGCCTACAACCAGGCCATTCCCGGCATCGTGCAGAGCGAGCAGGCGGCAGGCAAGCATGTCGGCTACGTGGACATGAGCGCCTTGACCAGCGCCGACCTGTCCGACTCCCTGCACCCCAACGACGGGGGCTACCAGAAGATGGCCGACGCCTTCCACCGGGGCGTCCAGGCCGCGGACAGTGCCGGCTGGCTGCACAGCCCGGTGCCGGCGGGTGCCCCGGTGGTGTCGGGCATCGCCGGGAAATGCCTCGACGTCAACGGCGGCAGCAGCGCCGACGGCACCCCGGTGCAGATATGGAGCTGCGACAACGCTCCGGCCCAAGCCTGGTCCGCCTACGCCGACGGCACCCTGCGCGCCGTGGGCAAGTGCCTGGACGCCACAGGAAGGGGCACCGCCAACGGCACCAAGGTGGAGATATGGACCTGCAACGGCGGGACGAACCAGGTCTGGCAGAGCTACAACGGCGGCTACCGCAACCCCGTCTCCGGCCGCTGCCTGGACGATCCCGCCTCGTCCACGGTCAACGGCACGCAGCTCCAGCTGTGGGACTGCAACGGCAACGCCAACCAGAAGTGGACCCTCACCAGCGGATGACGTGACTCCTTTCCCCTGCCGGAAGGCAGCGGAGTCGCGCGGGGTTCCCCCTCCGTACTCCGTGACACCCCGCCGGGCGCCACAAGGCGCCCGGCGGGCCCGGGGCCGCGGCGGTCGTATACGGTCGCTCGGGCAGCAGGCCCTGGGAACGAGAAGGGAACACGTCCTGTGCGGACATTCGACAACCCGGTGATCAGCGGGTTCCACCCCGACCCGAGCGTGTGCAGGGTCGGCGACGACTACTACCTGGTGTGCTCCAGTTTCGAGTACGTCCCCGGTCTGCCGCTCTTCCACAGCAAGGACCTGGTGCACTGGCAGCAGATAGGAAACGTGCTCGACCGGCCGGGGCAACTGCCGCTTCCGCTGCCGGGCACCATGGCGTCCCGCGGGCTGTACGCGCCCACGATCCGCCACCACGACGGCCGCTTCTGGGTGATCAACACCAATGTCAGCGGCGGCGGCCACTTCATCGTCACCGCTGAGCGGCCCGAGGGCCCCTGGTCGGACCCGGTATGGATCGACCTGCCCGGCATCGACCCGGACCTGGCGTGGGAGGAGGACGGCACCTGCTGGTGCGCCTTCACCGTTCCCGGGATCCACATCGCCCGGATCGACCCCGTCAAGGGCGAGGTGCTGGAAGGACCGTTCCCCACCTGGTCGGGCACCGGCCTGAAGTATCCCGAGGCGCCGCACCTGTACCGCGTGGACGACTGGTGGTATCTGCTGATCGCCGAAGGCGGCACCGAGCGCGGCCACGCGGTGTCCATCGCCCGCGCGCGCTCACCGCGGGGCCCCTGGGAAGGCGCCCCCGCCAACCCCGTGCTCTCCCACAGCGCCACCGACCGCCCCATCCAGAGCACCGGCCACGCCGACCTGGTCACGGCGCCCGACGGGAGCTGGTGGATGGTGCTGCTCGGCACCCGGCCCCGCGGCTACACGCCCAACTTCCAGGTGCTCGGCCGCGAAACATTCCTCACTCCCGTGGAGTGGGACGGCAGCGGCTGGCCGGTGGTGGCACCCGTGCCCGAACGCCACTCCGCGCCCGGGGGCGCCTGGCACCCCCTCCCGGCGCCGCCCGCCCGCGACGACTTCGACGCGCCGGGGCTCGCACCGCACTGGATATCGCCCTACGCCCGCCCCGACGACTCGTGGTCGCTGACCGAGCGCCAGGGCTGGCTCACTCTCACCGCCACCGGACCCACCCTCGACCGGCCCGGATACACCTTTGTGGGCCACCGCCAGCAGCACCACGACTGCCGCGTCGCCGCCCTGCTCGACCCGGGGAGGGGTCGCGGCGGCCTGAGCGTGCGCATGGACGAGGCCCACCACTACGACCTGGAGGTCGGCGACGGGGAGATCAGCGTCATCGCGCGCATCGGCCCGCTGCGCCAGACGCTGGCCCGTCGTCCGGTGACGGCCGGCCCTCTCACCCTCACCGTCACGGTCCGCACCACGGACGTCGTGTCCCCGTCCCCCGAATTCCCCGGTATCGAGCCCACCGGCCCCGACACCGTCGCTTTCTGGCTCGGCGAACCCGACGCCCCGGGCGCGGAGCCGCTCGCCGAACTGGAAGGCCGCTACCTGTCCACCGAGGTCGCCACCGGTTTCACGGGACGGGTGATCGGCATGTACGCCGTCGACGGCACCGTCGCCTTCGACTGGTTCCACTACGAGGAGGCATCCCCGGTCTGACGGCCCGTCCTTGTCGCGGAGCCGGCACACCGTATGCGGTGCTCGGGTGGGGGCCCGAGCCCGCCGGAAGATCCGGTCAGGCGTCGGCGTGTTCGTCCGCCTGGGAGTGGCGCAGGGTCTCGTTGATGCGCTGGGCTTCTTCGAGCTGGTCCTCGAGGATGACGATGCGGCAGGCGGCCTCGATCGACGTGCCCTGGTCGACGAGTTCCCGGGCGCGGGCGGCGATGCGCAGCTGGTAGCGGGAGTAGCGCCGGTGGCCACCGGCGGAGCGCAGCGGGGTGATCAGGCGGGCTTCGCCTATGGCGCGCAGGAAGCCCTGGGTGGTGCCGAGCAGTTCGGCGGCCCGGCCCATGGTGTAGGCGGGGTAGTCGTCGTCGTCGAGCCGGTTGTACGAGTCGTCTGCTGTCATCTCGTCTCTCTGCGGAACACGCCTGGAGGGGCCTTGGTGCCGTACGGCACCAAGGCCCCGAAGGAACGGGTTACACCATCTGCCGGCCTGGGAACTGCGCCGGCTCTCCATGTCCGCGGGTCCGCCCAGAGGAGGGCGGGAATTGCGGGGATCGCGGTTGCTTGACCGGAGACCACCTCACTATCGATGTCCTGCGGTACCCGGGCTCGGTGTTTCCACCCGGGCGATCCTGATGGTGCGGAGCCCCTCCGTTCTTCCCTCTTGGTGACAAATGCCGAACTGCTGCGGCGGCCCCTGATCCCGCGGGCCACCCGGTCCGGTCGTCAGCCCCGTCGCCGTCCTGCGACCGCTCTGGCTTCGGAACTCCACCACCGCACCGTCCTGCGAACTGCAACTGCTGATACCGCTTCCCGGCAGTTCGTCTCTGCCGGGCCCTGCGTCCTTCTGGCTACAAGAGAAACCATAACCACGCGGGCGTCCAATGTCTACTTCAGTCACGATAGATTTTTCGATGTTCGAAGCGGAGGTTACCCGGGCCGGACATGAGGGGGGCGGTCCGCGTTCACGCGTGGGGGCCTCGTCGCCGCGGGTGTCGCGGAGATGGCGAGGCGATGGCGAGGCGATCGAGGTCGGCGTCGAGCACGACATCGTGACGCCGCGCATCCCGATCGCCGGGTGCGCCAAGGCCCGCAAGGCCACCGTCGGCGCGGGAGCGGCCCGGCAGGAGACCGCCGGCTGGTGCCCGGCCTGTCGCCGGCCTCGGGTGGGGAGCGTGGGGTGGGGGTGCCTCTGGGGTGGGGCGCTTCCCGGTACGCCAGGCCGCTCCGCCAGGACGTCACGGTCGCCGGCGGCGCGCGTAAGGAGGGTGGCTTCCGCGCGTGTGCCAGGGATGTGCCGTCCGGGGGAGCGGGGCCGCCTGCGGCATGTCGGCTGTCGACGCCCGCAGGGGCTCAGTGGCGGACGCGGACCGGTCTCGATCGACCGTCGGGACCTCTGGGCGGGCGCGGCTTCAGGGTGTACACGCGGAATTCTCCTTGCAGTGGGGGGTGGGCAAGGCGACGCGAGGGTGGATTGTTAGCGCTAACAGAGAACCACGGATGCCGGTCCGTGGGAAACGGGCAGCTCCAACGTCTGCACTGTGCGCCCCGGGTTGCGTGGTGTCAACCTTTGTCACAGCCGGCATGCCGAGTCCCAGCGGTTCCGGCAGGCGGGCACCGCGGTGTCATTGACGCCTGGCGGGGCGGTCTGCTTGTCTTGCTCTCCACACCCCCGCCGGGACTGACCGATTGCCGGATCGGACGCCGAGTGCGGGAAGGCCGCCTGCCCGCGGGAAGCGCGGGTTCGGCCCTGGTTTTCTCTTTTCGCAGATCGCCCCTCCTAGCGGTTCGCGCGTACCTGACAGGTAATCGCTGCTTCACGCTGCCGGAGGTTCCATGATCGCGATCGCGTGCGCCTGCCCTCGTCGTGGGTGCTCTCCGCCATGCGGTTCCGTCGCCGTCCCGCACGTGATCCCCGTACCCGGCCGGCCTCCGTCGCGCGCCCGCTCCCGGATCCCGCTCCCTCGGGTCCGCAGAGCCGGGCGGATCGGCGCGCGGGTGGACCGCTGCGGCGCCCGCGCGCACGTCGGTGCGATCAGTCCTCTCGATGGCTCATCACCCAAGGAGTGTGTTCTGTGAAACGGACATACATGTCCAGGCGCTACAAGTCGTTGTCGATCGCTCTGTTCTCCACGGTGCTGGCTGCCGCAGGGGTCTCGTTCGTAGCGACATCGGCGCAGGCGGCCAGCGGTTGCCAGGTGGACTACAGCATCACGAACGAGTGGCCCGGCGGCTTCGGCGCGAGCGTGAGCGTCACCAACCTGGGTGCGCCGGTCACCAGCTGGCAGCTTTCATGGGCCTTCGCCGGCGGACAGACCATCACGCAGTTGTGGAGCGGCACCTACACCCAGAGCGGCACCCAGGTCACGGTGGCGAACACCGCCTGGAACGGCAGCCTGGCCACCGGCTCGTCCACGAACTTCGGCTTCAACGGCGCCTACACCTCCAGCAATCCCATCCCCACCAGCTTCGTGCTCAACGGCACCGTCTGCACCGGCGCCGTCACCACCACGTCGCCGACCACGCCGACGAGCACCCCGCCCACGACGCCCACCACCCCGCCGACGTCGGGTGGTACGTGCTCTCTTCCGTCGTCGTACCGGTGGTCGTCGACGGGTGCGCTGGCCCAGCCGGCGAACGGGTGGGTCTCGCTGAAGGACTTCACCAACGTGGTCTACAACGGCAAGCACCTGGTCTACGCCTCGAACCACAACGCATCGTCCTACGGGTCGATGGCGTTCAAGCCGTTCACGAACTGGTCGGACATGGCATCGGCCGGCCAGACCGGGATGAGCCAGGGCACCGTGGCACCCACCCTGTTCTACTTCGCGCCGAAGAACATCTGGGTGCTGGCGTCCCAGTGGGGCGCGTGGCCCTTCTTCTACAAGACGTCGACCGACCCGACCAACCCCAACGGCTGGTCCTCGTCACAGCCGCTGTTCACCGGCAGCATCTCCGGCTCCGGCACCGGCCCCATCGACCAGACCCTCATCGGCGACGGCCAGAACATGTACCTCTTCTTCGCCGGCGACAACGGCAAGATCTACCGCGCCAGCATGCCCATCGGGAACTTCCCCGGCAGCTTCGGCTCCAACTACACCACCGTCATGAGCGACTCCACCAACAACCTCTTCGAGGCCGTACAGGTCTACAAGGTCCAGAACCAGAACCAGTACCTCATGATCGTCGAAGCGATAGGGGCGAACGGGCGCTACTTCCGCTCCTACACCGCCTCCAGCCTCAGCGGCTCGTGGACCCCGCAGGCCACCAGCGAGAGCAACCCCTTCGCCGGCAAGGCCAACAGCGGCGCCACCTGGACCAACGACATCAGCCACGGCGACCTGGTCCGCAACAACCCCGACCAGACCATGACGGTCGACCCCTGCAACCTCCAGTTCCTCTACCAGGGCATGGCCAAGGGTTCGAGCGGCGACTACGGCCAACTGCCCTGGCGTCCGGGCCTCCTCACCCTGCAGCACTGACCACCCGATCACGGTGATCGCGGTCAGGCGGCCACCGCCGCAGGGCGGTCCGGCCTGCTGACCGGTACCCACCGCGCCGAGGGACCCCGGCTCTGAGCCGGCCGGGGTCCCTCTCCTCGGCGGATCCCGTGCAGCGGTCAGGTGCTGACAGGCTCGGCACTCTCGGTCGGCTCGCCGGTGGGAGCGGTGTAGAAGACCGCGGAGCCCTGCCTGGTGCGGTCGGCCTTCCCCTTGGCGACCAGTGCCTCCACCGTGTTGCGCACCACGGTGGCCTTGATCTCCCGTTCGAGGTGGCTCTGGCTGAGCGCCGCGGTGATCTCCGCCGCCGAGCGGGGCTCCGAACTCTGGCCCAGGTACTCGCCGACCAGGGCAACCAGCGTCGGTTTCGAACGCTTCGACGGCGCCCTCGTGCGCGTCGCCGAGGAGGGGCTCGTGTCGGGCCGGGTGGCGGCGGCCTTCCTGCGCGGTGACGAAGTGGGCCGGGAGGCGGCCGACCGCTGCTCGGGAACCTGTGCGACCTCGGTCTTGACCGGGATTCCGGCCTCCTCGTCGCCCAGGGCCCGCTGCACACTCAGCAGCAGATCCCGGTCGTGCCGGAGCACCTGCAATTTCGCATCGAGTGCCGCGGCGTCAGCGGCGACTTTCTCCTGCTCCTCCTCGTTGCGCTTGAGATCCGCCGCCACTTGGGCGGCGTAGTGCGCTTTGACACCTGCCGGAGGCAGTTGGTCTTCAGACATGGGCTGCGTCCTTCATGCTGGGGGATCGCGGGACTGGACACGGATCGTACCCGCATACCTCCCCTACCAGGCGATACGTGCTACGCATCACCGGTCCTGTGCTGCGTGGCCGGCCGCCGGGGAAGACCCGCCCGCCGTAGGGCCGCCGGCCGCTTTCCCAGGGCCGGGACGGGTCGGCTCACGCATGGCTGAGGAAAGCGTCTTCCCAGCAAGGGCCGTCCGCTCCCCGCCGAGCCAATTGCCCCACACCAAGGGGGAAGTGGCTCTGTGCGCTCCCTTGACCCGGGGGTTCGGCCGGTCCTACGGTATGCGCCGGAAAACCGTTTGCTCGGTTGCGCAGACCACCACATGACCTGGGCCGATCGTGCCGGGTCCCGCAGGACGGGCGGGCCCGGATGTCGACGGCGCTACCGGCTGCGCGGCATCACCTCAACTTCTCAGGAGGGCATTTCGCCATGCGTGGATTCGCGCATCTCCAGCCAGTGCGGCCGCTGGGCCGCACCATCGGCCTGGGAGCCGCAACACTGGGCGTGGTCTCGACCGCGTTCCTCGGCACCTCGGCCCAGGCCGCCCCGACTCCGTCCACGACCCTGGTGGTCAGCGCCAATCAGGTCCTGCGGCCGGTCACCCATGTCGCGACCGGCTCGCTGTACGGGCTCGCCAACGCCAGCGCACCGGCGGACAACCTGGTGCAGGCGATCAAGCCGAACACGTTCGTGCAGATGCCCGCCGGCGGGCACCAGCAGGGCTCGGGCGACATCCTGGTCGTCGCGCCGAAGGCCGCCAGGGCGGGCGCGAAGGTCGTCAACAGGCTGTCCGACTACTACGCCGGATGGCCGTACCAGTTCAGCTGGAGCAACTGGCTGAGCGTGGTCGACGACCAGATCGCGAGGACCAAGGCGGCGGGGATCACCAACCTGGCCGCCTACGCGCCGTGGAACGAGTCCGACAACACCTGGAAGACCGCCAACGGTACCTTCGAGGACTTCTGGACCCGGACCTACCGTGAGATCCGGGCCAAGGACGCCACGACGCCGATCCAGGGCCCGAGCTTCTCGGACAACATCAGCGACATGGACAACTTCCTCCGCAACGCGGTCGCGACCAACACCGTGCCCGACATCATCGCCTGGCACGAGCTGATCCGGTCCTCCAAGATCGCCGGCGACGTCGCCACCGTCGTCGCGCTGGAGAACAAGTACGGCATCAGCCCGCGGCCGATCGCCATCGAGGAGTACGCCGCCCCCGCCGAAGTCGGCATCCCCGGAGCACTGGTGGGCTACATCGCCAAGTTCGAACGGCTCGGCGTCCACGACGCCGAACTGGCCTTCTGGAACCAGTCCGGAGCGCTCGGCGACCTCCTGACCGGCCAGGGCGGCAGCCCCAACGGCGCCTACTGGCTCTACAAGTGGTACGCCGACATGAGCGGCTCGATGCTCACCACCACCGCGCCCGCGCAGACCGGCATCGACGGAGCGGCCTCCCGCAACAGCGCGGGCAACGAGGTCGATGTCGTCTTCGGCGGCAGCTCCGGCGACTCCGCCGTCACCGTGAACGGCCTGAACTCCCTCTCGGCCTTCGGGTCGAGCGCACACGTCAAGGTCGAGTACACACCCTCGCGCGGCCGCACCACCGCGGTGTCCGGACCGATCACCCTGTCCGAGAGCAACTACACCGTGAGCAACGGCTCCATCACCGTCCCGGTGACCACCAACACCACCGACGCCTACCACCTCGTCATCACCCCGGGGACCGGCGGCGGTTCCACCACCCTGGACGGCAACTACCGCATCACCAACAAGAACAGCGGACTCGCGCTCGACACCCAGAACGGGGGCACCGCCCAGGGCACCCTGGTCGACCAGGCCACCCTCAACTCCTCGTCCAGCCAGACCTGGACCCTGGTGTCGGCCGGCTCCGGCCTGTACAAGATCCGCAACCAGGCGAGCGGTCTGCTGCTCGGCATCACCAACGCCGGCACCTCGGACGGCGGCACCGCGCTGATCTGGGGCGACAACGGAACCGCGGACCACCTGTGGAGCGTCGTGCCCGACGGCACCGGCTACTACAAGATCGTCAACAGCAACAGCCATCTGCTGCTGGGCGTGCAGAACATGAGCACCAGCAGCGGCGCCCAGGTCCTGCAGTGGGACGACAACGGAACCGCCGACCACCTGTGGAAGCTCACCGCACGCTGACACCCGGTCGCCGGCTCCCGAGCCGGCGGACCATCCCGGCCGGTCGCCCCCGAAGTCCAGGGTGGCGGCCGGCCGGGCGTCAGGCCGATTCGCGGATGACCAGCCGGCAGGGAACGGTCCGGACACCGCCGGCCGTCGTGCCGTCCATGGCGTCCAGGAGCCGCAGGGCGGCGATGCGGCCGATCTCGCCCAGGTTCATGTCGATCGTCGTCAGCGGGGGGCGGGAGGCGAGCGCCATCGTGTCCCAGTTGTCGTAGCCGATGACGGCCGTGTCGTCGGGGACGTGCCGCCCTTCCTCGCGGAGCGTGTCGGTGACGCCCCGGGCGATCTGGTCGTTCCCGCAGAAGAAGGCGTCGGTGTCCGGCGCGGCACGCAGCACGCTGCGCGCGGCCCGCCGTCCCCAGGCCTCGCTCCAGTCGCCGAAATACACCTGTCTGCCGGAGAGTTCGAGGCCGGCGTGGCCGAGCAGGTCCTGGGTGAGGGCCGCCCGCTGGCGGGCCGCCGCGTGGTGGGCGGGGCCGGACACGTGCGCGATGCGCTGTCGCCCCGAGCCGATCAGGTGCTCCACCGCCAGCCGGGCCCCGCCTTCGTCGTCGCTGGCCACCGACATGTCCGCGGGATCCTCCGACGGGGCCAGCGCGTAGACGGTCGGGACGTCCTGCAGGCCCCGCAGCGGCGGCCTCGGGTCCGTGCGCCGTCCGGTGACGATGATGCCGTCCACCCGGCGGGCCAGCAGGGTCTGCACGTAGTGGCGTTCGCGGATCGCGTCGCCGCGGGTGTCGCACAGCAGGACGGAGATCTTGCCCGCGCCGAGCGCGTCCTCCGCGCCGAGCAGCACCGGTGTGCTGAAACGGCCGATCCCGTCGGTGGTGATCAGTCCCACCGTCCAGGTACGTCCCGCCAGCAGCGCTCGGGCCTGCTCGTTGGGCTGGAAGTCCAGGCGCCGAGCCGCCTCGAGCACCCGCTCGCGCGTCTCGGGACGCATCCTGCCGTTGCCGTTCAGCGCCTTGGACGCCGTTCCCACGCTCACGCCCGCCACGACGGCGACATCCGTCAGCGTCACCCGCCCCGAGCGTGGGCGCCGATCAGTCTCTGTCACGGACAATCCTTTTCTCATCTGAAGGCCTGCACTCATCCTGCCAGCAGTCGGCCTGTACCCCAAGTGCGCCGGAAAGATCGGATGGTGAGTGTGCAAGAGGTCTTGACGGCCTGCCCGGGCGTCCCTAGGTTTCGTGCAAGAAAACCGTTGCTCATCGTCAGCGCGGCCCCGATCCGTCGACGGCCGGTGTGCGCCGCGCCGACGTGACCGGCGGTGTCACCCGTCGGGCACGGCACCTCTCGCCGACCGTACATTCCAGGGGAGATCCATGTCCCAGAGCAAACCGACATCGCCTGCCCCTGTCGGGCCCGTGCGGCCGGGGCCCGGGGGAGCCCTGCGTCCCGTCGCGGCCGCCGACATCAGGGGCGGTTTCTGGCACGGTCGGCGTGAGGTCAACGCCCGGGTCGGCATTCCCCAGGGGCCCCGGCTGCTGGAGTCGGCCGGGAACCTGGAGAATCTGCGGCTGGCCGCCCGCACGGCCGAAGGAGCCTTCCGGGGCGACCTGCCCTTCATGGACTCCGACGTCTACAAGTGGCTGGAGGCAGCGGCCTGGCAGCTCGGTGCGTCCGCCGCGGCCGTCGAGGGCGGCGAAGGCGCCGGCGCGGGGCTGGCCGCCGACGTGGATCGCGTCATCGCCCTGGTGGCGGACGCCCAGCAGCCCGACGGCTATCTGAACACCTGGTTCCAGGTGGCCAAGGACGGCCGCCGCTACGAGGACCTGCGCTGGGGGCACGAGCTGTACTGCGCCGGCCACCTCATCCAGGCGGCGGTCGCCCATCACCGGGCGACCGGCGGCAAGGAACTGCTCGACGTGGCGGTCCGGTTCGCCGACCACGTGGACTCCGTCTTCGGCCCTGACAAGCAGATCGACGGCTTCGACGGACACCCGGAGGTCGAGACGGCGCTGGTCGAGCTGTACCGGGAGACCGGCGAGCGGCGCTACCTGGATCTCGCGGGCTACTTCGTGGAGCGCCACGGCCACGGCCTGCTCGGCGGTGAGGCGTACTGCCAGGACCGGACGCCGCTGCGGGTCCAGGAGAACGTCGAGGGCCACGCGGTGCGCCAGTTGTACCTGCTGGCCGGTGCCGCGGACCTGGCCGCGGAGACCGGCGACGCCGGACTGCTGGCGGCGTGCGAGCGGCTGTGGGCCGCCATGGTGGCCACCAAGACCCACATCACCGGAGGGCTCGGTGCCCATCACGACGAGGAGGACTTCGGCGACCCGTACGAGCTTCCCAACGAGCGCGCCTACTGCGAGACCTGCGCCGCGGTCGCGTCCGTGCACTTCAGCTGGCGGATGGCGCTGCTCACCGGGGAGGCCCGCTACAGCGACCTGATCGAGCGCACCCTCTTCAACGGCTTCCTCGCCGGGGTCTCGCTGGACGGCGAGAGCTGGCTGTACGTCAATCCGCTCCAGGTCCGCGACGGCCACACCGACACCGGCGGGGACCAGTCGGCCCGCAGGACCCGGTGGTTCCGCTGCGCGTGCTGTCCGCCGAACGTCATGCGGCTGCTCGCCAGCCTTGAGCACTACATCGCCTCGACCGACGCGGGCGGTCTGCAGATCCACCAGTACGCCACCGGCCGCTACGCCGGCGACATGGGTGGTGACGCGGTTGTTGTTAGCGTTCACACAGACTTCCCGTGGTCCGGGACCGTGCGGTTCACGGTGGAGGACTGCCCCACGGACCGGCCGTGGACCCTCTCCCTGCGCATCCCGCAGTGGTGCACCGGCCACCGCGTCGCGGTGGCGGGACGGGAGGCCCAGCCCGGCTCCCTCGACGCCGGCTGGCTGCGCCTGGAGGGCCGCTGGACGCCCGGGGACGAGATCACGCTCGAACTGGCCGTCACCGCACGCCTGGTGGCCGCCGACCCGCGCGTCGACGCCGTCCGCGGCTGCGTCGCAGTCGAACGCGGGCCGCTCGTCTACTGCCTGGAGGGCGTCGACAACCCCGGCGGACTGGACGCCGTCGTTCTCGACACCGACCGGCCGCTCGCGGAGGAACCACACCCCGAACTGCTCGGCGGCGTCGTCACGGTGACGGCCACCGGCCACCGCCGCGACCTGCCCGACCACGGCTGGTGGCCGTACCACGACTTCACCGGCCCCGGCCGCACCCCCGCCGGCCACCCCGAGCCCGAGGACGGAGCGGTGACCCTGACTGCCGTCCCCTACTACGCCTGGGCAAACCGCCAGGACGGGCCCATGCGGGTGTGGATACCCACCCGCTAGCCGCCGCATCCCGCCCGCGCTCATTCCCATCAACCCATCACGTACAAGCCCAAGGACCACCATGAGACACACACGCTTCGCCATCGCTGCCGTAGCGGCCTGTACCGCTCTGGTCGGAGTCACCGCCTGCGGTGGCTCCGGCGGCGGCTCGTCCTCGTCCGCGGCCTCGGGGACCTACACCTTCTGGGACCCCTACCCGCAGTTCGACGCCTCCTCGGCGTGGGAGAAGCTGGTCGCCGCCTGCGGCACCAAGGCCGGCGTCACCGTCAAGCGCACCGCGTACGACACCACCGACCTGGGCAACAAGGCCCTGCTGGCGGCCCAGCAGGGCAACGCCCCCGACGTGATGCTCGTGGACAACCCCGTGGTGTCCACCCTCGTGCAGGCCGAGATCCTCAACAAGATGGGCGACGTCGGGGTCTCGACCGGGTCGATCCAGGCCAACATCATCGGCGCCGGCACGCTGGACGGCTCGTCCTACGGCATCCCCATCGGCGCCAACACCCTCGCGCTGTACTACAACAAGAACGTCCTGGACGCCGCCCACGTCGACCCGGCCTCGATCAAGGACTGGGACTCGCTGACAGCGGCCCTGAAGAAGGTCAAGGCCGCGGGCAAGAAGGGCATCACCTTCTCCGCGATCGGCACCGAGGAGGGCAGCTTCCAGTTCCTGCCGTGGTTCTGGGGCGCCAAGGGCGATCTGACCCACCTGGACAACGCCGACGGGCAGGCGGCCCTGACGCTGTGGAAGGGCTGGGTCTCCCAGGGCCTCGCGCCCAACGACGTGCTGAGCAACACCCAGACGACCAGCTGGCAGGAGTTCGCCACCGGCCAGTACGCGTTCGGCGAGAACGGCACCTGGCAGCTGGCCAACGCCAAGAAGGCCGGCTTCCCCTACGGCGTGATCAGCATCCCCGGCCGCGCCGGGGGCGCCGCTCCGGCCCCGACCGGGGGCGAGTTCGTCACCGTGCCCGTGCAGAAGGACACGGCGCGGTACAAGGTGTCGGCGAAGATCATCGCCTGCCTGACCGACAGCCCGAACCTGCTGGCGACCGACACCACCTTGTCCTACATCGCCCCCACCGGCGTGGTGCAGAGCCAGCAGGTCACCGCCGACCCGGAACTCAAGCCCTGGACGGAGGCGGTGGCGGCCGCACGCGGGCGGACCAGCGACGGCCTGGGCGTGCGCTACCCCGTGATCTCCCAGCAGCTGTGGACGGCGGTGCAGTCGGCGCTGTCCGGGAGCAAGAGCCCTGAGGCGGCGCTGAAGGCCGCGCAGTCCGCGGCCGACAGCCACAAGGACTGAACGCGCCGGCCTCCGCGCCGGCCCCGCGCCACCGGATGCCAGGTCGCCGCGGCCCGGTGTCCGGTGGACGAGACCCCGCCGTGCCGCCGCCCGTCCCGGCGGCACGGCGGACCCCTGGCGCCGTCCCGGCACCCCCGCCTCACGGGGTGCCGGGACGGCGGCGGCAGTCGCCCGGGCGGTATCGCCATCCGTCCCGGCAGCACACTGACTGAGGAGCACATATGTCCACCGCCCACGTCGACGGCCTCCCGGGGCCGCCGGCCGCACCCGGGACGAGTCGCGAGCAGACACGCTCCGCGCCGCGTCGCACGAGCCCCCGCCGTCACAGCCGCCGGACCGCCCAGCTGGCTGCCTGGGGGTTCCTGGCGCCGGTCATCGTGTACCTGGGCGCGTTCTACGCCTATCCGCTGTACCGCAACCTCGACCTGTCGCTGCGGCACTACACGGTGCGGTCGTTCGTGCAGGGCGGTGCGCCCTTCTCCGGCTGGGACAACTTCCGGCAGGTGTTCGACGATCCGACGTTCGGCACGGCCCTGCGCAACACGATGGTCTTCACGCTGGTGTCGATCCTCTTCCAGTACGTCCTCGGGCTCGCACTCGCGGTGTTCTTCCACCGCGGCTTCCGTCTCGCCCCGACACTGCGCGCGCTGTTCCTGATCCCGTGGCTGCTGCCGCTGATCGTGTCGGCCTCGACATGGTCGTGGATGCTCAACAGCGAGTCCGGCGTGGTCAACTACGTCCTGCACCTGGCCGGCATCGGGGAGGTGGACTGGCTGACCTCCCCGCACTGGGCACTGACCTCGGTGATCATCGCGAACATCTGGATCGGCATCCCGTTCAACCTGGTCATCCTCTACAGCGGCCTGCAGAACATCCCCGCCGAGCTGTACGAGGCCGCGTCGCTGGACGGCGCGAGCGGCTGGCAGCAGTTCCGGCGCATCACCTTCCCGCTGCTGCGGCCGGTCTCGGCGATCACCGTACTGCTCGGCCTGATCTACACCCTCAAGGTCTTCGACCTGATCTGGATCATGACCAAGGGCGGCCCAGGCGACGCGTCGACCACCCTCGCCACCTGGTCCTACCGCTTCGGCTTCGGCTCGCTGCTGCCGCAGTTCGGTCCCGGAGCCGCGGTCGGCAACATCCTCATCGTCATCGCCCTGGTCTTCGGGCTCTTCTACATCCGCCTCCAAAGGAGCCAGCCGGCATGACATCCCGCGTGTTCCGCTCCCGCCGCAACACGGTCATCGGCGTCGTCCTGACCGCGGCCATGCTCTTCCCGGTCTACTGGATGGTCAACGTCTCGCTCACCCCGCAGCAGGACATGCGCAAGAGCCCGCCGGACCTGTTCCCGCTGCACCCCACCTTCACCGGCTACCGTGCCGTCCTCGACGACCAGTTGCCCTACCTGTGGGTGAGCCTGCTGGTCGGTCTCGGCACCGTCGCCCTGACGCTGGTGCTGTCCGCGCCCGCCGGCTACGCGCTGGCCAAGCTCCGCCCGCGCGGCGGCGGCCTGGTCGGACTGGTGCTGCTGATCGCCCAGATGATCCCCGGCATCGTGATGGCGATGGGCTTCTACGGCATCTTCCTCAACCTCGGCATCATGAACACCTGGTGGGGGCTGATCGTGGCCGACTCCACCATCGCCGTGCCCTTCGGCGTGATGATCTTCACCGCGTTCATGTCCGGCATCCCCGACGAACTCCTGTCCGCGGCCAAGGTCGACGGTGCGAACACCTGGCGCACCTTCGTCTCCGTCGTCCTCCCGGTCTCGCGCAACGCCGTGGTGACCGTGTCGCTGTTCAGCTTCCTGTGGGCCTGGTCGGACTTCGTCTTCGCCAACACCCTCGACAGCGGGGGCGACATGCGCCCCATCACGCTGGGCATCTACAAGTACATCGGCAACAACAACCAGGAGTGGAACTCCATCATGGCCACCGCCGTCGTCGCCTCCATCCCCGCGGCCGCCCTGCTGGTCCTCGCCCAGCGCTACGTCGCCGCCGGCGTCACCGCGGGAGCGGTCAAGGACTGACGCCCCGGCTCCAGGAGCCCGACCCGGCCGACGCCGTCCGGCGCTCGGCACGCGGACACCACGCGCGCCGCGCCGGAGGCCTCATCGCATTGACGGGCGCGGTTCGCGGGCGGTTGCCTGGGGGGATGGCTGACCTTCGGATCGTCCGCGCGGACGGCGACGCACGGCTGCGGGACTGGCGGCACGTGCACAACACGATCATCCCGACGCATGTGCTGTCGTCGGCGGACGTTCGCGACCGCAGCGTGCGCAGCACGCTCGACGTGGCCTACGGACGGCGACACGATCCGGTACGTCACCCTGCGGCTTCCGTGACGCTGCCGCCGCCCGCGGAGCCTGCCGTACGCTGCGACCGTACGGCTACCCGTGGGAGGCGGTCACCTTGCTCACACTCGATCTGCACCCGATCTTCCGCAACAACCGCGACCTCGACGTCGCGCTGCGTCAGGCGCTCTTCCGGGCCGCCGCCACCGGGGTCGACGTGCTGCAGGTCATCCCGGGAAAGGGCACGGGTGCGCTCAGGCAGCGGGTGCTCACCACGCTGGCGCAGACGCACCTGAAAAAGCTCTACGCCCGGGTCGAGGTCGACCCGGACAACCCCGGGCGGATCCTGGTCCACCTGCGCTGACGACGGGCCCGGCCCAGCGGCTGCGGGTGCCGATCAGCCGTCCGGCCCGGTCAGGCGGCGCCCGGCCGGGTGCCGGCGCCAGGAGGTTCTTCGGGTCGGGCGGCCGGCGTGCCGACGGGGGTGATGCGGCGCGTCCCCCACTCCCGCAGCGCGCCGAGGACGGCCAGCAAACCGCGGCCCGCGTCGGTCAGCACGTGCTCGTCCCGAGGCGGACGGTCGCTGTACCGGCGGCGCTCGATGACTCCGGCGTCCTCCAGTCAGCAAGGAGCCGCGGTGGCAAGGGGTCCACGAGTCCCTGGCACTCGAGTGGACGGCCGAACTCTGCGCGCAGCTGGACGAGCTCTCCCGGCGACATGACCAGCTGAACTCCCCTCTCGCCAGGGACGCCGCCGGGGCCACGGCCACCCGGCCGGGGTTCGGCCACGCCGGGCCGGTGTGCCATGATGACGGGCGTGAACCCGGTCCTTCTCGTGACCCGCCGCCATGTGGATCTGATGCGTGCCTGCTCCGCATCGTGTTCGCGCTGATCTGAGGGCATGTCCGGCTCTGTCGCCGCCCCTGCGGCCCGTTGGGAATCCGGTGGCGCATCGCGCCCGTCCCCGCGGCGCCGGGATCTCCCGGCCGCCAGACGCGCACCCTCACTTCCGACGAGCACGCCCGTCCGCCACTTCGCGCGATCACGAAGGAACCCCCGCAGATGACAGTCACCGCCCGCTACGGCGACCCCGAAGCGACGCTCGGCGCCATCAGTGACGTCGTGGCACTTCAACTCGCTCACCGCTCGGTGCGCAGGTTCACCGAACGGCCCGTCCACCAGGACGAACTGACCGCGCTGGTCGCGGCAGCCCAGTCGGCGCCGACGTCGTCCAACCTCCAGTCCTGGAGCGTGATCGCCGTACGCGACCCGGAGCGCAAGGCGCGACTCGCCGTCCTGGCGAACAACCAGCAATTCGTCCGCCAGGCACCGCTGTTCCTGGTCTGGGTGGCCGACCTGGGCCGGGCCCGGCGGCTGGCCGAGCGCTCGGCGGCCGTACTCGACGGCACCGACTACCTGGAGACCACGATCCTCGGGTTCATCGACACCGCGCTCGCGGCGCAGAACGCGGTCGTGGCCGCCGAGTCCCTGGGCCTGGGCACCGTCTTCGTCGGCGCGATACGCAACCGGCCGGAGGACGTCGCCGCCGAACTCGGCCTGCCTCCGCACACGGTGGCGACGTTCGGCCTCGCCGTCGGCACACCCGATCCCACCGAGAACGCCGGGGTCAAACCCCGGTTGCCGCAGGGCGCGGTGCTGCACCACGAGCAGTACGACGCGGCGACCGCCGACGCGCACATCGCGTCCTACGACGACCGGCTGCGGGACTACAACACCCGGCACGGCCTCCCGGGAACCTGGAGCAACCGGGTCCTCAGCCGCCTCGCCGGCCCGCACTCCCTCTCCGGCCGCCACCTGCTGCGGGAGCAGCTGGTGCGCCTCGGCCTGCCGTCCCGCTGACCCCCGCGCGGCGGGAGGAAGCCCGCCGCTGACGACGCGGACCCCCGCCGGGACCGTCGGACGACTCCGGCGAACCTCAGGGCGCCCCGCGCCGTACCACTCCCGGCCACGCCGGCTTCACCCGCTCCTCCACCGGCCTCCTCGACGTCACCCGGAGGAGGCCGGTGGCCGTACCGAAACTCGTCAACTCGCGCCGCTGACACGTCACTTGACCATCCCCGTCGCAAGGGTGGAAGTTCACCCGGGTCCGCGAGCATCAGCGCCCATGAGCAACCTCAGCCGCCGCATCTTCATCCTCAGCGGGCTCACCACAGCAGGCACCGTCGGACTCCAACTCGGTGCGACGGCCCAGCCGTCGGCCGCCGCCTCCGCCCCCTTCCCCTTCACGCTCGGCGTCGCCTCCGGGGAACCGGACGACAGCAGCGTGGTGCTCTGGACACGTCTGGCTCCCGCACCGACCAACGCGGACGGCCAGGGCGGCATGCCCAACGCCGACGTCGCCGTCGACTGGCAGGTGTCGGCCAACCAGAACTTCACCACCCTCGTCAGCTCCGGTACGGTCACCGCCCGCTACGCACAGGCCCACTCGGTGCACGCGCTGGCCGGTGGACTCGCCCCGGACTCGGACTACTACTACCGCTTCCGGGCCCAGGGATCGATATCCCCGGTGGGCCGGACCCGCACCGCGCCGTCACCGACCGCGGTCGGGCGTGACTTCACGATGGCCTTCGCCTCCTGCGCCCACTACGAGCAGGGCTACTACACCGCCTACCGCCGCATGGCCGACGACCGCCCCGACCTGATCCTGCACCTGGGCGACTACATCTACGAGGGCGGCGCCACCTCAGGCGCCCTGCGCCAGCACCTCGGCAGCGAGATCGTGTCGCTCGCCGACTACCGCCGCCGCTACGCCCTCTACCGCTCCGACCCTGACCTGCAGGCCGCGCACGCGATCGCCCCGTGGCTGGTGGTGCCGGACGACCACGAGGTGGAGAACAACTACGCCAACATGGTCCGCGCCGACAGCAGCCCCTCGTTGACGGCGGCCCAGTGGACCGCACGACGCACCGCCGCGTACCAGGCCTACTTCGAGAACATGCCGCTGCGGGCCGCCGCGACGCCCTCCGGCAACAGCATCCCGCTCTACCGCCGGGTCCGCTGGGGCACCCTCGCCACATTCCACATGCTCGACACCCGCCAGTTCCGCGACGACCAGGCCTGCGGCGACGGGATGAAGGTCTGCGCCGACGCCGATCTGGCCGGCCGTTCGATCACCGGCGCGGCCCAGGAGGCATGGCTGCTCGACGGACTCGGCCAGCACCTGAGCACCTGGGACCTCATCGGCCAGCAGGTCTTCTTCGCCCGCAACGTGAACGCGTCCGGCGCGATGAACATGGATGCCTGGGACGGATACCGGGCCAGCCGGGCGCGGATCCAGCAGGGCATCATCGACCGGGCCGTACGCAACCCGGTCGTCCTCACCGGCGACGTGCACGCTTCCTGGGGCAACAACCTCAAGGCCGACTACGCCAATCCGTCGTCGGCGACGATCGGCTCCGAGCTTGTCTGCACCTCCATCACCAGCGGCGGCAACGGGAGCACCAGCACGGCGATCCCCGACGGATCGCTCAACCCGCATCTGCGCTTCTACTCCAATCAGCGCGGCTACGTCCGCACGCACATCACCCCGTCGCAACTCACAGCCGACTTCCGGTCGGTGGCGACGGTGACCGAGCACGGCGCGGCGGCGACCACCGCCCGGACCTTTGTCATCCACGACGGAAAGCCGGGGTTGGCCGATGCGTAAGCTCTCAGCACTCGGCACGGCCGTCGCCGGCCTCGCCGCCGTCCTCGCCCTGGTCGCCCCCGCTTCGGCGGCGGGTCCCTCGTCCTGGGTGACCGTGAACAGCGACTCCGCCGGTGACCAGGACTCCGCGTCGATCGCGGCCAACCGCCTCGGTGACGTCGCGGTGGTCTGGGAGGACGACCGCGACTCGACCGACCCGGGCGACGACGCGCACAGCGACGTGTGGGTGCGGATGTACCGCAACGGCGTCTCGGCGTACGAGAAGAAGCTCTCGGCAGGCGGGACCGCGGGCACGGCCTGGCGGCACCTCCAGCCCGACGTGGCACTCGACGACCGGGGCAACGCCGTCGTCGTGTGGGCGGAGGACCCGGACGGCAACGGGTTCTACAACATCACCTACCGCGTCCTCTCCCCGGCCGGTGCGGTCCTCGGCTCCGGCCAGGCCAACGCGAGCGCCGACGGCCAGCAGATCCATCCGCGCGTCGCGGTCGATCCGGACGGGGCGCCCAACAGCACCACCGCGGTCGCGTTCTCCGTGGTGTGGGAGGACATCCAGGGCACCGCGGCGGCGACGGTGAAGGCAGCCGGGTTCACCGGGACCACGACGAAGGCCTACGAGGTGACGGTCAACGCGGCCGGCGGCGCGCACCACGATCCCGACGTCGCGACCTCCGCCGCGGGTGACGCCGTCGTCGTCTGGGACGAGGACACCGACAACAACGGCACCTACCAGATCGGTCTGGTGAAGCTGGCCAAGGCGAACGGCGCCGTCACACTCACCCGCCGCAGCGCCAACAGCGTCGCCGGCGGGCAGCAGCAGCACCCGTCCGTGGCCGCCGACTTCAACGGCGACTTCGCCGTGGCATGGGAGTCCGACCACACCGGCACCCGTGGCGTCTGGGCCCGATCGTTCACCCCGACCGGCACCGCCGGCTCGGCCGAGGTCGAAATCTCCAGCGGAGCCGGAGCCGGCACTCCCACCGTCGGCATCGACGACCAGCGCGACGCCGTGGTCAGCTGGAACGTCGCCGGCACCGACCCCGCGGTCCGGGCCCGGGGCATCAACCCCGACGGCACCTTCACCGGCCGCCTGCCGGCCCAGTCCGTCAGCCAGGTCACGACCGGCCGGCAGGAGCAGGTCGCGGTGGCCTCCTCCCCGTTCGGCACACTCGCGATGTCGTACACCGACGACAACGACGGCAACACCTTCGACCAGGTCCTGATGAGCCTGGGCGCGACCAACTCGGACTGGTGACGTCCCTTCCGATCCGTGGGCGCCCACCGGCCAGGCCGGTGGGCGCCCACGCCCGTGGCGGCGGGTCACGAGAAGGACCGGGTCCACGCCCGGCACCACGGCAACCGGCCTCGCGTGGAGGAGCGCCGGCGGCAGACCGCCGGCCTTCGACCGCGAGACGCCGAGCCTGGGGCGAGGCCGTCGGCCTTCCCGTTGCGGGGGAGGGCAGGGGCGGCTGCCGACGTCGAGGGGTCGGCAGCCGCCCCTGCCCGAGACGTCACCCTGCGAGCGAGGGACGCGAGCTGAGCGGTTCGCGGGCTACAGCAGCGGGTTGTACTGATACCAGCCCGCGGTGTTCTGCATCATCACCCGCGGTGCGAACGGTGTGGCGGCGATGCCTGTGCCGGAGTAGAACCACAGGTGGCCGGCCGGGTCGCGGGCGATGAGGTCGGGATGGCCGCCGCCGTCCCAGTCGCCGGCCCGCACCAGCAGGTCGTAGGCGTTCCACCCACCGCCGATCCGGGTCCTGTTCGCGACAGGCGCGGCCGGATCGCCGGTTGCCCGGTAGAGCCAGAGCACCCCCGAGGCGTCCCGGCCCACCAGGTCCGACTTGTTGTCACCGGTCAGGTCGCCGACGCCGACGAGCTGGTCGTAGATGTTCCAGCCGGCGCAGATCCGGGTCCTGTTCGCGAGAGGTGCCGCCGGATTGCCGGTGCCCTGGTAGAGCCAGAGCACCCCCGAGGCGTCCCGGCCCACCAGGTCCGGTTTCTTGTCACCGGTCAGGTCGCCGGCACCGACGAGCTGGTCGTAGATGTTCCAGCCGCCGCCGACCCGGGTTCGCGACTTGAGGGGCGCGGTGGAGATGCCGCTGCCCTGGTAGTACCAGAGCACGCCGGAGGCGTCACGCGCCACGAGGTCGCCCTTGCCGTCGTCGGACTGGCCGGCCAGGGACACCAGCGCGGTGTACTGCCCCCATCCGCCCCCCACGTAGCGCGGGGCGAGGTAGGGGTACCGGTCGGTTTCGCCGCTGCCCGTGTAGGCGAACAGGCCGCCGGTGGCGTCCCGGCCGTAGAGCACCTGGTAGGGCCCGGCGGGTGGTCCGGAGACGGTGAGGTTGCCACTCAGCGTCATGGCCTGGCCTTGGCCGTCCGCCGGCTGGGCGACCATCTTCCAGGTGAAGGCGCCGGCGGCCACGCTCGGGCCCGTGAGGTCGATCCTGCCGTTCCAGGAGACGGCGATCTTCGCGCCGTCGGTCGCACCGCCGGACCAGGAGGCGACGGGGCGCCCGTAGGAGTCCGAGACGCTGAGCTGCCAGGAGGCGGCGGGCTTGGACAGCCACCACACCGGTTCCCAGGTGGACCAGGTGTTGCGGTCGTAGGTGCCGGGGACAGCGCTGTCGGGTGCGGCCAGCGGTGATGTGGGCACTGCGAGCGGGGTGATGTGCACGGTGTCGTCGGCCGCGCGGTAGACCAGACCGCCGCCGTACTGGTCCACCGTCCACGGGCTGCGCATCTCGCCGCCGACGCCGTCCTGGCGGGGGTGGATGCCGAGATCGGTGGCGACGGCGGTGCCTGTGTGGAAGTCCGTCAGGTGCAGGGAGCCGACCGCGTCCTGGTTGACGACCAGGCCGTCGCCGAGCATCGCCTGCCCGCCCGCCGACTCGGCGGGCAGCGCGATCAGCCGGCCGTCGGTCAGGTCCACGACGCCGACCGGCACGCTCGCGGATCCGCCCTGGCAGGTCCGCCACAGCCAGTGCCCCACCACCTGGAGCCGGGCCGGCCGGCAGTCCGCGCCGATGTTCACCGTGCCGGCGGCCGCCTTGGACCGTACGTCCGTCACCGACACCGCACCCGGCGCGTCACCTGCCGAATAGAGCAGATGACCCCACAAGGCGGCGGGAGCGGCCGGCTGCGTCAGCTGCACGCCCCCGACGGGGTAGATCCCCGAGCCGACGATGTTGTCGACCTCCGACTGCTGGGGAAGCCCTGTGGAGGAGGTTCGCAGCACCCACGGGCCGAAGGCGCCCGCGACGCCCCCCACGTCCGCCGTCGGATGGACCGATGTGATGCCGCCCGGCCATTCGGCCACCGTCGACCCGAGGCTGGCGAAGGCCACGCTCGCGGTTCCCGTCGCCCAGACCTGCTGCGTGAGGCAGTTGTGGTAGGTGCCGCAGGGGTAGGTCCCGGCCCCGCTTCCCATGAGGCCGAATGAGGAGTTGGTGGCGTAGGAGCGGTAGAAGCCCCCCACCTTGGAGCCGAATTCGCCGCCGTCGTACGCGGCCGTCACGATGCCGCCCGCCGCGCTGAGGGATTCCAGCTCCGCCGGGGTCGGCGGGACCTGCACGACGTGCCGGGCCTCGTAACCGCCCGCGCCGTCGGAAACCACCCGCTGCACCCACCAGTTGGTCGCGGAGCCGCCGCCGACGAACAGCGTGTCGCCGTCGGTGGCCGTCGCGAACGTCGGGGCGGCCCTCACGTCCCCGCCGAATTCCGGCTGCCACACGCCCTTCGGATCCCCGCCGTCCAGCGGGTACGCCCCGAGCCACGCGCCGGTCGGATCGTGAGCGGTGTCGCCCTCCGGGTAGCCGACCGCGAGCACGGCGTCGTGGGCGAGCGCGATGGTGTAGCCGTCCGCGGACACCGCCTGCAACGTGAGCTGCCGCTCGGGCGCCGACAGATCCTGCGTCGACACGATGTGGACCGTGGTCTGCCCGGTCAGCCAGACGACGTGCTGCCCGTCGATCTGTACCTGCTTGCCGAGGCCCGCGGAGGCCTCCGTGGCGTGCAGGACACCCGTCCCCAGGTCCAGGACGCCCATGCGGGCACTGCCGTCGGATGCCTTGAAGAACACCGCGCCGCGGGTGCCGTCGGACGCCTCGACCGCGCTGGGGTAGGAGGTAGGCAGGGTGGCCCCCGCGGGCCACCCGGTCACCGGGACGTCGGTGGCGGTACCGGACGCCTCGTCGGGTCTGAGCAGGTGGAGTCGCGCGTAGGCGAGGCCGTCCGCCGACAGCTCCCCGGCGACGACGACGTCGCCCGCGAGGCCGAGGTTCTCGTAGCCGGCGGGCATGCGGTACGTCACGGACGCGCCGGTGGTCATCTCCGTGCGACGGTAGGAGCCATCGCCGAGTTGCTGCTGGACGTATACGGCGTCTCCGGTCTGGCTCGCCCCGCAGAACGTCCCGGAGGAGGACTTCAGCGTCGTCCCGGGGCCGCCGTCGTACCGCGTCCACCGGAGGTCGTTCGCGGAGTTGCAGCCATACCGCTGCCAGTCTGCCGTGGAGCTGAGGAACCCGGCCGTCCCGGCCCCCACCAGTTGCTCCTCGGTCGGGGCGTAGCGCGAAACGGGCTCCAGGACTCTTTCCTGCGGCGCGACCGCCCCGGCAGCTCCTGCCGCCCCGGTCGCCCCTGCGGACGGCGCCGTCAACAAGGCAGTCGACACCGCCAGCGTCGAGACCGTCAGCCAGCTGCCCACCGCACGCCTCAGGCGTCCGTGTCGTCGCATGTTCCCCACCCCACTGCGATTGCTTCACACGCGTGAAACCGGTGCACATTAGCACCGGTCGGCGAACACAGCACGCACGGCACCCTGTGTCAGGCAGCAGGCCCACCACCTGTTGAGCCGACCGCCACGACCACTGGGGTACTTCGGGGGGCGGCTCGCCGTGAGCCGCCCCCCGTGCCAGTTCGGGTCGGTGTGTCAGTGTCGCAACTTCAGGCGGTGCACGCCGCCGGTGACGGTGCCGGCGTAGAGGTAGCCGCCGTCCGGACTCGCCGCCAGTGTCGTGGCGTTCAGGTTCTGCAGGCCGGTGGAGATGTTGGACCAGGTGAGGCCGTTGTCGGTGCTGCGCAGGACACCGCGGCCGCCCCTGGGCAGGCCGTTCACGGACGACGACGTCGTGGACGCGTACAGCGCGCCGCCGGCCCGGACGATGTCGGAGACGCTCGTCGGGAGCCCTCCGGTGTCCGCGGTCCTGAAGGACCGCCCGCCGTCGCTGCTCACGCGGACGCCGTCACCGCCGACGAGCAGCCGGCCGCCGTCGACGGCCAGGGCGGAGACGGGGCCGCCGGCGACCTTGGCGACCGTGGCCCCGCCGTCGTCCGACCGGTAGAGGCCGCCGGCATTGCCCAGCCACAGGCGGAGCGGGTCGTGCGGGTCGCCGACGACAGTGTCGAAGAAGGCGTCGTGGTGGAGGGCCTTCCACGTGCTGCCGTTGTCCGCGGTCGCGAACAGGCCCGCGTCGTCGAGGGTGGTGTAGCCGACGAGCACCCGGTCGGGGTCGGCGGGGTCGATGGTGAGCGACGTCGGGTTCTCCTGGAAGAGCGCCTTCTGCTCCCACGTGGTGCCGCCGTCGTCGCTCCGGTAGATGTAGAACGTCCCGTCGCCTGAGCCTTCGCGGACCTTCCACACCACCTTGGGGTTCTTGGGCGACACGGCGACCAGGCTGACCGTCTCGCCGAACCGTCCCTCGTTGCCCGAGGCACCCCATTCGGCGGCGCTGACGGGCAGCCGGGCGCGTTGGACCCCGTAGGCCGTACCTGCGAGCAGGGTGTTCCCGGCGACGGCCAGATCGTCAACTGTCCCGCCCTGGACCCCGATGCGCCGGTAGCCGGCGCCGGCGGCGGTGCCCCGGTAGAGGCCGGCCGTCTGCTCGGCGATCGTGAACGATCCGTCCGCCCAGCGGTCGTAGTCCAGCGGTATGGCACTGGCCGCCGGGTTGGGGAGCTGCGACCAGGTCCGGCCCTCGTCGCGGCCGAGCCAGCTCGTGCCGGCCGCCGCGAGGAAGACGTCGCCGCCGGAGATCCGGAGGCCGTCGCCGGTCCAGGGCTGTGCGAGCAGGGTGGACCAGGTGCCGCCGTGGTCGTACGAGCCGACCACGCCGGTCTGCAGGTCGTAGGCGACGACGGTGGAACCGTCCGCGGCCAGTGCCTTGATGTCGCCGGGGGAGTCGTAGACCTGCCGGGCCGGTCCCGGGGTGCCGGAGACGATGCCCGGCCGCACCCAGACGCCGTTCTGGTTCGCGAGGTACAGGTCGTTCCCGCCGACCGCCGCCCAGCTGACGTCACCGGGGACCCCGGTGGGATACGCCGTCCAGGTGTCTCCGGTGTCGGTGCTGACGAGGAGTCCGCCGTCGGTCACCGCGATCAGGGCCCTGGTCTTCTCGTCGGAAACGAGCGCGGAGACGCGGGTGTCCGGGACGGCGAGCGCCGTCCAGGTACGTCCCCGGTCCTGTGTCCGCAGGATCGTGCCCTGCGTCACCGGCCCGTCGCTGACGGCGTACCACCAGCGGTCCGGCCGCTTGGCGTCGATGACGATCTGGCCGCCGCCGCCGGACACCGGAAGGCGGTTGAGCTGGGTCCAGGTGGTGCCGCTGTCGGTGGTGAGCCACGGTCCGGCCTTGCCGCTCTGGGTGAGGACGGCCTCCCGGGGCGCGCTGGGGGCGATGGTGAGCTCCCCCGCCTCCGAGTTGGGGCCGACCGGCTCCCACCGGTCGCTCCGGCTGTCCTCGGGGGTGACCTCGAAGAAGGCGGAGCCGACGAGACGCTGCCCGGTGGTGGCGGTGCCGCTGACCGACACCTTGTACGCCCCCGGGGCGCCGACGGTCACCGCGGCCTCGTAGGAGGTGCCGCTGTCGGTCACCGCCGGGACGGTGACGGCCTTGCCGTGCGGCGGGGTGACGACGATGGCCGGCGGTGCGCCGAGCGGGACGGGGCTGCCGACGAACACCGTGGAGTGGCCGTCGCTCGGGTCGGGCGTGGCCTGCACCAGCAACGGCCGGGCGACCAGCAGATAGGGGACGGTGATGGCCGGGCCGCGGTCGGGGGTGACGGTGACGTGTCCGCTGACCTCGGCGGCGGCAGCCGGGCGGGCCGCCTTCAGCGTCACGGTGGCGGTGGCTGTTCCGCCGGCCGCGATGTCGAGGTGCCGGGGGGTGATGGTGGCCGCGCCGCCGGCCGTCAGCGTGGCGGCGAGCCGCCGTGCTCCGGTGTTGCGGAGCGTCACGGTCTTCGTGCCGCCGACGGTCTGCCGGGAGAGGTCCGCGAGCCCGAAGGAGAGCGTCGGGGGTTCCGCGGTGACCACCGCGCCGGCGGCCGCGGACACGTCGAGCCGCCCGGAGCCCGCGGTGGTCGGCGCGACGCCGTCCAGCGGTTTCGCGGTGCCGACCAGCGCGGACTTCACGTCCTCGGGCGACTCGCCCGGGTGCAGCTGCCGCAGCAGCGCCGCCGCGCCGGCCACGTGCGGGGCGGCCATCGACGTACCGGACATGCGGTACTCGCCGGGCGCGTACAGGCTCTTCGGCACGGTGGAGCGGATCTCCACGCCGGGCGCCACCAGGTCGGGCTTCAGTTCCAGCCGCGGCGAGGGGCCGCGGGAGGAGAACGACGCGATCTGGTCCGTGGCGTCGGTGCCCCGGACGGTCACCGAGGTCCGGCCGCTCGCCAGCCGGGCGCTCAACTCCGCGTACTGGCCGTCGTCGACGCCCATGAGGACGATCTTGTCCATGCGCTGGGAGTCGCCGGAGGCCTCGACGCCGGGTGCGTCGGCGGAGACCGGGGCGACTCCCCGCTCGGCGGCGGCGAACTGGGGGCCGCCCGTGCTGCCGGCCGGTGGGCCGACGAGCAGGGCGAAGGCGCCGCGCTGCTCCGCCTGTCGGGCCAGGTCCACGGTCGGGTCCGCCCTGACCAGCACGATCTTGCCGTGCAGGTCGCCGATCCGCGACCAGTCCGTGCCGTCGCCCCCGTCCACCAGGGGATCGGTGACCGGTGCGAGGGGCGGGTTGGCCGACAGGGACAGCCGAGTTGTTTGCAGGAGTTCTGGGTGCGGACCGGCCAGATACGCCGTCGGCAGCACGAGGTTGCTCGTGGAGGCGCCGACCGCGATGACCCCGTCTGCGGACCCGGGACTGCTGACGGTGTTCGGACGCGGACCGGCGTTCCCGGCGGCCGCCACCACGACAACGCCCGCGCGGGTGGCGGCCGTCGCCGCCAGGCCCACCGGGTCGGTGCCGTCGCCGTCACCGCCCAGGCTCATGTTGATCACGTCGGCGCGGTGCGGGTTCGCCGGGTCGGCAGCCGCCTCGATGCCCGCGATGATGTCGGACTCCCAGCCCGAGCCGTCGGCGTCCATGACCTTGTACGCGACGATGCTCGCGTCCGGGGCGATGCCGGTGATGCCGCCCTTCTCGGCGGCCCTGCCCGCGATGATCCCCGCGACATGGGTGCCGTGGCCGTTGTCGTCCATGGGGTCGGCGTCGCCGTTGACGAAGTCGTAGCCCGCCACGACCTTGTGCCCCGGGCCGAATCCGCCGCCGAGGTCGGGGTGGGTGTAGTCGACGCCGGAGTCGATGACGGCGACCGTCACCCCCGCTCCACGGGCGGCCTTCCCCGCCGGGTCCTCGCGCTTCCACACGTCGGGCGCGCCGACGAGCGGGACGCTGACGTCGGTCTGCGCCTTCATCGGAGCGTCGGGGACGACGGCCGTGACGCCCGGCAGGGCGGACAGCCGGGCGACCTCGCCCGCCGGCACCGTCATCGCCACCGCGTTGACCAGGAGATCGAAGTGGCGGACCGACGTGGGGTGCAGACCGGAACGCTGCGCCCTGCCGAGGAAGTCCTGCTGCCGCGAGGCCAGCGTCCCGCGTTCCGCGGCGACCGCGGGGGCGTCGGCCGCCCGCACCCGGCCCCCGGGGACGGCGCCGACCGCGGCGGCCCCGGAGAGCTCCACGATCACCCGCTGTCCTGGCCCGGGGGGAACCGAGCCCGCGGCGGTCGGGATCCCGGTGAGGAGCCCTCCGACAACGACGGCTGCCAGACCGGCGTTGAGCGATGTTCGACGAGTGAATGCCATGGGCAGCAGTAGTACGTGCAGCGATCTGACCGGGGCAATGTTTCTCCGTGGCCCATTGATGCCAGTGGCACACGTGGGCCAGAATTCGGCCGGTGACCACCGAAGCGACCACCGGACTGACCGCTGCGGGGATCGACCCGTTCGACGAGCGCGTCTATCGCGCGATCCTCACCCGGCACACCGCGCGCCCCGCGGAACTCGCCGCGGACCTGGACCACTCGCCGGACCGGGTCGCCCGCGCGCTGGACCGGTTGCGCGACCACGGGCTGGTCGGCCGGCTCGCCGGAAGCCGCCGCCGCTATGCCGCGATCGAGCCGCGGGCGGCGATGGAGGCACTGATCAGGGCCAGGACCGTCGAGCTGGACCAGGTCAGGAGCGCGGCGACCGAACTGTCCCTGCTGTTCGCCGGAGCACAGGAGGGCGCCACCGACGACGTCGAGATCATCACCGGCAGCGAAGCGCTGGGCCGCTGGTTCGTACGCCTCCAGCAGGAAGCCTGCAAGGAGGTCATCGCCCTCGACCGGCCGCCGTACGCGCTGACCACCTCCAACCCGGTGGAGACCGCCGCGCTGGCTCGCGGCGTGGAATACCGCTCGGTCTACGCCCCTGAGGCGCTGCAGTGGCCGGGCGTCCTCGGTGACATCCGCGAGCTGATCGGCCACGGCGAACAGGCGCGGGTGCTGCCGGGGTTGCGCGTCAAACTCGCCGTCGCCGACCGCCGGCTCGCGCTGATGCCGCTGTCGCTCGACCTCAGCGACGTACGTGCCGCGGTCATCCACCCCTCCACCCTGCTCGACGCGCTCATCGACTACTGGGAGATGTGCTGGCGGCAGGCCACTCCGCTGGGCGCCCCCGCCGAGGACCCGCTCGACGAGGAGGACAGGCAGCTGCTGACCCTTCTGGTCAGCGGCCTCAAGGACGAGGCGATAGCCCGCCAGCTCGGCCTGTCGATCCGCACCATGCGCCGCCGGATGAGCCGCCTCCTGGAACTGCTCGGCGCGGCCAACCGCTTCCAGGCCGGAGTCATCGCGGCCCGCAGCGACTGGCTGTGAGCGGCCCGCCGCCGCGCTCATCCGCCGGACTGCAGTGAGGCCCAGGTGTCAGGGTCGACGCTGCCGGTCGCGTCGAGCTTGTGGTCGCCCTGGTAGTCGCGTACAGCCTGCTCGGTGACGGGGCCGTAGTCGCCGTCGATCACCACGGTCCTGTCCAGCGCCACCGTCAGCGCACGTTGGAGTCGGCTCACCGCCTCACCACCGGAGCCGACCTGCAGGTCCGGGGTGTCGCCGCGGGCGAGCAGCGCCGTCCAGGTCCGCGGGCCGATCCGGCCAAGGGCCTGCAGGCCCGTGGCTGCCTGGTAGGCCTGGACGGCAGCGGCCGTGGACGGCCCGAAGTCACCGTCCACCGGTCCGGGGTCGTGGCCGGCCGCGGCCAGCAGGCACTGGGCGGCCGTGACCGCGTCGCCGGTTGCTCCGGGATCCAGCGCCGGGTAGGCGGTGAAGTCCAAGGCCGCCCCGCTGCACGCGGCCGGCTTCGCATCTCCCGGTTGCGGCGCGAGGTAGAGGGTCACCTGGGCGCCCGCGGAGGCGCTGCTGCCGGGCTCGGGATCCTGGCGCAGCACCTGGCCCGGCTCCACCTGCTGTGCTTCGGGGGAGTCGTCGGTCTGCGTCCTGACGGTGAAGCCGGCGTCCTCCAGCGTCTGCCGTGCCTGGTCGGCCGACTGCCCCACCACATCGGGGATCGCCGGCGCCCCCGGTGCCGCGGGATCGGTCGGGAGCGTCTCGTCGGCACCTCCCGTGCTGCCTTGCGGCCGCTCGATGCCCGCACCCTGCTCCGTCACGTCGACCAGCTCGAACGCCGCCTGGGCCTTATCCGCCGGTTTGACCTGCACGGCCTTCTTCCTGTCGTAGCCCTTCCACTTCTTGTTCCTCCCGCTGACCTTGAGATCGATGTCGATCTTGTCGATGTTCCGGTCGTAGGCACGCAGCGGGTTGCCGCAACTGCACTGCACCACCGGCTGCCCGTAGGCATCCACCAGGACCGCGATGCCGGCTTGCAGCAGCGCGGTGAAGCCGGACGCCTTGCCGTTCTTGAAATCGTGGTTCTTCACCAGCGTGTCGTTGCGCAACAGCACCGGTGTCCACCGCTTGACGGTCTTCTCGATGTCCTTGGGCTTCACCCCCAGGACGTCGGTCCAGGCAGCGGCCTGCCGGGCGTACTTCGCGTCCTTCAGGAAGCTGACCAGTCTCGCCTTGTCGCAGCGGCCCTTCATGCGGGTGCCGCCGAACACGCCGGGGGCGCCTCCCGACTGCTGCCCGCCACCCAACTGGTCAACGACGCCGAGGACATCCAGCCCCAGTCCTACGGTGCGAAAGAACGGCGACTCCGACACCACCCCCAGCGTCACCGCCCGCACCGCCACTCTCTCCTTGCGCGTGCAGCCGACCAGCAGCCCGCTGGTGCCGAGCACCGCCAGGACAACGGCGAGCGCGACGCTTCTCGACCACCGTGGTCTTCCCTCCACCACTTGCCCCCCTCCCGAGAATTCAGCGACCGCCGCGCATCGCGCGGATGGGACGAGAAAGCGCACTTCCTCATTCCGGTACGGTCACCAGGGGCCCCGACCCCCGCCGCGGCCGCCCGTACACGCACGCTGCCAGCTCTCGTCCGGCCCCGGCCAGAGCAGCGTGTCACTCAGTGACCCGGCGCCGAATTTCCCGAAGAATCCCGGACCCGGCCCGGCTGCCGGTGCCATGCTGGAGGGGTGGCTCATGGGGGACGGGCTCGGGGGTGGGGGCATGGACGACCACACGGTGATAGGCCGGGTGACGGCGATCCTGGAAGTGGTCGCCGCGGGCACCGGTCCGTGCTCGCTGGCACGGATGGCCGCCGAGACCGGCATCCCCAAACCGACGGTGCGGCGCATCGCCAACCAGCTCGTCGCCGAGCGTGTTCTGTCCCGGGACCCGCGGGGCTACCTGCTCGGACTCCGCCTGATCGAGCTGGGCGGCGCGGCGACCGCTCAGCTCGGCACCGCGGAAGCCGCGGCGCCCTTCGTGCACGAACTCCACGAGCGGACACGCCAGATCGCCTGGGTGGCGGCCTTCGACGGTGAGGCGCTGGTCGTCCTCGACACGGCTTACCCGGCGGAACACGCGACGCTGATGGCCGCCACCTGGCGGCCGCGATTAGCGCTGGGGCCGGCGGTGACCGCCGCCGGGCATCTGCTCCTCTCGCTGCGGCCGGCCGAGGTGGACCAGGTCCTGAGCCGCGGCCTGACCCGGCTGACACCGCACACCGTGACCAGCCCGCGCCTGCTCCACGGACGGGTGCGGCGTGCCGCCGACACCGGCGTCGCCTACGAACGCGAGGAGATCCAGCTGGGCTGGTGGTGCGGAGCGGCACTCGTGCCCGCTCCCGCCGGAACGTACGCCTTCGGCCTGATCTCACCGGTGCGGGCGGTCCCCATGGCCCGCGGGATCGCCCAGCTACGGCGGGCCGCCGATCACCTCCGGCGCGAACTCGCGGCCCGACCCGGCCCTGTAGCCCGGGGCGACCGCTCGGCGCTCAGGCCGGCGGGCGGCCCATCGTCCGGCTGAGGGTGTCGGGGTCGGCGTCGTAGCCGACCAGCAGGCTGTGGAATTCCCACGCGCCCGACGCGGCGCGGGTGAACTCCGCCAGCGTCGCCCCCGTCGCGGGGCCGACCGAGGTGAAGTCGTCCTCGGCCAGCACGGTGTAGCCGGTCACGAGCTGGTAGGCCGGGTTGGCCACCGTCTGGAACTCCAGGCGCCCGAAGCCCTGTTGGATGGCCACGCCGACCACGACCCGGCCGTACTCGGAGCTGAGCCGGCCCAGGTCGAGGGTCAGCACCTCGTCGAAGCCCAGGCCCTTGCCGTCGGTGCTGTCGCGGTTGAGCCAGATCGTGCCGTCGGGCGAGAACCGGCTTTCGAAGGCGACCAGATACGCCGGGTCGCCGTGCTCCGCCCCGACCCGGTACGTCGCGGCTATCAGGTCCAGATCGCTCGGCGGGGCCCCCAACGGACTCGGGTCCCACTTCAGTCGTGCCTCGGCCCGTTCGATGCCCTTGCTGAGGCCGCTCATCGGATGCCTCCCCCTGGGGCGGCCGTCTGGCCGCCGCCTTTCCTCTCGATTAACCCTTTCGCGTCCTCGCTGTCCACACCTTCCCGCCCTGGGCGGCTTCGAGCGGCGTCTTCCGGCCATCTCGGGCCGCGAGGGCCGGTCCCGTCCTTGGCGGTCACGGTGACGTTCGAGGTGCCCGCCGCGGTCGGTGTTCCCGAGATCAGCCCGGAGGCCGCGTTGATGGACAGGTCGGTGGCGCTGCAGGTGAGCGTCTGCCCGGTCGCGGAGTCGGCGGCATGGACCTGGAGGACGGCCGCCGTACCCACCGTGCGACCCGGTCGGCACTCAGGGTGCCGCCGGAAGTGGTCGCCGCGGTCGGGGTCTTGGTGCCGGAGATCCCGTCGGGGTAGTTGCCGCCCATCGCCAGGTCCCAGATGATGAAGAAGCCGTGGTCGATGGCCTGCTGCCAGGCCCGCTCTGTGCCACCGGAGGCCTTTGCGGGGGTCACACGGGCGGCGCCTGTCGGGGCGGGCGGGAGGGCTCGGGGTGCGGGGTGCCGAGTTCGGGCTCCAGTCCGTCGGCCACCACCGCGAGCGGGCGGTGGGCGTCGGAGCGCCACAGCTCGAAGGCCCACGTCGTCGCCGTGACCACCGTCAGCCCGAGCAGCCAGCCGCCGATCACGTCGCTGCACCAGTGGACGCCCAGCGCCACGCGGGTGAAGCCCACGCCCGCCACGGCCAGCGCCGCCGCCAGCCAGCACAGCCGGTGCGCCGCACGGGGGATCAGCGGGAGCAGGACCAGCAGGAAGATCGCGAAGGACGTGGTGGCCGTCATCGCGTGCCCCGAGGGGAAGGAGTAGCCCGGCGCGTGCGCCACCGGATCGGGCAGGTCGGGGCGGGCGCGTTCGACGACGGCCTTGACCAGCACACCGGTGGCCGCCCCGGCGATCGCGGTCACCGCGGACCACGCCGCCAGCCGCCAGGCCCTGCGGTGCAGCAGCCACAGCGTCAGCAGGGCCACCGCGGTGCGCAGGATGCCGGGGCCGAGGATCCAGTCGGACACGAAGGCCAGCACCCGCGTCCACTCGTGGTGGCGGACCGCGAAGCGGTGCAGCGCGCCGGCCGCACCCGCGTCCACCCGCCTGAGCGGCCCCCAGTGCGCCTCGACCAGCACCAGGACCAGCCCGAAGCACACCGCGGCCGCCGCGGCCGCCGCGGCCGAACCCAGCAGGTGGGCGCCGTACTTCCGGTCGGCGCGGCGCGCGCGGTCGAAAGCGGACAGCGGGCCGGTGGGGGCGGTGCGCGAGAACATGTCAGGCTCCAGGATCGGATTGGACGGGACCCGGCCGCCGCGCCCGTGCCGCCTCCAGCTGGGCCGCGAAGGACAGTCCGAGGAAGAGCGCCAGCGACGTCAGATAGGACCAGAGCAGCAGGGCCATGAAGGCGCTCAGGGGCCCGTAGACCGTGTCGAAGGAGCCGCTGAGCCGCAGGTAGAGGGCCAGCAGCGCGGTGAGCGCGGCCCACAGGACGATGTAGACGGCGGCGCCGAACACCAGCCAGGTGTAGCCCGGCTGGCGGCGGCGCGGCGACCGCCGGAAGATCACGCTCGCGGAGGCCAGCGCGAGGAGTACGCCGACGGGCCAGCGCACGGTGTTCCAGACGTCCAGGGTGGTGCCGCCGCCCAGGTGCCAGACGGCCGTGGCGGACGCCCCGAGGTCGTCGCCCGCGACCAGCATGATCGTCGCCAGCCCCAGCGGTGTGCCGGCCGTCACGGACATCAGCAGGCCGCGCCCGTACTTCTGGCGGAAGGGGCGGTCGCGCTCGATACCGTAGATGCGGTTCGCCCCGCGCTCGATCTGGCACATGGCCGTCGTCAGGTTCACCCAGGAGAAGGCCAGCCCGAACCACAGGGCGAACTGGGCGCCCTCACCGGCGTGCCGGCGGCTGCGGGCGAGGGCGTCGTCCACCACCTGCTCGCTCGGCCCCGACGCGAGCCGGCGGATCGTCAGCTCCGCGATACGGCCCAGGCTCTCGCCGTGCAGCGCCGAGGACAGCCCCACGAAGGCGATGGCCAGCGGGATCACCGCCAGCACGATCTGCAGGGCCAGGGCGCGGGCGTGGCTGAAGCCGTCGGCGTAGCGGAAGCGTACGAAGGAGTCGCGCAGCAGCGGCCAGCGGCCGTAGCGGAGCAGCGCCGCCATCGCCTCGTCGGCGGACAGCTCGTCCTCCGGCATGCCGCGGGTCTGCGGGACCCGTTTCGCGGTACCCACTCATGCCTCCGGGCCGGGGTCGGGGAGCAGGACGCGCAAGGCGCCGGGCACCACGCGCGCCGACATCCGGCGCCCCGCCGCCACCGGATCCCCGTCGATCTCGCGCGGACGCGGGGAGTCCAGGACGACTTCCGCCTCGCGGCAGGTGAAGGTCTCCAGGCCGCCGGGGCGCGGATGCCGGGCGGGTCCGCGCAGGATGTCGGAGGCGGCGGACACCCAGCCGCGCAGGCCGTGCGGGTCGAGCAGCGCGATGTGCAGCAGGCCGTCGTCGGGGCGGGCGTCCGGCGCGAGGGAGGCGCCGCCCTGCAGGCCGCCGACGTTGGCGATCACCGCCATGCGCACCGAGCGGCGTATCGGCTCGCCGCCGTCCAGGCGCAGCGTGACCTGGGCAGGGGTGGTGCGCAGGGCGCGTACCGAGGCCAGGGCGTAGGCGGGCCAGCCCAGCGCGGACTTGGCGCGGGCCGGCGTCCCCTCCATCAGCGCCGCGTCCAGTCCGGTGCCGGCCATGGCGCAGAAGTGGCTCGCGGGAAGCCCGTCCCCCTCGACACGTCCGACGTCCATGGGGCGCGGTGTCCCGCCGAGCGCCGCGTCGAGGGCGCGGGCCGGGTCGAGCGGCAGGCCGAGGTTGCGGGCCAGCAGGTTGCCCGTGCCGTAGGGGGCCACCGCCAGCGGCACACCGGTGCCGGCCAGGGCGTCGGCGACCGCGCGGACGGTCCCGTCGCCGCCGCAGACGACGACCAGCGCGGCTCCTTCCGCCGCGGCCCGCGCCGCCTGGCCGCGGCCGGGGTCCTCCGCCGTCGTCTCGGCGAAGCGCGGTGCGCCCCGGCCGTGGCGCTCCAGCACGCGCCGGAGCCGGTCGCGGTCCGACGCGCCGACGGAGAGGGGGTTGACGACCACCACGGTCGCCCCCGGCTCCGGCGCCGCGGCCTGGGCCCCGTCCCCGGCGGTGTCCACGGCGCCGTCCGGCAGCGGGGCGGGCACGGCGTCGCCGGCCAGCACCGACCGGCACACGACGAGCAGCGACAGCGCCCCGTTGAGCATCCCGCCCGCGACGTCCGTCGGGTGGTGCATGCCGCGGTACATCCGGCAGGTGCCCACCCCGATCGGCACCAGCAGCAGGAGGGCCGCCACCGCGATGCGCCAGGGGCGGCCGAGCCGCCGGGTCCTGGTGAGCACCAGCACGGCGAGCCCGCCGTAGAGGGCGGTGGCCGCCCCGGTGTGCCCCGAGGTGTAGCTCGACGTGGGCGGCGAGTGGTCGAGCCGGTGCACCTCGGGCCGGTCGCGGTCCACGGCGGAGGTGATCGCGAGGAAGACCAGCGCCTGGAGCGACACGCTCACCGCGAGGAAGACCGCCTCGCGCCACCGGGGCAGGGCGGGCACGAAGACCAGCAGCGCGCAGGCGGCCAGGGTGATCGCGATGATCGTCAGGGTGTTGCCGGCCTCCGACCCCCATGACGTCACCGTGTCGAAGGCACTCGTCCGCACGCGCTCGAAGCCCTCGTTGACACGGTCCTCCGCGGTGATCGGCCACAGGTGCCGTGCGGGCCCCGTGATGAGCAGCCCGAAGCCGATCATCAAGGCCGCCTGGCACACGGTCAGCGCGGCGATGCTGACGGCCGCCCGGGTGGCGCCGGTGGTCGGCGCGGGCCGGCGCCCGGCGGGCGACACGGCCGGCGGTCTGCGGCCCGGGTGGCCCGGGACGCTGCGGTCCGGGATCGCGGTTGGCATGGTTTCCCCTGTTCTGCGGGTGCTGCGAGGGATGCTCGCCCGGCGGCGCACCGAGGACTCCGGTGCCGTCAGGACGGCGGGGGCGGGCTCAGAGGAAGCGGCGGATGGGCCGCACGGCGGCCTCGCGGGCACGCTGGAGCGGGAGACGGCGGCGCCACCGGGTGGGGTCGATCGCCTCCGCGCGCCGCATGTCCTCGTCGAAGTCGGCGTCCAGCGAGGCGGTGAAATCCTCGTCCAGCACCGCCAGCATGACTTCCTCGTCGTGGTCCATCGACCGGCGGTTGAAGTTGGAGGAGCCGATCAGCGCGCCGATCCCGTCCACCGTGAGGATCTTGGTGTGCAGCATCGTCGGCTGGTATTCAAGGACCTCCACGCCCGCGTCCAGCAGCGAGGAGTAGAGGTGCTGGCCGGCGAGCCGGCAGGCGCGCTGGTCGGTGTGCGGGCCGGGCAGCAGGATCTGCACCCGCACGCCCCGCCGGGCGGTCGCGCACAGCAGGCCGGCGAAGTAGTCGTCGGGGGCGAAGTAGGCCGTGGAGAGCCGGAGCCGTTGCTCCGCGGAGGTGATGACGACGCGCAGCAGGGTCTGCATGTCCTGCCAGCCGACACTCGCGGAACCGCGGACCACCTGCACCACCGACCGGCCCGGCTGCTCGTGCGCGACGAAGCGGTCCCGGTCGTCGAAGAGGTCGCTGTGGCATTCCGCCCAGTTCTGGGCGAAGGCGGCGGCGACCCCGTCCACGGCCGGTCCGCGCACCTCGACGTGGGTGTCGCGCCACTCCCGGGGATTGCGGGCGTCGCCGCACCACTCCTCGGCTATGCCCACCCCGCCGGTGAACGCCTGCCGCTCGTCGATGATCAGCGCCTTGCGGTGGCAGCGGTGGTTCTGCTTGAGCGGCGACAGCAACAGCGGCTTGCGGAACCAGGCCACCTGCACGCCGGCCCTTTCCATCATCGGCAGGAGGTCCGGTTCGATCTGCTTCGCGCCGAAGCCGTCCAGCAGGAGCCGCACCCGCACCCCGGCCGCGGCCCGCTCCGCGAGGGCGTGCGCGAAGTCCCGGGCGATCTGGCCGCGCCAGTACACGAAGGTCATCATGTCGATGGTGTGCCGGGCGCCGGCCACCGCCGCCAGGAGCGCGGGGAATATCTGGTCGCCGTTGCGCAGCGGCCGCAGGAGGTTGCCCTCGGTCGCGGCGATGCCGATGAGGCGCTCCAGCCGCCGCCGCAGGCGCTGCGCCTGGGCCTGCCGGTCCACGCCCGGGTCCGCCTCCGCGGTCCGCGGGCCGTCACCCTGCCGTGCGGCACGGAATTCCACAGCCGTCATGCGTGCCTCCCGGGCGGACACAGGTCATCGGCCGTCCCCGGTGGACGGCACTCTGGCCCGTCTGCCCCGAGTCAGCGGAACAAGGCCCGCCGGTCGGCGGTACGTTTCCGCCGTCGCGCGCCGCGGGAGGGCACCTGGAGTCGTCGCCGTCGCACTGTTCCTTGGCGGACAGGGACGTGACCGAGGTGGAAAACCGGGTGACCCCGGTGCCGCCCTCCGGTCCGCCGGGCGAGGTAGCGGGCTGAGCCGACGGCGGCGAGCGCCGCCGGCCTGCTCGTCGCATGCGGCCGGCTGGACGCCGTGACCCCGGGGCCACGGCGTCCAGCGCCGCGTCACGCTGCCGAACGCCGCCGCGAGCGCACCACGAGCAGCACCGCGCCGCCGATCAGGCCGCAGCCCAGCGCGATTCCGCCGATCAGGCCGACCGGGTCGCCGCCGGTGGCCGCCAGGTCGCCGCTGGTGGAGCCGGACGTGCCCGACGTCCCCGAGGTGCCGGCCGTCCCGCCGGTGCCGCCGGAGACGCTGCCGCCCGCGGACCCCGTCGTACCCCCGGTGCCGCTGCCGCCGGTGCCACCGCCCGAGGTGCCACCGCCCGAGGTGCCGCCGCCGATCGCGGTGCCGCCCGAGGCCGCGTTGAGCACGACCTTCGCGCTGTTGTTCGCGGTGTTCTTGTCGTACGCCCTGGCCGCGACGGACGCGCTGCCGGTCGCGTTGGGCACGACCTTGTCCACCCGCAGCTTGAAGTGGATGTCCTGCGACTTGCCGCTCAGGAAGTAGAAGCCGAGCGGGCAGGAGTACCGGGCGCCGCGGACGTTGTGGTTCAGCGGCTTGCCGTTCGCGTCGTAGACGCCGCAGTTCTCGAAGAGGTCGACCACCGTGGTCCCCGGCGGGGGGCGGAAGTCGACGTAGTCGATCGGGTTCTCGCCCCACGCGTCCACGTAGTCGGCCGGCCCCTGGTTGGCGACCGACACGACGGCGTCGACCAACGCGCCCTTCTTGCCCCGCAGCTGCGGCACCGACAGGGCCAGCTCAGCGGTGTTGGCGACGTCGACCTTCACGTCGCCCATGTACGGCGTGCCGTTCGCGAGGACGGGGGAGCCGTCGGGGGCCAGGTCCGGTCCTGTGCCCTGGACCAGCGTGTGCTGCTTGCGCTCGGTGGCCAGAGTGTCGGAGGTGTACGGGCCGGCGCCGAATTCCACGTCCTCGATCAGCGCGTTGGCACCCGCGGTGAAGGTCAGGCCCCCGTACGACACCGTGCCGCCGGGCGTGACCGGCGGGAGCGCGCACATCATGAAGCCGACCTTGCCGGCGCCGTCGACCTCGTACCAGCAGTTGCCGAACCGCGGCACGGAGTCCAGGGCGTGCGAGGGGGTCGCGTACAGCGCCGTGCCCTCTCCCGGCTCACCGCCGTGGTTGGTCAGGGCGAAGGGCAGCGCCACCGTGCCGCCCGGCGCCGGCCCGAGCTTGTCCGGCACCCCGTGCAGCTCGACGTCGGCACCCGCCCGCACGCTGACCTGCGTCTGAGCGTGATCGTCCGCCTTGCCCGGCGCGTGGCCGGTGGAGCGGATCACCCCCGAGGCACCGCTGTGAGCCCCGGCGGCCGCCTTCAGTTGCAGCACCACCGACGAGTCCAGCGTCCGGTCCGCGATCGGGACGTCGCACTCGGCCCCGCTGCCGTCCGCGGCCGGCGTGCAGGCCGACGGCCAGGTGATGTCGGCGAGGCCGGAGATGTCGGAGGTGTCGATCGTCAGCGAGCCCGCCAGCACACCCCCGACAACGCTGCGGACGAGCTGCACCTTCAGGGACTTCACCGGGTTCTGCCCGGCGGACGGCCCCAGCGGCAGCGGCAGCTGCGTCGGGGCGAGCACCGATATCCGCGTGCTGTCGGCCTGGGCGGGCGACATGGCGGCGCCCGCCGCCAGACCCACCGCCACCACGGCGGTGACCATCCACCGCGCTCTGCTCCGCGACGCACCGCGCCGCCCGCGCAACCCCATCATGTCCCGCCCCTTGATCCTCGTAATGTGAACACGAAGACTGTGATCGGTGAACAAAGGTTGTACGCGGGCCTGTTGGTGTGGGCGCCGTCGATGAACGCCAGGCCGGGGAAGCCGAGTGGTGCGCCTACGACCGGGTCCGCCGAGGACCGCGTGATGCCCCCCGAACACGGCCGCCGCCTGGCCGAGCTGCCCCTCACCCCGGGACCAGGCCGGCACAAGGAGCACGGTCGGGTCGTCCTGAGGGCCGGCGGTCCCCAGCGCGCGCAGGCCCGCGAGTTCGGCGTCGCCGTACGGCAGCCGCTGGCCGCAGTGACCCCGCCTGTCCGATGGGAGCGTGAACGCGTCCGGTCGGCGGAGGCCTGCCGCGGTGGTCCGCGTGAGGATGTGGGACATCGCATCCGCAGCAACCGCTGCCCCGATCCAGGAGGTCCCCGTGATCATCGCCATCGTCGACTTCGGCACCGCCGCCACCGACCGCGCGGCCGCCCTCGGCCAACTCGACGCCGAGCGCGGCCGGATCAGCGCCATGCCCGGCAACCTCGCCTTCCGGGTGTACGCCTCCCGGGAGGACGACGGCCGGGTCACCATCGTGCACGAATGGGAGGACGAGGCGGCGTTCGACGGCTACCTGGAGTCAGCCTCCTTCGCGCGTTTCAGCGAGGCGATCCGGCCGATCATGGCCGGCGCGCCGGTGAGCCGGCGCTTCCGCGCCGAGTTGCTGGCGACGGTCGCCTGACCGGTATCGCGGCGGACCGCTAAAATCGGCTCGTGCGAGGCCATCGATGACCCGCCAGGCGTACAGCTTCGTCCGCACCTTCGCCGCGGGGCCCGCTCGCGAATTCCGCGTCGACCGCCATTATCTGCTCTGCGCCTCCGCCGGCGCCCTCCGGCTGGAGGCGCAGGGCCGGGCGTGGCTGCTGCCGCCGGCTCGGGCCGCACTGATCGAGGCGGGCCGGGCGATCCAGGTGAGTATCCCGGGGCCGGTCACGACCGCGTCGGCGCTCTTCGACACCGGATTCACCCCGCCCCCGCCCGCGCCGCTGACCGTGTTCGACCTCAGCCCCCTCGCACGCTCCCTGGTGGCCGAGTGCGGCGCGTGGGGCGACAGCGACCAGCCCCTCACCGCGTACGCCGAGACCCTGTTCGCCGCGCTCGCCGCGGTGACCTGGCGGCTCGCCGAGCGGCCGAGCCCGGTCGTCGTGCCGGTCGGGCGGTCTCCGGAGCTGCGCCGGGCCCTGCGACTGACCGAGGAGCGGCTCGACGGTGACGTCCGCTTCGAGGACCTGGCGCAGGAGGTCGGCCTCGCGCCGCGGTCGCTGGCACGCCGCTTCTCGGACGAGACCGGCATGACCTGGCGGGCGGCCCTGCGCCGGATGCGCCTGCTGCGCGCGATCGAGGAACTCGCCGCAGGCGATACCCCGGTGACGGAGATCGCCTTCACGGTCGGCTACACCTCCCTGTCGGCGTTCAACGCCGCTTTCCGGGAACTGACCGGCCGCACGCCCACCGACTACAGGGCCAGCTTCCGTCCCTGAGCCCGCGGCGCCGGGCCGGCGGCGTGGCGGCAGGATCACGCATCATGTCCCGGGCAGCAGAACGCGGCCGCGGCCGCACCTGGACACCGCCTTTTCTCGGCCGCGGTTTCGCCGGGAGCCGGGATCCCGTCGTGCGCGAGCCGACTGCCCGGCCGACCGGGAGATCCAGGACAGTGCCGGTACGGGCGACGTGCTCCGCCTGGAGCGGGGCGGCACCGCGGTGCGCGTCGTCGTGGGGTTCACCCGCCCCGGGACCGCCGAGCCGGGCAGTGCCGGCGCTCCCCGGCCCGTCCTCGACCGCTTCTCCTGCACCGTGACGCCCGGGGCCGACGTCGAGGCGGTCATGGGCGGCACCTGCCCGCGTGCGACAGGCACTCCGACGCCCGGGTCCAGCCGGTCGGGGGGGTTGAGCGGCCGAAGCCGGCGAGGCGGGGACGCCCTGCTGCCCGCCGGTCACCACCGCCTCGCTCTCAGAGGCCGGGGCGAGGCCGAAGTCGAGAAGAAGGGCTGATCGGCCCATGGCCCGGACTGATCGGCCGGTGGCCGTGTCACGCGGTTCGGGTGACCGTGGGAGGAGGACCCGCGGTGACGGACACCGTGGGGGCGACGCCTGGAGGGCGACACACGATGACTCGGTATGCGGTGGTCGGATTCGACGGTTCGGGAGCAGGCGTCGTCGCGGCGCGATGGGCCGCGGCCCAGGCGGTGTCGCGGGGGCTGGCCCTGCGGGTCGTCACGGTTGTTCCTCCGGTCCACCCGGCACCGGCAGGGGTCTCGGCCGTGCCCGGTCGGGCGCGGCAGCACGTCGCAGGGATCACGCTCGCCGGGATCGTGCGGGACCACCCCAGGCTGGAGGCCATGGCGCGGGAGGTGCCCGGGACGCCGGCGGAGGTGCTGAGCGAGATCGGGCAAGGCGCGGATCTGCTGGTGGTCGGCACTCGGGGTACTGGCGGGTTCGCCGGACTGCGGCTGGGATCGGTGGCGCTGGGGGTGGCGGGTGCTGCTCCTTGTCCAGTGGCGCTCGTTCCGGCACCTGTCCTCGCTGATGACAGGGTTCCCGAGGTGGTGGTCGGCGTCGACGCACACAATCCCGACGGGAAGGCGCTGGACCTGGCGTTCGACGCGGCTCGGCTGGGAAGGGCCCGACTGCGGGCGGTGCACGCCTGGCACCTTCCGCCGCCGTACGACGAGTCGGCGATCGCCGTGCTGGAGGAGGACCGGGCGGAGTGGGAGGACGCCGAGGTGCTGCTGCTGGACGACGTGCTGCGCGGTTGGCGGGAGAAGTATCCCGGGGTGCATGTCCTCCCCGACGTCCGCCTGCTCGGTCCGGCCGACGCGCTGGTACGGGCTTCCGCCGGAGCGGATCTCCTGGTCGTCGGCCGTGGGCCGCGGAAGGTGTCCGCCCTCGGGGCGGTCGCGCACGCGGTCGCCCACCACAGCGCCTGCCCTGTGCTGCTGGCCTCGCGCCACTGACCGGGCAGATGTGTGGGGCCCGCCCGGTTCGGGGCGGGCCCCACACATCTGCCCGGGAATGTCACAGGCGGGCTGCGACGTACTGCGTGAGGTCGAGCAGCCGGTTGCTGTAGCCCCACTCGTTGTCGTACCAGCCGAAGACCTTCACCAGGCGGTCGTGCACCTGGGTCAGCGGTGCGTCGATGATGCAGGACGCCGGATCGCCGATCACGTCGCGCGAGACGATGGGTGCGGTGTTGACGCGGAGGATGCCGGCGAGCGGGCCGGCCGCGGCCTGGTCGAAGGCGGCGTTCACCTCGTCGGCGGAGGTGCCGCGGGCCAGCAGGACGGTCAGGTCGGTGAGGGAGCCGTCCTCGACCGGTACGCGGACGGCGATGCCGTCCAGTTTTCCGGCCAGCGCCGGCAGCACCAGTCCGACGGCGCGGGCCGCGCCGGTGCTGGTGGGGATGAGGCTCAGGGCGGCTGACCTGGCGCGTCGCAGGTCCTTGTGCGGGCCGTCCAGCAGGGACTGGTCGTTGGTGTAGCCGTGGACGGTCGTCATCAGGCCGCTCTCGATCCCGAACCGGTCCTGGAGGACCGCGACCATCGGCGCCACGCAGTTCGTCGTGCAGGAGGCGTTGGAGACGATGTCGTGTCGCGCCGGCTCGTAGGCGGTGTGGTTCACGCCCATGACCAAGGTGGCGTCGACGTCCGTGCCCGGTGACGACAGCAGGACCTTCCTGGCCCCGGCCTTCAGGTGGGCGGCGGCCTGGTCGCGGGTGCGCAGGCGGCCGGTGGACTCGATCACGATGTCCACGCTCTCCTCGGACCAGGCGAGAGCGGCAGGGTCGCGGTGCGCGGTCACCGCTATGCGGTGGCCGGCCACGGTGAGGCTGCGGTCGTCGTGGCTGACAGGGGTGTGGAGCCGGCCGTAGGTGGAGTCGTACTCCAGCAGATGGGCGAGGGTGGAGACCGGGGCGATGTCGTTGACGGCGACCACCTCGATCTCGGATGCCTCACGGGCCAGGAGGGCACGCAGGTAGCTGCGGCCGATGCGGCCGAAGCCGTTGATGCCGATGCGGACGGTCATGGCAGGCGCTTCCTTTCGCCGGGGTCCGGCGGTGGTGGGGGGAGACTGTGCGGGGCACCGCCCGGTGGGCGGTGCCCCGTGGTGGGCGGACCGGGCACTGTTACCGGAGCCACTGGTGGTCGCGGACGACGGGGAGTTGCGCCCAGCGGCGGCCGAGGCCCCAGGCGGTGCCTGCCGCGGTGAGGGCGAACAGGATCATCGCGAGGGCGTAGACGACGTGGTAGTCCACGAACGGGTTGGACGACATGCTCGGGGCGCCGGTCGACAGGTGCTGGGCGGGCGGCCATTCGGCGGCCCACATCATCGCCATCAGGGTGGTGCCGGCCACGGCGGTGGCCCGCAGGGCGATGCCGCTGACGAGGGCGACGCCGATGCCGAGCATGCCGAGCATGAACAGCCAGTCGGTCCAGCCCTGTCCGGCGATGCTGTGGAAGAAGGACTGCAGCGGGCCGGCGGAGACCCCGGTGAGGAAGCCCTTGGTCGGCGAGCCGCCGTCGATCCAGCCCTTGCCGGATCCGGTGGCGTAGTGCCAGCCGAAGGTCTTGTCGAGGAACGCCCACAGGAAGATGAACCCGGTCGCGATCCGCACGGCGGCCAGCGACTTGGCGGCGGCGGTGGTGGCGCCGGCGGCGGTGGTCGCCGTGTCGCTCACGTCGCCGGCGGATGCCCCGTTCCAGGTGGGCAGGTGGAATCCGGTGTGCCGGGGGGTGTTGTGGTGGACGGCCATGGTGACTCCCTGTTCAGTGGGTGGTTGTTGGGTACGCCATTACTGTCCTGCGCGCGGCGGTGTCGGCGCTGGGGGCCCAAGACCCCGGCCGGGGGGCCGAACGGCCCTGCCCGCAGGCCCGGTTGGGGCGGTGTCGGCGCATGGCGGCGGGGCCCGCCGGATCTCTCCGACGGGCCCCTGTGACGGTCGGGCGGGGGCTCAGCCCTCCCAGGTCCAGTCGGCGACCTCGGGCAGGTCGGTGCCGTGTTCGCGTATCCAGGCGTGGTGCCGCAACCGGGTGTCCTCCATCAACTGGCGCACGGGGGCGGCCGGTACGGCGAGGCCGGGAACGCGGTCTATGACGTCCATGACGAGGCGGTAGCGGTCGAGGTCGTTGCGGACGACCATGTCGAAGGGCGTGGTGGTGGTGCCGTTCTCCTTGTAGCCGCGCACGTGCAGATGGGCGTGGTTGGTGCGGCGGTAGGCGAGCCGGTGGATGAGCCAGGGGTAGCCGTGGTAGGCGAAGATCACCGGTTTGTCAGGGGTGAACAGCGCGTCGTACTCCGCGCCTGACATGCCGTGCGGATGCTCCTCTCCGGGCAGCAGGCGTGCCAGATCGACGACGTTGACGACGCGCAAGGCCAGCTGCGGCAGGTGGCGGCGGAGCAACTGGACGGCGGCCAGGACCTCCTGGGTGGGCACGTCGCCGGCGCAGGCGAGCACCACGTCGGGCTCGGCGCGGCCGTCCTCGGTGCCGGCCCACTGCCAGATCCCGGCGCCGCGCGCGCAGTGCGCCCTGGCGTCGTCGAGGGACAGCCAGTCGAAGGTGGGCTGCTTGCCGGCGACGACGACGTTGACGTAGTCCTTGGACTTCAGGACGTGGTCGGCGACGGACAGCAGGGTGTTGGTGTCCGGCGGAAGATAGACCCGGACGACCTCGGGTGCCTTGTTGAGGACGTGGTCGATGAAGCCCGGGTCCTGGTGGGAGAAGCCGTTGTGGTCCTGCCGCCAGACGTGCGAGGTGAGCAGGTAGTTGAGCGAGGCGATCGGGCGGCGCCAGGGAATCTGCCGGGTGGTGCGCAGCCACTTGACGTGCTGGTTGACCATCGAGTCGACGATGTGCACGAAGGCCTCGTAGCAGGAGAAGAGGCCGTGCCGCCCGGTCAGCAGGTAGCCCTCCAGCCAGCCCTGGCAGGTGTGTTCTGACAGGATCTCCATCACGCGGCCGTGCGGGTCCAGGTTCTCGTCGACCGGCAGGGTCTCTGCCTGCCATGCCTTGCCGGACGCGGCGTAGACGGCCTGGAGCCGGTTGGAGGCGGTCTCGTCCGGGCCGACGATCCGGAAGTCGCGGCGCCCGGCCGTGTCGGCCATGACCTGTGCGAGGAGGTCGCCCAGGACACGGGTGGGTTCGTGCAGGGTGACACCCGGCTTCTCCACGGGCACCGCGAAGCGGTCCAGCGCCGGGACGGGCAGGTCGTGCAGCAGCAGACCGCCGTTGGTGTGCGGGTTGGCGCCCAGCCGGCGCTCCCCGTCAGGAACGCACGCCAGCACCTGCGGGCGCGGGCGCCCGGCCGCGTCGAAGAGTTCGTCGGGGCGGTAGGAGCGCAGCCATTCCTCCAGCTGGCGCAGGTGGGCCGGGTTGGTGCGGACTTCGGACAGCGGGACCTGGTGGGCACGCCACGTCCCTTCGACGGGCAGGCCGTCGACCTCGGCGGGTCCTGTCCAGCCCTTCGGGGTGCGCAGCACGATCACCGGCCAGCGGGGCCGTTCGGTGGCGCCCTGCTCGCGGGCCGCCTTCTGGAAGGCGGCGATACGGTCCAGGGCGGTGTCCATCGCCGCGGCCATCGCCCGGTGCACGGCCAGGGGTTCGTCGCCGGTGACGTGGATCGGGTCGTGGCCGTAACCGCGCAGCAGCTCGTCCAGCTCGGTTTCGGGGAGCCGTGACAGGACCGTGGGGTTGGCGATCTTGTAGCCGTTCAGGTGCAGGATCGGCAGGACGGCGCCGTCGTTCACCGGGTCGAGGAACTTGTTGGAGTGCCAGGAGGCGGCCAGCGGTCCGGTCTCGGCCTCACCGTCGCCGATCACGCAGGCCACGACCAGGTCAGGGTTGTCGAGCGCGGCGCCGTAGGCGTGCGAGAGGGAGTAGCCCAACTCGCCGCCCTCGTGGATCGAACCCGGTGTCTCCGGGGCGACGTGGGAGGGCACCCCGCCGGGGAAGGAGAACTGCCGGAAGAGCAGGCCCATGCCCTCCGCGTCCCGGCTGACATCCGGGTAGGTCTCGGAATAGCTGCCCTCCAGCCAGGAGTTCGCGAGGACCGCGGGGCCGCCGTGTCCGGGGCCCCATATGCAGATCGCGTCCGTACCGCGGGACTTGACGGCCCGGTTGAGGTGGGTGTGGACAAGGTTCAGGCCCGGTGAGGTGCCCCAGTGGCCGAGCAGCCGCGGCTTGACGTGCTCCGGGCGCAGCGGCTCGGTCAGCAGCGGGTTGCCCATCAGGTAGATCTGGCCGACGGCCAGGTAGTTCGCCGCCCGCCAGTGCGCGTCCAAGGCGCGCAGTTCGTCTTCGGACAGCGGGGCGACGGCGGGCGAGGGGGCGTCGGACATGGGATTCCTCCGGGGCGGGTCGGGGTCGTGAGCCCGACTCTCCCGGCCGCGGAACCCTCCCGAGTAGGGCCATCCGGTGTACTTCCGCGGCCACTTGTCCCCCCTCGGCTAGGGTGCGGGGACCGGCACGACGGCGACAGGGCAGCGCGAGTGGCGCAGCAGGGCCTCGGTGACCGGGCCGAGTCCGCGGCCGTGCCGGGCCCGCCGGGGGTGTGACGCCAGCACCAGGAGGTCGGCGTTTGCGGTCGCCTCGATGAGCACTCGGTACGGAGTGACGCGTACGGGCCGGGTGTGCGCCGCGAGGCCGGGTCCGCTCTCGGGCAGGGCCGCGACCACGCCCCCGGGCACCCCGGCGGCCGCCACCGGCTGGCGGGCGATCCCGTCCTGGACGAGTCCGGCCGGGCGTGGGCCGGGCCCGCCGCGGAACGCCGGGCGGTAGGACCACACGTGCAGGACGGTCAGCCCACCGCCGCGCAGGGCGGCTTCCTCGAAGGCGAACAGCGCTGCCTCGGTGTCGTCGTCGCTTTCCAGCCCGAGCAGGACGCCTCTCCGGCGGCCCGGAGACGCGGGGTGCGCGCCGCCGCGTACGACGAGCAGCGGTCCGTGTGCGCGGGCGGCCAGCCCCCGGCTGACGGAGTGGGTCAGCAGTCCGGCGATGGCGCCGGCCCCCCGGGTGCCGACGACGGTGAGTTCCGCTTTCCGGCTGCGTTCGGCCAGGATACCGACGGGATCGCCGACGACCGCCGACTGCCGTACGGCCAGGGCCGGATGCCGCTGCCCGAGCCTGGCGGCGGCCGCCCGCAGGACGGGACCTGCCTCATCGGTATCCGGGACACAGGAGACGATGTCCAGGACGGCGGACCGGCGCTCCGCTTCGAGCGCGGCCGCATCCATCGCCCGGAAAGCCGCCACCGATCCGTCCATCCCCACGACCACCTCACGCTCACGCATGTCCGTTCCCTTCACCGTCGGGTCTGAGCACTGCCGTCTCCATCCTTGTGACCGCTCGCCGCCGGCCGGGAGGGCCCGCACGCGCCGTCCTGCGGGCCGACCCGTCCCCACGACAGGGCCGTTCGGCACTCGGCAACGACTCGCGGGAGGGGCAGCGTGTGGGGTGCGGGCCACCCGGCACGCCGCAGGACGTCCAGCGGGAGGCGACCACCATGAGCAGGTCGATGTGGCTGTGGCGGGTGCGGCGCAGTCCGCTGCGGCGTCGGTCCTACGCCGTGGAAGCCTGGGCACTCCTGGCGGCGGGCGCAGTGACGGCTGCCGGAGCGGTGACGACCGGTGTGGCGGTGGCGGACGAGGTCCAGCACCACCTCGCCCAGCAGCGCACGCAGCGGCATCCCACGACGGCGGTGCTGACCCAGGACTCCTCGGCGCAGGCGGGCTACCTGTCCGACCGGTTCGCCGAGGTGGTGTGGACGGCTCCGGACGGCACCCGCCGCTCCGCGCGCACCAGGGTCGGCGCCGCGCAGAAGAGCGGTGACCGCGTCGGCGTGTGGACCGACGGACGGGGGCAACTCACGCCGGCGCCACTCGACGCCCCGGCCGCGCGGCTGGAGGCGGCGGTCGACGGTGGAGCCGTCGGCCTCGGAGCCTGTGCCATGGGCCTCCTCGGCTGCGCGATCGCCGTACGGCTCGGCGCGAAGCGCCGGGCGGGGCAGTGGGCCGCGGAATGGACCGTTGTCGGCCCGCAGTGGGACCGCAGAAGAGCCTGAACCGCCATCGACAAGTCGGAGGACCGATCCATGACTCAACCGAGGACTCAGCGACCCGCGGCGGCCACGGCCGACCAGGCGCCGCCCGCGGCGGCCGTCGACCGGCTGGTCGACGACGCCACCGCTGCGCTCGCCGCGTTCGGGTCACTCACCCAGGAAGAGGTCGACCACATCGTCGCGAAGGCGTCCGTGGCGGCCCTGGACCAGCACACCGAGCTGGCCCGCGCCGCGGTGGAGGAGACCGGGCGCGGGGTGTTCGAGGACAAGGCGGCGAAGAACATGTTCGCCTGTGAGCACGTCGTCCACAGCCTCGCCGGCATCAGGACCGTCGGGGTGGTCAGCCGCAACGACATCGACGGGCTGATCGAGATCGCCGAACCCGTCGGAGTCGTGTGCGCCCTCACTCCGGTCACCAACCCCACCTCGACCACCGTCTTCAAGGCCCTGCTCGCGCTGAAGACACGCAACCCGGTGGTGTTCGCCTTCCACCCTTCGGCCCAGCGGTGCAGCGCCATCGCCGCTCGCACCGTGCGGGACGCCGCCGTGGCCGCAGGCGCGCCCGAGCACTGCGTCCAGTGGATCGAGGAGCCGTCGATGGAGGCCACCGGCGCGCTGATGCGGCACCCCGGTGTCGCGATGATCCTCGCCACCGGCGGGAACGCCATGGTCAAGGCCGCGTACTCCGCGGGCAAGCCCGCCGTCGGCGTCGGCGCGGGCAATGTTCCCGCCTACGTCCACCGCAGCGCGGACCTGCGCCGGGCGGTCAACGACCTGGTGCTGTCCAAGTCCTTCGACAACGGCATGATCTGCGCCTCGGAGCAGGCCGTCATCCTCGACAGCGATATCTACGAGCGGGCGCTCGAACTCTTCGGCGAACTCCACGCGCACCGGGCCACAGCGCAGGAGAAGAAGCAACTGGAGGCATATCTCTTCCCTGAGGACCCGAGCGGCGGCGAGGTGAAGGTGAACTCCGCTGCGGTCGGCATGAGTTGCGAGTGGATCGCCCGGCAGGCCGGCTTCACCGTGCCGGCAGGAACCTCGGTCATCCTGGCCGAGGCCGACCACGTGGGGCCCGACGAGCCGCTGACCCGCGAGAAGCTGTGCCCCGTCCTGACCGTGCTGCGGGCCGCCTCCACCGAGCACGGCTTCGACCTGGCCGCCCGGATGGTCGCCTTCCACGGCCAGGGCCACAGCGCCGTCATCCACACCGGTGACCCGGCTCTGGCCGAGGAATACGGCCGCCGTATGCAAACCGTGCGGATCATCGTCAACGCGCCGTCCTCGCAAGGCGCCATCGGCGGGATCTACAACCGGCTGCTGCCCTCGCTGACCCTCGGCTGCGGCTCCTGGGGCAGAACGTCGGTGTCCGACAACGTCTCCGCCGCGCAGCTGCTGAACATCAAAAGGGTGACGCTGCGCCAGAACAACCTGCAGTGGTTCAAGGTGCCGCCCAAGATCTACTTCGAGCCGCAGGCCATCCGCTACCTGACGGCCATGCCCGGTGTCAGGCGCGTCACCGTCGTCACCGACGCCACCATGACCAGGCTCGGGTACGTCCACCGCGTCAACGAGGTGCTGCAGCGGCGCGAGCAGCCGGTGACCATCCAGGTCATCGACGACGTCGAACCCGAACCGAGCATCGACTCCGTCCAGCGCGGCGCGGCCCTGATGCGCGGCTTCCACCCCGACACGATCATCGCCCTCGGCGGCGGATCGGCCATGGACGCGGCCAAGGTGATGTGGCTGCTCTACGAGCAGCCGGACGTCGACTTCTCCGACATGCGGCAGAAGTTCTCCGACATCCGCAAGCGCGCCTTCCGCTTCCCCGTGCTCGGCGAGCTGGCGACGCTGGTGTGCATCCCCACCACATCCGGGACCGGAGCCGAAGTCACCCCGTTCGCGGTCATCTCCGATCCGGCCACCGGCAAGAAGTACCCGCTGGCCGACTACGCCCTGACCCCCAGCGTCGCGATCATCGACCCCACGCTACGGCCGAACTGCCCGCCGCCATAGCCGCAGACAGCGGCTTCGACGCCCTCACCCACGCCACCGAGGCATACGTGTCGGTCTATGCCAACGACTTCACCGACGGTCTCGCCCTGCACGCGATCAAGCTCGTCTTCGGCAACCTGGAAGCAGCGGTGAACGGTCCTGCCGGGCATCCGGCGGCGCGGGAGAAGATGCACAACGCCGGCACGATCGCCGGCATGGCCTTCGGCAACGCCTTCCTCGGCATCGTCCACGCCATGTCCCACACGCTGGGCGCCACCTTCCACGTCGCCCACGGCCGGACCAACGCCGTACTGCTGCCGCACGTCATCCGGTACAACGGCACCGTCCCGGCGAAGCTCACGGGCTGGCCCAAGTACGAGAGGTATCAGGCACCTGAGCGCTTCCAGGACATCGCGCGGGCACTCGGCCTGCCCGCGGCGACCCCCGCCGAGGGCGTGGCCGCCTACGCGGCGGCCGTGGAGCGGCTGCGCGACGCCGTCCACATCGAACCGTCCTTCGCCGCCATGGGCATCGACGAGGCGGCGTTCACCGCGGCCCTGCCGCAGCAGGCACTGAACGCCTTCGAGGACCAGTGCGCCCCAGCCAACCCGCGGACGCCGATGGTCGACGACATGCGGGACCTGATGCGTGCTGCCTACCAGGGCACCGCGCCCGCCGACGGGCAGTGATCCCCGTGGACAAGCAGATCGTCATCGTCGGTGGAGGAACCGCTGGAACACTGCTGGCCAACCGGCTGCACCGCACCGCGGGCAGCGGCGTGCGGATCGTGGTGCTCGACAGCGCCGATCGCCGGGCCCCGGAAACCCGGCTCCTCATGGCCCTCGGCCTCTACGGCGGCGGAGCGCCGCGCGCGCCCGACGACCTCTGGTTGCGGGACGGGATCGGCTTCCGGCTTGTCGCGGTCGCCTCCGTCGACGCCGACCGGGCCGAACTGTTCCTCACCGACGGCACCACGCTGGGCTACGACGTCCTGGTCCTGGCCACCGGACGGCACCCGCTGCCGCGCGGCCTCGACGGCGCCGGCCCGGACCTTCCGCCCGGCATCCACACCGTCGGGGGCGCCGGCGTGCACGTCCAGGTGGAGAACGTGGCGGACGCCGTACGCCGCCAGCTGGGCCGCGGGGCCGTGGCGGACGGCCACCGGATCACCCGGACGTCGGGCGGTGACCGGGCAGGGTGACCGTGAACGCGGTGGCGCCCGGGTGGCTTCGTACCTCGGCGGATCCGCCGTGGGCGCCGGCCACCGCGGTCACGATCGCGAGGCCGAGGCCGGCGCCGTGGCCCTGGGTCGCCGGGTGGGTGTGGCCGGCACGGGCGAAGCGTTCGAAGACGGTGTCGCGGACGTCCGCGGGGATGCCGGGGCCGTTGTCCTCGACCACGAGTCGGACGGCCGCCTCGTCCTGGCGGAGCCGGACGGTGACCCGCGTGCCGGCCGGGGTGTGCCGGCACGCGTTGGCCATCAGGTTTCCGGTGATCTGCTGGAGGCGCAGCGGATCACCGGTGACGGTGACCGGGGACTCCGGCAGGTCGAGTACCCAGCGGTGGCCGGGGCCCGCGGCCCGCGCGTCCTCAACGGCGTCCAAGACGAGCCGGGTGAGGTCGACCGCCTCGCGGGCCAGCGGCCGGCCGGCGTCGAGACGGGCGAGCAGCAGCAGGTCGTCGACCATGCCGCCCATCCGGACCGACTCGGCGGTGATCCGCTCCAGCGCGCGGGACACACCGGGCGGCACGGGGCCCGGGTGGAGCCTCGCCAGTTCGGCGTGGCCGCGGATGGAGGCGACCGGCGTGCGCAGCTCGTGGCTGGCGTCGGCGGCGAAGCGGCGCAGCCGCTCCTCGCTGGCGTGCCGCTTGCCCAGCGCGTCCTCGACGTGCCCCAGCATCCGGTTCAGCGCGATACCGACCTGGCCGACCTCGGTCCGCGGGTCGGCGTCCGGGACCCGGTCGGGCAGCGCCACCTCGCCACTGGCCAGCGGGAGCACGGTCACCGAGGCCGCGGTGGCCGCGACCCGGTCCAGCGGCCGGAGCGACCACCGTACCCAGAACACCCCCGCCGCGCCGGCGACCAGCAGCGCGCCGCCGAAGACGGCCGCTTCCACCGCGACCAGGCGGGTCACGGCGTCCTGCACACCGCTCAGCGGCAGGCCGGTCACCAGGATGTCGCCGTCGTCCCCGTCGACGGCACTCACCCGGTAGTCGTCGAGTGCGGCGAGCTCCAGCGTGTGAGCGTGCCCGTCCACGGGAACCGCGGCGAGGGCCGCCTTGTCGCCGGCTGTCAGGGCCACGGCCGTGCCCGCTCCTGAGCGCACGACGCCCGCCGCGGTGACCTTCCCGTCCAGCAGCCGGGCGCCGAAGGTGCCGGGGGCCTGGCGGCGGGTGTCGACGTGGGCGTTGTCCCCGTCCGGCTCCGCCGGCCCGCGGTGCTCCAGGCTGGCCGGGAACGTCCCGCCGGCCTGTCCGAGCTGCTGGTCCAGCCGTTCGGTGAGGAAGGAGCGCAGCGTGACGACGGCCGCGATACCCACCGCCGCGCAGCTCAGCGCCAGCAGCACCACCAGGCCGCAGGTGAGCCTGGCGCGCAGGGTGTGCGGCAGTATCCGCCTGATCACAGCGCCGCCTTCAGCACGTAGCCCGCTCCCCGCACGGTGTGGATCATCGGTTCCCGGCCCGCGTCGACCTTCCGGCGCAGATAGCTGATGTAGAGCTCCACCACGTGGGCCTGGCCGCCGAAGTCGTAGGACCAGACCTGGTCCAGGATCTGCCGCTTGCTCAGTACCCGGCGCGGGTTGCCCATGAGGTACCGGAGGAGTTCGAACTCCGTCGGTGACAGGTCGATCGCCTCGCCGGCCCGGGTGACCTCCCGGGCGTCCTCGTCGAGGGTGAGATCGCCGACCACGACCAGCGCCGCGTCGTTGCGCGCGCGGGTCATCCCCGCCCGGCGCAGCAGGCCGCGCAGCCGGGCGAGCACTTCTGCCAGGCTGAACGGCTTGGTGACGTAGTCGTCGCCGCCGGCCGTGATACCGGCGATACGGTCCTCCACGGAGTCCCGTGCGGTGAGGAAGAGGACACACACGTCGGGCCTGGCCGCCCGCAGGTCACGCAGCGCCGCGAGCCCGTTGCCGTCGGGCAGCATGATGTCGAGGACCACCGCGTCCGGCTGGAAGTCGCCGGCCAGGGCGAGCGCGGAGGCCACGTCGCCGGCGGTGCGCACCTGCCAGCCCTCGTGGCGCAGCACGCCGGCCATGACCTCCGTGAGGTCGGGCTCGTCGTCGACCACGAGGACGCGGACCGGCGACCCGTCGGGCCGGGTGAGGGGCGCGGGCTGAGCGCGCGGTGCGGTGTGCATGGTCCTTCCAGCATCCCTCGCCCGAGCAGTAGTGCGGCTCTGGGTTTCCTCTGAATCCGCTGTGATCCTTCCGCCGGACCGCCGACTCAGAGCTGGTTGAGAGGTTTCGCCCGCACAGTGGCCGTGCAAGGCGAAGGAGAGGACTTCCACCATGGCCACGACATACAGGCCGCGCCCGGCACAGCACGCGGTGCCCTCCCCTCGGCGACGGGGTTCTCCGGCCGCGCTGGTCCTCGTGCTCTGCTGGGCGGGCGCGGCCGCGGTCCTGGCGCTGTGGTGGCAGGACACCGGTGCCGTGGTCGGCACCGCGGACTGGCTCATCGGCGCGGGCCGGATCGCGGGTCTGCTCAGCGCCTACTGCTGCGCGCTGCTGGTCGGCCTGATGGCCCGGGTCCCCGTCCTGGAGCAGGGAGTGGGCAGCGACCGGGTGGCCCGGTGGCACGCCGCGCTCGGCCGCTACACCGTGTGCCTGCTGGTCGCGCACATCACACTGATCCTCTGGGGCTACGCGGTCCAGGCACACACCGGCGTCATCGGCGAGACGACGACCGTCGTCCTGACCTACCCCGAGATGCTCAAGGGCACGATCGGCGGGCTGCTGCTGCTCACCGTCGGAGCCGTCTCCGTGCGGGCGGTACGCCGCAGGGTCCGCTACGAGACCTGGTACTACCTGCATCTGCTCACTTACCTGGCGGTCTTCCTGGCCTTCTCGCACCAGCTCGCCCTCGGTGCGGACTTCTCGGCGCACCCGCTCGCGCGGGGATCGTGGTACGCGCTCTACGCGACGGTCGCTGCCGCGGTGCTCTGGTACCGGCTCGCGGCGCCGCTGCGGCTGAACCTGCGCCACCGCCTGCACGTGACCCATGTCGTCAGGGAGACCCCCGAGGTGGTGTCGGTGATCGTGCGGGGCGAGCGACTGCCGGAGCTGGCGGCGCGGGCCGGCCAGTTCCTGCGCTGGCGCTTCCTGGCCCCCGGGCTGTGGTGGACGGCGAGCCCGTACTCGCTGTCCACGGCTCCCCGTCCCGACCTGCTGCGCATCACCGTCAAGGAGGTGGGCGGTCACAGCGCGGCCCTGGCGCGGCTGCGGCCCGGCACCCGGATCTGGGCCGAAGGGCCGTACGGCGCGCTGACGGCGGACCGCAGGACCCGGCAGAAGGTCCTGCTGCTCGCCGGCGGGGTCGGGGTGACACCGCTGCGCGCCCTGTTCGAGTCCCTGCCCGCGAGGCCCGGCGACCTGACGCTGATCTACCGGGCCCGTACCGCGGACGACCTGACGCTGCGGCAAGAGCTGGAGTCCATAGCCCGCACCCGCGGCGCACGCCTGCACTACCTGCTCAACCGGGCCGACGGCCGCGGTCCGCGCATCACCGCCGACGTCCTGCGCTCCGCCGTACCCGACATCGCCGGGCACGACGTCTACCTGTGCGGGCCGCCCGGCATGGCCCAGGCCTCCTACCAGGCCTTGCGCTCCGCCGGCGTGCCCGCCCGGCACATCCACCACGAGTCGTTCGAACTGTGAGACGCCCGTGAACCCCACCGCCCGCCCGCTGCGGCGTGCCCTGCTCAGCACCCTGGCGACCGTAGCCGGTGTGGTCCTCCTGCTCAGCCTCAAGCCGCACACGACGGGCGGGCCCGGCAGCGCCGCCGCCCCTCCTGCGGCCCCCGCTCCGATGCCGTCCGCCCCGCCGGCGTCCCCCTCCACCGGGACGGGCGCGGGGGGCTCGACGGCGACCCGCACCGTGGACGGCGACACGGTGCAGACCCGCTACGGTCCCGTGCAGCTCCGGATCACCTTGAACGGGGGGAGGATCACGGCCGTGTCCGCCATCCGGGTGCCGGACGGCAACCCCCGTGACCGGGAGATCGCCGGCTTCGCGGTGCCCCAGCTCACACAGGAGGCACTGGCCGCGCAGAGCGCGCACATCGACACCGTCTCCGGAGCGACGTACACCAGCGAGGGTTATGTCCAGTCCCTGCAGAGCGCCCTGGACAAGGCCGGTGCCTGAGGTCGTCGCCCGGCTGCGCCGGGTGGAGCGGACCATGGGCACCGTCTTCTCCTTCGACGTGCGCGGCGGCGGCTCCCGGGCGGCCGCGGCCCTCGAAGCCGCGGCGGCCTGGCTGCACCACGTCGACGAGGTCTTCTCCACCTACCGGCCCGAAAGCCAGATCAGCCGGCTGGCGCGGGGAACTCTGGCGCTGTCCGCGTGCTCACCTGAGGTGTGGGAGGTGCTCGGGCTCTGCGAGGCCGCCGAGCGGCGCAGCGACGGCTTTTTCAGCGCGCGGTACGCGGGCGGCTTCGACCCCACCGGCCTGGTCAAGGGCTGGGCGGTCGAGCGGGCGGCCGCGATGGTCTCCTCGGCCGGCGCCGAGGCGGTGTGCGTCAACGGCGGCGGCGACGTCCAGGTGCACGGCGGGCCGTGGCGGATCGGTGTCGCCGATCCACTGCGCAAGGGCGAACTGGCCACTGCCGTCCACGCCGACGGTGAACTGGCCGTCGCCACCTCGGGCCCCGCGGAACGCGGCTGCCACATCGTCGACCCGCGCACCGGCCTCCCCCCGGCCGCCGCCCTGGCTTCCCTCACCGTGGTCACCCGCAGGCTGACCGACGCCGACGCCCATGCCACCGCCGGCTACGCCATGGGCGACCGCGCCCGCCCCTGGCTGGAGTCACTTCCCGGCACCCGGTGCTTCGCGGTCGCCGCGGACGGCACCTCGTGGACCACGGGCGGGACCGGACCGGACGGCGGGCCGACCCGCCGGTGACCTCGCGGTCCGTCACGTCCGTGCACGAGCGCGGCACCCGGCCGACGGGACCGCGACACGGCCCGACCGCCCAGGGCGCCTGACGGCGGCGGCCCTCTGCTGGGGCCGATCGGCCCCCGACAGCGGCCCAGGCCGCCCTCCCACCGCAGCGGGAACCGCTGGACGGTGGAAGCGGGACTTCCCCACGCACAGCGCACCGGGTCCCCCGCCCCGCCGTCCGCACACAGCAGCCGGCCCGCACTCACAGGAGCACACCATGAAATTCCGCAAAGTCGGCAACGTCATGACGAGCGACGTCGTCAGCGTCCGGGAGGCGACCTCGTTCAAGCAGGTCGCAACTCTCCTGGCGCAGCACCGAATCAGCGGCCTGCCTGTCGTGGACGACGACGAGAGGGTGATCGGTGTCCTCTCGGAGTCGGACCTGATGGCCCGCCAGGCCCGAGGGGACGATGCCGCCCGGCGACGCCGCCTGCTGGTGCGTCCGGCATCCCGGCGGGTGGCGGTGAAGGCCGAGGCGACGACGGCCGGCCAGTTGATGTCCACCCCTCCCGTGACCGTCCACGCGGACGACTCGATCGCCTTCTCCGCTCGCACCATGGCCCAGCACCGCGTCGAGCGGCTTCCGGTCCTCGACGAGGAAGACCGGCTGGTCGGGATCGTCACTCGGCGCGACGTACTGCAGGTGTTCCTCCGCCCCGACGCCGACATCCGCGAGGACGTCATCCAGGAGGTGCTCGTCCACACCCTGTGGCTGACCCCGCAGGCAGCGGACGTGACGGTCCATGACGGCGTGGTGACGTTGGACGGCACGTTGGAGCGCGACAGCGACGTGTCCATCGCGGGCAAGGCCACCGCCCGGATCGACGGCGTCGTCGCCGTCGACAACCGCCTCACCGGTCGCCTCGACGACTCCAGCCTGCGGGCCGTGTCCTCGTCCACGCACGGCGTCGCCGACGAGTGGCTGCACAAACTCTGAAAACCTTCCGCAACCCTCCCTGAAGGAACCTGCTCGGCCTTCCCAGGGGCCGGCGGACCGGCTGACGGGTCCGTTCGGCCCTGGTGCCGGATCGGCCCGCGCGCGATGATCGGAGGCACAGCACGGCATCGGGCCGGCAGACGACAGGTGAAGGTCCGTCCATGAGTGAGGCAGCGCGATTCTCCGCGGAGTCCCCGATCCGGGTCTTCCTCGTCGACGACCACGAGGTGGTGCGCCGCGGGGTCCACGACCTGCTGGACGCCGAACCCGACATCGAGGTGGTCGGCGAGGCCGATTCGGCGGGTCACGCGATGGCTCGCGGCCCCGCCCTGCGCCCGGACGTGGCCGTCCTGGACATCCGGCTTCCCGACGGCGACGGGATCTCGGTCTGCCGGGAACTGCGTTCGGCCATGCCGTCCCTGGCCTGCCTGATGCTGACGTCCTTCGACGACGACGACGCGCTGCTCGACGCGATCATGGCGGGCGCGGCCGGATACGTGCTCAAGCAGATCAAGGGTTCCGACCTGGTCACGGCGGTACGGACGGTCGCCTCCGGCCAGTCCCTGCTGGATCCGGCGACCACCGCCCGGCTGATGAGCAGCCTGCGCGACGAGCACTCCGGCGCGGGCTCGGAAAAGGAGCCGCTGGCGGCCCTGTCACCCCGGGAGCGCGAGATCCTCGCGCTCATCGGCGACGGCCTCACCAACCGGCAGATCGGCAAGCAGCTCTACCTGTCGGAGAAGACCGTGAAGAACAACGTCTCGCGGCTCCTCGGCAAACTCGGTGTCGAACGCCGGGTCCAGGCCGCGGTCATCGCCTCGAACAGCGCCGCGCCGTCGCCGGACCCGCGCAACGGCCGGCGCTGAGCGGCAGGTTCGGCGCCGACTCGTACGGCCGGCGCCGAGCCGCAGGGCCGGTCGGCCCACGCTCCCGGGACCTGCCGGCCCTGCCGTCGCCCTCCGGCGGCCGCCAGGCTTGACGCAGGACGGCCCGAGGAGAGCACCATGCAGACCACCAGCCCGCTGGACGCGGCGACCCTGGAAAAGCTGATCGCGGCCGCTGTGGCGGCCCCTTCGCTCCACAACACGCAGCCCTGGCGCTACCGCCTCGATCCCGACACCTGCACGATCGAGGTACGCGCGGCGACCGAACGCGCGCTGCGGCACACCGATCCGGTGGGCCGGGCGCTGCACCTGTCGGTCGGGGCCGCGGTGTTCAACCTGCGGGTGGCGGTGGCGTATTGGGGCTGGGAGCCGGTGGTGCGGCTGCTGCCCAGGCCCCCTGAGCCCGATCTGCTGGCGTCGGTGCGACTGGCGGGTTCTCGGGCCGGCCGACGGCGCCACGGAGCGGACCTCTACGACGCGGTGTGGCGCCGGCACAGCAGCCGACTCCCCTTCTCCGCGGGGCAGGTGCCGGCGGAGGTCCTCTCCGAGCTGACCGAGGCGGCGGTCAAGGAGGGCGCCCAACTGGCCGTCCCCACCGCGCGCGAGACCCGGCGGATCCTGCAACTGACCGCGGAGGCGGAGTGGTTCACGGCGACCGACCCGGCTCGCTGTGCGGAGAACCGCAGATGGGTTCGGGACGGAGCGCCGGACGGCATGCCGGGCGCGGTGCTCGGACCGCGGGACGCGACCGGACACCTTCCGGTCAGGGACTTCGCGTCCCTGCGACCGGCCTGGGCGGGGCCGTCGGCGGCATTCGAACCGCACCCGCTGATCGCTGTGCTCTCCACCCGCCACGACCGCCGCGCCGACTGGCTGCGGGCGGGCCAGGCGCTGGAGAGCATCCTGCTGGCCGGCACCGTCCACCACCTGCGTGCCTCGCTGCTCCACCAGGCCCTGGAATGGCCCGACATCCGCTGGGCGCTCCGCGACCCCCGTGAGGGCGCGGGACATGTGCAGATGCTCATCCGGCTGGGTTACGGCCCGGAAGGACCGGCAAGCCCCCGCCGACCGGTGGGCGACGTGCTCGACGGACGGGACGACTGACGCGGGCCCTACCCGTCCCCGGGAGGCGAGAGCGGCACCTGCCAGACCAGGCGGGTCCCGCCGCCGTCGCGGGGGCCCGACGTCATCAGGCCGCCGCGGTGTGCGGCACGCTCGGCCAGATTGCGCAGGCCGCTGCGCCGACCCTGCTCGGGAAGGCCGATGCCGTCGTCCGCCACCGTCACGGCCAGCCGGCCCGAGGCGACGGTCAGCGAGACCTCGACAGCCGAAGCCCGAGCGTGGCGGCCGACGTTGGACAACGCCTCCTCCAGCACCGCGACCACGTCCTCCGCCACGGTCTGCGGCACATCGGTGTCGATCAGGCCCTCCATCCGCAGGGACGGCGTGAATCCGAGGGTGCGGGCAGCCGACTCGACTGCCGTCACGGCGCGGGCGCGCAGGCTCAGGCGCTTGCGGTCGGCCTCCTTGGCCCGCAGGCCGAAGATGGTCGAGCGGATGATCTTGATCGTCTCGTCGAGATCGTCCACCGCCCGCATGATGCGCTCGTTCGCCTCGGGGTGGTCGACGAAGCGCAGCGAGCTCTGCAGGGTCATGCCGGTGGCGAAGAGCCGCTGGATGGCCAGGTCGTGCAGGTCGCGGGCTATCCGGTCGCGATCCTCCAGCAGGACCAACTGCTCGGCGGACCTGCGGCGTTCTGCCAGCTCCATGGCCAGCGCGGCCTGCCCCGCGAAGGCGGCCAGCGGGGCGGTCTCGTCCTCGGTGAACGGAAGCGCGTGCTCGGCGCGGCCCAGCAGCAGCACTCCGCGCGCCCTGCCCTCCGCCAGCATGGGGACGGCCACCACGGGACCGAGCCCGTTCCACCGCGGGGGGCCCACGGTGACCCGGGGGTCCTTGCGGATCTCGCTCGTCGTGATGGAGCCCCCGGCGGCAAGAGCAGCCCCCATGAAGGAGCCTTCCGCCGGCAGCACCAGGCCGCGGTGGTCCTCGGCGTCCACTCCCACCGCGATCACCACCTGGAGATCGGTGCTGTCACCCGCGGCCAGGGCGATCACCCCGAGGTCGGCGTCGAGGATGCGGCTGGCGTGCTCGACGATGCCCCGCAGCACCGCCTCCTCGCCTGCGCCGGACAGCAGATCGCCCACGATGCCGGCGTTCGCCTCCAGCCATCGCTGCCGGTCGCGAGCGGCCTTGTAGAGCCGGGCGTTCTCGATGGCCACCCCGGCGGCCACCGCGAGGGTCCGCAGGACCGTCTCGTCCTCACCGTCGAACGCCGCGCCGCCGCGCTTCTCGGTGAGGTAGATGTTGCCGAACACCTCGTCACGTACCCGGATCGGCATGCCGAGGAAGGAGTGCATCGGCGGATGGCCGGGCGGGAAGCCGTACGAGGCCCGGTGTTCGGATATATCCGTCAGCCGCAGTGGCTCCGGGTGGCGGATCAGCTCGCCGAGAATGCCGTGGCCGGACGGCAACGGGCCGATCGCCTCGGCCTGTCCGGGAGAGATCCCGCTGGTCAGGAACTGGGAGAGCCGCGTCCCTTCGATGACGCCGAGGGCGCCGTATTCCGCGTCGACCAGCACCACCGCGGACTCCACGATGCGCCGTAGCACCTGTGCCAGGTCCAGGTCGCCGCCCACGGAGAGCACGGCTTCCAGCAGGTCGTGCACCCGGTCCCGGGTGCCGCGCACGGCATCGATCCGGACCTGCAGCTCCTCCAGCAGCTCGTCCAGCTGAAGCCGCGGCAAACCTCCCGAACCCTCGCCCACCAGATCCTCCGCTCGGAACATCCCGCGCACCGGTCAAGGTCACCGTAGTGGGTCCGTGTAACGGGCGACCACGGGGCCGACCGACGCCGCGGCAGGGCCCGGTCGGCCCTGCCCGTGAGCCGCCCGAGCGAGAACCATCGAAGGGAAGACAACAGGACGACAAGACAAGGGGGTTGTCGGCATGACGGCAATCACCGAGGCCACGCCTCGGGCAGCGGCAGCAGATCCCTGGACCGGCTTCCGGGGCGAGCGGTGGCGTGAGCACATCGCGGTGCGCGACTTCATCCAGACCAACTACACCCCCTACGAGGGCGGTTCCGGCTTCCTGACCGGGCCGACCGACCGCACTCTCGCCGTGTGGTCGCGGATCACCGCGCTGCTGCCCGAGGAACGCCGCCGGGGGATCCTCGACGTCGACGCGGCCACCCCCTCCTCCATCACCTCGCACGCCCCCGGCTACATCGACCGCGACCGCGAGCTGATCGTCGGCCTGCAGACCGACGAGCCGCTCAAGCGGGCGATCATGCCCAACGGCGGGCTGCGGATGGTCGAGAACGGCCTGCGGGCCTTCGGGTACGAGCCCGACCAGGCGGTCAGCAAGATCTTCGGCTCGTACCGCAAGACACACAACGCCGGTGTCTTCGACGCCTACACCCCCGAGATGCGCCGCGCCCGCAAAGCCGGCATCGTCACCGGCCTGCCCGACGCCTACGGCCGTGGCAGGATCATCGGCGACTACCGCCGGGTCGCCCTCTACGGCACCGCACGCCTGGCCGAGGCCAAACACGCCGAGCGCGCCCGGCTGGACCGGGAACCGTCCACGGCCGAGGTGATCCGCGACCGGGAGGAACTGGCCGAGCAGATCCGCGCGCTCGGCGAACTGACCCGGATGGCAGGCTCCTACGGCTGCGACGTGACCCGCCCCGCCGCCACCGCCCGCGAGGCGGTCCAGTGGCTCTACCTCGGCTACCTCGCCGCGGTGAAGGAGCAGAACGGCGCCGCGATGTCGCTCGGCCGGACCTCCACCTTCCTGGACGTCTACCTCCAGCGCGACCTCGACGCCGGCGTCCTCGACGAGACCCGGGCCCAGGAGCTGATCGACGACTTCGTGATCAAACTGCGCATCGTCCGCTTCCTGCGCACACCGGAATACGACGCGCTGTTCTCCGGCGACCCCACCTGGGTCACCGAGTCCATCGGCGGGATGGGCACCGACGGCCGCACCCTGGTCACCCGCACCTCCTTCCGCTTCCTGCAGACCCTCTACAACCTCGGACCCGCGCCTGAGCCGAACCTCACGGTGCTGTGGTCCCCCCGGCTCCCCGACCCCTTCAAGCGGTTCTGCGCCCAGGTCTCCATCGACACCAGCGCCATCCAGTACGAATCGGACGACCTGATGCGGCCGCGCACCGGCGACGACACCGCCATCGCCTGCTGCGTCTCCGCCATGGCGGTAGGCCGGCAGATGCAGTTCTTCGGTGCCCGCGTCAACATCGCCAAGGCCCTGCTCTACGCGGTCAACGGCGGCCGCGACGAGATCACCGGCGAACAGATCGCCCCGCCCTCCGCACCGCTGACCGGCGAATACCTGGACTACGACGAGTTGTCCCACGCCTACGACCGCACCCTGGACTGGCTCGCCGGCACCTACGTCAACGCGCTCAACGTCATCCACTACATGCACGACAAGTACGCTTACGAGCGGCTGGAGATGGCACTGCACGACCACCCCGTGCACCGCTTCATGGCCTGCGGCATAGCCGGGCTGTCCGTCGCGGCCGACAGCCTCTCAGCCGTCAAGTACGGCCAGGTGAGGGTCGTCAGGGACGACACCGGCCTCGCGGTGGACTACGAGGCGGAAGGCGACTGGCCGGCCTACGGCAACAACGACGACCGCGCTGACACCATCGCGACGGATCTGGTCGAGTCGTTCATGGCCAGGATCGCCCGGCACCCGGCCTACCGGGAGGCCGAGCACACCCTGTCGGTGCTCACCATCACCTCCAACGTCGTCTACGGCCGGCAGACCGGCGCCACGCCCGACGGGCGGCCCGCCGGAGCGCCGTTCGCCCCGGGTGCGAACCCGATGAACGGCCGCGACCGGCACGGCATGATCGCCTCCGCGATGTCGGTCGCCAAGATCCCCTATGCCCAGGCCAGGGACGGCATCTCCCTGACCTCGACCATCACCCCCGAAGGGCTCGGCCACGACCCGGACGAGCGCGCCGCGAACCTCGCGGACATCCTCGACGCCTACACCGCCACCGGCGGCTTCCACCTCAACGTCAACGTCCTGGGCCGGCGGACCCTCGAAGACGCGATGGCGCACCCCGAGAACTACCCGAACCTGACCGTCCGGGTCTCCGGCTACGCCGTCAACTTCGTCCGCCTGACCCGCGAGCAGCAGCTCGACGTGATCAGCCGCACCTTCCACGGTGCCCGATGAGCATGGGGCACGACGGCACGGCGGACCGGGCGGCGCCCGGTCCGCCGCTCTCCGGCCGCATCCACTCCTGGGACCTGTCCACGGGGGTGGACGGCCCCGGCACCCGCTTCGTGGTCTTCCTCAGCGGCTGCCCGCTGCGCTGTCTGTACTGCGCCAACCCCGACACCTGGCACATGCGCGACGGCCGGCAGGCGACCGTCGACGAGGTGATGAAGGAAATAGGCGGATACACAGCCTTCATCGCCGGCGGCGGCGGCGTCACCCTCACCGGCGGCGAACCCCTCCTCCAGCCCGCCTTCACCGGGCAGATCCTGCGCCGCTGCCGCGAACAGGGCCTGCACACCGCCCTGGACACCTCCGGGTTCCTCGGGGCGCGTGCCACGGACGCTCTGCTCGCCGACACCGATCTGGTCCTGCTCGACATCAAGTCCTTCGACGTACCGGCCTACCGCGCCCTCACCGGCGGCTCCCTCGCTCCCACCCTGAGCTTCGCCACCCGCCTGGACCGCCTCGGTGTCGCGGTCCGCATCCGCTACGTCCTCGTGCCCGGCTGGACCGACGACGAGAGGGCCGTCGACGGCCTGGCCTCCTTCGCCGCCGGCCTCGGCAATGTCGAGCAGATCGACGTGCTGCCCTTCCACAAGCTCGGCACCGCGAAGTACGAGGCACTCGGACTGCCTTTCCCCCTGGCGGACACCCCCCTGCCCGACCCGGCTCTCGTGGACCGGGTCCGCCGGCAGTTCCACGATCACGGACTGCGCGCACTGTGACAGACCACCCCCGACCGGCCGACGTCATCGGGCCCCGCGGACGAGGACCGACCGAACCCCGTACAGGGGCCGTTCGGCCCACGACGCGGGCGCTTCATCCGCCCGACGATGAGGCACGTACGGCGCGCACGCGGCACATGGCCGCCAACGGGCGCCCCCCGAGACGAGGAGAAGACCGTGACGACGAAGCTGATGACGATGACCGGGCGGTTGGCCGCCCTGTCCGACGAGCACCTGGACCGGCTGATGGTTCTGGGACGCGAGGTGGACTTCCCCGCCGGCGGGCGGATCTTCGAGGAGAAGGGGAAGGCCGACCGGTTCTGGATCCTCCGCGACGGCGACGTCGCTCTGGAACTGCACGTCCCCGGCCGGCCGGCCGCCGCCGTCGAGAAGCTCGGGCAGGGCTCTCTGCTCGGCTGGTCCTGGCTCTTCCCGCCCCGCCGCTGGCACATGTCCGCTCGGGCGCTCACCGGCGTGCGGGCCGTCGAGTTCGACGCGACCGACGTACGGCGGCTGTGCCAGGAGGAAACGGAGTTCGGCTACGTCTTCGTCCTCGCCTGCGCCGAGGTCATCGGCCACCGGCTCGAAGACGCCCGCACCCGGCTCCTCGACCTGTACGGCCCCCACGGCAGCGGCCTGCGGCGCTGAGAGGACGTAGGTACGAGGGATCAGTCCGACGGCCGCCTCGGCCGGGACACCGGCTCCCCACCCACCTTCTGGGGCCACGGCGATCCCGTCTCCGCAGCCGGCACGGCGTCGGCGATACTCGTCGGCGGAGAACCATGAACGAAGGAGAGAACGCGATGCCGCTGGTCTCGGAGCCGTTGCGGACGCTGGGATTCCTGACGATCGGCCTGTTCGATCCCGCGGACCCGCGGCGGGGACACGAGTCGACACTGCGGATCATCGAACTCGGTGAGAGCCTCGGCTTCGACAGCGCCTGGGTGCGGCACCGCCATCTGCAGTACGGAATCTCCTCACCCGTCGCGGTGCTGGCGGCGGCCAGCCAGCGCACCAGCCGTATCGGCCTGGGCACCGCGGTGATCCCGCTGGGCTGGGAGAATCCGCTGCGGCTGGCCGAGGATCTGGCGACGGTCGACATCCTGTCGGGCGGCCGGCTGAATCCGGGGGTCAGCGTGGGCCCGCCGACGCACTACGACCGGGTCAGGGACGCCCTCTACCCCGACACCGCCGAGGCCGAGGACTTCAGCTACGACCGGGTGCGGCGGCTGCTGGACTTCGTGCGCGGCGAAGCCGCCACCGACTTCAGCGGGACCGAGGGCTTCGAGGCCTTCTCCGACCGCGTCCAGCCCCAGGCCCCGGGCCTGGGCAGCCGTATGTGGTACGGCGGCGCGAGCCTGCGGTCCGCCCGGTGGGCGGGCGAGAACGGCATGAACTTCCTGACCAGCAGCGTCGTGAAGGCCGAGGAGTCCGAGGACTTCGCCGCGATCCAGCTCTCGCACGTCCGGGCCTTCCGCGAGCGGCACCCCGACGGGGAGCGGGCCCGCGTCTCCCAGGGGCTCGTCGTCATCCCGACCGACAACGCCTCGCCGCGGCAGCGCGCCACATACGAGGCCTTCGTCCGTGAGCGGACACCACGCACCGCCGTGACGCACGGGCCCGCCCGCATGATGTTCGCGCCCGACCTCGTCGGACCCTCGGCGCGGATCGCCGAGCAGCTCCACGCCCACGCCGCCTTCCGGGAGATCGACGAGGTCGCCTTCGCGCTGCCCTTCACCTTCGACCACGACGACTACGTCCAGATCCTCACCGACATCGCCACCGTGCTCGGCCCGGCACTGGGCTGGCGGCCCGCCGCCACCTGACGTCACGCGGGCCGACACCGCGGGCCGCGGGTCAACCGCCGCTGAGCATGTCCCGGACCAGGGGGGCCACTTTCGTGCCGAAAAGCTCCACGCAGGAGAGCACCTGGCCGTGCGGCATGCCGGGCATTCCGTACTTCAGGTCGAAGCGGGTCGCGCCGAGGGTCCTGAGGGTGTCGGCGACCTTGCGGGCCACCGTCTCGGGCGATCCCACGTGCAGCGCCCCGCCGGGCGCCACGTCCCGCATCAGGTCGGCCCGCGTGGGCGCCCTGAAGCCGCGCTCGGCCGACACCTTGCGCATCGCCTGCTCCATGGGGGGCAGGAACTCCTCCCACGCCTGCTCGTCCGTGGCGGCCACGTGTCCCGGCGCGTGTACGCCCACCGGCCGGGCCGGCTGCCCGAACTCCTCCAGCGCCCGGCCGTACAGCTCCGAGAACGGCGCGAAGCGGGCGACGTCGCCGCCGATGACGGCGAGCATCAGGGCGAAGCCGTAGCGCGCGGTCCGCACCACCGACTGCGGGCTGCCGCCGACGCCGACCCAGGTCGGGATCGCTCCCGACTCCGTGTGCGGGTAGACGGGCAGGCCGTCCAGCGGGGCCCGCGTGCTGCCCGACCAGGTGACGGGCTCCTCCTTGAGCAGCTCGGCGAACAGGCCGACCTTCTCCTCGAAGAGCTGCTCGTAGTCGCGCAGTTCGTACCCGAAGAGGGGGAAGGACTCGGTGCTCGACCCCCGGCCGAGGATCACCTCGGCGCGGCCCCCGGAGACCGCGTCCAGCGTGGCGTAGCGCTGGAAGACGCGCACCGGGTCGTCGGAGCTGATCACGGTCACCGCCGAGCCCAGCCGGATGCGGGAGGTCCGGGAGGCGATCGCGGCGAGGACGACGTCGGCGGCCGACAGCGGCATCCAGTCGGTGTGGTGCTCGCCGACGCCGAAGTGGTCGAGCCCGGTCCCGTCGGCCAGGACGCCCTCCTCGACCAGCCCGCGGATGGCGGCGCCGTGGGTGAGCGGCGCGCCCCCCTCGTCACGCGGCACGTCGCCGAAGGTGTCGAGGCCGAGCGTCACGTACTCGGGGAAGGGCGGAACGGGTGTGTTCATGGTGGTTCTCGCTTCGTACGCGGACCCGGTCGGGCCCGGGATCAGGGGTTCGTCGCCATGCGCTGCAGAACGCGGGTGATCGCTTCCAGGTCCTCGGCCGGGACGTGGTCGAGCAGGTGCCGCCGGACGCTGGCCAGATGCGCCGGCCAGGCCTCCTTGAGCCGCTCAAGACCGGCGTCGGTGAGGACCGCGTTCGCGCCGCGCCCGTCGGCTTCGCACCGGACCCGCTCGACCAGCCCCCGCTGCTCGAGCCGGGCGACGATGCGCGTCATCCCGCTGAGCGAGAGGTCGCAGGCGGCGGCCAGCTCGCTCATCCGCATCAGCCGGTCCGGCGCCTCCGAGAGGTACATGAGCGCGGTGTACTCGGACAGCGGAAGCTGACGGGCGCGTGCCATGTCCTGGTCGATGGCGCGCGGCAGCACATGTATCAGCCTGCCCAGCGCCCTGACCAGCGCTTCCTCCGCCGCGCTCATCGGCTGGAGACCTTCCTGAGTGCTCATGGCCACATTCTACTCGCTTGACGCAGCAACTATCTAGGCGTTTCCTTGACTCGTCAAGTACAGCTCCGGCGTCGACCGGAATGATCGTGAAGGACCCGTCATGACCAAGATCGGCATCATCCTCGGCAGCACGCGTCCCGGCCGCAACGGCGAAGGGGTCGCCCGCTGGGTGTACGACATCGCCGCCCAGCGCACCGACGCGGAGTTCGAACTGGTCGACCTGCTGGACTACAAGCTGCCGCACCTCGACGAGGTCATGCCGCCGTCCCTGGGCCAGTACGCGCAGCCGCACACCCTGCGGTGGGCGGAGAAGATCGCCTCCTTCGACGGCTTCGTCATGGTGACCCCGGAGTACAACCACTCCACCTCGGGCGCGCTGAAGAACGCCATCGACTTCCTCTACGCCGAGTGGAACAACAAGGCCGTCGGCTTCGTCAGCTACGGCTCGGTCGGCGGCACGCGCGCCGTCGAGCACCTGCGCCTCGTCGCGGGCGAGCTGCAGATGGCGGACGTGCGCTCCCAGGTCGCGCTCTCGCTGTTCACCGACTTCGTGAACTTCAGCGAGTTCAAGCCGGGCCCGCACCAGGCCGACGCCGTCACCGCCACGCTCGACCAGGTCGTGGCCTGGAGCGAGGCCCTGGCCCCGCTCCGCGCGAAGTGACCCGCGACGCGTCAGCGCCACCAAGGCGGCCGGTCTCCTGCGGAGGGCCGGTCCGAAGGGGGAGGTGAGCGATCCGGGGGCCAGGACCGGGGAAGGGACGCCCCGGTCCGGCAGGGTGGCCCTCGGATCGCACCGAGCCGCGGCCTGACTCTGTCGGCCGCGGCGGGTGCGCCGGCACGCGTCGGCGCCGGTGCCCGCCCGCATCGGCGCGGCGGCCGGCGTGCCGGGCGTACGGTGTCGGGGAGTCCGCGGCCGCCGTCCGGCGGAACATACGGGCCACAGGCGTCGTTATCCGTCTTATGGCGACTTTGGGACTCATCGGCAGTGGACACATCGGCGGCACTCTGGCCCGGCTGGCGGTCGACAGCGGCCTCGACGTGGTGCTCAGCAACTCCCGGGGGCCGGAAACCCTCGGCGACCTCGTGGCGGAGCTCGGCCCGCGGGCCAGGGCGGCCACCGCGGCGGAGGCCGCCGCCGCAGGGGACTGGGTGGTGGTGACCATCCCGGTCAAGGCCTACCAGCAGGTCCCGCGCGAGCCGCTGGCCGGCAAGACCGTACTGGACACCGGCAACTACTACCCGCAGCGCGACGGGAACATCGCCCAGCTCGACACGAAGGAGACCACGGACAGCGGGCTGCTCCAGGGGTATCTGGGCGGGTCGGCCAACGTGGTGAAGGTGTTCAACAACATCTACTTCGAGCACCTGGCCGGTCTGCCGCGTCCGGCGGGCGCGGCGGACCGCAGCGCGCTGCCCATCGCGGGCGACGACGCGGCCGCCAAGGCGCACGCCGTGGAACTCCTCGACCTCCTCGGCTTCGACACCGTGGACGCCGGCCCGCTCGCCGAAGGCAGGCGCTTCCAGCCCGGCACCCCCGCGTACGGCCTGCCGTACGCGGCGACGGCCGACTTCATGAACGAGCCCCCGATGCCCGCCCCGGTGTCCGCCATCGAGGCGGCCCTGGCAGCGGCGGAAGACTGACCTCGCCGTACACCGGCCGGGGCCCGGACCGCGCGACGTACGCGGTCCGGGCCCTGTACGTCCGCGCCTCCGGTCGCGCCCTTTCGCGTCGATCTCCCGTAGGTCCACTTCCCGCGTGCAACCGCCTCGCGCGAGATCGCGTCGTGGTGTCCGAGCTCGCCGAGCGCGAGGTGGACCGCGGCTACTTCAGGGCCTTGGTCATGTACGGCTGGCTACTCCGCAAGTCCCCCCGTCGGCCAGCGGCTTGCTGCGGTCGTACGGGTCCGTGACGGGTCCGGAGGAGTCCACGTCCGAGGAGTCGGCAAAGGGATGGAGGTAGCCGTCGTCGACGCAGCCCGAGCCGCCGAAATAGGCGCCGGCATGAGCTATCTGCACCTTTGCCGGCGGTGAATGCGGGAACCACTGGGTGTCCACCTCGCGCCGGGCGATGAGCCGTTGCACCGTGCCGTCGTTCTTTCCGGCCTTCGTGAAGGCGTAGACGAAGGTGTAGTCGCTGTGCACCCGCACGGAGCCGTGGTCGGACTTGGCGAAGGTCATCCGGCCGCGGACCTTGATCACGTCGCCCACGAGCTGGACCTCGTGGGGGTCGTAGCGGGTGAACCACACGGTCGGGTCGGCCTTGGCGCTCGGTGAGTGCAGGGCGGCCTTCATCTGGGCGGGCTCGCCGTTGATCGGATCCACCAGGCGCAGGGCCGAGTCCGGGTAGCCGCCGCGAAGTGTGGCCGGGTCGAGGTCGGCCGCGACCAGGTATGCCTTCGTCGCCCGCAGGACGGCGTCCACCTGCCGCGCCGGGACATCGCCGACCTTCTCGGCGTGCGGCAGCACGATGGCGTCCGCGCCTTCGGCCCAGCCGACGGCCGGGGATCCCGCGAAGGGGTGGCTCGTGGTGGGGATGTCGGGGTCCGGGGCCGCCGTCGGTGCGGCGGTCGGCGCCGCGGTCTCCGGCGTGAGCGGCGTGCTGTCGGAGGAGTCGTCGTGGCTGTCGGACGAGTGCCCGTGGCCGAGGACCAGCGAGCGTGCGCCCGACGGGTTGATCGCGACCAGCGCCAGCACGGCGACCGCCGCGACGATCAGCAGGGTGCGTATTCGGTCCCGCCACGGCCCTCGCCGGCCCCCCTGCATCTCCCGCCAGGCAGGTCCGGTCCGCCACCCTTCCGGCTCCTGGGGCCGGCGGCCGCTGCCGCCCCTCCACCGGGGCTTCGAGCGCCGCGCACGCTCCGCCTCCTCCGCCTCCTCGCGCCGCAGCCTCTCGGTCACCATGCGGGCGCGGGCCGAGGGTTCCTTCGGCGTGCTCGCCCCGATCCTGCCGGGGTCCTCGGCGAATTCCTCCCACACGGCGTCAGGAATGCTGGACGGCTCGTCGTCTTCCTCACGCGGAGGCGGAGGCGCAGTTGTCATCGGATGCCCTTGATCTCATGAGAAGTCGGCAGACATTACCGCACGAAGGAGCAGCTCCCGCACGGCGCCTGACCATCGCGGGGGCCCGCCGCGCCTCCTGCGCCGGACCGTACGGCAGCGCTCCGGCGCATGCCTATCGCGAGTCGCGGGGCGGCCCCGGACCTCGGCCGCGTACCGTGGGCAAAGGTGTGTTCTGTCGCTGATGTCCCACATGGCGGAGGGTCGAGAGTCGTGAGCATCGATCGGGACGAGCCGCAGCCCGTGGAGCCCGAGGAGGGTCCCACTCCGAAGGGTGAGCCAGGGTTTCGGCCCTACCACCACCCCGCCGCGGGCTGGGGCGCGGCGAAGAGCGTGACGCGGTTCCTCGTGCGCGAGCGGGCGCTGGCGGACGGCCCCCGGGCCATCATGAAGATGAATCATGAGAATTCCGGGTTCGACTGCCCCGGGTGCGCGTGGCCGGACGACCTGAAGGGCCTGCACCTGGACATCTGCGAGAACGGCATCAAACACGTCACGTGGGAGATGACCCGCAAGCGGGTGGGCCGCGACTTCTTCGCCGCGCACTCGGTGTCCGAGCTGTACGGGTGGAGCGACTACGACCTGGAGAACCAGGGCCGGCTCACCGAGCCCATGGTCTACGACCCCGAGTCGGACCACTACGTCCCGATCAGCTGGAAGGACGCCTTCGAGGTCGTGGGCCGCGCCCTGCGCGAGCTGGACAGCCCGGACCAGGCGTCCTTCTACACCTCCGGCCGGCTGGGCAACGAGGCGACCTTCCTCTACCAGCTGATGATCCGTGAGTTCGGCACGAACAACATGCCGGACTGCTCCAACATGTGCCACGAGGCGAGCGGTCGCGCGCTGACGGCGTCCCTGGGGACCGGAAAGGGGACTGCCGACCTCAGGGACTGGGAGGCGGCGGACGCCCTGTTCATCATGGGGGTCAACGCCGCTTCCAACGCGCCCCGGATGCTCACCGCGCTCGCCGAGGCCGACCGGCGGGGCGCGAGCATCGTGCACGTCAACCCGCTCGTCGAGGCGGCAGCCACCCGGACGATCGTCCCCCACGACTTCACGGACATGGCCCTGTTCAAGTCGACGCGGACCAGCAGCCTGAATCTCCAGGTGCGCATCGGTGGGGACATGGCGCTGCTGCGCGGGATGGCCAAGGCGATCCTGGAGGAGTCGAAGAACGATCCCAAGGCCCTGGACCAGGAGTTCATCGACCGCCACACCACGGGTTTCGAGGACTACCGCGCGCTCTGCGAGGCGACCCCGTGGGAGGAGATCGAGGAGCAGTCCGGGCTGAGCCGGGCCGATGTGCTGGAGGCCGCGCGTGTGTACGGCGAGGCGGACCGCAGCATCATCAGCTGGTGTCTGGGAGTGAGCCAGCACGAGCACGGCGTCGACACGGTCCGTGAGATCGTCAACGTGCTGCTGCTGCGCGGCAACCTGGGGCGCGAGGGCGCGGGCCCCTCCCCGGTGCGAGGGCACAGCAATGTCCAGGGCAACCGGACCTGCGGCATCGACCACCGCCCGACCGAGAAGTTCCTGGACCGCCTGGCGGAGGTCTGCGGGATCGACCCGCCGCGGGAGCACGGGCTGGCCACCGTCGACACGATCAGGGCGATGCGGCGCGGTGACGTGAAGGTCTTCGTCGGTATGGGCGGCAACTTCGCGCTGGCCGCGCCGGACACCCCTGTCACCTACGAAGCGCTGCGCACGTGCGACCTCACCGTGCAGGTGAGCACCAAGCTGAACCGCAGCCATCTCGTCCACGGCCGCCGGGCGCTCATCCTGCCGTGTCTGGGCCGCACCGAGAAGGACCACCAGCGCAAGGGCGTCCAGAGCATGTCCGTCGAGGACTCGATGAGCATGGTCCATCTGTCGGTCGGCATGAGGCGCCCCGCCTCGAAGGACCTGCTGTCCGAGCCGGCCATCATCGCGGGCATCGCCAGGGCCGCCTTGCCGGAGACCTCGACGCCCTGGCAGTGGTACGTCGAGGACTACGACCGCATCCGCGACACCATGGCCCGGGTCCTCGACGGCTTCGAGGACTTCAACCGCCGCGTACGCCTCCCGCTGGGATTCCGCATCAAGCAGCCGGCCCGCGAGCTGGTCTTCGAGACCCCGTCGCAGCGCGCCGAGTTCTCGTGCGCCCCGCTGCCCGACGTCGTGCCCGCCCCCGGCACCCTGGCGCTGGGCACGATGCGCTCGCACGACCAGTGGAACACCACGATCTACTCCGACAACGACCGCTACCGAGGGGTCAGGAACCTGCGCACGCTGGTGTTCATGAACAGGGCGGACATGCGCGAGCGGGGGATCGGCGACCTCGCGCCCGTCGACATCACGAGCACGGCGAAGGACGGCAGCCGGCGCCGTCTCAAGGGCTATCTGGCCGTCCCCTACGACATCCCGCGCGGGTGCGCGGCGGGCTACATGCCCGAGATGAACGTGCTGTGCGCGCTCGTCGACCACAGCGAGCAGAGCGATCAGCCGATCATGAAGCACGTCAAAGTCACGATCTTTCCCGCTGCCTGAGCGAGCAGGGCACGTCAGCTTCAAATGGTGGCCGGAGGCCGTCGCTGCCGACGCGAGGCCAGATGGCCGGTGTTTCGCAAAGAGGCCGTCGAGTACGGCCGCAACGGCGGCGATCCCGGGCCGCGTACGCCTTCCCGCAGGCCGCCCACTACCGCGCCTCCGACCAGCCCGCCGCCGCGGTGTCAGGGGTCCTTCGGGGGCCGACGACTTGACCGGAATATTGCCCGTACTTTACATATGAGGCGTGGCCCTTTCCGCCGACTCCTCCTCGGCCGCCCCCCGCGCGGATCGCCGACGGGTCGTGCGGCCGGGGGGAGTTGTGGACCTGCGGTGCGGTCCCGTCGTCGTGGAGTTGGAGTACGCCGCGGGGTCCGTCGTCGTGGTGGCGGGGCTGCCGGGCGCGGGGAAGAGCACGCTGATGGCGCGTACGGTCCGGGCCGCGCTCGTGGACTCGCAGGCGGTCAGGGAGCGTTGGGCGGCCCGGGTGCCCGGCTGGGTGGCCTACGGGGTCTACCGCCCCCTGGTCCGCGTCGAGCACTACGCGCGCCTGCGCGGCGCCCTGCGCGGGACCGAGCCGCTGGTGGTGCAGGACAGCGGGGCGCAGCCCTGGGTGCGCGGCTGGCTCGCCCGCGCCGGCCGGCGCCGCGGGCGCCCCGTGCACCTCATCACGCTGGTGGCCACCGAATGCGAGGCGATCTCGGGACAGCGGGCCAGGGGTCGCCGGGTGACGCCGTACGCCCTCGGCCGCCACGTCCGCGCCTTCCTCGCCCTGGAAAGGGAGCTGGCGGATTCCGGCGCCCCGCCGCCCGGCTACGCCTCGGTCGTGCTCCTCGACCGGCAGTGCGCCGCCCGCCTGCATACGATCCGCTTCGACCCGGCGCCCCCTCCACCGCTCGCCGAATGAGCGGGAGCCGAACCGGCGGAGTACGTACGCTAGTGCAATAAACGTTAGTGCCATTAACATTTATGGGGAAGCGTCCAGCCGGCCAGCGACCTGGGAGTCTCCCGTGACCACCTCCGCCGCACCCTCCAGCTCCGCTCTGTCGCTCAACCCGCAGATCCTCGGCCGGGCCGAGAACGCCCACGCGCCGATCCTGCAGCGGCTCCTGACCGCCACCGGCCTCGGTATGACCCAGTGGGTCGGGCTGAAGTTCACCGCCGCCGCGGGCGGTTCCGCCGGCCGCGACCGGCTGGCCGGGAGGGTCGCCGACGCGCTCAGGACGGACCTCGCGGCGGCCGCCACGGCACTGGCCGAACTCACCGACGCCGGCCTGCTGGCGGAGTCCGGGGACGACGTCACGCGGGTGGCGCTCACCGACGCGGGCCAGGCGGTCCACGACCGGATCTCGTCCGGCATCAGCGAGGCGATCGGGCATGCCTACGCGGGCATCCCGGCCGAGGACCTGCTGACCGCCGGCCGCGTACTGACCCTCATCACCGAACGCCTGAACGCACGGCACGCGTGAACCGCGGGCCGATGCCCCGGCAGGCGCCGCGGTCCGTTCCTCCGGTCAGGCACCCCCTCCGGGGACGACGTCATCGGTTCGTCGCCGGAGGTGCTCTTGGCGGGCCCCGTCCCCACCAGTACCGTCAATCGCCATGTACACATCATTCTCAGGAGACACTCCGCCCCCGCGCGCCCCGCGGCTGCTCCTCGTCGCCGCCGCGCTCGGATCCCTGCTGCTCGGCGGGGTCCTGCCCGCCGCCGCCTCCGCGCCGCGTGCCCCGGATACCTCCTCGGCCGGATGGACGGTGGACCTCGGGCCCGCCGGGGCCGACGAGGTGAACCTCGTCCACACCGCCGGGGCCCTGCGCGTGGCGTCGCGGGCCTTCCACCCCGCCGCCGCGGGCGGCGCCACCGCCGGCTTCGCCTCGCAGACGGAGCCCGCCCACACCCTGTCCGCGCCGGTCGACCGCGTCACCGCTGACCTGCGGGCGGACCTGCCGGCCGGTGCGAGCGCCGTCGTCGACGTACGGGGAAGGGCCGCCGACGGCAGCTGGACGGAGTGGCGGGAGGCCACCGCCGGCGCCCCGGCCGACCTGCCGGTCGAGGTCACCGCAGTCCAGAGCCGGATAACCCTGCAGGACCCCACCGCGGGCGCCCGCGTCCGGGGCCTGCGCCTGCACGCGGAACGGACCGCCGCCCCGCACGCCGTCGCCCGGCCCGCGGCGCTCGGCGCCACCGTCTACGCCACCCGCGAGGGCCTGGTGGGCGGCACCACCGCCAACGGCCATGTGATCGCCCCCAGCGACCACTTCGTCGCCCTGCCCTCACGGCGGGGCCTGTCACCCAACGGCAGCGGGCAGTATTCGGTGCAGGTCTGCGGCCCGGTGCGCTGCGAGACCGCGCCCGTCTGGGACGTCGGCCCGTGGAACACCCAGGACGACTACTGGAACCCGTCCTCGGTCCGGCAGAGCTTCGGCGACCTCGCCCAGGGGCTCCCCGAGGCGCAGGCCGCGTACCAGAACGGCTACAACGGCGGCCACGACGGCTTCGGCCGGACCGTCTCCAACCCCGCGGGCATCGACCTCGCCGACGGCACCTTCTACAACGTGGGCCTGAACAACAACGGCTGGGTGACCGTCACCTACCTGTGGACCAGCGGCGGCAGCTCGGGAAGCCCCTTCACCACCTGGGGCACGGGCGTACGCATCCACTCCCAGCCGAACACCGGCTCCACCACCGTGGCGACCCTGGCAGGACCCACCAACGTGACCGTCAGCTGCCAGGTGCACGGGCAGCTCGTCAATGCCGAGGGCTACAGCAACGACGGGTGGGCCTACCTGCCCGGATACGGCGGCTACATCTCGAACATCTACATCGACGTGCCGCAGGCCTGGCTGCCGGGCGTCCCGACCTGCTGACAGGGCGGCAAGGCCCGCCACCCGCGCCTCACCGGCCGGGGGCCGGCGCACCACGGACCCGCCACCGCGGCCCCGGGCAGAGTGCCCGGGGCCGCCGCGCGTGCGCCATCAGATGCCGGGTGCGTCTTGCCACAGGGCGTGCGTGGCCCGACACTTCTGGGACAGCACCTGCCCGCAGGCGCGAACGCGGCTCGACGAGTGGCGTCGGACCGTCGTGTTCCGCGCGGCCACGGGCAGGACAGGTGCTCCGCCGCCCTGCCCGGCGGCGTCCGCGCACTCGACACCCACCGCAACGGCGCGGCGACAGCCCCCGAATGGCCACCTCCGGGAGCGAGTGCGGTCCACGACCTCTCTTGCAGCCCCGATACGCGGGCAGAAGACGCACACCGCGGTGCGGTCAGGCGGCGATCCCAGGTTCCGGGTGCTCCCGCAGCGTCTGCTGAACCCGTGCCCGGACTCACGTGAAATGGAGACGGCATGGCCGAACTCGTCGGAGTCGAGGAAGAATTCCACGTGGTGGACCTGGAGTCGGGAGCGCTGGTCCCGCGGGCCCGCGAGGTCCTCGACCGGCTGCCCGAGCGGGGCTTCACCACCGAGCTGCAGCAGTCGATCGTCGAGGCCAACAGCAGGCCGCACCGCTCGCTCGCGGACCTGCTCAAGGACGTCAGGGCCTCCCGCCGCGCGCTGCGCGACGCCGCCGCGCCGCTGGGCCTGGGCATCGTGGCCGCCGGAACCGCGCCGCTCGCCCGGCTGGGCACCATCGAGGCCACCGCGGACCCGCGTTACCGGCGGATGACCGAGAACTACCGGGTCGTCGCCGAGGAACAGCTCATCTGCGGGCTCCAGGTGCACGTGGACGTACCCGACCGGGACACCGGGATCCTGGCGATGAGCCTGCTCTCCCCGTGGATGCCGACCCTGCTGGCGCTGTCCGCCAGCTCACCCTTCTGGCTCGGCTCCGACACCGGGTACGCCAGCTGGCGCACCCTGCTGTGGCAGCGCTGGCCCACCACCGGCCCCGCAGGGCACTTCCGCTCCGCCGAGCACTACGACCAGGCCATCGCGGACCTGGTCAGATCGGGCGTGATCAGCGACGCCGGCATGGTCTACTACGACGTCCGGCCCTCGGCGCACCTGCAGACCCTCGAACTGCGCATCTGCGACGCCGTTCCCCGGGCGGAGACCGCGGTGATGATCGCGGGCCTCTACCGGGCGCTGGTGGTCGAGGCGTGCGAGGCCGTCGCGGCGGGCCGCCGCGGCGACGGCGAGCGCACGACGTGGCTGCGGGCGGCGACCTGGCGGGCCGCTAGGTCGGGCCTCGAAGGCGACCTCGTGCACCCCGCCGACGGCCTGCCCCGCCCGGCGCCGCGCGTGGTGCGGGCACTGGTGACCCGGCTGCGCCCGGTCCTCGAACGCCTGGGCGACTGGTCGGACGTGGTCGAACTGACCGAGGAGGCACTCGGCCTCGGCAGCGCCGCCCACCACATCAGGCGGGTGGCCGACACCGACGGCCTGCCTGCCGCGGTCGGCATGCTCGTGGCCCGCACCGCGGGCGACCGCGAACTCGACCAGCAACCGCACCACGGCGGTCTGCTGCTCGGCTACCGCGCCGACCACGACGAGATGGTCGACGTCACCGGCGAGGTACGGCCGCTCTACCGCCCGGTGCTCGCCGCGCTGGACCGCGCCGGCGTCCCCGGCCTGCAACGCGCGGCCCGCGACCTGCGCAAGCGCCAGGAAGCACTCGGCGTGCGCTTCCGCGCCGACCACGACGACACGCACCGCGTCTTCCCCTACGACACCGTGCCCCGGCTCATCGAGGCCCGCGACTGGAAGGCGCTGCGAGCCGGGCTCGGCCAGCGGGTCCGCGCCCTTGAGGCCTTCCTGCACGACGCCTACGGCGAACAGGCCGTCCTGCGCGACGAGGTGGTCGCGCCGCGCTTCCTGCCGGAAAGGCAGGTGGAGGGCGCGGCCGGCATTCCCGGGCGGCCCGGCACCGTCCGCGTCAACATCGCGGGCATCGACCTGGTGCGCGACGCGGCCCACGGCTGGCTGGTCCTGGAGGACAACCTCCGGGTGCCGTCCGGTATCGCCTACGCGCACGCGGCGCGGCGGCTGGGGCCTGTCGTCCCCGGGCCGCACGTGCTCGGCGTCGACGACGTCCCCGCCACCCTGGCCCGCGTGCTGCGCTCGGCGGCGCCGGTGCCCGAACCGCGGCTGATGCTGCTCAGCGACGGCCCCGAGAACTCCGCCTGGTACGAACACCGCACCCTCGCCGAGGAGATGGGCTGCGCGCTGCACACCACCGGCGACCTCGTGGTCCGCGAGGGCCGGGTGCACGCCGTGCGCGGCAGCCGTACCGGACCCGACGGGGCCTCCTACGACGACCTGCCCTTCGACGTCGTCTACCGGCGGATCGACGAGGACGACCTGGCCAAGGCCGACGGGGCCGACGGCGCACCCCTGTGGCCGGCCCTGCTCGCGGCGGCGCGGGCCGGGCGGGTCACCTTCGCCAACGCCGTGGGCAACGGCATCGCCGACGACAAGGCGCTCTACGCCATGGTGCCGCGGCTGATCCGCTACTACCTGGCCGAGGAACCGCTGCTCCGCCAGGTGCCGACGCTGCTGCCGGGCGAGCCCGGCGTCCTGGACGAGGTCCTGGACCGGCTCGCCGACCTGGTCGTCAAACCGGTGGGCGGCCAGGGCGGCGCCGGGGTCGTCATAGGACCGCACGCCTCGCCCGAGGAACTCGCCCGGCTGCGCGCGGAATTGCTGGTCTCCCCGCACGCGTGGGTGGCGCAGGACGTCGTGCAGCTGACCAGCCACCCCACCTTCGACGGGGAACGCCTCGAACCGCGGGTCGTGGACCTCCGGGTGTTCGTCTGCGCCGAGCGGGAAGGAGACGGCCTCGGCGCCGTGGGGCTGACCACCACGGTGCTCCCGTCGGCGATGACCCGAGTCGCGGCGGGCGGCTCACTCGTCGTCAACTCCTCGCGGGGCGGCGGCGCCAAGGACACATGGATACTGCGCGGCGCGTCATGAGCCGCCCGGACCGGAGGTACGTATGTGCGGGCTGAGCGGCGAGATCAGATTCGACGGCACCTTCCCCGACCTCGCGGCCGTCGAGCGGATGACCGACCGCCTGGCGGCGCGCGGCCCCGACGGGCGCGGCCTGTGGTCGCACGGCGCCGTGGCGCTCGGCCACCGCCGGCTGAAGATCATCGACCTGTCGGAACGCGGCGACCAGCCGATGACCGACCCGGACGGCGGGCTGACCGTCGTCTTCAACGGCTGCCTGTACAACCACCGCGAACTGCGCGACGAACTGGAGAAGCTGGGACACCGCTTCCACTCCGCCTCCGACACCGAAGTGCTGCTGCACGCCTACCGCCGATGGGGCACGCACTGCGTCGACCGCTTCGCCGGGATGTTCGCCTTCGCCGTCGCGGAACACCACACGGGCCGGGTGGTCCTGGGCCGCGACCGGCTCGGCATCAAACCGCTCTACCTCGCCGCCCGGCCGGGCCGGCTGCGCTTCGCCTCGTCCCTGCCCGCGCTGCTCGCCGCCGGTGACGTCGACACCGCGCTCGACCCGGTCGCGCTCCACCACTACCTCAGCTTCCACTCCGTCGTGCCCGCCCCGCGCACCATCCTGGCGGGGGTGCGGAAACTGCCGCCCGCCACCGTCCGGGTGATCGAGCCCGACGGCACCGAGACCGACCACCTGTACTGGAACCCGCCCTACGCCCGGCTGCCCGAGCACGCGGGCATGGACGCCCAGGACTGGCGGGACGCCGTGCTGGACGCGCTGCGCACCGCGGTGCGCCGCCGTACCGTCGCCGACGTGCCGGTCGGGGTGCTGCTCTCCGGCGGCCTCGACTCCAGCCTGGTGGTGGCGCTGCTGGCCGAGGCCGGCGCGACCGGCCTGTCGACCTTCAGCATCGGATTCGACAGCGAGGGCGGCGAGTCGGGCGACGAATTCACCTGGTCCGACCTCGTCGCCAAGCGCTACTCCACCGACCACCACCGCATCTCGATACCGTCGCGGGAGCTGCCCGGGGCCCTGGACGACGCCGTCCTCGCGATGAGCGAGCCCATGGTCAGCCACGACGTGGTCGCCTTCCACCTGCTGGGCCGGGAGGTCTCCCGCCATGTGAAGGTCGTGCAGAGCGGCCAGGGCGCCGACGAGATCTTCGCCGGCTACGACTGGTACCCGCCGATGGCCGGGATCGCGCGGGACGAGGCCGCCGCCATGTACGGCCGGGTGTTCGTGGACCGACCCCATGGCGAGCTGGCCCGGATGGTGGACGCCGCGGTGCTGCTGCCGGGCGACGCCTCCGGCGACTTCGTGCGCGACCACCTCGCCCGCCCCGGCGCCGACGCGGCGCTGGACGCGGTGCTGCGGCTGGACAGCCAGGTCATGCTGGTGGACGACCCGGTCAAGCGGGTGGACAACATGACGATGGACTGGGGCCTGGAGGCCCGGGTGCCCTTCCTCGACCACGAACTCGTCGAACTGGCCGCGGCCTGCCCGCCCGAGCTGAAGCTCGCCGAAGGCGGCAAGGGCGTACTGAAGGCCGCGGGCCGGACCCTGCTGCCGGTCGAGATCACCGACCGGCCCAAGGGCTACTTCCCCGTACCTGCCATCCGCCACATGGCAGGACCCGTGCTGGAGCGCGTACGCGACGCGCTCGGCGCCCCCGAGGCGCGGGCCCGCGGGATCTTCCGCGACGACTACCTCCGCGAGCTGCTGAGCGCGCCCGAGCAGCACCGCACCACGCTGGGCGCGAACGCGCTGTGGCAGGCGGCGCTGCTGGAGATCTGGCTGCAGGCCCAGGGGGTCACCTGAACGGCACGGCCGCGGTACGTCCCCGCCGGGCCGCGACGCCCGGCGGCCGGGCGGCGGTAGCGTCGCGTGGTGCGCCGGGCGACGCGGCGTACCGACTAGTGGCGTACAGGCCAGTGGGGCGCACCGACCGACGGAGCGCATCGACCAACGGAGTGGAATGAGCACGACCGCGCACACCGGCTCCGCGCCTGCGGACACCTCCCCGCACGGCGGGACCGCCGTACCGCCGCACCGCTGCGGACCGGCGTCGGCCGATCCCACCGGCGGGCTCGCCGCCTTCGTGTGCGACCGGGGAGGCACACCGCAGCTGTGGCTGGCCGCGCACGGCGACGCGGAGCCCCGGCTGCTCGACGACCGCGCCGACCCGGTGACCGACGTGAGCTGGTCGCCCGACGGCCGGTGGATCGCGTACACCTCGTCGCCCGGCGGCGGTGAGCACACCGTGGTGCGCTGCGTACGCCCGGACGGCTCGGGCCACCGCGTCCTGGCCGGCGACGGGTCGCCCGCCGCCGCCTCCTTCGGCTGCTGGACGCCCGACGGCACGGCCCTCGCGGTCACCGAGGCCGTCGCCGCCGGCGGCGACGCGCCCGCTCCCGGGCCCGCGGACGCGCACACCGCCGCGGCCCGGAGCGCGACCGAACAGGGCCTGCTGATCGCCTCGCTGGTCGACCCGGACGGCCGGGCCGCCTCCCGCCGGGTGGCCGCCGAGACCGGGTCCGCCACCCTCAGGGTGTGCGACGTGTCCCGCGACGGCCGCTGGATCCTGCTGCGGCGCGGGCCGCGCGGCCACCGTGAGGCGGTCGTGCTCGACACCGCCGCGGGCCGGGAGACCTGCCTGCTGCCCGCCGCGGACGGCGACCCGCGCGTGGGCCGCTTCTCTCCCGACGCGAGGACCCTGTGGCTGCGCAGCGACGAGGACCGCGAATACGCCGCGCTGCTCGCCGTCGAGCTGGGCGCGGACGGCGCCCCGGAGCGGACCGTCGAGGCCGCCGCCCGGCCCGACGCCGACCTGGAGCTGTTCGCGACCGACCCGGCGGGCCGGCGGGCCGCCCTGGTGTGGAACCGCGGCGGCCGCAGCCTCCTCGGGACCGCCGTGCTGGGGGCGGACGGCACCCTGGGCGCGGTGCGCGAGGTCCGGCTGCCGCACGAGGTCGTCACCCGCGCCGAGCCCGCCGCGACCGGCGGACTGCTGCTGTCCCTGTCCTCGTCGGTCCGGCCGCCCGGCGTGTGGGTCGCCGCCCCCGAAGCCGAGCCGGAGGCAGAGCCGGCTCCCACCGCGTGGACCTGGCACCGCCCGCCGTCGTCGCCCGCCTCCCCGGCTCCGCGACCGCCGCTGCTGCTGGAACTGGCCGCGCGGGACGGCCTGCCGCTGTCGGGCTGGTTCCACCGGGCGCCCGGCGTCCCGGACGCCGGGCCGTGCGTGGTGCATCTGCACGGCGGCCCGGAAAGCCAGGAGCGGCCCGTACTCGACCCGCTGTACCAGGCGCTCCTCGCCCGCGGCCTGCATGTCTTCGCCCCCGACGTCCGCGGCTCCGCGGGCCACGGGCGCGCCTTCCTCGCCGCCGACCTCGGGGCGGGCCGCTTCGCGGCGATCGACGACGTGGCCGACTGCGCCGGCCACCTGGTCGCCGCCGGGCTCGCCGACCCGGACCGGCTGGCCGTGATGGGCCGCTCCTACGGCGGCTACCTGGTGATGTCGGTCCTGGTACGGCACCCCGACCTCTTCCGGGCCGGTGTCGCGGTGAGCGGCATCTCGGACTTCGCCACCTTCTTCTCGGACACCGAGCCGTGGAATGCCGAGTCGGCCGCCGTGAAGTACGGCCACCCCGTGCACGACCACGCGCTGCTCGCGCTGCTGTCGCCGATGACGCACATCGGGGCCCTGCGCGCGCCGCTCCTCGCCGTGCACGGGGCCCTCGACACCAACGTGCCGCCCGGCGAGTCCGAGCGGTTCGTCCGTGCGGCCCGCAGGCTCGGCGCCACCGCGGAGCTGCTGGTCTTCCCCGACGAGGGCCACGACCTGGCCCGCCGCGCCAACCGCGAACGCCTCCACGCCGCCGCGGGGCAGTGGCTGACCCGCTGGACCGCCTGAGGGCGTCGGCGGACGTCAGGTCACAGCCCTGAATACAGCCCGGGGACGAGGGAGAGGAGCGCGGGGACGAGAAGGTAGAGGGTGATGCCGGTCATGGCCCTGCGCGTCCCGACGGGCAGCACGGGGGAGGACCACACCTTCGCGATCTCGGCGTCGCGGTCGGCGGGCGTGCGGTTGCTCTCGTACAGCCCTCGGACGTAGTCCTGCTTGACGCGCAGCGCGAAGTGGTAGCCGATCGACGAGGGATAGACGATGACGAGCATGTCCACCACCATCACCCCCACCACGGTGAACAGCATCCACGGCGCGGCGGGCAGCCAGACCGTGAAGAGGACCAGCAGGCCTGCCATGTGGGAGAGGGCGGAGCCGTAGGTCCACAGCATGAACTGGCGCAGGGTCCGCAGTCCGGAGAAGCCGTCGCTGTCGAAGTTCATGTTCGGGGTCACCCCGAAGCCGAGTGCGGCGGACCGCTTCAGATAGCCGGCGAATATGACGCCTACCGCCAGTTGCTTGGCCAGGAAGTAGAAGGCGTATGTGCCCACCAGGCATAATGCGACGGCCAGTTCGGGGTGGGTGTGCCGGTTGGCCCACCAGCCGGCGTAGACCTCGGAGCGCCAGACCGCATCGGGAAGCGCGGTCGCGTTCCATGACTGCATCAGGCCGTGGCTGTTGATGAAGCCGTACAGCCCGGCCGTGCCGCCCGCCATGGCCACGGCGACAGCCGCGGAGACGTCCCGGCGGCCGAGTGCGGCGAACCACTTGTTGGTCCTGCCGACCAGCCGGTCGAGGTCCCGGACCTGTTGCACAGTCAGGTGCATGGCGCCGCCGTTGCGCTCGTTCATGGAGACGAAGTCGGCGATCGCCCTCACCTGCTGGCAGCAGAAGATCGGCGTGACCAGGACGACCGCGAGCTCGATCAGACCGGCCGGATCCTGGAAAAGGGACAGGCTGACCCTGCTGGGCTCGGCATTGTCGGCCAGGTGGTAATTCAACGCCCACTGCCGGCCCGCTCCGGCCGGAGACACCAGCGCACCGGCGGCGTCGGCCAGCCCCAGCAGTGCGATGGACGCGGCCAGACTGATCAGCAGGAACTTGGTCTTCGCCGTGTACGGCAGGTAGACCACGTGGAGCACCGGGCGCACCACCCGCCGGGCGGGCCGCGGCAGTCCGCGCAGCCGGCGCGCCGCCCGCCGGATCGTGACGGGTGAGGGCGGGCGAAAGACCGCTCCGATCCGCTCCGGCTCCAACGCCTTGAGTTGGTCCATCCCCGCCCCCCGGTGGTGACATCACGTCAGGACCGTTTATAGCCCGCCCGCCCGGGGGCCGCCCAGCCCCACGGCCGGGTTCGGCTTCGGCCCGGCACCCGCGAGGACGGAAGCCACAGGCGAGGGGCCTGACGGCGTGGCCTGGTGGGGCCGTCAGGCCGTGGGGCGGGGCAGGACGGCGAGGGCGGTACGGGCTATGTCCGCCAGCGTCTCCTCGTCCGCTCCGGCCTTGCCCAGTGCTTCGATGCCGCGCAGCACGGCGAGCACCAGCGCGGCCAGCTTCCCGGGGTCCGCGTCCGCGGCGAGGTCGCCGTTGCGCTGGCAGGCGGCGATGTCGTCCTCCAGCAGGGCGCGCAGTTCCTCGATGGCCGCGTGCGCCCGCTCGGCCACCGTCTTGTCGTGTTCGGCCAGCTCGGCGGCGCCCTTCGCCAGCAGGCATCCGCGCTGGGCGGTGTCCGAGGCGGTAGCCGCGGCCACCGCGTGGACGTGGGCGGACAGCCGCGCGTACGCGTTCTTGTCGTCGCCGCGCAGCTGCTGGGCCGTGGCGTCGACGACGGAGCGGCAGTATTCGTCGAACACGCGGTGGAACAGCTCCTGCTTTCCGCCGAACGCGCCGTACAGGCTGCCTTTGCCCAGGCCCGTCGCGGTGGCGATGTCATCCATGCGCGTGGCGGCGTACCCGCCCGCCCAGAAGCGCTCCCGGGCGGTGTCCAGTACCTGCTGCTCGTCGAATTTCCGAGGTCGCGCCATGCCGGGAAGTCTACGCTTTCTTGACTCGCTCGTCCATAATGATTAGCTTTGTGGACGACCTAGTCAAGAACTGAGGAGTGAGCGCGGCATGACGGAAGCACTCGCAGGCAAGGTGGCGGTCGTCACCGGGGCCAACAGCGGCATCGGGCTCGCCATCGCCAGGAGGTTCGCCGCCGAGGGGGCGCAGGTGTTCCTCACCGGACGCCGCCAGGACCCGCTCGACGCGGCCGTGGCCGAGATCGGCCCGGCGGCGACCGGGGTGCGGGCCGACGTGTCGGTGCAGGCGGACCTCGATCACCTCTACTCGGTCGTGCGCGAGAAGGCGGGGCGCATCGACGTGCTCGTCGCCAACGCGGGCAGCGCCATCCCCCAGCGGCTCGGCGACATCACCGAGGACGCCATCGACGCCACCTTCGGCACGAACGTGAAGGGCACGATCTTCACCGTGCAGAAGGCGCTGCCCCTGCTGTCGGACGGCGCCTCGATCGTGGTGACCGGATCGACCAACACCCTCCGCGCCGGACCGGGCCTGGAAATCTACGGCGCGTCGAAGGCGGCACTGCGCAACCTGGTGCGCAGCTGGGCCCTCAGCTCGCAGGAACGCAAGTTCCGGGTGAACGTGCTCAGCCCCGGCCCGACCGAGACCCCGGGCCTGATCGGCGCCCTGGGGCCGGACCTCGGCCCGCTCGCCGCGGAGGTGCCGCTCGGCAGGATCGGCCGCCCGGACGAGATCGCCGCCGTGGCGGTCTTCCTGGCCTCGGACGCCTCCAGCTTCGTCAACGGCGCCGACTGGTTCGTCGACGGAGGCCAGGCCCAGGTCTGACCGCAGGGCGCCCCGACCCCGCTCTGATCGGCTGTCAGGCCGGACCGCCGACTGCCGGGGAGGGTTCGAGCAGGGACGGTGCGCCAGTCGGTGAGGGCAGGGTCGGTCAGGACCGGTCGTCCTCACGTGCGTGGGCGCAGCGGTGACGGCCATGACAGGCCCTGGCCTCAAAGGTCAGGTGTCAGTGCGCGGCCACGGCGGGCGCGCTCTTCTTGCGGGCGCGATATGCGGCGGCCTTGATCTTGTTGCCGCAGGACTCCATGCCGCACCACTGGCGGCGCATGCCGCGGGAACGGTCGATGTAGACGCGCGTGCACTCGGGGTTCCCGCACTCCTTCATCAGCGGTACGTCGTCGCCGCTCAGCAGCTCGACGGCCTGCCGGGCGACGGTCGCCAGCGCCTGCGCGTGAGTGGCCTCGGTGCGCCGCCCGGTCGGGGTGAGCTGCGGCGTCACGGGGACCTCCCGGGCGGCGGCGTTGACCGCGCCGAGCGCCTCCGGGTCGAACCCCTCACCCAGGCGGCGGTCGGTGACGAGCCGGTAGACGGCCTCGCGAAGCGCCGTCGCCTGACGGACGTCGTGCTCCTCGCCCGGTGTGATCGTGTCCACGAGTCCGGACTCCAAGAACCACGCGTCGAGCCGTTCCGGGGTCGCGAACATCTCGAACCGGGTCGAACGCCGGGCCCGCAGCGTGGCCGCGAAGTCGAGGGCCGGGTGCCCGCACACGAAAACATGGTCAAGATTCACATCACCAGTCTGACGGGTGACATTCCGGGGTGCAAGAGACGTCGCCGGTCGAGGTGGTTCCGTGCTCGCGGCGTCCACGGAACCGAGCGGTATCCACACGTGAGGGCCGTTCGGCCGGACGGCCCGCGCACCACGTCGGGCAGGAAGCTGTGGCGGTCGTACGTCCGGATGGCCGCCAGCGCAGGCAGCCTCGTCCCCCTGTGCCTAGCCTCGGCGGCATGAACGGATACGCGGTCGTGTACGAACCGGCCAAGCAGCGGATGGAGTCGGTCGAGGGGGTCGGCCCTGTCCACGCCGCACCGGCCGAGGGCGACCTCGGGCTGCCGGGCCCGGTCACCATGTGCGGGATCAGCACCGACGACTTGGTGAAGCACCAGCAGGACCAGCCGCTGGACTCCTTCGACACCTGGTATCCGTCGGTCGGGGTGCACGAGTTCTGCAGCGAGTGCGATCAGGCGGTGGCCGCCGCTGCCTGACCCCCGCCACCCCGGCAGGCCGGGGGATCACACCGGTTGATGGCCGGTCGGCGGCGGACACCGGCGCTGCTGAACCCGTGGGACTGCGCCAAGCTGTCCGTCGGGGAAGGCCGGCGCCGGCACCCGGTGGTCTCCCTCCCCGCCTCGGCCGACGACGCGGTCGCCCTCAGCCGGCAGGGGTGAAGCGGTCCCAGGCGCGGTGCCGGGACAGCAGCCCGGTGAGGCCTTCGAACACCGCGCTCCCGTCGTCGGCCGTCACCACGCCGGGGGCGTCGGTGGCGATCCCGGCCGCGCCCAGGGCGTCCGTCCCGCCGGCCCACGCCCCCAGCGCCTTGCCGTGGCGGTAGGCCTCGGCGAGCATCAGCAGGATCCGGGGGTCGATGTCCGCCGCCGCGGCCGCGCTGTCGTCCACCTTGGCGTCCCGGGCGCCGGAGGCGTCCGCCCCCGGGGCCGGTGCGCCGGCGATCACGAGCGCGTCGAATTCGATGGACCGGGCGGTGGCGAAGGTGCGCTGCACGGTGAGGGTGTCGTCGCCGGTGCCGGTCTCTCCGCCGGTCGGGGCGATCACCAGGGGGACCATTCCGGCGTCCAGTACGGCCTGGCGGACCTCGCGGACGCCGTCCAGGTCCTGTCCGGCCGCCGTGACGATGCCGACGGTGCGGCCGTCCAGGGGCCAACTGGCGCCCAGTTGCGACAGCGCGGGGCTGGGCTGCGGGTCGGTGAGGGTCACGGTCGCCTCGGGTGCCGGCAGCCCGAGGCCGGTGGCGACCTGCTCGCACAGTTCGGTGGCGATGTTGGCCAGGACGAGCAGCGCGCGCTGCTTGATCGCCGTCTCGTAGCACTTGCCCAGCTCGAAGGTGTAGGCGGCGGTGATGTGCTCGCGCTCGGTCGGGGTCATGCTCAGCCAGAACAGCCGGGCCTGGCTGAAGTGGTCGTCGAAGGACGCCGCCGCCTCCCGGACCTTGCGGCTCGCGGGGACCTCGGCGGGGACTTCGATGTAGGCGCCGGTGTCCGCGCCGGCCAGGAAGGGGCAGCCGCCGTCGAGGGAGTTGGGGCGGTAGGGCGCCACCCCGCGGTGGACGGCGCTCTGGTGCATGCCGTCGCGGAGCATGTCGTTGACCGGGGCGTGCGTGCGGTTGACGGGCAGCTGGCCGAAGTTGGGGCCGCCGAGGCGGCTGATCTGCGTGTCGAGATACGAGAAGAGGCGGCCCTGGAGCAGCGGGTCGTCGGTGACGTCGATGCCGGGGACGAGGTGGCCGGGGTGGAAGGCGACCTGCTCGGTCTCGGCGAAGTAGTTCGACGGGTTGGCGTTCAGCGTCATCAGCCCGATCGGCTGGACGGGTGCGAGCTCCTCGGGCACGATCTTCGTCGGGTCGAGCAGGTCGATGCCCTGGAACATCTGGTCGTCGGTGTCGGGGAAGGTCTGCACACCCAGCTCCCACTGCGGGAAGGCGCCGGCCTCGATGGCGTCCGCGAGGTCGCGCCGGTGGAAGTCCGGGTCCATGCCGCTGGTGAGCTGGGCCTCCTCCCAGACCAGGGAGTGCACGCCGAGCTTCGGCTTCCAGTGGAATTTCACCAGCGTGGTGGCGCCTTCCGCGGTGACCAGCCGGAAGGTGTGGATGCCGAAGCCCTCCATCATCCGGAACGAGCGGGGGATGGCGCGGTCGGACATGTTCCACAGCGTGTGGGCGGTGGCCTCGGTGTGCAGGGTGACGAAGTCCCAGAAGGTGTCGTGGGCGCTCTGCGCCTGCGGGATCTCCCGGTCCGGGTGCGGCTTGCCTGCGTGGATGACGTCGGGGAATTTGATCGCGTCCTGGATGAAGAAGACCGGGATGTTGTTGCCGACCAGGTCGAAGACGCCCTCGGAGGTGTAGAACTTCGTCGCGAAGCCCCGGGTGTCCCGCACGGTGTCCGCCGAGCCGCGCGAACCGAGCACGGTGGAGAACCGCACGAAGACCGGTGTCTCCACGTCCTTGCCGAGGAAGGCCGCCCGGCTGATGCGGTCGGCGGCGCCGTAGCCGCGGAAGACGCCGTGGGCGGCGGCGCCGCGGGCGTGCACCACCCGCTCCGGGATCCGCTCGTGGTCGAAGTGGGTGATCTTCTCCCGCAGGTGGTGGTCCTGGAGCAGCACCGGTCCGCGCGGGCCCGCCTTCAGCGAGTGGTCGGTGTCGTGGAGCCGCGCACCCTGCGCGGTGGTGAGCCGGTCGCCGCCCTGCGCGACCTTCTTCTGCGGGGTCTTGGTCGGCTGCCCGGTCGGGCTGTACGTCTCCGGGCCGCGCTGGTCGTGCTTCGGCGGCAGCGGGCCGGACGCCTCCGTCGGCTCGTCCACGGCCGGCGGCACCGGACCGGGTGCCCCTGGGATCTCGTTGCCGGTCCTGACGGCTTCCTGCACCTTGTCGGCGATCTTGTCGGCGGCCGCAGCCACGCGGTTCTTCTTCTCGCTCATCAGGGGTCTTCCGATCGCTTGCTGGAGCTACGCCACCGCGGTGGGCGGCGGCGCCTGGACAATCGCGCCTGCGGTCAGTCCGGTCGGCCGACGTCGCGGGGTTCCAGGGGGCGTACCGCCGGGCCCTGGAGGACCGCGCCGTCCACGTCGAAGCGGGAGCCGTGGCAAGGGCACTCCCAGGTGGTCTCGGCGGCGTTGAAGGCGACCAGGCAGCCGAGGTGGGAGCACCGGGCGGAGACGGCGTGGACGGCGCCGTCCTGGTCGCGGTAGACGGCGCACCGGCTGCCGTCGACGCGGACGACCGCCCCGGTGCCGGGGGCGACGTCGGCGACGGAGTCGGTGTGTGTGGAGCGCAGCCGGTCGCCGACGAAGTGCCGCGCCACGTCGGCCTGCCGGCGCAGCAGGGCGGGTGCCTCCTTGAGGACCGGTGCGATCCGGCGGGGGTCGTAGAGGTCGGCCCAGTCGGGGCGGCGCCCGTTGACCAGTTCGCTGAGCAGCCGCCCGGACATGACGCCGCCGCTCATGCCCCAGCCGCCGAATCCGGTGGCGACGTACGTGTGCCGCGCTCCGGCGTGCAGCGGTCCGACCAGGGCGACGGTGTCCGTGGGATCGAGGTCCTGTGCCGCCCACCGGTAGGCGGTCGGAGCCGCCGGGAACCGCTCGTGCATCCAGGAGTCCAGCCGCCGGAAGCGCTCCCCGACGTGGCCGCCGGCGCCGGGTGTGAAGCTCTCCCCGGTGACGATGAGCAGCCGCCGTCCGTCGGCGAGCGGGGCCGTGCGTACGGAGCGCTTGCCTTCGTCCTCCGTGATGTACATCCCCTGCGGCGCGGCGTCGGCCTCCAGCGGGGCGGCGACGACGAGTTCGCGGCGCGGGGAGAGCCGGGCGAAGAGCAGGGCGCGGTCGAAGACCGGGAAGTGGGTGGCCACCACGACCTTCCCGGCGGTCAGGGTGGCGCCGGACTCCGTGGTGAGGCGGCAGGGCTCGCCCTCGGTGAGCCCGGTGATCCGCGTCCGCTCGTAGATCGTGCCGCCCCTGGTCGTCAGGGCGGCGGCGAGCCCGAGGAGGTAGGCGCGGGGGTGGAACTGCGCTTGCCCGTCGATCCGCACCGCGCCCGCCACCGCGAAGGGGAGGTCGGTCCGCTCGACGTACCGCGCGGCCAGCCCCGCCTGCTCGGCCGCCGCCGCCTCCGCCTTCAGCGCGGGAAGGGCGTCGCCGTCCAGCGTGTAGGCGAAGGCGGGCGCCCTTTCGAAGGAGCAGTCGATCCCGAGGGCCGCCGACAGTTCCTCCACCCGGTCGACGGCCTCCTGCTGCGAGCGCGCGTACAGGCGTGCGGCGTCCGGACCGCGGGTGCGGCGCAGCCGCTCGTAGACCAGGCCGTGCTGGGCGGTCACCTTCGCCGTGGTGTAGCCGCTGACGCCGGCCGCGATCCGGTCCGCCTCGACGACGGCGACGGAGTGCCCCGTCTCGGCCAGCTCCCAGGCGGTGCTCAGGCCCGCGACGCCGCCGCCGACGACCGCGACGTCCACGGTGACGTCGTCGGCCAGGGGGGCGAAGCGGGTGGAGTCCGTGCTGCTCATCCAGTACGACTCGTCGGCGCCGGGCAGTGCGTCGTGGTTCGGCATGACCAGCGCGTTCCCCTTCCTACGGGCGCCACGCGTGGCGCCGGACCGGTTTCATCCGGGTGGCCGACCGCGCGGGATCGCCCTCCTCGAACCGTGCATAATGGGACGTTTCGTCGGGTGAGCAGAGGGGAGCCGCACCGTATCGGCACTTCCGGGAGGCCCCCATGGCGATCCGCCACCAACTGATCAGGCGCCCCCGCGACGACGTGTGGTCGGTGCTCGCCGACCGCGAACTGTACGTGCGGTGGGTGCCGGGTACGTCCGACTCCCGCGTCGGCGAGGGCGACTGGCCCGAGGAGGGCTCCACCCTGCGCTACACGGTGCGGGCCGGACCGTGGTCCCTGCACGGCACGACGGTCGTGCGCGAGCAGCGGCGCCCGGAGCGGCTCGCCCTGGAGATCGACAGCGGGCCGCTGGGCACCGCCAGGGTCGACATCGAGATCCGCCGGTGGGGCGGGGACAGCCTGGTCATCGCGGACGAGCATCCGCTGACCGGGTCCGGCGGCCTGCTGCACAACAGCGCGCTCGACGCCTTGCTGCAGCTGCGCCACCGCCGCATGCTCGCCCGGCTGGCCGCGGTCGTGGAGCGCGGGCCGAAAACGGCCGACGGCCCTCCGGCGGCCCCGGAAGGCCGGGCCGCCGCCTCGCGCCCCCATGGCAGCGGAAAGGAAGGCCATGCCTGACGCTGTCGTCATCGGGGCCGGTCCGAACGGTCTGGTGGCGGCGAACGTACTCGCCGACGCCGGCTGGAGCGTCGAGGTCCTGGAGGCCCAGCCGCTGCCGGGCGGCGCCGCTCGCAGCGACCGCGGCGTGGACCCCGACTTCGTGACCGACGTCTTCAGCGCCTTCTACCCGCTGGCGGCCGTCTCGCCGGTGATGGAGGCGCTGTCCCTGGGGGACGAGGGACTGCGGTGGAGCCACGCGCCGACCGTTCTCGCGCATCCGCTGCCGGACGGCCGGTGCGCGGCGCTGAGCCGCGACGTGCGGGACACGATGCGCAATGCGGAGTCCTTCGGCGCGGGCGACGGGGCCGCCTGGCAGGAGATGCACCGCCTGTGGCAGCGGGTGGGCGACGACCTGCTGCGCTCCCTCTTCACCCCCTTCCCGCCCGTCCGAGGCGGCATGCGACTCGCGGCCCGGCTGCGGCCGGCCGCCGGCCTGGAATTCGCCCGCCTGATGCTGCTTCCCGTGCGGCGGATGGGCGAGGAGTTCTTTGCCGGCCAGGGCGCCCGGCTGCTGCTCGCGGGCAACGCGCTGCACGCCGACCTGGGACCGGAGTCCGCGGGCAGCGGCGCCTTCGGGTGGCTGATGTCGATGCTCGGGCAGTCCGTCGGCTTCCCCGTACCGGTCGGGGGCGCGGGCGCGCTCACCGACGCGCTGGTCAGCCGGCTGCGGCGCCGCGGCGGCACCGTGCGCTGCGGGGAGGACGTACGCTCCGTCGTCGTCCGCTCCGGCCGGGCCGTCGCGGTGCGCACCGCGGCGGGGGAGGAGGTGCCGGCGCGGCGCGCGGTGCTCGCGGCGGTGCCCTTCCCCACCCTCTACCGGCACCTGCTGCAACCGGACGACGTGCCGGACGGCGTACGGCGGCAGCTGCGCCGCTTCCAGTGGGACCTCTCCACCTTCAAGCTGGACTGGGCCCTGGACGGCCCCGTGCCGTGGACGGCCGAGGCCGCCCACGGCGCGGGAACGGTCCACCTCGCCGACAGCGTCGACGATCTGACGCGCTTCTCGGCGCAGATCGCGACCCGGCAGGTGCCGGAGCGGCCGTTCGCCCTCTTCGGGCAGATGACCACGGCGGATTCCACCCGCTCACCGGCCGGCACCGAGTCCGCCTGGGCGTACACCCACGTACCGCAGGTCATCGAGGGCGACGCGGCGGACGCCGGGCTGACCGGCCGGTGGGACGACAGCGAGCAGAGCGTCATGGCCGATCGGATCGAGGCCCAGGTGGAGCGCTACGCACCGGGCTTCCGCGGGCTGATCCGCGAGCGGCGGATCCTGGCGCCCCCGACGCTGCAGGCCCTGGACGCCAACCTCCAGGGCGGGGCGATCAGCGGCGGAACCACCGCGCTCCACCAGCAGCTGGTCTTCCGGCCCGTACCAGGTCTCGGGCGCCCCGAGACGCCGGTGCGCGCGCTCTTCCTCGCATCCGCCTCCGCGAACCCCGGCGGCGGTGTCCACGGCGCCCCCGGCGCCTCCGCCGCCCGAGCGGCACTGCGCCTGCCTGCGGCCAACGCGCTGATGAGCCGTGTGCAGCGGGCCCTGGCCGGAGGCTGAGCACGCGAAGGGGGCGGCGCCCGCCGACCGGCGGGCGCCGCCCCCTTGCCGTCCGCTTACATCGCGCCGGCGAAGGACGGCCGCAGGAGGACCTTCGTCCAGTCGTCGTCGCGGTTGTCGAAGTGGCGGTAACCTTCGGCCGCCTGGTCGAGGGGGAGTTCGTGGGAGACCAGGAACGACGGCTTGGCGACTCCCTTGACGATCAGGTCGCGCAGCCGCCGGTTGTAGCGCAGGACGGGGCATTGGCCGGTGCCCATGTGCTGGCCCTTGGTGAAGAAGGTGCCGTAGTCGAAGCCGATCCGGCCCTGCCTGGCGCCTTCGTCGGAGGCCTCCGGGTCCGACGGCATGTAGACGCCGACGACGCCGATGCCGCCGGTGGTGCGGACGGCCTTGACCAGGCCGTCCAGGACGAGTTCGGGGTGTTCGCGGCCCGCCGGGTCGTGGGCCTGGTAGCCGACCGCCTCGACCCCGCAGTCCGCGCCCCGTCCGTCGGTGGCGTCGAGGATCTGCTCGACCGGGTCGGCCTCGCTGAAGTCCACCGGCACCGCCCCGATCGACTCGGCGAGCGCGAGGCGGTCCGGCTCCTTGTCGACGACGAAGACCTCCGCGGCGCCGCGGATCACGGCGCTGTGCGCCGCCAGCAGGCCGACCGGCCCGGCTCCGTAGACGACGACGCGGTCACCGGGGCGCTGACCGGCCAGCACGGTGCCGTGCCAGCCGGTGGGGAAGATGTCGGAGAGCATCGTGAAGTCGTTCTCGTGGCCGTTGCCCGGGGGCAGTTCGAGCAGGTTGAAGTCGGCGTGGGGGACGCGCAGCAGCTCGGCCTGGCCCCCGTCGTAGGGGCCCATGTTCGCGTAGCCGTAGGCTGCTCCGTCGACGCCCTCGGTGGGGTTGAGCCGCAGGCAGAAGGCGGTCAGGCCGTCGAGGCAGTTGCGGCAGGACCCGCAGGCGATGTTGAACGGCACCGACACCCGGTCGCCGACCCTCACCCGGGTGACCCCGGGGCCGACCTCCGAGACGATGCCCATGTTCTCGTGGCCGAGGATCTTCCCCTGCTCCACGGTGGTGCGGCCTTCGTACATGTGCAGGTCGGATCCGCAGATATTCGTCGTGGTGATCTGTACGACCGCGTCGTTCGGCTGCACGATCCGGGCGTCCGGGACCTCCTTGACGGCGACGTCGAAGGCCCCGTTGTACACGACTGCTCTCATGGTCCGCTCCTCGGTCGTCGCCTCTCGCCCTCAGGCCTTCTCCCGCTTCCCGCGACGGGCCACCACCGTCGCGGCGCCGATGGCGGCCGCGACCGGCCACTCCACGGCGCCGACGAGCGCGAGCGCGCCGAGGCCGCCGTAGAAGGCGAGGCGCTCGGGTGAGGGGAGGCTCATGTCAGGGAGGATCGACTCGCCGGCGGCGCGTACGTTCGCGGACAGGTCGCCCGGCGTCACGTAGGGCAGCGGGATCGAGGCGTGCGCCTTGTGCATGTGGAGGCCCTGGGCCGCCGAGCGGCCCTCTGCCGTGTCGGAGGTCCGGCGGCTCGTGCCGGGCGTGGACTTCTCGGGGCCGGAAGCACGCGGTGCCGTCTTGTGCGATGCCCGCGACGCCTTGCTCGACGCCTTCCGCTTCTGGCCTGCGCTCGTGGTGTTCGCCATATGTCTCGTCTCCTTCGCCCCCGTCTTGGTCCCTACCACGGCTATATGTGTATAAACGGGATCAGATGGTAATTGTCGCCGTCGCGCCGGGGTACCTCTTCACCTCTGGGCCAACTGCGGACGGTGACGGTGAGGATCGTTGGGGTCGGGCTGCTGACCGGGGTCGTGGAGGCGACCGTCGCCACCGCGACCGCCTGCCTGGTCACGGCCCACTCCCTGGTCACCGGCGGGACCACGGCTGCCCGCGTGCCGTCGGCCGACGGCAAGGCCCGGGTGAGGGTGTCCCAGGGCGGCCGCCGGCACCTGGCCGTCCGCGGGCTGCGGGGGCCGAGAGCAGGCCGGATCGCCCGGGAGATCGAGCGGGGGCTGGCCGCGCACCCGGCGGTCGAGTGGGCGGCCGTCAACGCGGCGCTGGAAGCGGTGGTCGTCTCCACCGGGGGACCGGAGGAGGACGAGGCCCTCCTCGACGACCTCCTGCAGCTCATCGAGGAGATCGAGCGGGCCCACGGAGCCGACGGCGAGCCGCTCCCCACCTCCCACCCGGCCGGGCCCCGACCGGCGGGCAAGGCCGCTGTGTCCGTTGCCCTCCATGCCGCCGCGCTGCCCGTCGCCGCGCTCGTCCGGTACGCACGGCTGCCGCCCGTGCCGCCCGAGGTGGCGGCGGTGATCCCGGAGATCGACTTCGAGCCCCGGCTGCGCCGGCTGGTGGAGTCGGTCGCCGGCCCCGACAACGCCGGACTCGTGCTCTCCGTGCTGAGCGCCGTACTCCAGGCGGGCGCCGGCGGAGTCCTCGGGCTGACCGTCGACGCCGTCCGGCACGGCATGCGGGCCGCCGAACTCAACGCCGCCCGCACCGCCTGGCACCACGCGGAACCCGGTCTGACCGGCGCCCGGGAGCAGGCCGCGGCCGGGCTGCCGCCCGAGCTCCCGGCGCGCGAGACCCCGCTGGCGAAAGGGCCGGTCGAACGTTACGCGGACCGCGCCGCCTACGTGGCAGGCGCCGCCTTCGCCGGCGTCCTCGCGATCGGCCGCCGCCCCCGGGCCGCCGCGGCGGCCGCGCTCTCCGCGATTCCCAAAGCCCCGGTGGTGGCGCGTGAGGGCTTCGCCTGCGTCGTCAGCGGCGCCCTGAGCAGGCGCGGCACCCCCGTGCACGACACCCGGGCACTGCGCCGGCTCGACCGCATCGGCACCCTGCTGCTGGACACGGCGTCGCTGGGGGACGCCGGCCACCGGCTGGCGGACCTCGTCCCACTGGACCAGGACGCCGCCGCCGGGCCCCTCACCGCGACCGCCCACCGGCTTTTCGACCCGCACGACCCGTGCCTGGTCGCCGAGGACGACGGCTGGCGGCTCGGTCCGCTCGACCGGCTGCCGGTGAGCGGCCGCACCGGGAAGCGGGCCGCCGCTGGTCTCGCCCGGGACGGCGCCCTGCTGCTCGCCCTGGCACAGGGGGACCGGCTGATGGCCGTCGTCCAGGCGTTGCGGGAGGAGCCCGAGGCCGCCAGGCTGCTGGTGCGGGCCGCCCGCCGCTCCCGGCTGAGGATCGTGGCCACCGGTCCCGGAGCCGCCGTCCTCGTACCGGACGCCGACGAGTTCGCCCCGGCGGATGAGGCCGCCGCCGCGACGACTCGCCGCCTCCAGGCCGACGGGCGCGGTGTCCTGGTGGTCTCCGGCGACCGCACCGCCCTCGCCTGCGCCGACCTCGGCGTCGGCGTCGCCGGCGCGGACGGCGTGCCGGCCTGGGGAGCGGATGTGCACGTCGGGTCCGCACGCGAGGCGCTGCTGCTCGCCGACGCCTGCGGGCCGGCCAGGACCGTCTCCCGGCGCGGCGTCAGGCTGGCGCAGGCCGCCGCCGGGATCGGCGCCACCACCGCGCTGACCGGCACGGCTCGGCGCCCCGCCGTCCGGAGCATGGCGGCCGTCAACTGGGCCGCCGGGCTCGGCATCGCCTACGGCGCCTGGGCCGCCGTCGAATTCCTCCGCCGCCCGCAGGACGTCCTGCCCGCCAGGGAGCCCTGGCACGCGATGCCCCCGCAGACCGTCCTGAAGCGCACCGGCGGCAGCGCCGGCGGGCTGACCGGGGAGGAGGCCGCCCGCAGGGCCGCGCCCGGAAGCGGAGGGCCCCGGCAGCCCTCGCTGCCGCGGTCCGTGGCCGCCGAACTGGCCAATCCGCTCACCCCCATCCTGCTCGGCGGCGCCGTGCTGTCTGCGGCGGTCGGCGGCGCCACGGACGCCGCCCTCGTCGTCGGCGTGACCGTGCTGTCCGGTGTCATCGGCGGTGTCCAGCGCCACCTCACCGAGCGCGAGGTGCACCGCCTGCACGAGCGGTCAGAGACCCCGGCCGTCGTCGTGCGCGACGGGTCGGATCACACGGTGGGGGCGGGGGAGCTCGTCGTCGGCGACATCGTCCGCCTCTCCGGCGGCGACATCGTGCCAGCCGACTGCCGCCTGCTCGACGGCGGCGGCGTCGAACTGGACGAGTCCGCCCTCACCGGCGAGTCGATGCCGGTCGTCAAAGGTGTCGACCCGGTCCTCGCGGCGGACGTCGCGAACCGCACCTCCATGCTCTACGAGGGCACCACGGTGGCCACCGGCCGCTGCACCGCCGTCGTCGTGGCCACCGGCGCCGACACCGAGACGGGGCGCGCGGCGCCGGCCGCGGGCAAGGCGGCCGCCACGGTGGGTGTCGAGCGGCGCCTCGCCGCCATCACCCGCACCACGCTCCCGCTCGCCCTCGGATCGGCGGGCGCCGTCGTCGCCGCCGGCCGGCTGCGGGGCCGCCCGTTGCGGGAGAGCGTCAGCGCGGGAGTCGCCCTGGCGGTCGCCAGCGTTCCCGAAGGCCTCCCCTTCCTGGTCTCCGCCGCCCAGCTGGCCGCCTCACGGCGGCTCGCCGCACAGGGCGTGCTCGTACGCGATCCCCGCACCATCGAGGCGGCCGGCCGTGCCGACGTGCTGTGCTTCGACAAGACCGGCACCCTCACCCACGGCCGGATCGAACTCGCCGGCGTGGAGGCCGACGGTGTCCGGCGCCCGGTGGAGAGCCTGCCGGACGACCACCGGGCGGTCCTCGCCGCCGCGCTGCGGGCCACCCCGCGGGCCCGCGCCGGCCGCCCGCTGGAGCACTTCACCGACCGTGCCGTCACCGAGGGCGCGCAGCGCGCGGCCGTCCGCACCTCCGCCGGGGCCCCCGGGTGGCGGAGCGGCGCCAACCTGCCCTTCGAGTCCAACCGCGGCTATCACGCCACCCGTGGCCGCGGCGGCCGGACCCGGGTGCTGTCGGTCAAGGGGGCGCCGGAGGAGGTCGTCGGGCGCTGCGCCACCGACCGCGGCCGGCCTCTCGACACCGAACGGCTGCTGGCCCGCGCCGACCGGCTGGCGGCAGCCGGCCACCGCGTCCTGGCCGTCGCGGAACACCGCGACGCACCCGGCGGCACACTCGACGACGACGCCGTGGCCGGCCTGGACTTCCTCGGCTTCCTCCTGCTCGCCGACCAGGTCCGCAGTGGCGCGGCCCGCTCGGTGCGCCGGCTGTCCGAGGCCGGCGTCCACATCGTGATGATCACCGGCGACCACCCGCAGACCGCTCAGGCCATCGCCCGCGAGCTGGAGGTGCTCGACGGCCGCCGCGTGGTCACCGGAGCCGAACTCGACCGGCTCGACGACGACGCCCTCGACGAACTCCTGCCCGCCGTCGGCGTCGTGGCGCGCGGCACCCCCACCCACAAGGTCCGCGTCGTCCAGAGCTTCCAGCGGCTGGGCCGGACCGTGGCCATGGCCGGCGACGGCACCAACGACGCGCCCGCGATCCGCCTCGCCCACGTGGGTATCGCGCTCGGTGAGCGCAGCACACCCGCCGCCCGCGCGGCCGCCGACCTGGTCGTCACCGACGACCGGCTGGAGACGATCCTGGCCGCCCTCATCGAGGGCCGGGCCATGTGGGCCTCGGTACGCCAGGCCCTCGCCATCCTCGTCGGCGGGAACCTGGGCGAGATCGCCTTCACCGTGCTCGGCTCCGCGCTCACCGGCGATTCGCCGCTGACAGTACGCCAGCTCCTGCTGGTGAACCTCTTCACCGACCTCGCCCCCGCGATCGCCATCGCCCTGCGCCGGCCGCAGGCGGACACGGTCGAACAGCTCCTGAAGGAGGGCCCCGACGCCTCCCTCGGCGCCGCGCTCAACGACGAGATCACCGTACGGGCGGCCGCCACCGCCGCCGGTGCGGCCGCCGCCTGGATCACCGGGTGCCTCACCGGCCGCCCGGCCAGGGCCCGCACGATCGCGCTGGCCGCGCTGGTCGGCACCCAGCTGGGCCAGACGCTCCTGGTCGGCGGCCGGAGTCCGGCGGTCCTGTGCTCCGTGCTCAGCTCCGCAATCGCACTGGCCGCCGTCATCCAGACCCCGGGCGTCAGCCAGTTCTTCGGCTGCGTACCCCTCGGGCCGGTCGCCTGGAGCACGGCGCTTGGCTGCGCCGCCCTCGCCACGGCGGGATCACCGCTGCTCACCCCGTTCGCCGGTGAGCTGCGCCGCGCGCTGGGGCCGGTGATGGCAGGGGTGACCGAGGCGTGGGGCACCGTGAAGAACGCCGCGAACAGCATGATGGCCGCCTCCGCCTCCGCCTCCGCCTCCGCCGCGGGCGCGTGACGCCGGGTGCCGGGGACCGCCCTTTTGAGACGTGCCCTGGGCGCTCCTGCCATGGGCCGCCGCGGTGCGGGCCGGCCGCGTGATGTGAATCCAGGGACACCTTTGGGAACACGTCAAAGGAGGAGAAATGCCCACGAAAGGTCGTCGCCATGCCCGCAGGGTTCGTAGACCTGGCTTTGAGCCATACCGTTCAGGACGACATCATCTGGTACTCGATCATCTTCGTGGTCTTCGTCGCGGGAGTGATTTTCGCCATCCGGAGCAACTGATCGCGCGGGGGTCGCGCCCGGAAGGGTGAACCTTCCGCACATTTCCCCCAGCGGCAGGTGCGCGGCCGCGCTCAGCGCGCGGCAGCGCCGGCGTCGGGTTCTGGCGGCTCGGGTGCGATGAGGTCGAGAAGCCTTTCCGTGCCGCCCTGGGCGAGGGCGGCCCGCTGCCTCGCCGCTCCTGTCCCGTTGTCGATCAGCTGCTGCACCCCGGCTGTCACCCGGTCGGTGTCGCCGAGCTCCTTGAGCGCGGGCGCGAGGCGTTCCAGCAGCGAGCCGACCACGTCGGCCGCCGGCGAGGGTGTGCCGGTGCGCGGGTCGACCAGGTCGCCGGTCAGGCCGTGCCGTGCGGCATGCCAGCCCGCCGCCTGCATGACGCTGGCCGGCGGGTCCAGCGGGCGGTCTCCGCGGCTGCCCTCGTGCAGCGCGGTCGACACCAGGGCGCGGGCGATCCCGGCGATGGTGACGGCGCTGTCGACGTCCACCTGCACGTCAGGCGCCCGGACCTCCAGCGTCGGGTAGTCGTCGGACAGCCGGGCGTGCCAGTAGAGCTGGTGCCGGTCGGCGATCACGCCGGTGCCCAGCAGGGCGGCCACCCGCTCCTCGTAATGAGCCGCGCCGGAGAAGAACGGGGGCGGGCCGCTGACCGGCCAGCGGCCGAAGACCACGGTGCGCCAGCTGGCGAACCCGGTGTCACGCCCGTCCCAGAAGGGCGAGTTGGCGCCCAGGGCCACCAGCACCGGCAGCCACGGGCGCAGCCGGCCGAGCGCGGCGGCGCCCGCCTCGCGATCGGGCACGGCGACGTGGATGTGCATGCCGCAGATCAGCTGCTCGTCGACCAGCCGCGCGGCGTCCTCGCGCATCTCCCGGTAGCGGCGGTCGTCGGTCACGGGCACGGCCGCCCCTCCCGCCAGGGGCGCCCCGCCGGTCGAGGCGAGCCGGCAGCTCGCGTCGAGTGCCGCCCCGGAAACCGACTCGCGGAAGCGGGCGAGGTGCGCGGCGACCTCGTCCAGGCCGGAGCACACCGGCGTGGCGACCTCCACCATGGCCTGCAGCAGTTCGCTGTCGACCTCTTCGCGGAGCATCGCGGGCTCGTACTGCACCGCCTCCTGGACCTCGCCGGCGCGCGGCACCGGCAGCCCGCTCGCACGGTCCAGCAGCAGGAACTCTTCCTCGACTCCGAGCGTCACGCCTGTCGTCATGGTCGACGGCTACCCCGATTCGGCCGGGGCAACGACTGGAACCCCGCCGCTCGCTCCGGTGGTCAGGACCGTCCGGGGCATGGTGTCGCCTGACGGGCGCCGCCCGCCTTCCGCTCACGCACCGCGGCGGCGGGACAGCCGGTCCGCCGCGCCACGGCGGTCCTGTGACTCGAACACCGCGTGATCACCACTCTTGCGGTGATCCGGGCGTTTCCACCTCGGTCTTCGGGGCATGTGAGCGAGGGATTCCGGGGAGGTTCGCATGGAGTTGTTCGATAACGAGACCGGTGGTCCACCGACGGAGCAGTTGCCCATCGCGGACTACAACCACCTCGCCGGCCGGACGGCCGAGAGCTATTTCCCCGGCCTCGGCACGGAGGAGCTGGCGGACCTCCTCCGATACGAGCGCGCGCACCGGAACCGCCTCCCGATCATCCGTTCCCTGACGGCCCGCCTGAGACTGCTGCGGGACCGCGAAGCCGCGGGGCCCGGCGCCGGCGGCTACGGGCCGCCGGCCTGAGCCGCGCAGATCGCTGCGGGCCGCGGCCGTTAGGGTCGCTCGCATGATGACCGCGATCGTTGTCGGCAGCGGGCCCAACGGGCTCGCCGCCGCTGTCGTCCTCGCCCGGTCGGGCGCCCGGGTCACCGTGCTGGAGGCGGCCGGCGAGATCGGCGGCGGTACGCGCTCGGGCGAGGCCGTCCTGCCGGGGCTGCTGCACGACCACTGCTCGGCCATCCACCCGATGGCCGTCGGATCGGCATTCCTGCAGGGCCTCGGGCTTGAGCGGTACGGGTTGGCCTGGCGTTGGCCGGAGATCGACTGCGTCCACCCGCTCGACGGCGGCGATGCCGGCGTGCTGCACCGCTCGGTCGAGGCGACCGCCGCCGGGCTCGGCAGGGACGGTGCCCGCTGGCGGCTGGCCTTCGCCGGGCCGGCGGCCCGCTTCGACATGCTGGCCGAGGACATCATGGGGCCGCTGCTGCGCCTGCCCCGGCACCCGCTCGCCCTCGCCCGGTTCGGCCTGCCGACGCTGCTGCCGGGCTCGGCCGTCGCGCGGCTGTTCACCACCGAGCGGGGCCGGGCGCTGTTCGGCGGGGTCGCCGCGCACGCCTTCCGGCCGCTGCACCACCCGCTCTCCTCCGCCATCGGCCTGGGCATCATCACCGCCGGGCACCGGCACGGCTGGCCCGTCGCCGCCGGCGGATCGCGGTCGATCTCCGCGGCGCTGGCCGCGGTCCTCGCCGAACACGGCGGCACGATCGAGACCGGCGTCGAGGTGCGGCACGCACGCGACCTGCCGCCCGCGGACGTCACGATCTTCGACCTCGCGCCGCGGGCCGTCGCCGCGATCGTCGGCGACCGGCTGCCGTCCCGTGTCGCCCGCGCCTACCGGCGCTTCCGGCACGCCCCTGGAGCCTTCAAGGTCGACTTCGCGGTCGAGGGCGGCGTGCCGTGGACGAACCCGGACGCCCACCGGGCCGGCACGCTCCACCTCGGCGGCACCTACGCCGAGATCGCCGCCACGGAGCGGGACGTCCACGCGGGCCGCATGCCCGAGCGCCCTTTCGTCCTCGTCGGCCAGCAGTATCTCGCCGACCCGCAGCGCTCCGTCGGGGACATCCACCCCGTCTACAGCTACGCGCACGTACCCCACGGCTACACCGGCGACGCGACCCAGGCGGTGATCGGCCAGATCGAGCGGTTCGCCCCCGGATTCCGGGAGCGCGTCCTCGGACACGTATCGCGCTCCACCGCGGACATGCCCGCCTACAACGCCAACTACGTGGGCGGCGACATCGTCACCGGCGCCAAGGACGCACGCCAGCTCGTCCTCGGACCGCGGCCCACGCTCTCCCCTTACGACACCGGCATCCCCGGTATGTACCTCTGCTCGGCCGCGACACCGCCGGGACCGGGCGCGCACGGCATGTGCGGTGCCAACGCGGCCGAGGCGGCCCTGCGCCACTTCCGCCGCTCACACCCGGCATAGGCACGGCGCCCTCACAGCAGGCCCGGCCGGACCGAGGCCGCCGCGGCGCGGATCAGCAGGCCGGCCAGGGCCGTCCTGCTGCTGACGCCGAGCTTGGCGAAGACGCGGGACAGGTGCATCTCGACCGTCTTCTCGGCCAGGAAGAGCCGCTGGGCGATCTGGCGGTTGGTCAGTCCTTCGCTGACCAGGGACGCCACCTCCTTCTCCCGCTGGGTCAGCGACGGCCGGCCGGCGTCCGCGGCGCCCGCGGGGGCGGGGCCGGTGCGGCAGTCCAGGTCCCTGCGGGCCGCGAGCGCGCGGCGGGCCATCGGCCGGGCGCCGTAGGCCGCGCACGCGGTCTGCACCTCCCGCAGGCACGCCTCGGCCTCCTCCGCTTTCCCGCAGGCCGCCAGCAGGGTGCCGACGAGCATCCGGGCGCGGAGGGCGTCCATCACCGAGCCCGCGGACTCCAGCGCCTCCGCGGCGGACCTGGCCGTGTCCAGCGCGCCGGCCGGTGTGCGGGCCGCCCGTGCCTGCGCCTGGCCGAGGAGCGCGAGGCCGGTGCGGCCGGGCAGGCCGAGCCGGGCGGCGGCGCGCGCGCCCAGGTCGGCGGCGCGGCGGGCCTCCTGCGCGCGTCCCGCGGCCAGTTCTGCCCGCACCGCCAGTTCGCACCAGCTCACCCGCGACCACGGGTCGAAGGCCTCGAAGCCGGGGCCGCCACCGGTGCGTGCGAGGGTCAGGCAGCCTTCGGCGTCGCCCGACTCCAGCCGGTGCTCGGCCTGCATGTACCGCGAGAGCGAGTCGAAGAGCCCCTGGGCAGGACCGGGCCGCGGCTCGACCGGGCGCAGGCCCGCGCCCGGCGGGGCCGCGGGGTCGCCGGTCCACAGGCCGGCCCAGCGGTTCAGTACGCGGGCGGCGGCCCGCTCCTCGCCGCCGCCGGACGCCTGGGCGAGGTCGACGCCCTCCTCGGCGCAGCTCCTGGCCTCGTGCAGCCGGCCCAGGGAGTGCAGCAGCAGGGTGCGGGCGACGAAGACGTTCGGCAGGAGCGCGGCCTGCCCGCCGTACCTGGCGCAGGCCAGCGCGCGGTCGACGTGGCGCAGCGCCTCGGCGGGGCGTTCCAGCAGCAGTTCGCTCCAGCCGACCCACGCCCCGGCGTCCTGGCGCAGGGTGAATTCCGCGTCCAGCATCCGGTCCAGCAGCTCAGCGGCCCGGTCCGCCTCGCGCGCCGCGGCCTTGCGGTCCGCGGCGAGGCAGGCGGCGGACGCGGCGATGCCGAGGGCCATGGCCTGGAAGGGGGCCGCCGACGGGTGGCTGCGGGCGGTCGCCAGCGCCCGGTAGGCCCACTCGCGGCTCGCCGTGCTCTGGCCCGCCGCGAACTCGCCCTGCGCCCGCTCCAGTTCGAGCGTGGCACGCTCCAGACCCGGTGCGCCCCTGAGCGCCGCGATCTCGCGGTCGAGCAGCTCCCCGGCCTCCACCGGCCGGCCGAGCTGGCGGTCCAGGCGCGCGCACAGCGCGGCGGCCTCGGCCCGGGGGGCCGACGGCCGGCCGGGGAAGCCGGCCAGCGCCTCGTGCAGCACCTTCCGGCTGGCCTGGAGGTGGCCGGAGGCGCCAAGCGCCGTGCCCAGCATGACCATCAGCTCCAGCCGGCGCGCGGTGTGCTCGCCGGCGGCCGGTATGACGCGCAGGGCGGTGCGCAGCCACTGCGCCGCGGTGGCCGGCGCCTGGACGCGTACCGCCTGCGCCGCCTCGGCCAGCACCTCGGCGGCGTCGAGGTCGCCGACCGCCGCGGTGCACTGGACGTGGTAGGCGCGGGCGGCGGCCGGCAGGCCGGCGCGGCGCAGGGCCACCGCGGCGCGGGCGTGGGCGCCGAGCCGCCAGCCGGGGCTGGTGCTGTCGTAGACGACGCGGCGCACCAGGGCGTGCCGGAAGGAGAAGTCGAGGGGGCCCGCGGTGGGCCTGATGATGTCCTGGGCGGCCAGCTCGTCGATCGCGCCGAGGGCGACGGCCTCGTCGAGCGAGGCGATCTCGGCGGCGAGCGGCACGTCGAAGGACTCCCCGGCGACCGCGGCGGCCCTGGCCAGCAGCGCGCCGCGCGGGCTGAGCGCGTCGAGTTCCGCCAGCAGCGCGGCCTCCACCGCGGGCGGCAGCTCCCCGGCGTCGCCCGGCGTGAGGGAGGGGTCGGCCGGCAGGCTCTGGGGCATGCACGCGTGCAGGGCTTTGAGGTAGAGCGGGTTGCCCCTGCTCTCCTGGTAGAGCGCGCGGTGCCAGGGCGTGCTCGTGCGCTCGCCGAGCAGGGCGGCCATGTCGCGGTCGCTGAGCGGTCCGAGCTGGAGGCGCTCGTGGTCCCACGCGGTACCGGCGAGCGCCGCGCGCAGCCGGACCGGGGTCTGCCGGTGGCGGTGGGCCAGGACCAGCAGGACGGGGGTGTCGATGGGCCGGCGCAGCAGTTGGGCGATGAGTTCCACGGACTCCTCGTCCGCCCGGTGCATGTCGTCGAGCGCCAGGACCAGCGCCGGGACGGCCAGCGCGTGCAGCGACTGGCGCACCGCCCGGTAGAAGCCGTGCAGTCCCAGCGGCAGCGGCGCCGGGTGGGTGCCCGCGGCCGGCACCAGGGGCGCGAGCGAGGGGAAGACCGAGCCGAGCGATCTGAGCGTCTCATGGGTGGGCCGTGCGGCGCCGCCGGCCGCGAGGTCGGCGAGGCCGTCGTCCAGCGCGTCCACGAACGGGCCGAAGGGGATACGGCGTTCGGGTTCGGGGGCGCGGCCGGTGAGTGCCGGGAGGCCGCGCGCGGCGGCGGCCTGCTCCAGCTTGCCGAGTAATCGCGTCTTGCCGATGCCCGGTTCGCCGATGATCTCCAGGACCCGGCTGCCGCGGCTGTCCTCCAGCCCGGCCAGGACGACCTCCAGCGTCCGTAACTCGCTGCGCCTCCCCACGAAGGGCTCACCGGCGCCCGTGCGAGCGCCCGGCGTGTTCGTTGCGCCATCCCCTGGATGCCTGGTCAGCGGCTTCACAGTCAAGACCTTTCGAGTGCTTCTCATGGTTGCCCGCGGTACCGCGTCGAACCGAGCGTTGCGCTGTTATTGGTCTGCACCTTTGACGTAGTGGGATCGTGGCACGAATCCGGCTCTTTGTCCCAGCAGTGGCGTCGGACGGCCGGCGTCAGCGTCCGCCCGCCGCTTCCCGCGCGGGCGCTCCGGGCCGCTCGGCGGCCGCCAGGGCGTCCTTGACCCGCTGCTCCCAGGCGGGTTTGGCGTAGACGGTGCCGCCGATGAAGACCACGTCCAACTGGGAGGACGAGAAGGTGGCGTACGCCTCGGCGCCGTCGCGCGCGGTGGGCTGGCCCTTGACGTTGAGCGAGGTGTTCATCAGCACCGGCACACCGGTCAGCCGCTCGAAGCCGTCCAGGATCCGCCACAGCCCCGGCACCTCGTCGACGTGCACGCTCTGCACGCGGGCGCTGCCGTCGTCGTGGACCACGGCCGGGATCAGGTCCCTGCACTCGGGGCGTACGGGGACGGTGACCGTCATGTGGCGCAGCTGCGCGGCGGCGGGGACGTCGAACCACGCGGTCAGCGACTCGGACTTGACCGCCGGCGCCAGCGGGCGGAAGCCCTCGCGGAATTTCACCGCCGCGTTGACCCGGTCGCGCGTCCCGCGCTCGCGCGGGTCGGCCAGGATGCTGCGGTTGCCCAGCGCCCGCGGCCCGAACTCCAGCCGCCCCTGGGCCCAGCCGAGGACGCAGCCCTCGGCGAGCAGCGCGGCGGCGGCCTCCTCGGCGACCCCGGGCGCGGCCGGAGCGTGCCAGTAAGGCGTCGCGGACGGCGGCGGGGTCTCGTCGACGTCCGGGCCGAGGAAGGTCATCGGCGGGCAGCGGACCGCCGCGGGGTCGGCGGCGAAGGCCAGGGCCGCGCCGACCGCGGTGCCCTCGTCGCCGGCGGCCGGCTGCACGTACACCTCCTGGACCAGCCCTGACGCGCACAGCCTGCCGACCGCCACGCAGTTGAGCGCGACGCCGCCGGCCAGCGCCACGCGCGCCACCCCGGTCTGCCGCACCCAGTGGCCGACCACGTGCAGGAAGGCCTCCTCGACGCGCTCCTGGACCGCCGCGGCGAAGTCCGTCTGCAACGGCGTCGGCGGCCGCCCCGGCTCCTGCGCCGGGCACCCGTAGTCCACCAGCCGCTGCCGCGACCCGGAGAAGGTCTCGCGGGCGCGGGGGTCGTGGTTCAGGCCGAGCAGCGGGACCGAGAAGCGCCCGTCGGCCTCCAGGACGACGGCCTCGCGCAGCGCGGCGCGGAAGCGGGCGGGGTCGCCGGACGCGGCCAGGGCCATCACCTTGTACTCGTCGCTGTTGGGCCAGAACCCCAGGTGCAGGGTGGTCAGCCCGTAGAGCAGGCCGAGGCTGCTGCGGAAGTCCAGCGCGGCCAGCCGCCGCAGCTCGCCGTCCTTCCAGTGGTGGACGGTGACGGCGTGCAGCTCGCCCATCCCGTCCAGGACGACCACGAGCGCCTCGCCGAAACCGGACGGGACAGCGGCGCTGAGCGCGTGCGCCCGGTGGTGGTTGACCGGCCGGACCTCCAGCCGCCCGGCGGCGGCCGGGTAGTTCTCGTGCAGCAGCCGGATCTGGTTGGCGGGGTCGTAGACCGAGGAATAGCGCAGCCGGGAGTAGGCGTCCGCCTGCGAGAAGGCCGCCACGCGCCCGTAGTCGAAGTTGTGGGCGACGACCTCCACGTCGGCCATGCCGAGCCCCGCGGAGCGCAGGCAGTAGTCGATGGCCTCGCGCGGGAAGCGGTGGTCGAACTTCGAGCCGGAGAAACGCTCCTGCTGCACGGCGGCGACCAGTTCGCCGTCGACCAGCAGCGCGGCGGCCGAGTCCAGGCCCTGGAAGAGCCGGCTCTCCGGTGTGCTCAGGCCGGGGAATTCGCGCGTCTTGCATTCCTGCGACCCGTCGAGGCCGCTGTAGCCCAGGACGACTCGGGGCGTGCCGGTGGCGGTCATGAGGACTCCTGCGAGGTGGCGGTGACGGCGGGCATGGCGGACGTGGCCGCTGCGGGGGAGCCGGCGCGGGACGGGGACGGCCGGCAGGCGTCGAAGGGGACGGCGGACACGGGCGGGCCCGCCGGCAGCGCGGCGCCGATCGCGGCGGCCAGCAGCGGGGCGGCACCGGCCGCCGGGCGCGGATCGCCCGCGTGCCCCCGCCAGCCGGCGGCCACCGCCGCGACGAGGTCGTCCTTGTGGCTGAGGGAGACGGCGAAGGCGTCGAGGCCCAGGTCCGCCGCCGCGCGGGCCGCGCTCCCGCCGAGCGTCACGGCGGGCGCCCCCTCCGGGCGGCGCAGCACCGCGATGTCCCGGGGGGCGACGCCCTGGAACAGGCCGCGCCCGAGCACCTTGAGCAGCGCCTCCTTCGCGGCGAACCGCCCGGCCAGGTATTCGCGCCGCCGCGCCGGGCCGAGCGCCGCGGCCTCCGCCAGCTCACCGGGCGCGTAGACGTGGGCGGTGAACCAGCCCCGGCCCATGACGCGGTCCAGCTCGCCGGCCCGCAGCAGGTCCACGCCGAGCCGCAGCCCCGGGGCGCGGGGCGGTACGCCGGACAGGGCCGGGCCGGTCATCCCGGGCTCCTTCCGCCGGCGCCCGCCGGGACGCCGGCCGGCGGCGCGTACGGCCCGGCCGGGACCGCGCCGCCGCCCAGCAGGTCGCCCTTGACCAGGCCGTGGAAGACCGACAGGCGGTGCACCGCGCCGGTGCCCTCCATGTACTCGAAGGCCCGCACGTCCCGGTAGGCCTTCTCCAGCCACGGGTGCTCGATCAGCGAGGCCGGCCCCAGCAGTTCGGCGGCCAGCAGCGTCGTCTCCTCCGCGAGGGCGGCCGCCCTGGACTTCACCGCGCCGATCCTCGGGACGTCCACCACACCGCGGTCGATCTCGCCCGCGACGGTGTGCACGAGCCGGCGCAGCGCCGCCGCACGGTCGAGCACCCCGTCCAGGCGCGCGCGGGCCGAGGCGGGCATGGCGGGCCGCTGCGCCGCCGTGTAGTCGCACACCGCCTGGGTCACGCCGAGCGCCATTCCCGCGATGCCCGGCCGCCCGCGGTAGAGGACGTGCAGGGCGCCGTACAGGCCGCGCCGGCTCGGCGGGCGGTGCCGGCCGAGCACCTGCTCGGGCCGCACCCGCAGGCCGGTCAGCCGGATGTGGCTGATCCGGGCGCCGCGCAGGCCGACCATGGGCAGCAGTTCGGCCTCGAAGCCCGGCTGCGCGGTGTCGAGCAGGACCGCCTCGATGCCCCAGGGGCCCGGCGCGCGGCGGCAGAAGACCACGCCCGTCTGCGCTCTCGCGGCGGTGCCGACGTACCGCTTCTCACCGTCAAGCACCAGCTCGCCGTCGCCGCCGCCCGGGGTCAGCGTGGTCTCCAGCTCCATGGCGGCCGAGCCCTTGCGCGGCTCGGTGAGCCCGAAGAAGGTCCAGGTCGGGGCCGACGTGACGCGCTCGTAGTACGCGGTGCGCTGGGCGTCGTCCGCGAGGGCCTCCACGGCGAGTCCGGACAGCGAGGGGCCGGGGCAGGCCAGCAGCACCCCGGCGTCCCCGTAGGCCAGCCGCTCCGCGGTGACGGCCCAGCCGAGCGAGGAGGCGCTGGCCCGCACCGGCCCGGCCGGGTGGGCGCCGGTGTCGCGGTATTCGGGCGGCAGCGAGCCCTGCGCCTGGAAGCCGACGGCAGGCAGGTGCAGCAGCCCCGCGATGGCGTCGGGGTCGCGGTCGACCGCGGCCCCCGCCTCCCGCATCCCCGCGGACAGCTCGCGGCAGTGGCGGTCCAGGTCGCGCAGCGTCGGGTCGAGGTCGGTTCCGGCGAGCGGCGCCCCCGGGGGCGCGTAGGCCGTCGGATATGTCACCGCGGGCGGCGCGGCGAGGCCACCGAAGTCGGACATGTCATCCCTCCGTACCTGGGTGGGCGTAGACGTTCGCGGCGATCTCGGCCGCGTGCAGCTCACCGCCGGGGCCGTCGGCGAGGAAGCCGCTGGCCCCCAGCAGCCGCAGCAGCGTGCGGCCCGCCGCGACGAGCCGCAGGTGCGCGCGCCCGAGGGCGTCCCGGCCGGCCGGCGGGCCGCCCGCACGCTCCTCGATCAGGACCAGGGCCGCGTCGGCCAGGCCGGCCTGCACCAGCTGGCGCGACAGCAGGTCCGCGCCGCCCGACGTCCTGGCGCCCAGGTGGTCCAGGGCGTGCCGCACGGTGTGTTCGACCAGGTCGCAGTGCAGCGCGAGGAGACCGGCTCCGAAGGCCTCGCGGACCGGCGCGGGCACCGCCAGCTCCCCGGGCGTCGCAGGCCGGCAGGCGAGCCCGAAGCGGCCGGGCGACGCCCCGTCAGCGGCCGCCGCGGCCAGCAGCACCAGCCCGCCCCGTGAAGGCACGCGGCGGCCCGGCGGACCGCCCGCGTCCTCCCGCAGGGCGTGCGCGTGCAGCGCGTCGAGCCGCCGCGGGAAACCGAAGGGTGCGGCGGTGCCCGCCTGCGGAGCGGGTCGCGTGGGTGAGGCGGTCGGGTTCATCGGTGTGCACTCCTTGCCGGCGGTCGGGCGGTGTCCGGGGCGGCGCCCCGGTGGTGCAGGGCCAGGACGCTGCTGCGGCCGGTCCTCGGGTCGGTGTCGCACAGCACGAGGGCCCGGTGGCGCGCGGCCCAGTCCCGGTGGTGCCGGGCCACATCGAGCCAGACGCCGGTGCAGTACGAGCCGGGGCCGGCCCGGTGGCAGGGCAGGCCGGCGGCCGCCAGCTCCGCCGTGTCCGCCCCCGGTCCCGCCACCACCAGCACGTCCTGCTCCGGCACGCCGTCCGCCGCCGCGGCGAGGGCGCCGGCGAGCCGGCCCCCCGGCACGGCGGCCGGCGGCGGGGCCGGCTCGTAGCCGCCGTCCGGGCCGAAGAACAGCAGCGCCCCGGAGTCCGTCAACCGCCCCTGCGCCAGCAGCGGTTCCGCGTAAGGCAGTGTCGTCTGCTCCAGCACGAGCAGCGCGAGGCGTGCGCAGCGGCCGGACCGTGCGTAGGCCCGTGCCAGCCGCAGCGCGGTGTACGGCGCGCGCAGCCCCTGCTCGGAGACCGCGAAGCTGCGCGCCCCGCCGCCCAGCAGCCGGTTCACGTCCGCGCTGACGGTGGTGAGCGGGTGGTAGTCCGGCAGGGCGTAGGCCAGCACCAGCAGGTCGGGTCCCTGCGGCCACGGCGGCAGCCCCGACCGGCGTGCCGCGCCGACCAGGCGGTGTGCGAGGTCGGTGAAGGACACGCCGGTCCCGGCGCGGACCAGGTCCTCGCGCAGCGGCAGCCCGTGCGGGGCGATCAGGTCCTGGTGGTAGTCCAGCAGCTCCTGGTCGTAGCCGTACGGATTGCGGTGTCCGGCCACCAGCCAGACAGCCGACTCCAGCGCGAGCGCGGCGTGGGGCGGGGGCACGGTCAGCTTGCCCCGTCGAGGCTGCGCTCGACGAAGTCCGCGAGCGAGCCGACGGTGCGGAAGTCGTCCATGTCGAGGTTCTCCGGGTCGATCTCCAGGCCGACGGCGTCCTCGAGCACCATCAGCAGTTCCAGGACGGAGGTCGAGTCCAGGTGCAGGTCGTCGAAGAGCCTGAGGTCCTCGCTCAGCCCGGTCACCTCGTGCTTGAGCACCTCGGTGAGGCACTTCTCGATGACGGTGATGGTCTCGGAACGGTCCACGGGTGCACTCCTTGTGCGGCGTGACGGAGGTTGCGGCGGTCAGAGCGGTCAGTGCGGTCAGTGCGGTCGGAACGGTCGGTCTGGCGGGCAGTCGCGGCGGTCGTGCGGCGGGCGCTCCGGCCGCGTCACACGTCGACGAGGACCTGCCGGTCGAGCAGGTCGTCGACGGTGTCGCGACGGCGTACCAGGTGCGCGCGCCCGTCGAGGACGAGCACCTCGGCCGGATGGCCGTGGCTGAGGAACAGCACGGGGGACGCGCTCGGCCCGTAGGCGCCGGAGCGCTCCACGCCCAGCAGGTCGCCCGGCTCGACGTCGGGCAGCTCCACCTGCTTGCCGATGACGTCGTTGGGTGTGCACAGCGGCCCCGTGATCGTGTACGGCCGGCGGCCCGGCTCCTCGGGGCGGGTCAGCGAGCGGATCGGGAAGTTGCGCTTGACGAAGCTGCCGATGCCCACGGCGGCCATGTGGTGGTTGGTGCCGCCGTCGGCGACGACGAACCACTCGCCGCGCGACTGCTTCACATACCGGGCGCGTACGACGTACAGGCCGCACCAGCCGGCCAGGTAGCGGCCCAGCTCGGTGATCACGCGGCAGCCGGGGTGCTCGTCGAGGAAGGCGGCGACCTCGGCGTTGACCCCGTGGGCGGCCGCCGCCACGTCGAGGTCCTTCTCGTTGTCGAAGTACGCCACCCCCAGACCGCCCCCGATGTCCACGGTGTGCAGGGGGAAGCCCAGTTCGGCGGAGAGCCGCCCGGCCAGTGCGAGGATGCCGCGCGTGTTGGCGGCGACCGCGTCGGCGTCCAGGATGCGGGTGCCCATGTAGGCGTGGACGCCCTCGACCCGGACCCGCGACAGCGAGCGCAGCAGCGGTCCCGCGCCGTCCAGGATCTCCTCGTCGATGCCGAACTGCCGGGGCTTGCCGCCCATCGACAGCCGCGACCCCTTGTTGCTGAAGAGCGGGTTGACCCGCAGCAGGACCCGCACCCCCTCGGGCGGTGCCAGCGCGTCCAGGGCGCTGAGCTCGTCGAGCGACTCGCACACCACCGCGTGCACACCGGCGTCCAGGCAGGCCCGCAGCTCCTCGGCGGACTTGCCTGGCCCCAGGAAGATGACGTCCTGCGGCCGCGCGCCGGCCCGCAGGGCGGTCACGAGCTCCGCGAGCGAGGAGACCTCGATCCCGGCGCCCTCGGCCCGCAGCACCGCGCAGACGCTCACATTGGGGTTGGCCTTGGCCGAGTAGAAGATGTCGATCCGCGGGTCGAGCAGGTCCCGCAGCTCCCGGTAGGTGCCGCGCAGCCGGTCGCCGTCGTAGAGGTAGAGCGGGGTGCCGAACTGCTCGGCCAGCGCGCTGACCGGTATGCCCTGGACGGTGTGCTCGGACGGGTGCTGCTCGGTCACGACGGTTCTCCTCGGGAGGCGATTCGGGAAAGGGCCTTCTCGGCCGCGGCGTCCGCGGCTGCCAGCAGGTCCCGGTCCGGGGCGAAGAGCACCGCGTACAGCCGCCCGGTGAACGGCGCCCCGGCGCTCTCGCCGGCGAGTGCGTTGAGCGTCCCGAAACAGGTGATGACCAGCCGCGCGCCGCCGAGTGCCGGGTCGCCCTCGGGGCCGGCCAGCGGGCCGAGCGCGCCCAGCACCCGGTCGAGGGGGCAGGGGGCGTCCAGGGTGAGGGCGTAGTGCCGGGCGAGCGCGACATGGCCCGGGTGCAGTGCCCGTTCGGTGACGCCGCCCTGATAGGTCGACATGTTGAGCCGGGCGTTGATCTCCAGCATCGGGTAGAGGACGTCGTCGGCGCCGAGCACGGCGTCCACCCCCGCGATGCCGGTGAAGCCGTCGGCGTACAGCGCCTTGCCGATGGCCGCAGCCGCCTCGCGCAGCTCCGCCACCTGGCCCTCGCCCAGCCGCGAGGGCATCAGGTGGCCGCGGTGCACCCCGTTCTCGGTGAGCGCCTCCTTGACGAAGTCGAACTCCACCCGGCCGTCGCGGTCGATGGTGAGCTGGTAGTTGAGATCGCAGCGCTTAGGCAGCCACTCCTCGACGACCACCTCCAGGCGGTGGCTGCCGGTGCGCTCCGCCCGCCGGCCGACCATGCGCAGCAGCCGCTCCGCCTTCTCCGGGCTCTCCAGGACGACCAGCCCCTTGCCGGAGACGCCGTAGGCGTCCTTCACCACCACGGGACGGCCCTCGGCCATCGCCGGGTAGCGGCTGCGCAGGGCGTCGGCGAGCCGGCCGACCTGCTCGCAGCACTCGCCCGGCACCTCCCGCAGCCCGGCTTCCGCGGCGAGCCTGCGGCCGTAGATCTTGCTGTTCACCCGCTCGAAGGTGGCCGAGTCGGGGACCGCCAGCCGCAGTCCTGTGACCTCGGCGACCCGCTGCTCCAGCGGCGAGGTCCCCATCGGCATCAGCCAGGCGCCCTCGGCGGCCAGCCGGGTCAGCTCGGCCAGCGCGCGCGGCGAGTCCAGCACGGCCTGCGCCGTCGACGCGCTGCCCGCGGCCCGCTCCGGCACCAGGACCTCGGGCAGCGCCGCGCCCCCGCTCCGGGCGTGCGTGCGGAAGTCCTCGTCCAGCGGCGCGGACAGCAGCAGGACGTCGCGCGGTCCGGCGAGGGTCGCGCCCAGCTCCTCCATCCGCCGCACCAGGGCCGCCGACACCGGGAACCTGGGCGCGGGCAGGCCCGTGTGGCCGACCGCCCACTGCTCCTCGGCCTCGAAATTGCACAGGAACACCAGCCGCGCGTCGGCGTCCCCGGTGCTCGCGGCCTTGAGCCGCCGCAGATAGCGGCCGTCCTCGCGGGCCGCGCTTGATGAGCCTTCCACGTGGTCTCCTAACCTCCGAGGTGCTCGATCACCATGGCCGCGTACGTCGCGCCCAGGCCGACGGCGGCGAACAGGTAGTGACCGCCCTCGACCAGGCCGCGCTGCTCGCGCAGCGCCACGAGATTGAGGAACGGGTCGCTGCAGAAGCAGTGGCCGTAGCGGGCCACGCCGTCCAGGTGGATCCGCTCCGGGCCGATGCCCAGCTCCTTGGCCACCCGGAGCCAGGAGGAGCGGTTGACGTTGTGCGGCACGATCGTGACGAGGTCGGACAGCCGCACGTCCGCCTGGCCGAGCGCCTCGTGGACCACCGCGGCGAGACCGGCGGCGTAGCTGTCGCCGAAGTCCTGGGCGGCCCGCGTCGTCATCCGGATGCCCTCGCAGAACCGGCCGTCGGTGCGCACCGCGTAGCCGCGTACGGCGCTGCCCCGCGGGGCGAGGCCCACCAGGCAGGCGGCGGACGCCTCGCCCATGACCGTGGTGTTGGCGATGAGCCTGGCGAGCTTGGAGAAGGGCTTCTCCCCGGTGACGACCAGCGCCTTGGCCCGCGGATCGCCGTCGGCCCGCAGCAGTTCGCCCGCCGCGTCCACCGCGGCCAGGCTGCTCGCGCAGTTCTGCTGGGTGAGCGCGAAGCACTCGGCGTCGGGCAGGCCCAGCAGGCGGCCGAGGTCGGCGGCCGCGTCGACATGCGCGGGGGTGACCTCCTGGATGGTGTGCGCGTAGAGCAGATACCGCACCACCGACGGGTCGGGCAGCGCGGCCAGCACCCGCCGGGCCGGCTCAAGCACCAGGTCGTAAAGGCTCAGGCCGGGATCGTCGTGCAGGACGTCGAGACCGTGGACGCGGTGCATCAGCCGCGCCTGATGCCGGCTGAGCCCCATGCCGGCCGCGACCTGCTGGACGTCGACGGACCTGGCGGGCAGATACGCCTCGACGCGCTCCAGCACGGTGGGTCGCATGGCCATGGGGTTCCTGCCTCGGCGGGCTGCGGTCCTGCGCCGCGGCGCAGGACACGAGGGGGGGGAGGGGACGCGGTGCGGGGCGGAGCGGCGGGGCGAGACGAGGCTAGGCACCTGCCGCGGGCCGGAGCATGCGGGAAATCCCTGGGTTTCCCGGCACCGCCCAGCGGCCCGTGAAACCAGGGATTTCCCCGCTGGGCGGCTTTCTGGCCGCTCGGTACGGTCGGTGTCGCCCCGAGCCCGTCCGCCGGGGCCGGCAACCCGCCGCCCTGCCGGACCGCAAGGAGCCGACGTGGACCGCACCGCCGTGGAAGGCACCGCCGGGGAAAGGGACGCGGGGGACCGGGCCGCCGCCCCGCCGGCCGCCGCCGAAGCCACCCCGGAGGACCAGGGCGCCGCCTCACCGGCCGCCGCCGACACGCTGACGGTGGCCTTCGGCGGCGGGCGCTCGCGCAGCGGTCCGCTCACCTTCGGCCAGGCCAACGTCCTGCGCTGGATACGCAAGCCCGCCGACCGGGGTTCGGCCACCGTGCCGGCCTTCTTCGACGTCCCCGCGGGCACCTCGCTGACGGCGGTCACCGAGGCGCTCGCGACCCTGCTCACGCGGCACGAGTCGCTGCGCACCACCTATGTCGACCCTCCCGGTGGAGAGCCGGAGCAGGCCGTCGCGGCCGCCGGCACGCTACGGGTCTCCGTCCACGACTTCGGCTCCTCGGGCCGCGACCCGCGCTCGGTGCTCGAACGCATGCTGGCCGGCGGCGAGGGCGACCTGGTCCGCGAGCTGCCGGTGCGGGCCGCGGTGGCCACCCGCGCGGGTGAGCCCTTCCTGCTGGTCCTGGTGATCTCGCACATGGCCGTGGACGTCGGCTCGGTAAGGCTGCTCGGCGAGCAGTTCGCCGCGCTGCTCGCCGACCCGGCGTCCCTGCCTCCCGGCCCCGCGCCGCTCCAGCCGCTGGACCAGGCCGCCGCGGAGCGCACACCGGCCGGGCGCCGGCGGGCCCGCGCGGCGCTGCTGTACTGGCAGGCGACGCTGGCCGCGGCCCCCCAGGCGATGTTCGCCGTCCCGCCCGACCCGTCGCCGCCCGGCCGCCGGCGCCGCACCACCTTCCGCTCCCGCGCGGCGGCGCTCGCGATCAGCCATGTCGTGGCGCGGACGGGCATCGGCCCCTCCACCGTGGTGCTGGCGGCCTTCGCGGTGTGCACCGCGCTGCGCACCGGCCAGGACAGGTGCGTGGTGACCTCCGTCGCCGGCAACCGCATCCGTGGTGCGACGCGCGGCTACGTCGGGAACCTGGCGCAGGACGCGCTGCTGTCGGTCGACGTCCGCGCCGAGCACTTCGACACGGTGGTCAAGCGGGCCGGCACGGCGGCCTTCAACGCCTACCGTTACAGCCAGTTCGACGCGGACGAGCTGTGGCGGGTGATCGACGGCGTGGGCAGGGCGCGCGGCACGGCCTTCCACCGCGACGTGGTCTACAACGACTTCTCGGCGCTCGACACCGCGGCCGCCGCGCTCCCCGCCCCGCCGCCGGGCTCACTGGCGGAGGTGCACGCGGCCCTCGGCGACACCCGCCTGACCTCACTTCCCGACGAGTCCTACCCGGTGGCGGCCTACCTGAGCGTCCGCCAGGTCGCGGGGGAACTGGTCCTCGCGCTGTGGGCGGACCCCGCCGTCCTGCCGCGCCGCGACGTGGAGGGCCTGCTCAGGGGAGTGGAGCGGCTGCTCGTCGCGGCCGCCGCCGAAGACCTGAAGCTGGCGGACGCTTCCGCGGCCACCGGCCTGGGCGCCCCGCGACGCGGCCCGGAGTGGGTGCGGATCGACGGCTGCTGGGTGGAGCGCACCGCGGTGGCCGAGGTCCTGGCCGCCGCCGCGGCGGCGGCGGGCGCCGGACCGGTGGCGGTCGTCGCGTCGCCGGCAGCGGAGCCGGGCGACACTGCCCAGGGCGGAACGGACGAGGGGGGAACGGACCGGCTGCTGACCGGATACGCCGCCTGGACCGGCGACCCGCAGGCGGCTCCCGCGCCCGCGGACCTGCACGAGGCCTTCCTCGCGGGAGTCACCGGACGGTACGCGGCCATGGCCCCGGCTTCGTACGTCGTCTGCGCGGGACAGCCGGACGACCCGGGCGACGAGGCGTCCTGGCGGAAGCTGCCGGTGCTGGCGCGCGGCACCGGCAGGGGAGCGGAGCCCGGGGAGCCGGCGGACTGAGCCCGCCGGCGTAGGTGTCCCGCGTACGGACCCTGCGCGTACGTGTCCCGCGCGGGCGAACCCGCCGGCGTACGGACCCTTCGAACGCCCCCAGACCGAGGAGTGGACGTGGCGATCATCATGGCGGAGGGCCTCGCGCGGACCTTCCGCACCCGGGGCCGCACGGTCGAGGCGGTCAGCGGGGTGGACCTGGAGGTCGGCGCGGGTGAGATCGTCGGCTTCCTGGGCACCAACGGCGCGGGCAAGACGACCACCCTGCGGATGCTGGCGACGCTGCTGCGGCCCACGTCGGGCCGGGCGACCGTGGCCGGCGCCGACCTGCGCCGGGACCCCGCGGGTGTGCGCAGGCGGATCGGCTACGTCGGGCAGGGCGGCGGTGCCCATCCCGACGCGCTGGTCGGCGAGGAACTGCTGCTCCAGGGCGAGCTGTACCGGATGACCCGGGCCGCCGCACGGGAGCAGGCCGCGGCCGTGGCGGGGCGGCTGGGCCTCGCCGACCTGCTCGACCGGCAGGTGCAGACGCTCTCCGGCGGCCAGCGCCGCCGGCTGGACATCGGGCTGGGGCTGGTGCACTCCCCGCCGCTGGTCTTCCTCGACGAGCCGTCGACCGGCCTCGACCCGCACAGCCGCCGCGAACTGTGGGACCACACGCGGCGGTTGCGCGACGAGTGGGGCACCACGGTCTTCCTGACGACCCACTACCTGGAGGAGGCGGACGCCTTGTGCGACCGCGTGCTGGTGATGGACCGGGGCCGCATCGTCATCGAGGGCACCCCGGAGGAACTCAAACGCAAGGTGGCAGGCGACGTGATCAGCGTGGAGGTCGCGGACGACCCGGCCCCCGCCGAGGCGGTGCTGCGGGCCCGGCCCGAAGTGCTGGCGCTGGCCGCCGACGACAGGACCCTCCGGCTGACGGTGGCGCGCGGCGAGCAGGCGCTGTTCGGGCTGGTCCAGGCGCTCGGCGGGGCGGGGGTGCGGCTGGAGTCCATCCAGCTGACGCGGCCGAGCCTGGACGAGGTCTTCCTGGCCGCGACCGGCCACCCCCTGCACGCAGACCCGCCGCCCCCGCCGCCCGTACCTGCCGCCGCGAGCCCTACCAGCCCCGCCGAACGTGCCGAACCCGCCGAACCCGCCGACCAAGGAGCCCTGGGTGCCCGTCGCGCGTGACACCTCGCTCATCTTCCGCCGGCAGGTGCGGCAGGACACCCGCAACCCCGTCTGGCTGCTGATCGGGCTGTCGCAGCCGATCCTCTACCTGGCCTTCTTCGGTCCGATGCTGTCCCGGGTCCTGCGGGCCGACGAGGGCGGCACCGGCAGCGCCTGGCAGGTGTACGTGCCCGGCCTGCTGGTCCAGCTCGCCCTGTTCGGCGCGGCGTTCGTCGGCTTCACGGTGATCGCGGACTGGCGCACCGGGTCGATGGAGCGGATGCGGGTCACGCCGGTCAGCCGGTTCGCGCTGCTGATGGGCCGCGTCCTGCACGACGTGGCGGTGCTGCTGGCGCAGAGCGTGGTGCTGATCCTGGCCGCGGTCGTCTTCGGCCTGCGCGCGCCCCTCGCCGGCATCGCCCTGAGCCTGCTCTTCGTCGCGCTGCTCACCTGCAGCCTCTCCTCGCTCTCCTACGGGCTGGGGCTGGTGGTCAAGCGCGAGACGGCCTTCTCACCGATGCTCAACATCGCGACCGTGCTGCTGCTCCTGCTGTCGGGCATCCTGCTGCCCATGTCCCTGGCGCCGGGCTGGCTGAACGACGTCTCCCGCCTCACCCCGCTGCGCTACCTCGTGGACGCCATCCGGGACGCGTTCGTGGGCCGCTTCGCCACGGCCACCGTCGCCGAGGGCCTCGCGGTCGGCCTCGCCCTCGCCGCCCTCTCCCTGGCAGCGGGCACATACGTCTTCTGCCGCGAGAACGTCTGACGGCCGCCTGCGCCGAGTCGCCCACGGCCTGGCACCGGCGCGACGCGGCACCCGGGCGGGGTCGTCGCGGCGGCGATCTCAGGAGCGGTGATACGGCTGGGGCACGTACGGCTGTGCGCCGAGCTCCTCGGCGGCGTGGCGCGCCCAGTACGGGTCCCGCAGGAGCTGCCGTGCCAGCAGCACCGCGTCGGCGCGGCCGGAGGCCACGATCTCCTCGGCCTGGGCCGGTTCGGTGATCAGGCCGACGGCGGCGACCGGCATGCCGGCCTCGTTGCGCACCCGCTCGGCGAACGGGACCTGGAAGCCGGGGCCCGCGGGGATGCGGGCGTCGGGGGCGTTGCCTCCGGTGGAGACGTCCATCAGATCCACCCCGCGGGCGTGCAGCTCCTTGGCGAAGGCCACGGTGTCCTCGGCCGTCCAGCCCTCACGGTCGTCGTCCGTGTTCTCGCTGAGCCAGTCCGTCGCCGAGACACGGAAGAAGACCGGCAGGTCCTGCGGCCACACGGCGCGCACCGCCTCGACCACCTCCAGCGCGAGCCGGGTGCGGTTCTCGAAGGAGCCGCCGTACGCGTCGGTGCGGCGGTTGGTGTAGGGCGAGAGGAACTGGTGGAGCAGGTAGCCGTGGGCGCCGTGGATCTCCACGACCTCGAAGCCGGCGGCACGCGCCCTGCCGGCCGCGTCGGCGAACTCCGCGACGATCCGGCGGATGCCGTCCCCGGTCAGTTCCTGCGGCACGGTCGAGGCGGTGCCGAAGGGGACGGCGCTGGGGCCGGCCGGGGTCCATCCGAGCGGTGCGCCGGGCGGGATCGGCGCGCCGCGGTCCACCCAGGTCCGCTCGGTGGACGCCTTGCGGCCGGCGTGCGCGAGCTGGATGCCCGGCACGGTTCCCTGTTCCTTGAGGAACGCCGTCACGCGCTTGAACGCGTCGACCTGCGTGTCGTTCCAGATGCCGAGGTCGTAGGGGGTGATCCGGCCCTCGGGGCTGACCGCGGTGGCCTCGGTGATGATCAGTCCTGTGCCGCCGGCCGCCCGCGCGGCGAGGTGGCTGAAGTGCCAGTCGTTCGCCGTACCGGTCCCCGGCCCCGTGGGCGCGGCGCTGTACTGGCACATGGAAGCCATCCAGACGCGGTTGCGCACGGTCAGCGACCGCAGGGTGTACGGCTCGAACAGCTTGGACATGAAAGGTCTCCGAAGTCGTGGCAATGCCGGACGGTGCGCGAGGCCGCGGACGCCTGGCCTGGTGCTACCCGGCACATAATACTTGCAGCAGCCGGTATATGTGCACGCATGGAGACTTCCCTCGCTCGCGACGGTCGATCGCCGGGACCGGAGCCGCTCTTGCCGGCGTCCCCGGGCCACGTCCCGGCCCGCGGCTGCTCACCCATCCTGCGAGGACGGTGCGGCCGCATCTCCCGTCTGCCGCCGCCAGTAGGCGAGGCTGTGGCGGGCGTCGAGGGCGTGGGGGTGGCGGGGGCCGAGATGCTCGGTCGTGGTTTCGACCAGGTGCCGGTGGTAGGTGATCGCTGCGGTGACCTGACCGGTCTCGCCGAGGCTGCGGCCGCTCCGGGACAGCACACCGTGGGCGTGGGGGCGGTGCAGGTCGGGCCCTGCCCAGGTGATCAGGGTGGTGGTGCAGGTGCGTAGGGCCTGGCAGAGGGTGGTGTCGCGTTCGACCTCGGGCCAGGCGGCCGTCAGGGCGTCGGCGGCGCTGCGTGCGGTCCGTTCGAAGAGGTCAGGGGTGAGGGTCTCTCGGACGGCGCGCTGGATGAGGGCGTGGACGCGCACGGTGCGGTAGGGATCTTGGCGGGTGCGGTCGACGAGGCTGAGGCGGTGCAGCACGCGCAGGGCACCGTTGACGTCCGTCGCGGTGACCGCGGCGCGTCCGGCCGTCGTGCGTGAAGGCCGCGTCCCGCCGCCGGGTGGTGATCAGTGCGCGTCCGGTCGGGCTGTACGGGGGCCACAGTCCCTCCAGGTCCGACGGATCGGAGACGTCGTCCAGCACGACCAGCCACCGGCACGGGTCCCGCCCGGCCTTGGCCTGGAGCCACGCCACGAACGCCTCGGCCGCGGCCAGCGGATCGCCCCCGTCGGCGCCCGACACCTGTACGCCGGCGCTCCCCAGCCCCGCCACCAGCGAGGCCCGGTCCACCGCGGACACCCACACCAGGAGGTCCAGCTCACCGGTGGCCCATGCCGTGTGGGCGTAGTCGGCTGCGAGCTGGGTCTTGCCGACCCCGCCCATCCCCGACAGCAGGATCTGCCCGGTGCCCGGCTCCGGAGCCGTACGACCGGGCACGGGCGTCCGGCCACCGGCGAGCGCCTGATGCAGCCGTGCCCGCTCGTCTCGTTCCTGGAACGCGCCGACTCTCGGCGGGATCACCCCCACCTGGTACGGCCACCTCGCCTGCGGCGGCTGGGCGCCGTGGAAGTAGTTGTTCTGCGTGTTGTTGCTGCCGAGCTGTCCGGCGGCCGAACCGTTGTGAATGTGGTCGGCCATGGGTCACGAACCGAACGTGTTGTTCTGGACGTTGTGGTCGCCGATCTGGAACGCCGTCGGTCCGTTGAAGGTGTTCCCGTACAGCGCGCGCGCACCGGGCCCGGCATCTGTGGCAGCGGCCCGCACCGCGGTCACCGCCTCGTCCAGCATCCGCCGGAAGGCGGCATCGCGTTCGGCCTCCTCCTCCAACGCCAGCCGCAGCCGCAACCTGGTGCGATCCGTCACGGCCGCCTGCCCCGACGCTGCCTGACCCATGGCCTGCCCCCACGCCGGATCCGAGCCAAGCCGGGCCGCCACCACCTCGTGCAGCCGCTCCATCCCCGCGTCCAGCACCTGATCGACCTCGGCGTCCGCCCGGCTCCGTTGATCCCGACGTGGGGATAGGCCTTGGAGTACTGGACGGTGAGCATGATGACGGCGGCCTTCGAGGACGGGTAGGCGATGTCGGGGTAGAAGTGCGTGGGGGACTCGGGGTTCGCGAGGTCGCGCCGTAGACGGTGTGGCCCGCGGCCACGAGGCGGCGGGCGGTCTCGAAGCCCAGGCCCTTGTTCGCCCGGGTGATCAGCGTCGCAGTCATTGTTCGTGCCTTCCCTTCCGTCGCCCCCGTGCCCGCCCTCCGGGTTGCCGAAGCCGGGCAGCGCACACCGTGGGGAATCGGCGCATCGGTCTCCCCGGCTCAGGCCGCTGCCTCACGGCCCCGTCTGCCGGGTGAGGCTCGTCGGGGCGCCGAGGTCCTGGGAGCCGGGCAGGAGGTCGAGGGTGGCGTCGGGCTTGTGCAGCTCGTAGGTCTTGCCGGGCTTGCAGACATGCGAGGAGGTGGCGTCCGTGGGGTGCGGAGCCCGCGCGGCGAACTGCAGGCTTCCGGGGTTCACCGCCTTCAGCACCAGGTCCTCCGTGCAGCCGACGTTCTCGCCGGTCTGCTGATCGTGGATGCTGCTCACCTGACGGCCGACCACTTCGCCGAGCCTGCCCGCGTGCAAGGTGAGGGTGATCCTGTAGTTGTCGGTGTACTCCGCCATGGAGTAGTTGCCGTTCGGGTTGCCCGGGCCGGTCCCGGCCCAGGTGCCCACCCAGGAGGCGGGCAGCGCGTTCGGATCGGCGTTCGCGCCGTTGGCCGGTGTGGTCGAGGTGCCGCTGCCGCCGCTCGAACCGCCGTCGTCCGAGCCGGAGTCCAGCAGGTTGTAGGCCAGCAGCCCGACCAGCGTCGCCGCGGCCAGGCCGCCCGCCACGGCGATCGGCACGATACGGCGCCTGGCCGGCCGCGGTGGGGGCGGTGCTGCGTCCCGGTCGGCCGGATCCTCGCCGTCGCTGTCGTCCCGCGGAGCGGGATCGGGACCTGGACCTGGACCGGGAACCGGACTGGGAGCGGGAACGGGTGCCGGCGCGGGTTCCTTGCGGGGGGCCGGCGAGGTCCGCGTCACGGTGTCGGGGGAGGGGACCGGCGGGTCGGCCGGGGAATTGCCGGAACCGGAGCCGGAGTCCAGGGTCGTGACGGGATGGGTCAGGGACACCGCGGCCTCTTCGCCCAGCGCCGCCCGCATGGCGGCCTCACGCGCCGCCAGTTCCGCGGCCAGGCCCGGAGGCCGGCGTGTCGCCCAGAGCCCGGACGAGCGGTCCGCTTCCGCCAGCAGTTCCGCGGCGGCCAGGGCCGTCGGACGGTCCTCGGGCCGCTTGGCCAGGCAGGCCCGTACGAGCGGCTGCAGCGACTCGGGGACCCCCGCCAGATCGGGCTCCTCGTGGACCACCCGGTAGAGCAGCGCCGCCGCGGAGGGGGTCTCGCCGAGCCGGTTGAACGGGCCGCGTCCGGTGGCCGCGTACACCAGGACGGCGCCGAGCGCGAAGATGTCGCCGGGCTCCGCCGACATGCCCGCGGTGGCCTGCTCGGGCGCCATGTATCCCGGCGAGCCGATGACCCCGCCGGTGCTGGTGTGCCGGGAGTCCTCCGCGGCGCGGGCGATGCCGAAGTCGATGAGCAGCGGCCGGGTGCCCGACAGCAGCACGTTGGACGGCTTGACGTCCCGATGGGCCAGGCCCTCCTGGTGCACCGCGTGCAGCGCCCCGCACAGCTCGCCGGCCAGTGCCGCCAGGCTCTCGGCGGGCAACGGCCCCTGCCCGGCCACCCAGTCGGCCAGCGACGGCGCGGCCACGTACTCGGTGGCCAGCCACTGCGGGCGGGCGCCCGCCGGCGAGAAGTCGACCACCGTGACGGTCCACGGCGAGCGCACCCGGTCGGCGTGCCGGATCTCACGGGCGAAGCGCTCCCCGAAAGCGGGATCGAGCCCGAACTCGGACCGCACGGTCTTCAGCGCGAGCGGCCGCCCGGCCCGGGTCCGCGCCAGATAGACCTGCCCCATGCCTCCGGCGCCCAGCCGCGCGAACAGCGAATACCCCCCGACCGATGCCGGATCGGTCGCCCCCAGACTCTCCATGGCCGAAGCCTACGATGCCCGTCCCTCCCTGTCCCGACCAGCGGGAAACCTCGGTGCGGACGTCGGGCCGTGTTCAGCGGACAAGCGCGGTTACGGCCGTGGTGAGGTACGTCCGGTGCTGCGGCGAATGGGGGCGGGCAATGCCCGTGTGGTCACCAGGCAGAGCTGCCGCGCGGCCGTTCAGCTCTCAGCCGAGCCGCGCACGCCTGCGGTGGAGTGCGCGGCAGGATCGACACATGCAGCCGATCTTCGTTCTCGTGCACAGTCCGTCCGTGGGCCCCTCGACCTGGCACTCCGTGGCCGAACACCTGGCGGCGGCGGGATACCAGGTGCGGGTCCCTTCGCTGCTTCACATAGGGGCCGGCGCTCCGCCGTTCTGGCCGCGTATCGCCGAGGCCGTCCGCGACGACCTCCGGCAGGTCCCGGCCGGCAGCCCCGTCACCCTGGTCGCACACAGCAACGCGGGCCTGTTCCTCCCGACGATCCGCGCGGGCCTCGACCATCCGGTGGCCGGCTCGATCTTCGTCGACGCCGCGCTACCCGCCCGGCACGGATCAACCCCGGTCGCCCCGCCCGAACTGCTGGAATTCCTCCGCCCGATGGCCGTCGACGGCAGGCTGCCGCGCTGGACCGACTGGTGGGACGAGGCCGACGTCGCGCCCATGTTCTCCGATCCGGCGGTGCGGCAGGCGGTCGTCGAGGAGCAGCCCACCCTGCCGCTGTCCTACTACGAGCAGCGCATCCCGGTGCCCGACGGCTGGGACGACCACCCCTGCTCCTACCTGCTGTTCGGCCCTCCGTACGACGACCTCGCCGCCGAGGCCCGCGAGCGCGGCTGGCGTGTGGCGCACCTGCCCGGCGAGCACCTGCACCAGACCGTCGAACCTGCCCGCACGGCCCGCCACCTCATCGAACTCGCCACTACGACCTGATCCGCCTCCGACGGGGAACGGGTCAGCCCGGTGCGTCCGGGCCCTCGCCGCTCCGTTCACGCCAGTGCATGAGGTTGCGGCGGGTTTCCCGGGTGTGCGGGTGGTCGGGGCCCAGTACGCGCGCCCGGTCGGCGAGCAGTTCCGAGAACGCGGCTACGGCGCCGGTCGCGTCACCCGACTCGCCCCGCCGGTGGGCGAGGTTGTGGCGGGTCACCAGAGCGCCGGGGTGGTCGGGGCCCAGCACCCGCACCACGTCGGTCAGCAGTTCGGCGAACGCTGTTACGGCGCTGGCCGAATCGCCTGTCTCGCCCTGCCAGTGGGCGATGGCGTGGCGGGTCTCCAGGGTGTGGGGGTGGTCGGGTCCCAGTACGCGTTCCCGGTCGGCGAGGAGTTCGGCGTACGCGGTTACGGCTCCGGCCGGGTCACCCGCCTTCCCTTGCCAGTGGGCGATGGCGTGGCGTGTTTCGAGGGTGTGGGGGTGGTCGGGGCCCAGTACCCGTGTGCGGTCGGTGAGCAGTTCGGCGTACGCGGCTACGGCGCCGGTCGCGTCACCCGCCTCGCCCTGCCAGTAGGCGATGGTGCGGCGGGTCTCCAGGCTGCCGGGGTGGTCGGGGCCCAGCACCCGCTCGTAGACGTCCAGCAGTTCGGCGTACGCGGACACGGCACCGGCGGCGTCACCGGCCTCCCCCCGCCAGTCGGCGAGGCGGTGGCGGGTGGTGAGGGTGTCGATGTGGCCGTGGCCCAGTACCCGTCCCTGGTCGGCGAGCAGTTCGGTGAACGCCGATACGGCGCCTGCCGCGTCGCCCGCGCGGCCCTGCCACAAGGCGAGGTCGCCGCGTGCGGTGAGGGTGTCGGGATGCTCGGGGCCGAGGCCGGTGAGGGTGCTGTCCGCCAGGTTCCGGAAGTACGTGACGGCGGCGGTGACCTGGCCCGACGCCCCCAGGCTGCGACCGGCCACGAAGAGCACCTTGTGGGTGTTCGGCAGGTGCAGGCACCCGGTGGGGCCGGTGCGGGCGGCCAGGGTGGCGGTGTTGGCGCGGAGGGTCTGGGCGAGGTCGGCGTCCCGTTCGGTCTCGGGCCACGCGGCCAGCAGGGCGTCGGCGGCGACGAGGGCGTAGGCCGTGTGCTCGCCGGGGTTGAGGGAGTCGCGGGCGGTGCGCTGGACGAGGGAGTGGACGCGTACGGGCCGGTGGGTCGTTCCGGGGCTGTCGTCGACCAGGCTGAGCCGGTCCAGGACCCGCAGCGCCCGGTGAACCTGCTCTTCGGTCGCCGCCGGCGCAGGAGCCGTGCTCTGCCGGCGCCGCCACCGTCGCTGTTGCGGGGCCGGCTCGGGCCGCTCGGCGGCCGCGGCGAGGAGTTCGCGGACGGGTCGGGAGCTGAGGACCGCGGCGGGAATGCCGTTGGGGTCGAGCATGGCGGCCAGGGTGAGCAGCGGCCGGGCGAAGCCGGGCGGGTCCTGACGGTCGGCCAGGTCCACCGAGAGGGACCAGGCCGCCCCCACGGAGGTGCGCTGGTCGTCGGGCAGCCTGCCCGGACCCGGCACCGCCTCGGTGAGGGTACGGGTGCGGTCGGCCAGCAGGGCCCGGTAGCCGGCGATGCCCAGCGCCTGATCGGCCAGGTAGGCCACCGCCTGCGACAACGCCAGTGGCAGGCAGCCCAGGTCGACGGCGAGGGCGGCGAGCTGGTCGTCCGGTTCCGTACGTCCGCCGGCAGCGAGCGCGGACGCCAGGTAATCCGTCGCCTCGTCCCGCGTGAACAGCCCGACCTCGATCCGGGACCGCCCGGTGCCGGTCAGGGCCGCGTCCCTGCGCCGCGTGGTGACGAGCGTCCGGCCCGTGGGGCTCTCCGGCGGCCACAGGCCCCTCAGGTCCGCCGGGTCGGCGACATCGTCCAGGACGACCAGCCACCGGCACGGCTCCTGACCGGCTTTGGGCTCCAGCCACGCCAGGAACGCCTCGGCCGCGGCCTGCGGATCCGACGGGTCCGCGCCCGCCATGTCCGAACCCGCGCGTCCCAGCCCCGCGACCGCCGAGGTCCGGTCCACCGCGGTCACCCACACCAGCAGGTCCACCTCGCCCTTCGCCCACGCGGAACGCGCGTGGTCGGCGGCCAGCTGGGTCTTGCCGACCCCGCCCATCCCGGTCAGCACCTGGCACGGCACCGCCGCCCCTCCGCCGGACGCCGCCTCCCGCAGCCGGGCGGCCTCCGCGCGCCCCGTGAACGACTGCGCCCGCGGCGGGATCACACCCACCTGGTACGGAAGCGGGATCACCGGGCGCCCGGCGCTGTGAAAGTGGTTGTGCTGGGTGTTGCCGTCGCCGGTCTGGAAGGCGGTGGGCCCGCTGAAGACGTCGCCTGCCACGGTCAGGACCCGAAGGTGTTGGTCTGCGTGTTGTGGTCACCGGCCTGGAAGGCGACCGGCCCGCCGAAGGTGTTCCCGTACACCGCGAGCGCCCCCGGCCCGGCCGACTCCGCGGCGCCCACCACTCCCGCCACGGCATGCTCCAACGTCCGCGCGAACGCGGCGTCCTGCTCGACGGCCTCCTCCAGCGCCAGTCGCAGGCGGGTCCGGGTGCGTCCCGACACCGCCTCCCGGGCCGACGCCGCCTCGGCGACCGCCTGCTCCAGCGCCGGATCCGTACCCAGCCGGGCCGCCACGACCTCGTGCAGACGGTCCATCCCGGCGTCCAGCACCGTGTCCACTTCGGCGTCCGCCCGACCCGCCACCCGACGCGCCTTCCGCACCGCCCACGCGACCAGGTACCCGACCACCAACTCCACGCCCACCACAACGCCCCCGCCCGGCCCTCGCCAGTCAGCCATCCACCGACGACCCTATGCCCCCCGGGACATCGCCCGGGGGAAAGCCGAAAAGGGCCGGACGCACCCGTCCGAGCCCGGTAGGCCGCCGGCGGCGGCACGCGGCCGGGCGGCGGCGCTGGTACGCGCCGCCGCCCGGCCGGATCCTCTTCCGCGAGGCGGGGTCAGACCTGCTTGACCGCGGAGATGTCGAAGGTGAGCTTGACCTTGTCGCTGATCAGGACGCCACCGCCTTCGAGGGCCGCGTTGTAGGTCAGGCCCCAGTCACTGCGGCTGACGGTGGCGGAGCCGTCGAAGCCGACGCGGACGTTGCCGTACGGGTCGGTCACCTGGCCGTTGAGCGTCAGGTCGATCGCGACCGGCCGGGTGGTCCCCTTGACGGTGAGGTCACCGTGCATCCGGTAGGTCTCGGCGTCGACCTGCTCGGCGCTGGTGCTGCGGAAGGTGATCTCGGGGAATTCGTCCGCCGCGAAGAAGTCACCGTTGCGGAGGTGCTCGTCGCGCGCGCCGAGCGCGGTGTCGATGCTGGCGACCTTGATGGTGAGCGCGGCGCTGGAGGCGGAGGGGTTGCCGCCGTCGAGGCGCAGCGTGCCTTCGTAGTCGGTGAAGCGACCGCGGATGGTCGTCACCATCGCGTGCCGCGCCGAGAAGCCGATCTCGCTGTGCGAGGTGTCGATGGCGTAGTCACCGGTCAGGTGCGCCAGCTCCGGGGCGGCGACAGCCGTTGCCGTGGCTGCGGCAGCGGGGGCGACGGTCTCGGTCTTGCGGTTGAACAGGCCCATGGCGTTCTCCTTGGGGACGGCGTTGGTTCGTGTTTCAACCAAGTGCCCACTTGTCCCATTCCACGACAAATATCCGATTCGCCGTGACGCTGGTCACAGCGGACCGGCGGGCGGGATCCACGACGAGTCCGCCGATGAGTTTCCGGCGGGTGTGCGGTCTATCCGTCGACGAAGGGAGCGCACCGTGCGCGAGATCATCATTTGCACGTTCCTGACGCTGGACGGCGTCATGCAGGCGCCGGGCGGTACGGACGAGGACGCTCAGGGCGGCTTCGACCACGGCGGCTGGCAGAAGCCGGTGTCCGACGACGAGGTCGGCACGGCCATCGCCGGCTGGTACGACGGGTCCGACGCGATGCTGCTGGGCCGCAGGACGTACGAGATCTTCGCGTCGTACTGGCCGACCGCCGATCCCGGCAACCCGTTCACCAGCCGGATGAACAGCATGCACAAATACGTCGCGTCCCGGACCCTGACATCCGTCGAGTGGCGGAATTCCACGCTGCTGGAGGGCGACACCGTCGATGCCGTACGCGAGCTGAAGACGACCGACGGCGGCGACATCAACGTCGTGGGCAGTGGCGACCTCGCCCAGACCCTCATCCGGCACGGCCTCGTCGACGAGTACCGGCTGACCATCCATCCGGTGATCGTCGGCACCGGCAAGCGGCTGTTCGCCGACGGAGCGATCCCCACCGCGCTGGAGCCGGTCAGCGTCTCGACGACGAAGGGCGGCACGATCGTCGGCGTCTACCGGCCGAACGGCAAGCCCAGCTACGACAGCTACTGAGCCGTGTCCGACAAATGATCATCCCCTGCGGGATCACCGGCAGCTGGTCGACGGGTGCTGTGGCGCTTGCGGACGGGGCTCCGTGGCGGGCCGGCCACGACGGTGCACCCGGCGGTGGACAGCCGTGGTCTGCCCCCGGCCTCACTCATTTGGTGGCTCCGCGAAACCACAGCGTGATCATTTGTCAGTCCGCGCGGCCGGATGCGGCGGCGCGGCTCCCCGGGCCGCGGGTGCGGGTGCCTTCTTCTTGCCCGGAGGACTCTGCTGACCGGGCGCCGCGGGCGGGGCCGGGTGGGCGGCCGGGTGGGACTGTTTCCGCGCGACGGGATGTCTCGGCCGGGCCGAGGGCGCGCCGGCGGCGGGAGAGCCGGTCCGCGCCGCGCTGACCGGGGTGCCGGGCGGCGTGGTCGGGGCGGCCGTCGCACCGGCCGGGGCGGAGCGATGGGTGCCCGCGTCCGGGGCGGCCGGGCTGCCGTCCATGGCCAGCAGCGTCGCCCCCGTCGCGCCCAGTACCACGACGGCGGTCAGGCCGACGACCAGCGCGCTCCGCCGGCGACCCGGGCGCGCGACAGCGCCACGGATGACGGTCCGGCTGGGCTGGGTGGGGACGTCCGTGGCGGCGCGCGCCCGCGGTGGACGGGAGGCGGCCGCCCGGTGCAGCAGTTCGGCGCAGCTGCGGGCGTCGGGTCGCGCCCGGTGCTCGCCGCGGGTCATCGCCTCGACGACGTGCGCCAGCTCCGGCGAGAGCCACCGCGGGATCTCCGGCGACCGGAGCAGCCGGGCCGCACCCGCCTCCAGCGGTGCCCCCTGGTACTCCTTCTCGCCCTTCACCGCTTCGAGCAGGACCAGTCCCAGCGAGTAGATGTCGCTGGCCGGACTGGACCCTCTGCCGAGAACCTGTTCCGGGGCCAGATACGGCACCGTGCCGACCACCGTGCCGGGCTCGGCGCGGGTCGGCTCGTCGATGAGCCGGGAGATCCCGAAGTCGGCCAGATACGGGGTGTCGCCGGGCCCGAGGAGGACGTTGGACGGCTTCACGTCCCGGTGGACGATCCCGGCCGCGTGGGCGTGCGCCAGCGCGAGGGCCAGTTGTTCGCCCAGCCGCGCCACGTCGGCGTCGGTCAGCGGGGCCCCGCCGTGGATGCGCTCCCGCAAGGTGATGCCGTTCACCAGGTGCATCACCACGTAGGCGCCGCCGAGGTAGCGGCCGGTGTCGTAGACCGCGAGCAGCGCCGGATGCGTCAGCCGGCCCAGCAGGATGGCCTCTTCGCAGAACCGGTCGGCGGAGACCGCGGTGGCGCCCGGCCGGAACACCTTGACCGCGACCTCCCGGCGCAGCCGCAGATCGGCGGCCCGGAAGACATCGGCGGTGCCGCCGGTGCCCAGGATCTCGTCCAACCGGTACCGGCCGTCGAGGACATCGCCGGTCCGCGGGCCGGGAGGGCCGGCAGGACGTTGAAGGGCGGACATGAGACCCCCGTAAGGACGAGATGTGGTTCGCCTCCTACCCGGGCCCTCGGGGTGCATTCGGGCGGATCGGCACTCGCACGCCCCGGCCGCCCGGCGGACGGCGGTCCGCCGGGCGAGGGCCGGACCTTCCGGAGGTGGTCCCGGCCGTGTCCGGCCCGCTCCAGGCCTCGTCCAGACCGCCGGGCAGGCCGCAGGGCGGGCCCGCACCTACCGCCGGACGTCGTACCGCCGGACTCGTAGCGTCGGACAGGCCGCCCGTAGCCGCTCAGAAGTGGTCGATGACCAGGTGGCCGCTCTGATCGAAGTACGCCCAGCGCGTCGCCGCCCGCGCGCGGCCCGACATGCCGACCCCGCCGGTGATCGGCGGGTTGAAGAAGCCGGCGTCGTGGAAGCAGCTCGGGATGCAGCCCTCGGAATAGGCGAGGTGGAAGCCGCCGTCGGTGCCGCGGAAGGCCGTGTAGATGTCGCTGTCGGCCGAGGCGAGCCCTGGGCCCTGGTCGGCGCCGACCGCGGACACCACCGACGAGCGGTGGGTCAGGCCGCCGATGATGTCGTCGTAGGTGGCCACCTCCACGGTGTGCGCCGGGTCGGAGCCGGTCCAGGCGATCACCAGGCCCAGGTTGCTGCTGCCGCTGTCGTCCCACATCAGGGCCGGCCCGGCCGGGCTGGTGTCGGCGAAGGTGTGCCGGTCCACGAGCGACATCGTGTGTGCGGTGGCGCAGGAACCGCTGTCCAGGCGGCCCACGTTGAGCCGCCCCTGCGGATCGGTCCAGGCGAGGTAGCGGTGCCCGGCCGGGTCGTCGGCCAGCGCCGGGGCGTGGTGGCTGACGACTCCGGTGAACGCGGTCCGGCAGGTCTTCCCCGTGCCGCTGGTGTGGAACGCGGTCAGCGTGTCCGCGTTGTCACCGGCCGGCCAGGCGACGAAGGCGCCGGTCCCGTCGCCGTCGATCGCCGCGCCCTCGCCCTGCGGCACCCGCTCGGTGCTGTCGAGCTTGACGATGTCGGCGCCGCTGTCCGTCGAGTACCCGACGACCAGCTCCTTGGCGGCGGCGGTCCCGCTCGATCCGGCCCAGGCCACGTACAGCCGGCCGCCGGAGTCCGCGAGCGCGGGCCGACCGCTGCCGGTGTGCCAGGTGCTGACCGCCTGCGCCGAACCCGGCGCCAGCGCCACCGCCGCGGCGGCGAGCAGGGCCGTGATCGACGCGACCAGGGTCCGGCGGGCCTTCCGGTGCTGCTCCATCGCTCACTCTCCTGAGAAACGGTGGTGCGTGTCGGGAGGTACGGGGCGGGGCGGCGCGGGCGCTGTGCGCGACAGCCCCGGAATCAGGCGAGAGAGCGCTCTCAGCGGGCTCACCGTAGGAGCGGGAGGCACGGCCGTCAAGACACCGGACGGTCATTGCGGACCGTCATCGGGGACCGCGCCCGCGCGGCAGGCGGCGGGCAGCGGTCCGCACGCGGGAAGCCGTACCTCCCCGGGGCGTCGGGAACCGGTGGTCCAGCAGTCGGGGGACCGTTGGTCCAGCCGCCAGGGGCCGGTGTCCGGCCGCCCGCTCAGCGGCCCTGGCCGAGCATGTCGAGCACCAGGCGGACGACCTCGTCCGTGTCGGCCTCGGCCAGCGCGCTGAAGGCGCCGCCGTGTCGGGACAGGACGATACCGACGAAGGCGGCCACCGCGAGTTCCGCCCGCAGCTGCGGGCGGTCCAGGCCCTCACGGGTGAAGCGCTCGCGCAGCGGGTCCACCAGCCGCCAGTGCAGCTGGCCCACGGCGGCGGCCTGTACTTCCGGGTCTTCCAGAGGGGCGACCGCGGCCCGGAAGACCGGACCCGGGCCGCGCTGGTCGACGCGGCCCACCAGCATCAGGTTGCGTTCGGGTTCCAGCAGGTCGGCGGGCCTGGCGCTGGCCCGGTCGAGGTCGAGCACGGCGATGTAGAGCTGAGCCTTGCCGCCGAAGTAGCGGGCGATCAGGGCCGGGTCGACGCCGGCGCGCTCGCCGATCTCCCTGGTCGTGCTGCGGTCGAAGCCGCGTTCGGCGAAAAGGGCGGCCGCCGCTTCCAGCAGCAGTTGCCGGCTGCGGGCGGAGTCCCGCCGTCTGCCGGGGTTCACCGGCCGGACCGGCGGCCCGGCGCCGGGTGGGCACTGTCCTCGGCGGTCTGCGCGTCGGCGATGCTCTCGTCCATCAGGATTTCCTCGTCCACGGTCACGGGGGTCACGGGGCGCCGCGCCGCGGCGAAGCGCCGCGGCAGGACGATCGTAATGACACCGGTGACCACCCAGATCGCACACCCCAGCCAGGCGGCCGCCTCGTAGCCGCTGTTGGCCGGCAGCAGTTGACCGGAGGCGGTGTGCGCCTCCAGGACGACGGCGCTCAGTACGCTGCCGGTGGTGTAGCCGATGGTGCGCAGCACCTGGTTGAAGCTGATGGCGCTGCCGGTCTCGTGCGCGGGCACGGCGTTGACGATCAGTCCCGGCATCACGGCGAAGGTGCAGCCGACGCCGAGTCCGGCGATGCCCATGACCGCGAACAGCTCCCACAGGCTGCCCCGGGCGAAGAGGAACACCACCATCGACAGGAGCGAGATCCCGCAGCCGATCGGCAGCACCATCGCCGTGGAGGTCCGCCGGGCCAGCAGCGGCACCAGCTTGCTGGAGGCCACGCTCGCGGCGGAGAAGGGCAGCAGCACCAGCCCGGTGACCAGCACCGAGGTGCCGAAGCCGTAGCCGGTGGCGCTCGGGGTCTGCACGAAGCGGGTGACCATCGACATCAGCATGTACATCGCCACGCCGGCTATCAGCCCGGCGACGTTGGCCGTCAGCACCGACCGGTTGCGCAGCGTCCGCAGGTCCACCAGCGGGTGCGCGGTACGCAGCTCGTGGAAGCTCCAGCCGACCAGCAGCGCCAGCGCGAACAGGGCCAGGCCCAGCACCCGTGCCGACGTCCAGCCCCAGACCTCGCCCTCGCTCAGCGCGAGCAGCAGCGAGGCCAGCCCGACGGCGAGCAGCGCCGCCCCCGGGGCGTCCAGCGGCCGCTTCTCCCGTCCGCCCACCTTGGGCACGACCAGCGCGGCGGCCAGCAGGGCGAGACCGCTGATGATCGCCCCGAACCAGAAGCCCGCGTGGACGCCCATCGACTCGGTGATCAGGCCGGTGAGCGGGTAGCCGAGGCCGACACCGGCCACGGTGGTGATGGAGAGCAGCGCCACCGCAGGGCGTGACCGCTCGGGCGGCAGCACGTCGCGTGCGGTGGCGATGGCCAGCGGGATCAGCCCGAGGCCGACCCCTTGCAGCCCGCGCCCGGCGACCAGGAAGCCGAACCCCAGCGGCAGCGCCGCCAGCACACTGCCGGCCAGCACCACCGCGATCGCCCCCAGCACCACCCGCCGCCGGTGCGGTCCGTCGCCCAGGCGTCCCATCACGGGGGTGGCGACCGATCCGACCAGCAGCGTGATCGTGAGCGACCACTGCGCGTCGGCCAGCGACACATGGTCCACGGCGGCGATGGTCGGCACCAGCGGAGCCCCCAGGCTGCTGATCACCGCGACCACGGTGCCGAGGAAGACCAGCACCGGAACCAACGCACGCTGCCGCAGGTCAGGCCCTACGTGTCGGGCAGGCATCGACATTCTCCCCAAGCTTGTCATCATATGATGTCTTCACACGATGACATATGTGGGGTCTGCCCGGCAAAAGCCTGTCCGTCCGCCGGTACGGGCCGGCGGCCGGCTGCCCGGCGCTGAGGGGGTGCGATCCGGGGGCACACGGGTCCGGTGCGCTCCGCGCGTGGGCGTGATCGCGGCAGGGGGAGCGGGGTAGCCTCACGCCTGTGGATGAGCGAAATGGCCTCGGCGTACCGCGTTCTCTTCAGGAGGCGTGCGATCCGCCGCGACTGGCCCTGCTGGTGTACGACATGCAGGTCGGCGTCCTGGACCAGATCAGCGACCGCGACCGCGTCATCGGCCGGGCGGCGGCCGTGGTCGAGGCCGCCCGAGCCGCCGGGGTCCGTACGTTCTTCCTGCGCCACATCACCCTTCCCGTCGAGCTGATGGGCGCCTCCCAACTGCGGATGTGGCGCGGCTGGCAGCGAACCGAGAGCGCGGCCGAGGTGGTTTCGCCCTTCCCGCCGGACGCGGCGCAGAGCCAGATCGTCCCCGAGCTGCGGCCGGCGGGGCGCGACGCGGTTCTGGACAAGATCACGATGTCGGCCTTCGAGGGCACATGGCTCGACATCGCCCTGCGGGACTGCGGAATCACGACGGTGGCTGTCGTCGGCGCCGCCATGGAGATCGGCATCGAACCAACCGCCCGTCACGCGGCGGACCTGGGCTACATCCCGGTGGTGATCACCGATGCCTGCGGGGCGGGCAATGTCGAGGCCGCCGAGCGGTCTCTGGCGGCGTTGAGCTTCGCCGGGGACTCCATCCTGACGACCACCGAGGAATTCCGCGCCGCACTCGCGCGTCGCTGACTCCTCCGCTGGAAGGTCGCCTGGCAGGGCGGCCCGCGTACGGGCGATCCGTTCCCGGACGCGTGTCCTCTGCGGCGGGCGGTGCCCCATGGGGGCGCGGGGAAGTGCGCGGCCGACCCGCGACGGGGCGCACGTCGCCACCGGCCGGTGGGGCGGGACCGGTCAGGGGGATGTACGGCCGGGGTGTTGCTTCGGGTGGGGGTGTTCGGGGTGGATGAGGAGCGGGCGTCCGCCTCTGGCGGGTCACCGAGTACCTCGGGCGCGGCTGCTGGTGGCAGCGTCCCCGCCCGCGGTCCGACCGGCCGGCGGTGTGACACGTACAGCCCCGGGGGCATTCATGCCGTCGCGGGAATGCCGAGGTCGGCGAGGAGGACGGTGACGCGCCGGCCGATCTCGTCGCGGATCGGCCGTACGGCGTCGACGCCCTGCCCGGCGGGGTCGTCCAGCGTCCAGTCCAGGTAGCGCTTGCCGGGGAAGACCGGGCAGGTGTCTCCGCAGCCCATGGTGATCACCACGTCCGAGGCGTGCACCGCCTCGACGGTGAGGACCTTGGGGGTCTCTGCGGAGATGTCGATGCCGACCTCGCGCATGGCTTCCACGACGCTCGGGTTGACCGCGTCCGCCGGGGTGGAGCCGGCCGAGCGGACCTGCACGCGGCCGCCGGCCGCGTGGGTGAGGAAAGCGGCGGCCATCTGGGAGCGGCCGGCATTGTGCACGCACACGAAAAGCACGGACGGCACGGCAGGTTCGGGGAGGCCGGGGGCAGGCGTGTTCATCAGGTCAGGGCGCTTTCTTCGGCGGGTCGGGAGCCGGATCGGGAGGCAGGTAGGGGGTCAGGCCGGCCGTCGTAAGGGACGGAGCGGCCGAAGACGGCGGCGACCAGGAGCAGGCCGATCCCGGCGCCGGCGAGCTGTGCGGCGAGGAAGGCCGGGACGGAGGCGGGCGCGATACCGGCGAAGGTGTCGGTGAAGGCCCGGCCGATCGTCACGGCCGGGTTGGCGAAGGACGTCGAGGAGGTGAACCAGTAGGCCGCCCCGATCCAGGCGGGGACCGCGACCGGTGCAAGACGGGCGCGGCCGGTGCGGGCCAGTCCGAAGATCAGCCAGACCAGCCCGGCCGTGGCCACGGCTTCGGCCAGCCACAGGTGGCCGGCCGACCGGTCGTGGCCGGAGAAGCGCACCACGGGTTCGGCGAACATCGCGTCGGCCAGCATCGCGCCGGCGACGGCCCCGCCGATCTGCGCGGGTATGTAGGCGGCGACCTCACGCAGGGCCAGGCCCTCGCCGCCCCGGCGCCTCGTGGCCCAGGCGGCCAGCGAGACCGCCGGGTTGAAGTGCGCGCCCGAGACCGGTCCGAGCAGCGCGATCAGCACCCCCAGGCCGAGGACGGTGGCGAGGGAGTTCGCCAGCAGCTGCACCCCGACATCCCGGGTCAACTCGGTGGCCTGGATGCCCGAACCGACCACCACGGCGACCAGCGCGGCCGTGCCGACAGCTTCCGCGGCCGCCCGGCGCGGGAGCGGGACCCGGGCGCTCATGCCCCGGCGGCCGCGGTCAGCGCGGCCTCGGCGGGGACCTGCAGTACGGCGGACAGCTGCACCAGGGCCGCGGGCAGCACCCAGTAGTAGACCCAGGTGCCGCGCCGCTCGCTGCCGACGAGGCCGGCTTCGCGCAGCACCTTCAAGTGGTGGGAGATCGTCGGCTGGGACACGTCGAACGGCTCCAACAGGTCGCATACGCATGCCTCGCCGCCCTCGTGCGAGGCGATCAGCGACAGCAGGCGCAGCCGGATCGGGTCCGACAGCGCCTTGAACATCCGCGCCAGGCCTTCGGCGGCCCCTTCGCCCAGCGGCTCGCGGACCATCGGCGCGCAGCACGCCGCCTCGTCCTGGCCGAGCAGCGGCAGACCAGCTTGTTTCGACATGCCTCTATGTTGACAGTTGTCTAATCGGGTGGCAACCTCCGCTGTATCGAGACTGTATCGACGGTCATCGAAGCAATAGATGGGAGAACGCCATGTCCCGCGTCCAACTCGCCCTGCGCGTCGCCGACCTGGAGGGCTCGATCGCCTTCTACTCCAAGCTGTTCGGCACCGCCCCCGCCAAGCGCCGCGACGGCTACGCCAACTTCGCCATCACCGAGCCCCCGCTCAAGCTCGTCCTCATCGAGGGCGAGGCCGGCCAGGACACCCGCCTGGACCACCTGGGAGTCGAGGTCCCCTCGCCCCAGGAGGTCACCGCGGCCACCACCCGCCTGAAGGACGCGGGCCTGGCCACCTTCGAGGAGAACGACACGTCCTGCTGCTACGCCCTCCAGGACAAGGTCTGGGTCACCGCCCCCGGCCGCGAGTCCTGGGAGGTCTACACCGTCAAGGCCGACGCCGACACCCTCGGCAGGTCCGCAGACGCCGCGCCGCAGGCGTGCTGCGGCACCACCGCCTGCTGCACGCCCGGCGAGCGGGCCGTCGACCCCGCCCGGACTCCGCAGGAGGCCAAGACCGCGGCCGGGTGCGCCTGCGCCGGCTGAACCCACCGCGGGGGGTGCGCCGGGCGGGACCTCACAGGTGGTCGGACGCTTCAGTGGTGACCGGTGTCGATGACGCAGAAGCGGTTGCCGTCGGGATCGGCGAGCACGACGAAGTCGGGGTCGTCCGGGTACAGGTCCCAGTCGACGCGCAGGGCGCCCAGGGACACCAGCCGCTCGACCTCGGCCGCCTGGTCGGCGGCGTCCCCGGCGTAGAGGTCCAGATGGATCCGGGGGTGCTCCTGGGCCGGCGTCGCGCTGAGACCGAGGGCGATCTGCACCCCGGCTCCCGCCGGCGGCACCAGGACCACCCAGTCGTCCTCCATCTCCTCGCGCGGCACGTATCCCAGGGCCTCCGTCCAGAAGGCGGCCGCACGTGGCACATCCGAGACACCCAGCACTACGGAACCGACTCTCAGCATGCACCGATTCTCGCGTAGGGCAGCGACTGCCGAACGTGGAGGCGCGGTCCGCCGCGGTCGGAAGGTGCATCGGCGCGGCCCGAGCCGGACAATGGGGCTCATGGGCATCCGAAGGGAGGTCCCAGGTGGCGGACAGCGGTTCGTTCAGTTTCGACGCGCGCGGGCTGGTGACGGCCGCGCGCACCGGCATGGGGATTCCGCAGGCCGCCCTCGAAGACGCGGTCGGCCGGTCGGCCCTCGACGTCCTGGGCGACCTGCTGGCGGCCGGCGAGTCCGAGGGCACCCCCGTCTTCCAGTTCGACACCTGGCGGAACGACGAGGGCACCGTGATCTCCGCGGTCGGATCGGCGTCCAGCCCGCGGTCGGCCCGGGCGCAGTACGCCTACATGCCGGCGGCCTTCGACAACGCGGCCGCGGGGCTCGAACTGTACGACACCGATCTGACCGTCCTGCGCAGCAATGCCGCCTCCCTCGCCATCCGCGGCCTGCCGTGCGGCGAGGTGATCGACAAGAACGCGGCGGATCTCGACTCCACGCTACGGCTGAGCCCGCTGCTGAAGGAGGTCATGGAGGAGGGGCGGGCCGTCCGCGCGAGCCCGGTCGTCGTGCGGCACGTCCGCATGGCGCGGCAGACCTACTCCGTCCTGGCCTTTCCGTTGCGCGAGGGCTCGACCGTGGTCGGTGCCGCGACGATCATGCACAATGTGACGGAGAGTGAACGGGCCAGGAGTGCGGAGCGACTGCTCGCCGTGGCGAACGAGACGGTGGGGGCGACACTCGACGTGATGCGGACGGCGCGGGAACTGGCGTCGGTCGCCACCGAGGATTTCGCCGACGTCGTCTCCGTCGACCTGGTGGAATCCATCCTCCACGGCGAGGAAGCCCCGCTGCCCCCGCTGAACAACGACGCACCCATGCGCCGGGCGGCGTTCGTCTCCTTCGCGGACTTCCCCAGTGTGTACGCGGTGGGTGAGCCGAGCCGTTTCGCCTTCCCGACCCCGTACAGCCAGGCCCTCGCGGACACCAAGCCGCGTCTGGTCGATCCCCAGGGCAGCCCGTCGGACTGGCACATGCACGACGCCGCCCGGTCGGGAATCCTGCGTGCGGCCGGGGTGCACTCGATGATCCTGGTCCCGCTGGTGCACCAGGGCCGCGTCCTGGGGCTGGTCTGCCTCTACCGCGCCCGTCGGACCACCACGCCGTTCGACTCCCACGACGTGGCCCTGGCCGAGCAGATCGCCGTCCGTGCGGCCGTCCACATGGAGAACGGCCGCCGCTACACCCGGGAGCTCACCGCCGCGACGACCCTGCAGCGCAAGCTGCTGCCGCGCAATCTCCCCGAGGTGCCCGGGGTGAGCACGGCCTACTTCTGGAATCCGGGCACCGGGCAGACCCAATGGTTCGACGTGATCGCGCTGTCCGGCGCCAGGGTGGGCCTGGCCATGGGCCAGATACCCAAGCACGGCCTGCGGGCCTCGGTGGACATCGGGCGCTTCCGCACCGCCTTCGCCACGCTGGCCAGGATGGACCTGGCCCCGGACGAACTGCTGGCGCACCTGGACGACGTCACCGACACCATCCGGCAGGAGGACCGGGCGTCCGCCGACCCGAAGGAGGCACCCGGGCTGGGTGACGCCTGCTGCGTATACGCGGTCTACGACCCGATCACCGGCGAGCTCGCCGTCGCCGCCGCGAACTGGCCCGCGCCCCTGGTGACCGCCCCGGACGGGACGACCGGCCCGGTCGACCTCGGCGTCGGACCCAGCCTGGGCCACCACTCCAGCTACCAGATGTTCAGGACCATCCTTGAGCCGCACACCCTGCTGACCCTCTACTCCGACTCGATGCTGCGCCCCTCCTACGACGACGACGCCTTCGCCTTGCTCCAGCACACCGTTGCCAAATCGGCGGACGACGCCCAGGCTGCCTGCGACAACATCGTCTACGCGCTCATGGGCGACCACGACCGCGCGCGCGACGGCGGCGCCGTCCTGACCGCGGCGGTCAGCCGCCTCGCGAAGGACGACTACGTGTCCTGGACGACGCCACGTGACCGCGCCGCCATCGCCGACTGCAGGGCCCGCGCACGCAGCCAGCTGGAGACCTGGCACCTGGACGACCAGGTGTACGCCACCGAGGTGATGGTCAGCGAACTGGTGACGAACGTGCTGAACCACGCCGCCGGGGACCCGCGGGTCCGCCTCATCCGCGGCGAGAACCTCACCGTCGAGGTCTCGGACGAGTCGACCAGCTCCCCCCACCTGCGCCACGCACGAACGCAGGACGAGGGCGGCAGGGGAATGCTCATCACCGCCACCCTGGCCAGCCGCTGGGGCACCCGCTTCGGCGAGGAGGGCAAGACGATCTGGGTCGAGCAGGAACTGGGCGACCAGGCAGGCGCCGGGGGTGCGGGTGCGGTGCGGACGTCGGTGCCGGCGGGCGTGGAGTTGGGCTAGAAAGGTGGGCATGGAACTCACCCAGATACGCCTGCTGGTGTCCGACTTTCCCGTTGTCTACCGCTTCTACCGGGACGTGCTCGGGCTCAAGCCGCAGTTCGAGGCCGAGGCCGGGCCGTATGCCAAGCTCAGTCCGGATGTCGGTGGGGCGGCCGTCGCGTTGCAGGATCGGGGGCAGATGGCCGGGGTGCTGGGGCGGCTGGGGGCGGAGCCGGAGGGGTACCGCGCGCTGGTGGCGCTGCGGGTGGACGACCTGGGGTCCGTCTGTGCTGAACTCGCCTCGCGGGGCGCGGAGTTCGTCCGGGAGGCGGCTCCGATGGGCGACCGGATGCGGGTCGCCTATCTGGAGGACCCGGAAGGGAACCTGATCGAGCTCCAGGAGTGGCTGGCGCTGCGCGAGGACGCGGGCAGCGCGCCGGTGCGGTAGGGGCAGCGGCGCGGTCGCGCACCCGCCGCCTCGACGACCGGGGCCGGCGGCCTCGTCCGGGCAGGTCGGCGGCTGTTGTATTGAAGGCGGTCTGTTGTCATGGCTGCGTCAGGCGGTAGTGTCCCCGGGTGCTGTCACTCACGCGGAGATCCCCCACCCACTCGATATCCGTCGTGGCGGCGATCCTCGCCGCCCTGGTCCTCGTCCTCCTCGCCCCGGCCGCCGCGCACGCCGGTCCGGGCCCAAGGGCGGCCGGCAGTCAGCCGGTCGACTCCTACGCCAACGCCGTCCGCCAGTCCGTCTGGGTCAACACCGGCCTCGACGGCGACCGCGACGGCAGACCCGACCGTGTGGCGGCGGACATCATCAGGCCGTCGGAGCCCGCCGCGGCGGGACAGCGGGTCCCGGTGATCATGGACGCCAGCCCCTACTACTCCTGCTGCGGCCGCGGCAACGAGAGCCAGGTCAAGACCTACGGCACGGGCGGGAACCCGGTGGGCTTCCCGCTCTACTACGACAACTACTTCGTGCCGCGCGGCTACGCCGTCGTCCTGGTCGACCTCGCGGGCACCAACCGCTCCGACGGCTGCGTCGACGTCGGCGGCTCCTTCGACATCACCTCCGCCAAGGCCGTCATCGACTGGCTGAACGGCAGAGCCACCGCTTACACCTCGCGTACCGGAAGCACCACCGCCACGGCGAGTTGGGCCAACGGGTCGGTCGGCATGATCGGCAAGAGCTGGGACGGCACCATCGCCAACGGCGTCGCCGCCACGGGCGTCGACGGCCTGAAGACCATCGTCGACATCAGCGGCATCAGCTCCTGGTACGACTACTACTTCGCGCAGGGTGCGGCGCTCTACGGCAGCGGTCCCGACGCGCTCGCCTCCGAGGTCGAGAGCTCCGGCGCGCAGTCCCACTGCTCCGCCGAGGAGCAGGCGCTGCGGACCGGGGCGCCGCGCAACGGCGACTGGACCAGCGCCTGGCAGCAGCGCGACTACTACGCCGACGCGGCCAAGGTGAAGGCCAGCGTCTTCGTCGCGCAGGGGATGCAGGACCTCAACGTACGCACCAAGAACTTCGGGCAGTGGTGGGACGCGCTCGCCGCCAACGGGGTGCCGCGCAAGATATGGCTGTCGCAGACCGGCCACGTCGACCCGTTCGACTACCGGCGGTCCGCCTGGGTCGACACCCTGCAACTCTGGTTCGACCACTACCTGATGGGCGTCGACAACGGCATCCAGAGCCAGCCGATGGCCGACATCGAACGCACCCCCGACCACTGGACCACCGATGCGGCCTGGCCGCCTTCGGGCACCGCCGCGACCCAGCTCGGCCTGCTGCCGGGCACCGCGAACGGCCTCGGCACGCTGAGCGCCGGGCCCCCTCCGGCCGGCGGCACCGAGCGGTACACCGACAACCCGTCGCAGAGCGAGGACGACTGGGCGGCACACGCGGACCAGGCGACCGCGGCCAAGGTCTCGTTCACCACCGGCGTGCTCGCCGCCGACCTGCGGCTGTCCGGCGGCGGCACGGTGACACTGACCGCGACGCCGTCCACCACCAGCGCCCACCTGTCCGCGGTCCTCGTGGACCTCGGCCCGGCGACGATCCGGGACTACGAGGCCGGCGCCGAGGGCATCACGACGCTGAGCACCAGGTCCTGCTGGGGCGACAGCACCTCGGGGGACAGCGCCTGCTACCTCGACACCGCGGCCGACACCGAGAGCGTCCAGCAGACGGTCTTCAGCCGCGGCTGGGCCGACCTCGGGCACTACGACCCGGCGCTGCACGGCGTCCCGCTCACCGCGGGCAAGCCCTACACCATCACCGTCCAGCTGGCCTCCTCCGACCATGTGGTCCCGGCCGGGCACCGGCTCGCACTGATCGTCGCGGGCACCGACAACGGGCTGATCGTCGCCCCGTCCACCAAGCCGGCGATCACCATCGACCTGTCCCGGTCCAAGGCGAACCTGCCGCTGGTCGGCGGCCTCCCGGCGCTGGCGCACGCCCTGCGCCCCGGCGCCGCCGTCCCGCGCGCGACGGGCGGTCCGACCACCGCGGTCCGCTCGGGCGGCCCGGCGGCCGCGCTGCCCGCCTCGCAGGCGGCGCGGCTGCGCTGACCCTCCAGGTCGGGAAACACGCGGGGCCCCTCCGTGCGAACGGCGGGGCCCCGCGTGGTGCGGCGGACGGCGAGGTCCCGGCGGGGATACCGGCCGCTCGTGGAGGCGACGGGAGCGCGCCGCGGCGGCCGCCCGACCCCGCTGATGTTTCGTGCGCGGCGAGGCGGTTATCCGCGAGGTGTGACCGATAAGGACGAATTGCGGGTTTTTTCCGTGGCCCGCACACCCGACACGCCGGTCCGGATCTGCGGTCCGTGCGGTGTGGCCCGAGCGGGGCGCATCACCGGCCCGAACCCGACCGAGAGGAGCCGACGTGCCCTATCCGGCCTCCACCACGCAAGCGCCAGCCCCGTCGCCCGCGCTTGACCGGGTCTGGCGCCTGCCGGGCGTCTACCGGCCGCAGGCCGACACCGCGCTGCTCGCCGCCGCGCTGAGCCGCGAGATCGTACGCGGCAGCGACGTACTGGACGTCGGCACCGGCAGCGGCGCCCTCGCGCTCTACGCGTCCCGGCTCGGGGGGCGGGTCGAGGCCGTCGACATCTCGTGGCGCGCGCTGGCGGTGACCCGCGTCAACGCCCTGCGCGCCGGACACCCGATCGAATTGCACAGGCGCGACATCTGCCGCCCCGCGGGCCGGGCGGCGAGCGGCCGCACCTACGACGTCGTGGTCAGCAACCCGCCGTACGTCCCCGTGCCCCCCGCCCGGGACACCGGCCCCGCGCACCGGGCCGCCCGCGCCTGGAACGCCGGGCCCGACGGCCGGCAGGTGGTGGACCCGCTGTGTGTCGCGTCAGCGCGGCTGCTGCGTCCCGGCGGGGTGCTCCTGATGGTCCACTCCGCCCTGTGCGGGCCGCAGACCACCGTCGACCTGCTGACCGGCCTCGGCCTGTCCGCCGGCGTCGGAGCCCGCGCCCGCGTCCCGCTCGGGCCGGTGCTGCGCTCCCGGCTGCCCTGGCTGCGCGCCCGCGGCCTGATGGCGGTGACCGACGACGAGGAGGAGCTGGTGGTGATACGTGCGGAACGCCGATGAACACCCCGGATCACCGCGACCGCGCCTGGTCACGGTGGAGCGCGACGGCCCCGTCGTGGTCGAGGGCCCGGTCGAGGTCGTCACCGACGACGGCACCGTCGCCGTGTCGCGGCGCTTCGCCGTCGCGATCTGCACCTGCCGGCGCAGCGCCGCCTACCCGTGGTGCGACGCCAGCCACCGCGCCCGCCCGCCCGGTCGCGCGGCGGGCGGCGGGCGATGACCGCCACGGCCCGCCGGGACAGCCCGCCCGCGCCCGGCGGGCAACCCGGGCTCCCCGAACCCCGCGGGCCGCTCTCCCACGGCGTGCTCCAGGCGCTGCGCACCGCCCGGCCGCCCGAGGCGTCCCCGCGCCGTCGCGCGGCGGACGCGGACCCGTACGGCGACGACCTCCACCTGGCGCTCTACGTGCTCTACGAGCTGCACTACCGCGGTTTCGCCGGCGTCGGCGGCGACCGCGAGTGGGACCCGGCGCTGCTGGCCGTGCGCGGCGCACTGGAGGACCGCTTCCTCGCCGCGCTGCGCCGGGACGTGCCCGGCCCGCGCGTCCCCGCGGCGGTCTTCGCCGAGCTGCTCGCCGAGCCCGCGGATCCCCCCGGCTCCGTCGCCCGCCACCTGCGGCGCCACGCCGACCTGGACCACTTCCGCCAGTACGCGGCCCTGCGGTCGCTCTACCACCTCAAGGAGGCCGACCCGCACGCCTGGGTGCTCCCGCGGCTGCACGGGCAGGCGAAGGCTGCCATGGCCGCGATCGAGTACGACGAATTCGGCGCGGGCCGGGCCGACCAGGTGCACGCGCGGCTCTTCGCCGACCTCATGGCGGACCTGGGCCTGGACCCTTCGTACGGCCGCTACCTGGACCGCGCACCGGCCGAGATGCTCGCGGTGGTCGACCTGATGTCGCTGCTCGGTCTCCACCGCGACCTGCGCGGCGCCCTGGTGGGGCACTTCGCCTGGGTCGAGGTCACCTCCTCACCGGCCTCGCGGCAGCTGGCGGCCGGGCTGCGCCGCGCCGGCGCCGGTGCGGCGGCGCAGCACTTCTACGACGAGCACGTCGAGGCCGACGCGGTGCACGAGCAGGTGGTGCGGCACCAGGTCGTCGACGGCCTGCTCGCCGACGAGCCCGCCCTGTCCGCGGACGTCGCCTTCGGCGCGGACGCCACGACCTTCCTTGAGGACCGCCTGTCGGCCCGTCTGCTGGACTCCTGGCACGCCGGGCGCTCGGCGCTGCGCTGCTGAGCGGGCGGCGGGCAGGTCGGGGGCGCCGGCCAGGAATGCGGTCTTCCGCACCGGGTAGCCGCCGGCCAGGGTGCACGCGAGCCGAACCATGGAGGCGCATATGACGGGCGACGGGCCTTCCGACCGCGGTGCGGCACTCTTCGACGTCGACGGCACGCTGATGGACACCGTTCAGCTGCACACCGTCGCGTGGTGGGAGGCGCTGCGGCAGAACGGGCGGACCGTCGCGATGACCGACATCCAGCGGGCCATCGGGATGGGCAGCGACCACCTGCTCGACGCCCTCGCGGGGGAGGACCGCGACCGCTCGGGCGACACGGGCCTGAAAACCGCGCACGACGCGCTCTACGCCCAGTTCTGGTCGCGCCTCGCCCCGCTCGGGCAGGCCGCAAACCTGCTACGCGCCTGCGCCGACCGCGGCCTGCGGGTCGTCCTCGCCTCCTCCGCCTCCGGCAGGGAGGCGGACGTGATGATCCGCGCACTCGGAGCCGGGGACGCCGTCCACGCGGTCACCACCGCCGACGACGTCGAATCCAGCAAGCCGGCCCCCGACATCGTGCGCCAGGCGCTCGACAGGGCAGGCGTCACGGCCGAGCGTGCCGTCTTCGTGGGGGACGCGGTGTGGGACCTGCAGTCGGCCCGCAAGGCAGGCGTCACGGGCCTGGGAGTGCTCACCGGCGGCGGCTACTCCCGCGAGGAGCTGCTCGACGCCGGCGCCGCACGCGTCTACCGGTCACCCGCCGACCTGCTCGCCCACCTCGACGACAGCCCGCTCGGACGGCTCGCCGCCGGGAAGAGCCCCCACTGACGCGTCACAGCGCGTCCGGGCCCGGGGGATCGTCCGGCCGCGGAGGGTTCGTCAGGACAGGGCCCGGGGGCGTGGCTTCTCCGGCTGGATCTCGCCGTCGACGTAGATGTCGACCTTGTAGAAGGCGACCAGTCCCGCGATCTTCTGGCTCTCCGCGGTGGGCGTGCGGTAGGACCACACGACGTCCTGGTGGAGGGTGTCGCCGACCCGGACCGACCAATACTGGGCGGTGCCCTTGTACGGGCAGCCGGTGGCGGTGTCGCTCGGTTCGAGCAGGTCGAAGCGGACATGGGTCTTCGGCAGGTAGTAGCGGATCGGCACCCCGGTCTCGAACAGCATGCGCGCGCTGGTGGACTCGGCGATGGTGACGCCGTCCACCTCGATGCGCACATGGCGCGAGCTGGGCAGGATCTCGATCCGGGTGTACGGGTCCCGGACGTGGACGAAGATCTCCTCGTCCTCCTCGAACCAGGAGTCCATGGCGCTGAATTCGAAGCGGTAGAAGCCGCGGATCTCCTCGACGAGCGCGTCCTCGGCGTAGTACATCGCCGCGCCGGGCGCCACGGTGTCGCCGACCCGCACGGTGTGCTTGCGCCCGTCACCGCGGCGGGGCGAGTGCCTGGTGGAACCGTCGGATTCGAGCAGGTCCTCGCGGACGTCGGCGGCGGGGAAGTAATACACCGGATAGTGCGGCGACTCCCACACCATCAGGGCGCGGGTGGAGTCGGCGACGGCCTGGCCGCCCAGGTAGGTGCGGACGTGCCTCCCGCTGGGCTCCACCCGGACACTTCGGCGCTTGGGGGCGCCGGTGTCGGTGCCGGTGCCGTTCTCGGTGCTGGTGTCGGTCATGTGTGCCTGTCCCTCGGATGTCGGCGGTACGAGGACGACCCGGCAGGTCGGGCGGCGGCGGTGCGGCGACGGTCGACGACTGCCGCAGGGCCGCGCGGACGATCAGGCCGAGTCGGGGATGGGCTGTTCGCTCTCGAACGAGATGAGTACCCGGCGTATTCCAGGCGGTGCACGGCGCTGCGCTCGGCTTCACGGACGCCGCCGCACTCCCGCTGCCGGCCGATCACAGCCCGCCGCTCCCTTCGACGCCCCCAAGGGGTAATCGTCACTCTCAGTGATGTCGACGGCCGCTCGACCCTCCGGTCGGTGAGCGCCCCGGAAGGACCGGGGAAACCACGGATTGCCCCGTCTGTGGGCGGCACCAACAATGAAGGAGAAGTTCGGGTGATTCGCCACACGTATCCCGTTCTGTCTTCGGAGGGGAGTGGCTGACCATGAACTCCGCACCACAGGAACACTCCCGTGAGGCCTTCCGCCACTGGGTTCGCGGCGTCCTCGCCCACCACGGGGCCCGCGCCGGGGGCGGCACGCCACGGGAGGTGTACCAGACATCGACCATCGGAGCGCTGCTCGACGGCGTCTACGACGGCGACGTGACCATCGGCGAACTGCTGCGGCACGGAGACTTCGGACTCGGCACCTTCAACCGCCTCGACGGTGAGATGGTCGTGCTCGACGGAGTCTGCTACCACCTGCGCGCCGACGGCAGCGTGAGCCCGGCCGGCGCCGACGAGCTGACCCCCTTCGCCGCCGTCACCCCCTTCGTGACCAGCACGCGATTCCCGATCACCACCCCGTACGACCGGCAGGGCCTCGTCCGGCGGATCGACGAGGAGATCGGCAGCGGGAACCTCATCTACGCCGTCCGGGTGACCGGGAGGTTCGACACCGTGCACACGCGGACCGTCATGGAGCAGCAGCCGCCCTACCCGCCGCTCACCGAGGCGACCGCCGGGCAGCAGGAGACGGTCATCCGCGGCGCCGCCGGGACCCTGGCCGGCTATCGCACGCCCGCCTACCAGCAGGGCATCTCCGTGGCCGGCTACCACCTGCACTTCATCGACGCCCCGCGACACCGCGGCGGCCACGCGCTCGACTTCCTCGTGACGCGCGGCACCGTCGAGATCAGCACCGCCTCAGAACTCCACCTGAGCCTGCCCAGGACGTCGGAATTCCTCGGCGCCAGTCTCTCGCAGGCCGACGCCGACAGCCGGATCCGCCGGGCCGAGGGCTCCTGAATCCCGAGAGGTGAACCCCGTCGTCGACGAACCGCGCTGAGCGGATGCCCCTGCCCGGGGAGTGAAGGACGACTCGTGGGTAGACAGGCCCTGAGGGCCGCGGTCGGCGGCCCGTCGGAGGGGGCAGTGATGCAGAAGTGGACCGGCCGCGCGTATCCGCTCGGGGCGACGTACGACGGCTCAGGAACGAACTTCGCGCTGTTCTCCGAGGCCGCGGAGAGCGTCGAGCTGTGCCTGATCGACCGGCGCGGCCGGGAGAGGCGCGTGCCGCTGACCGAGGTCGACGGCTTCATATGGCACGCCTACCTGCCCGAGGTCGGGCCGGGACAGCGCTACGGCTTCCGGGTGCACGGCCCTTACGAGCCGTGGCGCGGGCAGCGCTGCAATCCGGCCAAGCTGCTGCTCGACCCGTACGCGAAGGCCATCGACGGCCAGGCCGACGGCGACGAGTCGCTGTTCGGCTACCCCTTCGGCGATCCGCAGGGGAAGAACACCGCGGACAGCCTCCACCACACGATGCTGTCGGTGGTGACCGACCCGGCCTTCGACTGGGGCGACGACCGGCCGCCGGGCCACTCGTACCACGAGTCGGTGGTCTACGAGGCGCACGTCCGCGGGCTGACGCGGCTGCACCCGCGGCTGCCGAGGGAAGTGCGGGGCAGCTACGCGGGCCTGGCGCACCCCGCGGTCGTCGACCACCTGACCGGGCTCGGCATCACCACGCTGGAGCTGATGCCGGTGCACCAGTTCGTGCAGGACGGCCACCTGCTGGACCGCGGGCTGCGCAACTACTGGGGCTACAACACCATCGGCTTCTTCGCCCCGCACAACGGCTACTCCTCCGCGGGCGGCCGGGGCGGGCAGGTCACGGAGTTCAAGTCGATGGTCAAGGCGCTGCACGCGGCAGGCATCGAGGTGATACTCGACGTGGTCTACAACCACACCGCGGAAGGCAGCCACCTCGGCCCGACGCTGTCGATGCGCGGCATCGACAACGCCTCGTACTACCGGCTGGTGGACGACGACCCGGCGCACTACTTCGACACCACGGGCACCGGCAACTCGCTGCTGATGCGCAGCCCGCACGTCTTGCAGCTGATCATGGACAGCCTGCGGTACTGGGTCACCGAGATGCATGTGGACGGCTTCCGCTTCGACCTGGCGGCGACGCTGGCCCGGCAGTTCCACGAGGTGGACCGGCTCTCGGCCTTCTTCGACCTGGTCCAGCAGGACCCGGTGGTCAGCCGGGTCAAGCTGATCGCCGAGCCGTGGGACGTCGGCGAGGGCGGCTACCAGGTGGGCAACTTCCCCCCGCTGTGGAGCGAGTGGAACGGCCGTTACCGGGACACCGTGCGCGACTTCTGGCGCGGCGAGAATTCCACGCTGCCCGACCTCGCCTCCCGGCTGACCGGCTCCTCCGACCTCTACCAGGACGACAGCCGCCGGCCCCGGGCCGGCGTCAACTTCGTGACCTGCCACGACGGTTTCACGCTGCGCGACCTGGTGTCGTACAACGACAAGCACAACGAGGCCAACGGCGAGGACAACCGGGACGGCGAGAGCCACAACCGGTCCTGGAACTGCGGCGCCGAGGGCGACACCGACGATGCCGACGTCCTGGACCTGCGCGCCCGCCAGCAGCGCAACCTGCTCACCACCCTGCTCATATCCCAGGGCGTCCCCATGATCAGCCACGGCGACGAGTTCGGCCGTACGCAGCAGGGCAACAACAACGCCTACTGCCAGGACGGCGAAATATCCTGGACCCACTGGGACCTCGACCCCGGGCAGATCGAACTGCTCGAATTCACCCGCCGGCTGATCGCGCTGCGGCGCGACCACCCGGTCTTCCGGCGCCGCCGCTTCCTGCGCGGCGCCACTCCTGGCCCCGGCCTCGGGGACGCGGTGTGGCTCACGCCCGGCGGCCGCACCATGGCACAGGACGACTGGCACCGCGACGACGCCCACGCGGTCGCCCTCTTCCTCAACGGCGACGCCATCACGGAACCCGACCCGCGCGGCGGCAGGATCGTGGACGACTCCTTCCTGATCCTGCTCAACAGCCACCACGAGCCGGTCGAGTTCGTCCTGCCGGACCGGGCCTACGGCGACGCCTGGCAGGTCGCCGTGGACACCGCCGCCGGCGCCGACACCTCGGACGAGACCGAGGCCAAGGCCGGCGGCACCCTGCTCGTCCCGCCCCGCGCCACCCTGATCCTCACCAGCCCGCGCCGCCAGGGCCTCAGCCGGATCCGCCGCTCACTGACCGCCACGACCCGCCGCCCGCGCGGCGCCCGCTGACATCCGGGTGGCGGACGTGGCCGCTCCGCCGGGCGGCGGCCACGTCCGCCACGTACCCCCCTTACGCCGTCGCGGTGGCCAGGCGGGCTGCCGCCGTCTGGGCGTAGCCTGGCAGGACAGGGCCGGTTGCCCGGGAAGTCCGCCTCTCCGGCACCCTCGGAGAGTGGTGCGTGCCTTCCGCCAGCACATGTGAGCGCAACCGACTGGAGCCGGGCCGAGGCGTACCGTGCCGCGGCGCCCGGAGCGAAGGAGGCTGCCCCGTGACCACCACACCCGTACGAGACCGCCGGGAGACATCCGGCGGGCAGCGCTCGGGCACCGAGCCGACGAAGGCCAGGACGGCCAGCAAGCTGCGCCTGCGGCTGTGCATGATCTACGCCCCGGTCTTCCTGATCGGGTCCGGCCTCTTCGCCTGGTGGGCGTCGGACACCGGTGCCGACGACAGGGCCGTGCTGGAGATCCTCTCGGCGATCTGCGCGCTGTTCTTCGTCATCGCGGTGGCCAATGCCGCGATCCTGCTGCGCCGCGGGCGCCGCGCGACCGTGGAGTCCGCGGAGGACCGGCGCGGTGGGCACCCGATGACGTGAGGGCCGCCCTGTCGCGGCGGCCGCTCGCCAGGTATCGCGGCGAGGAGCCCTCAGCCCGCCCTGAGGAGGTCGAGCGAGACCTCCCAGAGGCGGGCCGCGCCGTCCGGGTCGAGGGCGTAGTCCGCGACCCCCCGGCGGACTCCCGGCAGGTTCGGCCCGGCCTCGGCGCAGTCCTCGAAGTAGCGTCCGCCGACGCCGCTCAGCAGCGGTGAGGCGGCCAGCAGGACGGAGGTCGCCGCGCCCTGCTCGGGGGTCTTGACGGAGACGCCGGCGCTGTCGGCCGTTCCGGGCGCGGCGGCCGTCCGGGCGTCGGCCAGGTGCCGCATCAGGCCGGTGGACGGGATGCGCCCGGGGTTGAGCGCGTTGGCGGTGATGCCGTCGGCGGCCCAGGCCTTGGAGGCCTCGACGGCGAAGAGGATGTTGGCCGTCTTGGACTGGCCGTAGGCCGCCCACGGGTCGTAAGGGCGGCGCTCGAAGTGCAGGTCGCCGAAGTCGACGCGGCCGTTGATGTGCCCGACCGAGCTGACGGAGACGATCCGGCCCGAGCCGGCTTCCGCCAGGGCCGCGTGCAGGCCGAGGGCCAGCGCGAAATGGCCCATGTGGTTGGTGGCGAACTGCAATTCCCAGCCTTCGGCGGAGCGTTCGAGGCCGGGCAGCGCCATCACCCCCGCGTTGGCGACGAGGATGTCCAGCGGGCCGCGCCAGGCGCCGGTGAAGGCGCGCACCGAGGCCTGGTCGGCGATGTCCACGGGGGCGACCCGCAGGCGCGCGGCCGGATGGCCGGCGGTGATGTCGGCGGCGGCGCCGCGGCCTGCGGCCGCGTCGCGGACCGCCAGGGTGACCTCGGCCCCGGCTGCGGCCAGGGCGCGCGCGGTCTCGGCGCCGATGCCCGAGGACGCGCCCGTGACGACGGCCCGCCTCCCGCTCAGGTCCACGCCCGCGAGGACCTCGGCAGCTGTGGATTCCGCGCCGAACGGGGTGGTGATCAGTCGGTTGCTCATGGTCACTGCTCCTGCCCGCCGCTTCCGCGGCCGGTATGCCGGTACGTTCCCGGCGGATGTCCGCCACGCCGCGGGGAGGCGCTACGCTGGTAAACGGAACCGGGTCCGTTTTCTCTACGGTAAGCGGACGCGGCTCCGCTCAGCAAGTTCCGCGACAACGAGCAACGCGACACCGAGTTCCGCGACACCGAGTTCCCGACAGCAGGTCCCGACCACCCGACCCCAGGAACCCAGGAGATGACGTGCCCGGTGACAGCCGTCGTCCGCTGCGTGCCGACGCGCAGCTCAACCACGACCGCATCCTGGAGGTGGCCGCCCGGGTCTTCGCCCGCCAGGGGCCCGACACCTCGATGAAGGTGATCGCCAAGGAGGCGGGCGTCGGCGTCGGCACGCTCTACCGCCGCTTCCCCACCCGGGAGGAACTGGTCGAGGCCACCTACCGCAGCGAGACGGCCCGCCTCTGCGACGCGGCACTCGACCTGCCGGCCGCCATGCCGGCCGACCGCGCCCTGCGGCACTGGATGGGCCTGTTCGCCACCTACATGAGCACCAAGCACGGCATGGGTGAGGCGCTGCGCGCGATCCTCGTCGACGAGGCCGACCGGATGCGCACCCGCTTCCTGCTGGCGGACGCCGTCGGGGTCCTGATGGCCCGCGGCGCCGAGGACGGCACGCTGCGGGCGGACGTCGACTCCTACGACGTCCTCATGGGCCTGGGCGGGGTGGCCCTCATCGCGGGCGAACCGGACCGGCCGGGCCTGACCGGGCGCCTCCTCGACCTCCTCCTGGACGGCCTCAGGCCGCCGACCGCCGGACAGGGGGAGAGGGCGGCGGCGACCCCGCGGCCAGGACCGTCCGCCGCGGGCCCGGGTGGCGGCGGCGGATAGTTCGCGGCCGATGCCGCCTGGGTAGGAACCCGGCGCGATTGCGTCGTGGGGGAGGGCGTGGATGGGTGACGGGGGCCGGCTGGGCGTCGTGTTCGTCCATGGCTTCAACTCGGGGCCGAAGGTCTGGAAGCGGTTCACCTCGCTGATCGACGACGACCCGGACCTGGGCTTCGTGGACACCGGGACCTTCGGATACGCGACCGGCTTCACCCGGCTGCGGCCCGACCGGGCGCTGCCCTCGTTGAGCACCGTCGCCGACCACCTGAAGACACATCTGGAGATCGAGGGCGCGGACCGGCGGCTGGTGCTGGTCGGGCACAGCATGGGCGGGCTGGTCATCCAGCGCTATCTGGTGCGGATGCTCGCCGAGGGCCGCGGCAGGGAGCTGACCCGCATCCGGCGGGTCGTGCTCTTCGCCTGCCCGAACGCCGGCTCCGAGATCGCCCGGAGCGCGCGCCGGCAGATCCTGGGGGGCAACCCGCAGGAGCGGCAGCTGCGGACGCTCGACGAGGACGTCCGCGACACCCACACGGCCGTCCTGCGCGACATCGTCGGCACCGAGGCGGTCAGCGAGCGCACGTGCCCCATCCCTTTCTCCGTCTACGCCGCAGAGAGCGACCGCGTGGTGCCCCGCGCGTCCGCACAGGGCGCCTTTCCCCGCAGCGGAGTGCTGCCCGGCGACCACTTCAGCGTCGTGCAGCCGCGCTCCCGCGACGACGCCGCCTACACCACGCTGCGCCACCTGCTCCGCGAGGAGGCCAGCGGCAGCGACCCGCCGGCCGCGCCGCCCGTCGGGGGATTCACGCCGACCGTTCTCGAAGTGCACCGCGCGCCCCTTCCCGGTGACCGGTCCGACGACGCGGCGGAACGGCCGCTGACGCCGTACCTGACCCGCGAGCACGACACGCGGCTCCGCGACGCGCTCGACACGGCGCTCGACGGCCGAATGCCCCGGCTGCTGGTCCTCACCGGCGAGTCGGCGACCGGCAAGACCCGCGCCCTCTACGAAGCGCTGCTCGAATGCGCCCCCGAGCAGCCCCTGCTCAGGCCGAGCACCGCCTCCGACCTGCTGTCCCTGCTCGTCTCCGGCCAGGTCGGGAGCGGGTCGGTGCTGTGGCTGAACGAGGCCCAGCGGTTCTTCTTCGGCGCCGAGGGCGAGGCCGCCGCCGAGGCACTCCACCGCTGCCTGGCGCGGGAGCCGGGGGTGGTGGCGCTCGCCACGCTGTGGACCCACCCCTACTGGACGGAGATCACGGACCCGGACCGCACCGGCCACGTCCAGGCCGCCGCGCTGCTCGGCCACACGGCGCTGACCCTGCGGCTGACCGTGCCGCCGAACCTGGACGACGACGACCTGACGGCGTGGGAGGACCTGTCCGACGACCTGCGCATGGGCCACGCACTGGAGGCGGGCCGCGACGACGGCCGGGTCATCCAGCAGCTGACCGGCGGACCGCAACTGCTCGCGGCCTACCTTTCAGGTCCCGGCGTCTTCTTCACCCCGTCGGAGCACGCGCTGATCAGCGCGTCGCTCGAAGCCCGGCGCCTCGGCCACCACGCCCCGATGCGGGCGGCCCTGCTGGCCCGAGCCGCCGACGGCGCCCTCTCGGCGAGGCAGCGCAGTGGCGACCCCGGCTGGGAGGTGCGGGACCTGTCCTCGCTCAGCGGAGGCAGGCGCGGTGACGGCACACCCACCGCCGTCCGTACGCTCACCGCGCTCACCGCGCTGCGGTCGCGGTCCGGCGCACCCGCGGTCTTCGAGCCCGCCGACTATCTGGACCAGCACATGCGCGGGCACCCGGCCGGCCACCGCCCGGACGCCGCTCTCTGGGACGGCCTGCTGGAACAGGCCGACGACCCAGGTGACCTGCTGCGCCTGGGGCAGTCCGCCTGGGACCGCGGGCTGCGCCGCCATGCGGCCCTCCTGTGGCGGCGCGCGGTGCTCGCGGGCGCCCCCTCCGCCCCTGCCGTGCTGGTACGCCGCCTGCACGGCGCGCTCGATCCCGCGGGGACGGCCGCCCGGTGGACGGCCGCGCACTGCTCCCTGAGGAATCCTTTCGACCTGTTCGACCTGCTGGAGGCGCTCGCGGAAGCGGGACCCTCCGGCGAGGAGGCCGTGGCCGACCTCCGGCAACGCGGCCTGATCGGCCGTCTTGAGGACTTCGGCGCCGACTCCGTCACGCTCTACCCCACGCTGAAGCGGCTGCGCGAGGTGGGAGCCGGCGCCATCGTCCAGGAGCTGCTGGACCGGGGAGCGATCGGCCGGGTGCGGCTGTACCGCACGGCGGGCTGGAACGGCCTGCCGGGAATACTGAAGGAGCTGCTCGACGCCGGAGCCGACGCGGCCGTCGCCGAATTCCTGGCACGCGGCCCCGTGGCGTATCTGGACCCGGACGACCCCTTCGAGACCCCCTGGATGCTGAGGGAGCTGCTGCGCGCCGGTGCGAACGACGCGGCGGCGGAGCTGGTCGAGCACTGCGACCTCGTCGCCAGGGCGGACCTCGGCGACGCCCTGGCGGTCGCCGAGCTGCTGGACGCGCTCGTCACGGTGGACTCCCCGCACGCGCGCCGCCTGCTGGCGCGCGACCCTGCCGCCGCCGCCGACCTGGAGAGCGCCCACGGGGTGGCCCGGCTGCTCGGATCGCTGTGCCGTGCCGGGGCCGACGACGCGGTGGCGGGACTGCTGGGGCGCGGCCCCGCCGCACATGTCGAGGTCGGCTCCGACGTGCTCGTCGGCCTCGTGTCCCTGCTGTGGGAACTGGGCGAGCTCGGCGCCACCGAGGACAGGAAGACGCTGCTGGACCGCATGGCGGTGGAGCTGGACCTGCTCGACCCTGCGGCCCTGCGCGCCCTGCTGGAGGAGGACCCGGTGTCCGCTCGGGCGGCGCTCCTGGCGCAGTACCCGGTGGCGGACCAGGAGCCGGGCCGCACGGACATCGCCGGGATGATGCTCAGCGCCCTGACGGCGGCGGGCGCCACGGAAGCGGTCGGCGAGCTGCTCGCCGGCGATCCGGTGGCACACGCCGACCTCACGGATCCCGCGGACGTCGCCTTGCTGCTGCACGGGCTCATGGACGCCGGGGCGGACCGGGACGTACGGGCGCTGCTCGACCGGAATCCCGCCGCGCACGCCGCCACCACCCACGCCGCGGGCGTGGACGCCCTGCTGCGGGCCCTGTCGAAGGCGGGGGCCCAGGCCGAGGCCGAGGCCCTGACGGAGCGGGCCCTGAGCGACGGAGCCGCCCTCCCGGCCCGGCTGATCCCGTACGGACGCGGGCCGGACGGGAGCGCGGCGCTCCCGTGGACATGGGACGACCTTCCCGCGCCGGCTGAGGCCGCCGGGCAGCGGCGGGACGCGGACGAGGCCGGGTGACGCGAAGGTGCCTCGGACGGTCGGACGGGTGTCTGCCTCGACCCGGTTCGACCAGGCACGTTGGTCCGGCCGAAACGGGGGAAGACCTTCCGCGACAGGTGTGGTGCGGACGGCCTCGGGCCGGGTGGGGGTAGCAGTGGCGACTGGCGAAGGCGTGTCGACCGGCGAGCCGGGGAAGTCCGGCGGGAAACCCCGGCGGCGGGCGTCACGGGTGGTCGCGGTGTTCGGGATGTGCAGGAACCTCGTACGCGCCCTGGCAGCGGCCTGGGACAAGGACGCGACCGAGCGGGCCGCCGCGCTCACCTACTACGCGGTGCTGGCCCTCTTCCCCGCCCTGCTGATGACCCTGTCCCTGGTCGGGCTGACCGGCAGCCCCGACGGCAGCGGGGTCCCCGGCGGGCTCGAAGTGCTGATGCCGGGGCAGTCGCGGCCGCTGGTGGCCGACGCGCTGCGGCACATGGCCGAGGACGCCTCGGGCACCACCTCGCTCGCGGCGGTCAGCGGGGCGGGCGCCGCCTGGGCCGCGTGCAGCTATGCCGCGGTCTTCCGGCGGGCACTGCACCACATCCACGGCGTCGCCGACCACCGGCCCGCCTGGCGTGCCGCGCCGCGCGTCGTGATCACCGCGCTCATGCTGCTCGTCCTGCTGGCGTGCAGCACCATCTGCGTGGTCGTCACCGGCGAATTCGCCCACCGGGCGGGCGACCTGTTCCACCTCGGCAAGCCGGCGGTGTCGGCATGGCGAGCGCTGCGCTGGCCGGTCCTGGTCGCCGTGGCCGCGGCGACCGTGCTGATCCTCTTCCGCTCGGGTCCGCCCACGGCACGGGGCCTGCGGGCGACCGCGCCGGGCGGCGGCGTGGCGGTCGGCCTGTGGCTGCTCACCTCGGCCGGCTTCGCGACGTACACCGCCCGCCTGGGCACGTACGACCGGCTCTACGGCCAGCTGTCCGGCGCTGTCGCCTTCCTGGTGTGGCTGTGGTTCAGCAATCTCGCGCTGCTGGTCGGGGCGCACTACAACGCCGAGCGGGCTTGCCGGCTCGCCGCCCTGTCGCGGCGCGGCGGCGCGGACGAGGCGGCGCCACCCGCCCGCGAGGCCGGCGTCAAGCCGCGCAAGGGGGCGGCCCCCGTCGCGGAGGCGAGCGTGGCCGGCCCACGCCGGACGCGCGCACGGCGCTCGGCGCGCGAATAGCCGTACGGCCCGGCGCCTGCCGGGCGGCTGGGTCAGTGGGTCAGGGCGTTCGCGCTCACGATGAAGAGGCCGAGCAGGACGTCGACCGCGCCGACACGGCAGGCGGAACCCCAGCCCTGGCCCGCCGCGCGGGCGGCCAGCAGTCCCCAGCAGAAGAGCGCCGCGGTGTTGACGGTGAGGGCGACGTCGACGGCGCCCTCCTCGCTCCACCAGCCGGCGGCGGCGCCCAGCAGCGCGGCCACCGTGGGGAGCGCGGCCGCCACGAGGGGCCACTCGTCCAGTACCGACCGGATGCTCTCGGCGGTGGCCTTCTTCCCGCCGGCCGTCCAGTGGGCGATGGTGTGCGCGTAACCGTGGGCCGCGGCCGCCGCCAGCGCCGCCACCATGATCCACAGCGCGTCGTAGCCGGCGTTGGGCTTGCCGTTGTCGTGGTCGAGGGCGGACGCCAGGGAACTGGCGAGCACCGTTCCGTACACGCCGCCGAAGAGCAGGCGCTGCAGTGGCACGCGCATCCGGCCGGTGGCCGGAACGCGGACCGGACTGTCCGACACAGTGCCGCCCTTCGCACGGGAGCTTCCGCTCCCCACGATCGCCGCACGCGCCGCGCGTCGCGCCCCGCCCCGCCCGCCGGGCCCGGCGCATTCCGCCGGACGGACCCCGCGGCCCCTGCCGGGCGGCGCTCAGCGGGCGCGGGCCGCGGCGCACCGGACGCAGGTCGCCGCCGCCGGGAGCACTTCGAGGCGCTCCGGCGGGATCGGCTCGCCGCAGACCTCGCACCGCCCGTAGCCGCCTTCTTCGAGCCGCTCCAGCGCCAGGTCGAGAGCGGCGAGGTGGTCGCGGGCCTGCGCCAGCAGGGAGCCGATGTGGGCCCGCTCGAAGGCGGTGCTCGACCCCTCGGGGTCGTGCTCGTCGTCGACCGCGATCAGGGCGTTGGCCTCGACTATCCCCTCGTAGTCCCGGCTCAGGGCCGTGATCTGCGCGCTCGTGGCCGCCTGCGCCGCCGCCAGGCGCTCGCGGGTGGCGGCGGCCTCCTCCGCGGGGTCGACAGGGTGATTTCCGTGCGAATCGCTCATCAGGGGGACAACGCGGGTGCTCGCCTCACCATTCCGACGGCGGTGCCGCGTCGCGTACGCCGGATTGAGCGGCGCACGACACCACGCCCCTCCGGGTGTTCTACGCTTCCGCGCGCTGTTTCGCGGGGCGCGGAGCCGTGAGACCCTGTGCTCCCGGTCGGACGCGGTCGCCGGGTCCGGGCAAGGGGGGACCATGGCACGTCGATGGCTGGTGACGGGTTGTTCTTCGGGTCTTGGCCATGCGCTGGCGGCCGCGGCGGCCGCCGCGGGTGACTCCGTTCTCGCGACGGCCCGCAAACCGGCGGCCCTGGACGAGCTCCGGCGCCGGTATCCCGACCGCATCGTCACGGCCGCCCTCGACGTGTGCGACCCGGGGGAGTGCGAAGCCGCCGTGGCCCTGGCGGTCGACCGGCTCGGCGGGGTGGACGTCCTGGTGAACAACGCCGGCACCGGACTCTTCGGCGCCGTGGAGGAGGTCTCCGACCAGGAACTGCGCGAGCAGCTGGAAACCCTGGTGGTCGGCCCCTGGCGGCTGACCCGGCTGGTCCTCCCGCTGATGCGGGCCCAGGGCTCCGGCCACGTCGTCAACATCTCGTCGCTCGCCGGCCGGATGGCACTGCCCGGCCTGTCGGCCTATGTCACGGCCAAACACGCGCTCGAAGGCCTGAGCCAGGCACTGGCGTCAGAGGTGGGCGGTCTCGGTATCCGTGTCACGATCCTCGAACCCGGCCAGTTCGCCAGCCGCTACGGCAGTTCCCTGACCGAGGCCCGCGGCCGCGTCGCCGCGTACGACCCCGTGACCGGGCCCGTACGCGAGGGGCTGCGCGGCATGGAGGGCAACGCCGGCCTGGGCGACCCGGACCATTTCGCGGAGGTCGTGCTGCGGATCGTCGCCGCGGACCGCACCCCGCTGCGCGTCCCGGTCGGCTCCGACGCGCACACCTACCTGACGGCCTACGACGAGGCGCACCGCGCGGACTTCGAGACGGCGCGGGCCTTCACCCTCGACCCGTCCTGAAACCACCCGTCCGAGCGGTCCTGAAACCGCCAGACGGCCCGCCGGACCTGCCGCGGGCCGTCCCGTACCGGGTCGGCTAGCCGGCCAGCATTCCGCTGCGGAGCTTCTTCAGCGTGCGGGTGAGCAGGCGGGAGACGTGCATCTGGGAGTAGCCGAGCTGCACGCCGATGTCGGCCTGGGTCATTTCCTGGCCGAAGCGGAGCTGGAGGATGGTGCGCTCGCGTTCGTTCAGCTTGCCGAGCAGCGGGGCGAGGGTCTGGAAGTCCTCGACGAGCTCCATGGCCGGGTCCCAGGCGCCGAGGGTCTCCGCGTAGGAGCGTCCTGCCTCCGAGCCGGTGTCCTCGGTGTCGCCGGTGGGCAGGTCGATGCTGCCCGCGGTGTAGCCGTTGGAGGCCACCAGGCCCTCGATGACCTCTTCCTCGCTGAGTTCGAGGTAGGCGGCCAGTTCGGCGACGCTGGGCGGGGCGTCCAGGAGGGCGGTGAGGTGGTCGCGGGCCTTGGCCAGCTCGACCCGCAGCTCCTGGAGGCGGCGCGGTACGTGCACGGCCCAGGTGGTGTCGCGGAAGAAGCGCTTCATCTCGCCGACGATGTAGGGCACGGCGAAGGTGGTGAACTCCACCTCGCGGCTCAGTTCGAAGCGGTCGATGGCCTTGATCAGCCCGATGGTGCCGACCTGGAGGATGTCCTCCCACTCCTCGGGGCCGCGGCCCCGGAAGCGGCGGGCGCTGAAGTGCACCAGGGACATGTTCATCTCGATCAGGGTGTTCCGCGCGTAGGAATACTCCGCGGTGCCCTCTTCCACATGCTGCAGCCGGTCGAAGAACACCTTCGACAACGACCGCGCGTCCTTCGGGGCGACCTTGGCGGCGTCCTCGATCCAGGGAAGCTCACCGACCTGCCCGGCTGTGGGGGAAGCCGCCACAGCCTCGCCAACGGGCGTACCTGCGGACTGCGTGGTTGCCGTCACGTCATCACCTCGGGTTGCGGACTGATGGGACTTGTGTACCCCGGGTCTGCGGGGCCATGCCATATTCGTCGGAAGGGGTTTCGCGCCGGGTTTTCGCGCCGGTTTTCTGCGCCGGGGCGTCACGGCGGGCCGGGGTCACGGCGGACCCTGGGAGCCGGTCCGGTAGCCGAGGCTCCCGAGGGGCCCGCCGACCGGGCGGTCGGGCGTCCAGAACTCCACCGTGGTGCCGGTGCCCGGTTCGCTGTGCAGCGTCCACCAGCCGCCGGCGGTCTCGGCGCGCTCGCGCATCTCCAGCAGCCCGAAGTGCTTGCGCAGCCCGTGCGGGGCGGCCGGTTCTCCGGTGCCGTCGTCGGCGACCCGGACGAGCACACCGCCGTTCCCGTTCGTGACGCTGACCCTCACCGAGCTTGCACGGGCGTGCTTGCGCACGTTCAGCAGCGCCTCCTGCACGATGCGGAAGATGGTGATCGCGGTCTCGGGAGCCGGTTCGCCGGCCAGGTCGTGGTCCAGGGACGCCTCGAGCCCCCAGCCCCCGACGACGTCGATGAGGTACTGCGACAGCACCTCGACCAGGCCGTGCCGGTCGATGCCGGGCGGCTGGAGCCGGAAGGTGAGGTTGCGCAGCCGGCCCACCGCCTCGCGCACCGAGGCGTCGAGCCGGAGGAGCTCGTCAGCGTGCGGCTCGCCGGCCCGCTCGGCGAGGCTTTGCAGCCGCATGCTGACGGCGGCCATGGCCTGGATGGAGTCGTCGTGCACGTCCCAGGCGATACGGCGGCGCTCCAGCTCCTGCGCCTGCACCAGATGGGAGAAAAGGCGGCGGCGGTCGGTGAGTTCCTGCTCTGCGGCACGGCGCTCGGTCATGTCCCGGGTGACCTTGCCGAAGCCGCGCAGCTCGCCGGTCTCGTCGAAGAGCGCGGTGATCACGACGTTGGCCCAGAAGCGGGAGCCGTCCTTGCGGATGCGCCAGCCCTCGTCCTCCAGCCGGCCGTCGGCGACGGCCGCCTCCAGCTCCAGGTGGGGCTTGCGGGCGGCGATCTCCTCGGGAGGGTAGAAGACCGAGAAGTGCCTGCCGATGATGTCCTCGGCCCGGTAGCCCTTGATCCGCTCGGCTCCGGCATTCCAGGTGGACACATGGCCGCCGGGGTCGAGCATGAAGATGCCGTAGTCCAGGACGCTCGTGACCAGCAGGGTGAAGGCCGTCTCGTTCGCGGCGGGGCCGCCGCCCCCAGCGGGGCTCTTCGCGGTCACCGGAGCAGGCCCTCGCGGCGGGCCACGGCGACCGCTTCCAGCTGGGAGCGGGCGCCGAGCTTCTCCAGGACGCGCTGGACATGGTTGCGCGCGGTGTTGAGGGCCACGCCGAGCCGCCGGCTGATCTCGGCGGTGCCCAGGCCGTCGCCGAGCAGGTCGAGGGTCTCGCGCTCGCGCGGGGTGAGGGTGCTGCCCAGGTCGGCGGACTGCCCGGTCAGCCGCTCCAGCGCTTCGCCGAGCAGGCCCTTGCTGAAGGCGACCTCGCCCGCCGCCACCAGGCGTACTCCGTCCTTGAGCTCTCCCAGGCTGCCGACCTTGAGTATGAGTCCCGAGCCGCCTGCCGCGGCGACGCGGGCGGCCACCGCCGGTGTCGCCTCGCCGGTCAGCACCAGGACGCGGGTGCCGGGCGCGGCGGCCTTGAGCGGGCCGATGGCGGCGATGCCGTCACCGTCGGGCAGCCGCCGGTCCAGCACCACCACGGCCGGGCGCAGCCGGGCGACGTCCGCCAGCGCCTCCTCCACCGACAGGCTGCGGCCGACCACTTCCAGGTCGCCGGTGCTGTCGAGGGCGAGCCGGATGGCCTCGGCCACCATGTCGTGGTCCTCGACGAGCAGGATGGTGACGGGCTCACCGGCGGAACGCGGCGCGGCGGCCGGTGCGTTCGGCGGTGCGGCGGGCATCAGGCGATCCTCGGTGGCAGACGCGGCACGCCGGCGCGGTACAGCAGTCCGCCGGCGCCGGTGAGGGCGAACAGCCGGGCCACCTGCGGGCAGGCGCCCTCCATGCGCAGCTCGGTGCCGATGCTGTCCGCCGTGGCCTTGGCCTCCAGCAGCACGTTGAGCCCCGCGCAGTCGCAGAAGCGCAGGCCCCGCATGTCGACCACGACACGGTCCGGCCGCCGCGCGAAGCACTCGGCCAGCGCGGCCCGCAGATCCGCGGTCCCGTCGAGGTCCAGCTCGCCGAGGAGCCGGAGGCGGGGCATACCGGCGTCGAGTGCGGCGCCGACGCGGAACGACGGGCCGATCACGCGACGTCTTCTCTCATGCGGCAACCCCACATTGAGCTGTTGGCACCACCCCAGACTAGTGACAATGCACTAGAAGGAAAGCCGTCCTCCCGGCGGATCACCACGACACACCGGGCGTACCACCGCAAAAGCCCATGACTGGGGATGCGAAAACGCAAGCTGGGTACGCTGGTTGGGGGAAGCGACAGGGACGGATGTCCCGGCAGGACGACGGGGTGGTCACAGACAGTGGTGAAGTGCTCGGGCGGTGGGACTCTCAGCGGAAAGGGCGTCCGGATGGAACTCCCGCCGGCCATTCCGTACGACGACGCTCTTCCCCCGGAAGTGCGCGTGGACTTCGACGGCTCGTCCGGCTGCATCGCCGAGGCGCGGGATGCCGCCGACCTCTTCCTGCGCCACCACGCCCCGCACGGCCGCGGCACCTTCCACGGCGACGTCCTGCTGGTGGTCTCCGAACTGGTCACCAATGCCGTCCGCCACGCCCCCGGGCCGCTCACCCTGAGGGTCGGCCTGCTGCCCGGCGGGATCGGGATCAGCGTGCGGGACACCAGCCCCAGCCTCCCGCGCGCGCGGACCCCCGACCGGACCGGCGGCCGCGGCTGGTTCATCGTCCAGAGCCTCGCCCGCCGGGTGCATGTCGACCCACGGCCGGGCGGCAAGACCGTACGGGCCGAGCTGGACTGGTAGTCCGCGCCGAAGGGAAGGGTGGCGCCGTGCCCGGCGCCCCGCCGCTCGTGCCTACTTGCGCGCCTTGCGGCCCGCTTCACCCCGCTCAGCCGCGGGGAGCGCGTAGCGTACGCCCGCCTTCCTGGCGGCCGCGTGCAGGGAGCGCAGGGCCAGCAGCAGGAAGCCGATGTCGTCGAGGTAGATGGGGTCCGGCAGCAGGTCCACGGGCCAGACGAGATAGACGATGGATCCCCAGAACATCGTCTTGGTGGACATCGGGATGCCGGAGTCCTTCAGCAGCCGCCGTGAGCGGACGAGCTTGAGCAGCACCCTGATCGCGATCGCCAGCGTGACGACCGCGACCACGGCCAGCAGGGCGACGAGCAACCACTCCGTGTCGTTCATCTGTGCAACCTCCGCGCCGCCGGGATCCCGTGCCTTGCACCTGCCCCCTATATCGGCGGCCACGACACGGAAGGCGACCCCGCGTGGTCCGGCACCGTCCTCCCGGTACGGGCGGCGCCCGCCGGCCCGGTGCGTCTACACCGCCGCGCGTACTTCGGGCGTAGGGCTCCGTGCCCGGCGCCCCCCGGGGTAGCCGACCTCGCAGGAATCGAACCCGGGAGGTTCCGTGAAGGGTCTGAATCGCTGGATCGACCGGCACCTGTGGCTGTGGGCGGCGGTGCTGGTCGTCCTCGACACCGGCATCCTGCTGGCCTTCCGGCCCGGCCGCTCGCTGATCGGCGCTGTGCTGAACGCCTTCGTCTACGCGGGAATCGGAGTCTGGACCTACCGGAGACGGCGCTCCCGCGACCTGCGCGCGGCCGGCGACCAGGACGCGGACATCCCGGCGCTGAACCGGATGCTCGCCAAGGGGCAGACGCCTGACGACACGGCACAGCAGGAGCAGATGCGCGGCCTGATGGGCCGCCGGCGCCGGCAGCTGAAGCGGGTGCGCTGGACGATGCCTGTCTTCAGCGTGCTCCTGCTGGCCATCGCGGGACTCGCCATCGCCTCGCGCAGCTGGACGGCGGCTCTTCCGCTGGTCGCCGCGGTGGTGGTCTTCGACGGCTTCGCCGTCCTCGGCTACCGCAAGCAGAAACGCAATCTGCGCCGCCTGGACGAACGGCTGTCCTGAGGCCGTCGGGGGAGGCACCGCACTCGCGCCGGTGCGTCAGCCGCGCTGCGGGTCGGCCGGCGCTGTGACCTGCGGGCTCGGCGGAGGATGGGTGACCGCCTGCGCCCAGGTGCCGGCGATCGCGGTGGCGAAGGCCGTCGTCGCGGCGACCAGCACGGTGACGGCGGGGACCGACGCGGAGGAGAAGGTGCGCAGGTTGCGCAGCTGGCCCCAGCGCAGCCCGCCGGCGAGGGCGAGGCGGCGCTCCCAGAGCAGTCCGAGGCCCAGGCAGACGATCAGCGACTGGCCGAGCAGGGCCACGCAGGGCAGCAGCAGTGAGGACACGGGGCCCGGGTCGGTCGAGGTGTGGTCGTCCCAGGCCCAGGCCACGACGGGCAGCACCTCGGCGGGTATGACCACCGCCGACAGGGACATGGCCTTGGCGACCGGCGAACTTCCCCGCACCCACGGATAAAGGTGGCCGTAGACGAACCCGTAGACGCTCCAGTGCAGGACGAGCACCGCCTGGGCGGGGAAGCTGCCGAACAGCGGATAGGACCAGCCGGTCGCGGCCGGCTTGCCCAGCGCCTCGAACGCCGACCAGGGAAGCGCGAGCAGCAGGGCGTACGCGGCCCCGGTCACCGCGCCCGCCACGGGTGTCGCCCCTCCCGCGGAACCGAGGGCGGACCGCCTGATACGGCGCAGGCGGTCCGCCGGCGAGCCGTGCCGGCCCGGTATTTCCAGTTCCGACCACCGCCGGACGAAGTCCTGCGCCGACAAGGACCCTTCGGCGATGGCGCCGCGCGCCGACTTCTGCAGGTCGGCTCTGCTGTCGCTCACCAGGCGGGCCGCGATCCACCGGCCGAGCAGCCGTGCGTGCCCCGCGCCCGAGACGCGCTGGAGCCGCCGGGCGGCCGGCTCCTCGGAGTCGGCGAGGAGGAAGGTGGCGGACAACCCGCCGGCCATCAGGACGCCGAGTCCCGTCCCCCAGTGGGAGAGCGCGTACGCCGGGGGCGCTCCGGTGCTCTCCGCGGCGGCCCAGACGAGCAGTCCGACACAGACGGCGCCGGCATTGCCCCGCCACTGCCGCGGATCGGGCGGGTCCTCCAGGAGGTGGATCACTCCCAGTGCGAGGCCGACCGCCCCGCCGAGGAACCACAAGAGGCCGTAGCCGGGTAGGTCCACCGCCACGGCCGCCAAGAAAACCCCGAGGACTCCGAGGGCCCCCAGGGCGTACCGCGCCGGCTTGGACGCGCCGAGGAGTCCGGGCCACCCCGCGGGAGATTCGACCGCGTTCCTCACGACGAGCGCGAGGGCCCAGAGCAACGTCGCCCCGGTGAGCCAATCGAGAAAGCCCAACTCCAGGTCGGGCCATGTGTACATGGGGGTGATCGGGTGCGGGGAACCGAGGAAGACCTCGCCTTGCGCCGTGCTGGGACTGTCGCCGGATTCCGAGGGCCCGGCCTTCGAGGGGCCGCCGGGCAGCGGGTCGGCCGTGCGGACGGTGAAGGCCACCGACGAGGTTGTCTCGGCGGCTACCGGCCCGGTCGCCGTGGTGACGTGCCAACCGGGTGCGGTGATCGTGGTGGTCCACGTCGCGAACGACACCGCGTAGTCCCGGTTCGACGCGACGGGATCCAGGTCCAGATGGAGATCGGGGTAGTAGTCGCGCGATATCGACGGACGTCTCGCCCAGAGGCGTTCCGTGACGGTCAGCGTGGCCGCACCCGCCGTGTCCGGCTGGTCGACGTCGACTGTCACCACGTCGTTCGTCAGCAGCGAGGATTCCCAGCAGGAGTCAGGCCCGTAGTCCTCCGGGCACGTGACGACGGGTGCGAGGGGGAGGTCCGAGGGGTACATGTACCGCGTCCCCGACCGCAGGCCGGCCAGGATCGCCGAGCGCGCGGGGACGTGGAGCGTCGAGACCGCCGTGATGGACGCCGTGCTCTTCGAGCGGTCCCACCCTATGGTGATCGCGGAGCCTCCGGACCAGGTCTCGGTGAGGGTCCGGGCGGGTACGGAATCCGCCCGCGCCGGCTCCGCGCAGGCAAGTACCGCTGATCCCCAGACGGGGAGCAGCACAGCGGTCGCCAGGAGGAGCGAGCGACCCCATCTGTGCAAGACGCCCCCTTGAACCCGCTGTCGCCGGTTTCTCAGCCTGCCAGAACGGCCCGCCCCTGTCCGCGCCTCGACGGCATTGGCGTGTGCTGTCAACCGGGGTGCCGCATGGGGACTTCGGTGACGGCTGCACGTACGCAGGCCCGCACCGCTTCCGCCACCCCGGGCTGCCTGCCGGACGTACGCGAGGGGTCCCACACCGTGGCGCCCCGCGCCGCGGCCACGGCGTCGTACGCTGGGAAGGGACCGCGATTCCGCGAGTGGGCTCCAGAGGCGCCGCATGACAGATATCTACGGCTTCCTGAAATACCCCCGCCGGGCGGTTGCGCCCCGCCCCGTCGAGGAACGGCTGGGGGACTGGAACGAGGTGTACGCCGGCCAGGCGCTGCTTCCCGTCGTGTCCGAGCAGGCCGCGCGCTGCATGGACTGCGGCATCCCCTTCTGCCACAACGGCTGCCCGCTGGGAAACCTCATCCCGGAGTGGAATGTCTACGCCGCCCACGGCGACTGGGAGGCCGCCGCCGAGCGGCTGCACGCGACGAACAACTTCCCGGAATTCACCGGGCGGCTCTGCCCGGCCCCGTGCGAGGACGCGTGCGTGCTGGCCATCAATGCCGAGCCGGTGACGATCAAGAACGTCGAGCAGGCGATCGCCGATCAGATATGGGAGCGGGGATACGCCGAGCCGCAGCCGCCGGAAAGGCTCAGCGAGAAGAGCGTCGCCGTCGTCGGCTCCGGGCCCGCCGGGCTCGCCGCGGCCCAGCAGCTCACCCGCCAGGGACACACCGTGGCCGTCTACGAGCGCTCCGACCGCATCGGCGGGCTGCTCCGCTACGGCATCCCCTCGTTCAAGATGGAGAAGCACCAGCTCGACCGGCGGATCGGGCAGATGCGGGCCGAGGGCACCACCTTCCGCACCGGAATGGACATCGGCGGCGACGTCGACGCCACCGATCTCGCGCGCCGGCACGACGCGGTGGTCGTCGCCGTGGGAGCCGGGGAGCAGCGGGAGCTACCCGTGCCCGGCAGGAGCCTGTCCGGCATCCACCAGGCCATGGAGTACCTGACCCTCGCCAACCACGTCACGGAGGGCGACCGCGACGAGTCGCCGATCAGCGCCGAGGGCAAGCACGTCGTCATCATCGGCGGCGGGGACACCGGCTCCGACTGCCTGGGCACGGTCCTGCGCCAGGGCGCGGCCTCGGCGGTGCAGCTGGACATCAACCCGGAGCCGGAGGTGACCCGGCCGGAGGCCGAGCCCTGGCCGACGTATCCGAAGGTCTACCGGATCTCGCACGCCCACGAGGAGGCCCGGGGGCGGGCGGGCAGCGATCCGCGGGTCTTCTCCGCCGCCACCCTGCGCTTCGAGGGGAGCGCGACCGGCCAGGTGCGTGCCCTGCACCTGACCGAGGTGGAACCCGGTGTGCGGCGTCCCCGGCCCGGCACCGAGCGGTTGATCCCGGCGGAGCTGGTGCTGCTCGCCCTGGGGTTCTCGGGAACGGAACGCGGCACGGGCCTGCTGGAGCAGCTCGGGCTGTCGCTGGACGGCCGGGGGAACATCGCACGCGACGGCGGCTTCGGGGCGAAGCCCGCCGACCCCGCGGACGGGACGGACCCCGCGGACGGGGTCTTCGTGGCGGGCGACGCGGGCCGCGGCCAGTCCCTCGTGGTGTGGGCCATCGCCGAGGGGCGCTCCGCCGCGGCCGCCGCCGACCGCTACCTGACCGGCACCACGGCCCTCCCCGCCCCCGTCACCCCCGACGACAGCCCCTTCACCGTGTTATGCGGCCCTTCCCGCCGTCCCTGGGGGACGGCGGGAAGGGCCGGCCGCGATGCGTGCCGGGTCAGCCGGTGACGCTGGCCTTGCCGGTCTCCAGGTGGCCGGTGAAGCGCTGCGACCAGGTGTGGTCGCTGTCGGCCGTGACGGTCACGTCGTACCAGCCGTCGCTGGTGTCCACCGCGTCGACCACCCACGTCTTGCTGCCGCGCGCGGCGACCCGCACCCGCTCCGGGGCGCAGGAGACGTAGTGGTTGTGCCTGCCGGTGAAGGTCACCGGCTTGTGGCTGTTGTTGTGCAGCGTCAGCTTCAGCTTCGGGTGCCCGGTCGACCTGCCGTCGTAGTAGCTCACCTCGACGACGAGGTCCTTGCCCGCGGCGGCCGTGTCGCCGACGAAGCGGCGCAGGAACCGGTTCGGCCCGGTGACGGTCAGGTCGTACGCGGTGTCGCCCTCGGCGGAGCCGACCGGGCCGGCACCGGTGGCCGTGCCCTTGGCAGCGACGGTGTACTGGCCGGGGAACCTGGCCGGGTAGTCGGCCAGCGTCGGGAAGCCGCCCAGGTTGTTGTAGACGGTGAAGTGGCTGGCCTTGGTGACGAACGGCGCGTCGTTGCTGAAGGCCAGCTGGGCGCTGCCGTGGGCGAAGCCGGTCAGGTGGGCGTTGGGCTGGTAGGGAAGCGGGCGGGCCCGCTTCGTGCCCTTCTCCTGGGTGGGCATCGTGTTGTCGCCCGGCAGCGGGGTGTAGCGGGTCTCGGGGATCAGCTCACCGGTGTCGGGCAGGTGCGGCAGCCCGTAGACCGGCGAGCTGAAGTCGAAGGCGCCGGTGAGGTCACCGGAGACCTTGCGCCGCCACTTGCTGATGTTGGGGGAGACGGCCGGCATCCCCAGCGCGGTGGTCCACTTCTCCAGGAACTGGATGACCGACGTGTGGTCGGAGACCTCGGAGGTCACCCAGCCGCCGCGGGTCCAGGGCGAGATGAGGATCAGCGGCACCCGGAAGCCGAGGCCGACCGGGAGCGGCTGGGTGACGCCGTACTGCGCCATGGTGCCCGAAACGAACTCGTCGCCCTCGCCCGGCGCCGGGACCGGCGGCGCGACGTGGTCGAACTGGCCGTCGTTCTCGTCGTAGTTGACGATCACCAGGGTCGAGTTGAAGACGTCGGGGTCGGCGTTGAGCGCTTCGAGGACCCCGCGCAGGAAGTACGCGCCGTTGCTCGGGGAGGTGACCGGGTGCTCCGAGAAGAACTGGTTGTTGACGACCCAGCTGACCTGCGGCAGCGTGCCGTTCAGCACGTCGGCGCGGATCGCGGCGTTGATGTTGTCGGCATTGCCCGCGAGCCCGGTGGCCGGCTCGGGGACGTTCTTGACACCGTTGTCGTAGTAGACGTTGCCCGGTGCGGCCGTGCCGCCCTGCGTGGGGTCGAGCTTGGCGAAGGTGTTGAAGTACTCCAGGCCGTTGTCGCCGTAGTCGTCGGCGCACTGGTAGACCCGCCAGCTGGTGCCCGCCTTCTGGAGCGTCTCCGCGTAGGACTCCCAGGGCAGGAACTTGTCCCGCTCGTCACCGCCGTCGTTGGCCGTGAAGGTCCCGTGCTTCTTGTCGGCGTTGATCGTGCCGCCCCACAGGTACGTGCGGTTCGGGCCGGTCGCGCTGAGCACGGAGCAGTGGTAGGCGTCGCCCACCGTGTAGGCGTCGGCGAGGGCGTAGTGGAAAGGAAGGTCCTTGCGGTCGAGGTAGCCCAGGGTGGTCGGGCCGCCCTTGGCGTAATACCAGCCGTTCATGAGGCCGCCGTACCAGGCGCCGTGCTGGTCGGTCCAACCGTGGCTGGTGCCGCCGTAGTTGGCCGCGCCGAGCTCGGCGCTCGGCGGGGTGTCGCCGCTCCAGGACTTCGCGCCGCTCAGCCGCCACGGGTACTGCGTCTCGGCACCCTCCGTCGGCGTCTTCGGCTGCTCCCAGACGGACGCCCCGCCGGGCAGCTGGATCGTCGAGCGGTCGCCGAAACCGCGAACTCCCTTGAGGGCGCCGAAGTAGTGGTCGAAGCTGCGGTTCTCCTGCATGATCACGACGACGTGCTTGATGTCGCGGATGTCACCGTGCCGGTGATCGGTGTGGCCCTGCTCGTGGCCGTGGTCGTGCTCGTCGCCGTGTCCGGAAGTCGCGGCGGCGGCGGGCGAGGCGGCACCGACGGCGGCCGCACCGGTGACGGTGGCGGCGGCGCCCAGGAATTTACGGCGGGACAGATCGGACATTCGGTTCCTTCGGGTCGAGGTGACAACCCCTGACACTGAGGCTGCAACCTTGCGCCGCGGCATCCTGGAACCGACGTACGAATAGCCGGTCGATCAAGAGCTGGTTGATTTCCGGTGGTTGCCGCCGCCGACCGGCCCCGGGCCCGGGGTGTTTCAGTGCAGCGCGCGGTCGAGGTTGAAGGCCGCGCTGATCAGGGCGAGGTGGGTGAAGGCCTGCGGGAAATTGCCCAGGTGCTCGCCCGTCACGCTGATCTGCTCGGCGTACAGGCCCAGGTGGTTGGCGTAGGTGAACGTCTTCTCCAGCGCCAGCCTGGCCTTGTCGATCTGCCCGGTGCGGGTCAGCGCCTCCACCCACCAGAAGGAGCAGATGGAGAAGGTGCCCTCCGCGCCGGCCAGCCCGTCGGGCGACATCGTCGGGTCGTACCGGTAGACCAGGCTGTCCATGACGAGCTGCTCCTCGATGGCGTCCATCGTGGAGCGGAACCGGGGGTCGGCGGGCGAGAGGAACTTCACCATCGGCATGAGCAGCAGCGCCGCGTCGAGCACCGGGCGCGGCTCACCGGGCTGTCCCGGCTTCCCCGTCCGTGCCGGGTCCGGCTTCCCCGGCTTCCCGTCGAGGCCCTGGACGAAGGTGCCCGCCTCCGCGCTCCAGCCGTGGTCGATGATCTCCCGGTAGATCTTGTCCCGGGCGATGTTCCAGCGCACCAGGTCGCCGGGCAGTCCGCGCTGGCGGGCCATCCTGGTCATCCGCTCGACGGCGACCCAGCACATCAGCCTTGAGTAGGTGTGGTTCTGCCGCCCGGCCCGGGTTTCCCAGATGCCCTCGTCGGCCCGGTCCCAGTTGTCCAGCAGCCAGTCGGTGATGAAGCACAGGTCCATCCAGCTGTCGTGCGAGATGCCGACGCCGTATTTGTTGAACAGGTAGATGGAGTCGATGAGTTCGCCGTAGATGTCCAGCTGGAGCTGGTCGGTCGCGTCGTTGCCGACCCGCACCGGGCGCGAGCCGCGGTAGCCCTCGAAGTGGTCCAGGACGTGCTCGGGCAGGTGGGACTGCCCGTCGATCGAGTACAGCACCCGCAGCGGGCCGTGCTCGCTGCCGTCGGTCCTGCGCAGGCAGGCCGTCAGCCACTTGATGAACCCCTGGGCCTCGTCGGTGAAGCCGAGCCGCAGCAGGGCGTAGAGCGAGAAGGCGGCGTCGCGGATCCAGACGTAGCGGTAGTCCCAGTTGCGCTCGCCGCCGAGCTTCTCGGGCAGGCCCAGCGTCGGCGCCGCCACGATCGCGCCGGTCGGCTCGTGCGTGAGCAGCTTCAGCGTCAGGGCCGAGCGGTGCACCATCTCCCGCCACCGCCCGGTGTAGGTGCACTGGCGCAGCCAGCGGTGCCAGAAGGCCGCGGTGGCGTTGAAGAGCGCGTCGACCGCGTCGCCGTCCTCGGGGACGGCCGGGTCCGCGGTGCCGTCCGGGCCGTCGTCGGTGGTGTCCGCGGTGTGCAGGACGAAGAGCCGACTCTCCCCCTGCCCGACCAGGAACTGCCCGTAGGCGTCGTCGCCGTCGGCCCGCAGCGGCACATCGCTGTGCACGGCCACAGTGAGGCCGTCGCCGCGGAAGCGGATGCCGCTCGGCAGGGCGTCGGTCTGGTGCGGAGCGCGGCCGTAGTCCAGGCGCGGGGCGATCCGCACCTGCATCCGCAGCTGGCCGCGCACTCCGACCACCCGCCGCACCAGCCGCTGCCTGTGGTCCTGATCGTGCTCCCGCACCAGGGGCATGAAGTCCTGGATCTCGACGATGCCGTCCTCGGTGAGCATCCGGGTGATCAGGATGTTCGTGTCGGGGAAGTAGAACTGCTGGCCCGACGCCTGCTCGCACATCGGGCTGATGGTCCAGTGCCCGCCCTTGTGCGCGTCGAGCAGGGACCCGAAGATGCTCGGCGAGTCGAAGCGCGGTGCGCAGAACCAGTCGATCCGGCTGTCGGTGCCCACCAGGGCCACCGTCCGCAGGTCCCCGATGAGGCCGTGCTCGGCGATGGGCAGGTAGTCCTCGGATGAAGGCGTCCAGGCTCCGGCGTCACTCATACCTCTTCCCGTCCTCGACCACGCCCCCACCTACCATCGTCACCCGTTGTCGGCCGGCGCGCGCCCCGGCGCGGGGGCGGGCACCGGCCTGCCGCCGTACGAGGGGGGTGGGAGCGCTCCCCGCTCAGTCGTGGAGCGGGTTGGCCGCCATCCGGTCGGCGAGGCCCGATCGCACCGCGTGCGCCGCGGAGCTGTCGGGCTTGCGCGCCGCCTGGGCCCGGAAGCAGGCCAGGAACTCCGCGGCGAGGTCCAGCCGGGGGTAGCGTGCCAGCACCTCGGCGCGGAAGGCGGGCGGGTGGTCGCCGGCGTCCTTGCCGACGATCTCGGTGGCGGTGGCGCGGGCCAGCAGGTGTCCCTCGGGGTCGTCGGACACCTCCACCCGCGGCCACATGTGGCGGACGATGACGTCCGACAGGCGCGTACGGCGCTCGGCCGGCCATCCGGCGCCGGCCGCGAAGACCCGGGCGACATGGCCGCCGGCCTCCTCGAAGGGCACGGTGTGGCTGTCGAAGGCCGGCACCAGCCCGATGTCGTGCAGGAGCGCGGCCACGTAGAGCAGTTCCGGGTCGAAGGCGATGCCCTCCGCCGTGCCGCGGGCGGCCGCCCACACGTAGGCACGCAGCGAGTGGTTGAGCAGCGCGGGGGAGTGGTAGGCGGTGGCCACCTCCAGGGCGGCGGCGGACGCGGCACTGTGGGGCACCGGGAGGGCGTCGAGCGACACGAGGGTCACTGCGGGCCTCCTTCCAGGGGCTGGCGGGCGGGATGCGGGTGGTCGTCACGGGTCCCGGGGAGGCGACCCGGCGGCGATCGGGCACACAGATGCCCGCCTGCGTCGGCGGGGAACCCGATGTGCCGTGATCTCGACCGTATGCGCCGGGCGTCCCCTCCGCGTGGGCCACTTCCGGGGCAAGGGGATGAGCCACTTCCCCGTCGCCGGCCGAGCCGCCGGAGCCGCCTGGCCACGCTCGGGCCGATCCGGCGGGGTCTCAGCGCTCTTCCGGCTTGCGCACGCCGGGCCAGTCCAGCACGAGCTGCTGGGCGCGCGGGAGCTTGGCGACGATCAGGTCGTAGGAATCCTCGATCATCTCGCCGACCAGTCCGTCGGGCAGCGATCCGTCGAGGCGCACCGTGTTCCAGTGGCGCTTGTTGAGGTGCCAGCCGCCGGTGATCTCGGGATGGGCGGCGCGCAGCCGCACCGCGATCTCGGGATCGCACTTCAGGCTCACGCTCAGCGGGTCGGCCTCCAGGGCGCTGATCGCGAAGACCTTCCCGCCGACCTTGAAGACGGAGGTCTCCGGATTGAAGGGGAAGGTCTCGGCCGCCCCGTTCAGTCCCAGGCAGGCGGCCTTGAGCGCGTCAGGTGTCATGGGGGTCAGTGTGCCGTGTGGGCCGGTGTGCCGTGCGGGTCAGGCCGGCTGCGGCAGTTCGGCGTCCCGCACGGGACCGTCGTCGCCGACCGTGCGGGGAGCCGGGCGGTGCCGGTCGGCGCGGCGGGCGGCCGGGCCGGTGGCGTGGGCCGCCGCCGCCATGAGGCCGCCGAGCAGCAGCCAGCCCGGTGTGCCCCAGTCCAGCAGCACGGTGGTCAGCACCAGGGGGCCCAGGGTCCGGGCGACGGTCACGCTGGTGCCGAAGAATCCCTGGTATTCGCCGATCCGGTCCGCCGGGGCCAGGTCGAAGGAGAGCTGCCAGGAGCCCGCCGACTGCTGCATCTCGGCGATCACCTGCAATATCGCGCCCACCACCAGGATGGCCGTCGCCGGCCCGGCCGAGCGTCCCGCCGACAGGGCGAAGACCGCGCAGCAGGCGAGCATCACCAGCCCCGACAGCCGTACGGCCCGCACCGCGCTGCCCAGCCCGACGACGCCGCGCGCCGCCCTTACCTGGAAGAGCGTGACCGCGAGGGTGTTGAGGACGAACAGGCCGGACGCCACCCACGCCGGGGCGTCGGTGTGCTCGGTGATCCACAGCGGCAGCACCAGGCTGAGCAGCGGCAGCCGCAGCATCAGGATCGCGTTGAGCAGCGTGACGAGCACGTACGGCCGGTCCCGGAATATCCCCGGGACCGGGGGCGCGGTCGTGGTCTGCTCCGAGTCGGCCGCGGCTCCCGAAGCCGCCTCCGTCACCGATGCCCCCGCCGCGCTCGGCGCCGTCCTGGGCAGCCGCATCAGGAGCAGCGCGCACGCGAGGAAGCACACCGCGTCCAGGGCGAGCGCGCCCCGGTAGGCCGCGGCCGTCCCGACGCTCAGGGCGAGGCCGCCGAGGGCCGCGCCGACCGCGAGGCCGCCGTTGAGTGTCGACTGCAGCCGCGCCAGCAGCCCGGTCCGCTCACCGGCCGGAACCAGCCGGGCCAGCAGGGCCTGCCGGGAGGCCGCGAGGCCGGACTGCGCCGCGGTGTAGAGGCACGCGGCGGCGACGAAGACCGCGAAGCCCCGTACGAGGAGGAAGGAGCCCACCGCCGCCGAGGTGGCCAGCGCCAGCAGCACCGAGATGCCGCGCGGCCCCCGCCGATCGGCGACCCGGCCGAGCGGCACCCCGACCAGCGAGCCGAACGCCCAGGCCAGGGTGAGCCCGAGTCCCACCCGGGCGGGGGACAGCCCGGCGACCCGGGTGAAATACAGCGCCGACGTCACGTAGAAGGCGCCGTCGCCAACGGAGTTGGCGAGCTGGGCCAGGGCCAGGCGGCGCTGCGACCGGGTTGTCATACCGATCACGGTAACGGCTGTGTGGACCGGTGATCAGGCCCACTTCGGGATCGATGTCCTGGCCCAATTCCCTGTCCGGGCCCTGCCGGGCACCTCATTCCAGAGCGGCCGCCTTGCGCAGCAGCACGGACCGCTCGCGGGCGTTGCCGCACAGCCGGGCGGCGAGCTCCAGTTCGGCCCGCGCCTCGGCGGTGCGGCCGAGGCGGGCGAGCAGTTCGCCGCGCACGCTCGGCAGCAGGTACGACCCCGACAGGCGGCCGGAGACGGCCAGTTCGTCGACGGTGTCCAGCGCCTGCCCCGGTGCGCCCGCCATCGCGACGGCCACGGCCCGGTTGAGCTCGACCACGGGTGAGGGCGCCACCCGGCCGAGCGCCTCGTAGAGGAGCACGATCCGCTCCCAGTCGGTCTCCCGCACCGAGGGCGCCGTCGCGTGCGAGGCGGCGATCGCGGCCTGCAGACCGTACGGTCCCAGGCCCCGCCCGGCGCCGATGGCCCTGCTGAGGGCGGCGAGACCGCGGCGGATCGCCGACCGGTCCCACCTGCGCCGGTCCTGGTCCTCCAGGAGCACCGGCTCCCCGTCGGGCCCCGTACGCGCGGGGAAGCGCGCCGCGGTCAGCTCGAAGAGCGCGAGCAGCCCGTGGACCTCCGGCTCGGCAGGCAGCAGGGCGGCCAGCGTCCGGGCCAGCCGGACGGCCTCGTAGGCGAGGTCGGGGCGCAGCAGCCGGTCGCCGGCCGTCGCCGTCGAGCCCTCCGTGAAGATCACGTACAGGACGCTCAGGACGGCGCCGAGCCGCTCCCGCCGCTCCTCGGGCGGCGGGAGTTCGAACGGTACGCGCGCCGCGGCGATCGTCTTCTTCGCCCGGGTGATCCGGGCCTGGACGGTCGGGGTGGGCACGAGGAAGGCGCGGGCGACCTCCTCGGTGGACAGGCCGCCCACCACGCGCAGCGTGAGCGCCACCCGGGCCTCGGGCGAGAGCACCGGGTGGCAGGCGGTGAACATCAGCGCCAGGACGTCGTCGTCGACCCGGTCCGGATCCCACGGCAGGTCGTCCTGCCGCCCGAGCGGGGCCTGCGCGCCCGAGCTGAACTCGCCCTCGGCCAGCCGGCCCGCGAGCAGGGCGTACCGCTCGTCGAGTGCCGACCTGCGGCGGAAGGCGTCGATCGCCCGCCGCCGCGCGGTCGCCAGCAGCCAGCCCACCGGGTTCGCCGGGGCGCCGTCGCGCGCCCAGGCGACGAGTGCCTCGGCCAGCGCCTCCTGCGCGACGTCCTCGGCGAGCGCGAAGTCCCCGGTGTAGCGGGCCAGGGCACCGACGATCCGGGCGGACTCGATCCGCCAGACGGCCGAGGCGGCCCGCCGCGCCGCCTCGGCGCCGGGCGGGCCGCCGACGACCTCGGGCATCAGACCTGGCCGGTCCGCTCGCGCCACGCCCGCTCCCTGACGATCCACTCGTTGTCCTGCGGGAATTCGTCGATGCCCGGGACGCGGCGGATCTCGACCTTCGACCCGGCGATCGCCGGGAGCCGCTTGGCCCACTCGACGGCTTCCTCCTTCGACGCGACATCGAGCAGGCAGAAGCCGCCGAACAGCTCCTTCGTCTCACCGTAGGGGCCGTCGGTGACCACCGGGGTCTCCGAGCTGAAGTCGACCACCACCCCCTGGGACGGGTCGTCGAGACCCTCGGTGGCCACCAGCACGCCCGCCCGGATCATCTCCTCGTTGAAACGGCCCATCGCCTCGATCATCTCCTCGAAGGGCGTCTCCATCATCTTGGCGACGGACTCGTCCGTGCCTCGCATGATCAGCATGTACTTCGCCATCATCGCTCTCCTCGGTCAGGGGTCGCGTCTCGACCCTCTCCATCCCAGGTCGAACGGCGCGGCCGCCGATCGACACGGCGGGCGCGGGCGGACCGATTTTCTTCGGACGCGGTTGACCGGGCACGCGGGAGGTCAGTAATTTACCGACCTCGATCAACACCCCGATCAACACATGGTGAACAGCCTTTTCGGAAGCCACCCCCCACGGCCGCCCGCCGCCACGACGCGACGGCCCCGACGGACGAGGTTCCCATGCGGATTCCGGTACTGGCGGCAGCCGTGGTGCTGCTCTCCTCCCTCACCCTCCCGCCGGCCGGCAGCGCCGCCGCGGTCCCCGCAGGCCACCGCGCGGACGGCGGGCGCTTCGACCGGCCGCACAGCGGGTTCGCCCCGGCCGGCACCGTGCTCCGCCGGGGCAGCCCGCGCGACGCGGGGCTCGACGCGGCGCCCATCGACGCCTTCCAGCAGCAGATGGCCGGCTGGGAGGACCCCTCCGCCGGGGCCGGCTACCTCTTCCCCGGCGCCACCACGCTGATGGCGCACGACGGAGTGGTCGTCGAACGCGGCGCCGGCGGCTACGCGGTGAAGTACGCGGACGCCACCACCGAGCTGCCCCGGGACCAGTGGGTCCCGACCCGCACCGACACCCTCTACGACCTGGCGTCGCTGTCGAAGCTCTTCACCTCGATCGCGGCCATGCAGCAGCTCGAAGCCGGGCGGATCGACCTGGACACCCCGGTGGCGCACTACATCCCGGAATTCGCCGCCAACGGCAAGGGCGCCATCACCGTCGAGCAACTCCTCACCCACACCTCGGGATTCGACGCGGACCCGGTGCCCTCGCTGTGGCAGGGCTACTCCGACATCCCCTCGCGCGAGCGGGCGATCCTCGACGCCGAGCCGATCAACGCGCCGGGCACCACGTATCTCTACTCCGACCTCAACATGCTCAGCATGCAGCTGGTCCTGGAGAGGGTGACGGGCAAGCCGCTGGACACCCTGGTGCGCGACGGCATCACGACGCCGCTGCACCTGACCGACACCGGCTACAACCCGCCGCCGGACAAGCTGCCCCGGATCGCGGCCACCGAATACGAGGCCAGTCCCGCACGCGGCATGGTGCGGGGCCAGGTGCACGACGAGAACGCCTGGGCGCTGGGCGGCGTGGCCGGCCACGCGGGCGTCTTCTCCACCGCCGACGACCTCGCGGTGCTGGCCCAGACGATCCTCAACGGCGGTACGTACCGCGGGCACCGCATCCTCAGCGGGAACAGCGTCCGGCTGATGGAGCAGAACTTCAACCAGGCCTTCCCCGGCGACTCGCACGGCCTGGGCTTCGAGCTCGACCAGATCTGGTACATGGGCGGACTGTCCGGCCCGCAGAGCCTCGGGCACACCGGCTTCACCGGCACCTCGCTGGTCATCGACCCGCAGTCGCGGTCCTTCGTCATCCTGCTGAGCAACCGGGTGCACCCCACCCGGGCCACCCCCTCGACCAACCCGCCGCGCCGGGCCATCGGCGTGGCGATGTCGCAGGCCATGCGGGTGGCGGCGCCCGGCGGCGGCCCGCTCTGGTATTCCGGCCAGGCCGGCGGCACCACGAGCACCCTGGCCACCGGACCGCTCACCGCGACCGCCCCGGTGGACGTCGACTTCGCCACGTTCGTCAACACCGAGTCCACCGACCCGCTCTGCCTGGAGGACTCCACGGACGGCGGCGCGACCTGGCACGCGCTGCCGCTGACCGTCACCGGCCAGGGGACGCCGTCCGGCACACCGGCCGCGCTGTCCGGGCAGTCCGTCCGCGCCTGGTGGCACGTGCACGCCGAGATCCCGCAGCCGGCCGGCGCCTTCCTGATCCGCTGGCGCTACACCACCGACCCGGTCTACGAGGGCCGCGGTGTCGACCTCGCCCACCTCGCGGTGACCTCCGCCGGGCACCCCGTGCCCGGCGCCGCCGCCCTCACCCCGGCCGGAGCCTGGCAACTCCTCCCGGACGCCCCCAGGCAGCCGTCCTGAACGCCGAGGCCCCGGCTCTCCCGCGTCCTGCGCGGTGGGAGCCGGGGCCGTGGGGGACCCGGCAGCGGGCCCCCCGCGGAGTGCGCGGGTCAGGAGTTGGCGGCGACCGGCGTGCCGGTGACCGCGGGCACCCACTGGTCCAGCTCGGGCCGCCAGTAGCGGGCCACGTTCAGCCGGGTGGGCTTGGCCTCGCCGGGCAGCTGGAACTTCAGCGAGCTCCACAGCGGCTTCCGCCGGACGTCGCTGACCAGGGCCGCGGCCTCGGCCCGCGGTATCGCGACCACCAGCTCCTTGGGACGGGCGCTCATCCGGCCCGCCTTGTGGAAGACCACGGCCTGCTCGGTGACCGTGACGAAGTAGTACTTCACGAACGCCTGGGCGATGACGCCCAGCGAGTTGATGAGCCACGGGCTCGGGCCGGTCACGGTGTGGATCGTGGCGATCGGCCGGTCGCCCGGGTTGATCTGCGCGATGGCCTCGGCCACCTGCTCCTGCATGGTGGACTTGCGAATGGCCATGTGGTGCCCCCAGTTTCGACGTGCTGTGACTGAAATGACGCGCCCCGTGCGCCGGGTGTGCCGGCAACACAAAGGCGACGCCGCGGTCGTGAACACGACAGCGGCGTCGCAGCGTACCGCCTTCCGGCGGTGGTGACGTCCCTCGGGGTGCGAACGCCCTTGGCCGTCGGCCCGGTTCCGTCCGGCGGGCCGGATACGGGCCGCCCGGCCTGCCCTGTCGGCGCGATCCCGCCGGGCGTCCCCGCCGAGGGCGGGGGCGCCGTATTCGGAGGATGTTCCGGTGCGGATATCGGCGGTACCGGGACAGCCGGTGAATTCGTATACGAAGTCCCCGGCCCGACCGGCTAATTCGAGGGTTCGGACGGATAGGCCACCACCGTGACGTCGACGGAGTCGACGACGGTGCAGCCCGTGGGCAGCGTTTTGAAACTGACGTCGCCGTCCTTGTCAGGCTTGGCCGTGCGCAGCGCCCTGGCGCACTGGGGCGTCGCCTCGGCCAGATAGATGATATGCGGGGTGTTCACTTCGCCGACGCTTCCGATCCCCTGGTCGACAAGGTGCCAGCTTCCGTCGCCCGGCGCGATCGGGGCGAACGGCGGTGTGCCGTCGAGGAAGTACGCCTGGTCGCCCGTGGGGTCGAAATCGAAGATCCAGCCCGTGTCGCCGCTCAGGTCGCAGGCGTCGACCTGGACGGCGGCGCCGACATTGCCGTCCGCGATCCGGTAGTTCTGCTGGGGCGAGACGATCCGCAGGTGTTTGGTGCAGGCACTCGACTCGGCGGGCGCGCCCTGGGTCTGGCTGCTCGTCACCGGTAAGGGCGTCTGCATGGCGCCCGGGGGTGGGCCGGGGTGATCGTTGTTGCCGGTGAACACTCCGGCGAGTACGGCCGCGAGAGCGGCTCCCACGACGCCGATCACGGCGACGACGATTTGCACCCTACCGTTCCGGTGCCCCCAGATTCCGCTTCCCCCGCTTTCCTCATCGGGATCCGATCCCAGTTCGTCGTCGCCCATTGTGACATCCCCCTCCGTAAAGCCTTCGAGGCAGGTTTACCATGGCCGATCGCCGTGCGACGTCCTCTTGAGGAACTCCTTGCCGGGAATTCCGCTTGGGGGAGAGCCGGGCTTGCGCCGGCCCTCAGGGAAGCCGGAAGGTGCATTATTGCAGCGGTCGGTGGCCCATTTCCTCCGAGCGGGCTGCCCCACGTATCGCGATATCAACAATGATTCCCCCAGCCCCTCATTCAACAGCCCGCACATGCCGGCGCCGCCGCCGCGTGTTCGCCCGGGGGGTACCACAGGGGCAACTAGGGTTCTCCACCGTGCCTTACGTTGAGATATCCGACCTGATCACCGTCACGGACCCGGACACCGGCCGCCGGCTTCCCGTCCGCCGGGCCGAAGTGCTGCGCAGGCTCCGCGAGTACGGTGACGAGCGCGCCGCCCGGATCGTCGCCGGGCTGCCCGCCGACCAGGACGATGTCCTCGACCCGCACGCCGTGGACTACCTGATGGTCTGCGTGCACACCGAACTGCAGCGCCTCAGCGAGGAACTGCGCATCGGCGAGCGCCTGGTGCACCTGCTCGGCCCGCTGTTCGCCGCCATCCGCGCGACGACCCCGCAGACCGGGCCCTTCCGGCTGGTCGACGTCGGCGCGGGCCTCGGCTACCTCGTCCGCTGGCTCGCCGCGACCGGCGCCCTCGGCCCGGACGTCGAACTCATCGGAGTCGACCTCGACGCGGCGCTGGTCGGCGAGGCCACCCGGCTGGCCCGCGCGGAGAACCTCGACTGCCGCTTCGTCCACGGCAACGCCTTCGACCTTCCGGAGGCCGCCACCGTCTACGTCTCCACCGGAGTGCTGCACCACTTCCGCGGCCCCGCCCTGGCGGACTTCTTCCGCGCCCAGGCCGCCTCCGAGGCGCTCGCCTTCTGCCACTACGACATCGCGGCGACCCGCCTCGCGCCCATCGGCGCATGGGTCTTCCACCGCGCCCGGATGCGCCACCCGCTCGGCCGCCACGACGGGGTCGCCTCGGCGCTGCGCGCCCACCGCGACGAGACACTGCTGCGGGCCGCCGAGGCCCCCGGCCTGCGGGCACTGCTCTACGAGCCCCGGGGCCTGGCGAACCCCTTCTGCACCACCCTGCGCCCGGTCCTCGGCGTCCGCCCGCACCTGGAGGCGCCCTTCCGCCGGCACCTCGGCCGGGCCTCGCGCAGGCTCGTCGGCCCGGAGCAGTTCACCGGGTCCGCCCGATGACCCCCGCCCTGCCGCTCGCCGCGCTCGGCCTGGTCGACGCGGCCTTCAGCGGCTTCCGCGCCTACGCGGGACGCGACGCCCGTATCCGCAAGCACCGCGCCAACGCCCGAGCCGCGCTGCGCGGTCTCACCGTCGGCTCCTTCCTGCTCCTGGCCCCCGCGCTGACGGCCGGCGCCGTGCTGCTGGCCGCACCCGACCGGGCCCGCGCCTATGCCGTACTCGCCGACGGCGGCATCGGCTACCTGCTTCCGCCGGCGGCCTACGCAGCCGCCGTGCTGCTCGCGCTCGCCGCCTACTTCGCCCTGCCCTTCCGCGCCGGGACCCTGGCCATGGTCGTGGGCCTGGGCCCGCTGACGCTGCTGCGCCCGCTCGCCGTCGCCGCCGCCTGCCTCGGCGCGGTCGCCAACGGCGGCGGCTGGGCGTCGCTGCTCGTGGGCGCGGTCGCGGGCGCCGCGGTCCTCTGCGTCGAGCCGGTCGTCCACCGCCGCTGGTATGCCCGCGTGCTCCAGCCGGCCCCCGGCGCCTGACGCCCCTCCGCCGCGCCGGCGGGGGAGGGGCGTCAGGGCCGGGCGCGGCCTCAGCTCACGGGCACGGCGGGGCAGTTGTGGTAGGCCGCGAGCAGCCACCTGCCGTCCCGCCGGGTGACCACCCAGGTCGCGACCGCCAGCCGGTCGGCCGGCACCTCGGTCTCGCCGGGGAAGAGGATGCCCGTCTCGCTGACCACCACGGCGTTGTCGTCGCCGAGGAAGCGGACGTCCAGCACCTTGTCGACGGTGGTCGAGCCCTTCAGGTGGCTGCCGAAGCCGGCCGCCATGCTGTCGCGGATCTCGTCCCTGGACTTCCGGTAGGACCCGGGCAGGATCGCGCTGGCGTCCTCCGTGTAGTCGGCCACGAAAGTGTCGGCGTCGTTGTCGTCCCAGGCCTCGTAGAGGTCTTTCAGCACCTTGAGGATGGCGGTCTCGTCGGCCGCGTGCCTCTGGTTCGTACTCAAGGTTCCCTCGCTTCACCGTACCGGTACGGATCGCCGCGGTCCGCGGCTCACCGGGAGTCTTCGCCTCCGCGGATACCTACCGGCGGGCGGGCCCGAACTCATCGCGGCCGCGGCGACTTCCTTCCGGCCCCTGCCGGCACGGTAGGGTCCCCGGCGGGGGAAGCGACAGGAGGGGGCCCGCGGTGGCGACCACGACCGAGGACATGGCGGACTTCGAGCGCCGGCTCGAGCCCTACCGGTCGGAGTTGCTGGCCCACTGCTACCGGATGCTCGGCTCGGTCCACGACGCGGAAGACCTCGTGCAGGAGACCTACCTGCGGGCTCTGCGGGCGCGGAACCGCTACGACGGCACACGCGGCTCGCTGCGCACCTGGCTGTACCGGATCGCGACCAACGCCTGCCTGACCGCCCTGGAGAGCCGCGGCCGCCGACCGCTGCCCTCGGGAATGGTCGCCCAGAGCGACCCCCTCCAGCCGCTGGCCCCAGGGGGCGAGGCCACCTGGCTCCAGCCCGTGCCCGACGCGCTGCTGCACCTGGGGGACCCGGCCGGCGCGGCCGTCGACCGCGGCAGCCTGCGGCTGGCCTTCGTCGCCGCGATGCAGCACCTCTCCGCACGCCAGCGTGCCGCGTTGATCCTGCGCGAGGTGCTCGCCTTCTCCGCCGCCGAGACAGCCGACATCCTCGGTACGACGGTCGCGTCGGTCAACAGCTCGCTGCAGCGGGCGCGCGCCCGGCTGAACGAGGCCGGCGTCCTTGAGGACCAGGTCGCCGAGCCCACGCGGGCGGAGCAACGGGCCTGCGTGGAGCGCTACATGGCGGCGTTCGAGAAGGCGGACATCGAAGGGCTCAAGCAGCTCCTCACCCATGACGTCCTCATGGAGATGCCCCCGATGCTCAACTGGTTCGTCGGGCCCGAGAACTACGGCCTGTTCATGGACTGGGTCTTCGACAAGGCGGGCACCGACTGGCGCCTCGTACCGATCGCCGCGAACGGCCAGCCGGGCTTCGCGGCCTACCGGGGCGGTGACGGCGGGGTGTTCGAGCTGCACACCCTTCAGGTCTTCACCGTCACCGCCGCCGGCATCAGCAGGACCACCGTCTTCCAGGAGGCGGAGATTTTCGCGGCCTTCGGCCTGCCCGCCGAGATCGGCGCCCGCTGAACGACCGCCGACTCACCAGATGCTGTTGAAGTCCAGCCGAAGCTGCTCGTTCGAGAGGACGGCGCCGGTCGAGGCCTGGGTGCACTCGGCCCGGCTCAGGGAGCGGTCGTAGACGCGTACCTCGTCTATGGCGCCCTTGAAGAGCTGGAGGTGGTCGGGACGTGCGCCGATGTGGATGGTGAAGGTGTCGCCGAGATTCGTGTAAGTGCCGTGGAGGACGAGGCTGTCGCTGGAGGCGGTCTTGGAGACCGCGGGTTCGGAATCGACGGACAGCAGCAACTGGTCGCCCTGGCGGCGGAAGACCACGTAGTGCCAGGCGCCGTCGTTGTACGCGGACGTGGTGCGCACGGTGAAGTGGTCGCCGGTGGCGGTGGTGATCGACCGGTGATGTCGTGGTTGCCGCCGTCCAGTTCGGCGCGCAGCCAGAACTGGGGGGCGGCGTCCTGCCCGTATCCCCAGACGATCGGGCGGGTGCCGGTCGTGGCCGTGTAGTTGATCCACGCCGCGACGGTGAAGTCCTCGCCTTGGGTCAGCCGCAGGTGGTCGGGGCAGTTGACGACGCGTACGTAGTCGTCGATGCCGTCCAGGCTCAGGGCGTGGGCGGTGCCGGAGCCGCGCGTGATGAGGGCGGCGCCCCCGTTCACGACGCCGTTGGAGCCGAGTCCGGTGCCGTCACTGGTCCGCTGGACGAGTGCGGTGGTGTTCGCGTCGAGCCACTGGGTCGTGAAGGAGGTGAAGTTGATGGTGCCGTTCGCAGTGGTGGCGGCCGTCTCGTAGACCAGGCCGATCTGCTGGGGGCTGCTCGCGTCGCCGGCCAGCCGGGTCATGTCGGAGTAGCCGGTGTGGCCTGCGTCGATCAGTGTGCCCACGTCCGTCCAGGTGGCGCCCTGGTCGGTGGAGGCGCGGATCGACATGGCCTGTCGATCGGTGCTGCTCGGGCCCGCGCGGGAGGGACCGGAGTACAGCAGCAGGCCCTTGCCCGTGCCGTCCGGGTCGGAGAGGGTCAGCAGGGAGCCGGAGACGGGAGGGCCCGTCAGGTGCGCCACGGGGGCGAAGGCTGCGTCGTCGTTCACGAAGTGCGTACCGTCGGCGTCGGTGACCCCGGCGACGCGGTGGGTGTCGGTGGTGCAGTACTGGTCGTCACGCGCGTTGACGTAGATCGAGCCGTCGGCGCGTTCGGCGAGGGCCGGCTCGTTGGCTCCGAATCCTCCGGCCGGCGGCTCCCACAGGGGACCGCGCGTCCACTGCACGCCGCCGTCGTCGCTGTAGAACAGCACCAGGCCGGTCTGGACGATCGGGGGGACGGGGACAGTGGGTTGTGCGGGGTCCACGGGGGTGACGGCCCCTGCGGGGCCGTAGTCGCCCACGACGACCATCCGGCCCGCGTGCGGTCCGTGCCGGAGCTCGACGGCGTGGCCCGGACCAGCGGAAACCCACGTCCACGAGGGATCGTCGAGCACGCTGTCGACAGGGTCACCGGCTTGCCAGCTGTCGCCGTAATCGGTGCTGGCGAGGATGTGCAAAGTGCGTTTGCCGGTGCGGACCGGATTGCCGTTCATGTCGGTGCCCACGGTGTTGTAGGCGTACATCACGGTGATACGTGCCGGGCCGCCGCCGATCGGGACGTGGACCATGGGGACGATGTTCTGGAAGGCGTCGGGAGCCTCGCCGGGGTCTTTGCCGAGCAGCGTCACGAGGCTGCCCCAGTGGGCCCCGGCGTCGTCCGACCTCTTCATCACCAGGTCGGTCTCGCCGGCGTCGGCGCAGCTGTCGACCCTACCCTCGGCGAAGGCCAGGACAGCGTGCGGGTGGGCCGGGTCGGGGACGCTGATGACCGACGGGAGCCGGTAGCAGGCGATGCCGTCCGTGTGGGCGGCGAAGGGCCGGCTGACCGTCGGCGCGGCCGCGGCCGGTGCGGCCCGGACGGGGGCGGCCCCGGCCAGGACGGCCCACACGGTCGCGGCCGTTACGACGGCCCACGTCAGCAGCGAGATCCGGCTTCGGGAAGGTAATCCTTTGTCCATTGGCGGACGGTACAGGCCCCCTGGTGAGGGAGGAAACCATTCCACCCGGCCACGGTATGGCCGACCGGTGATCGCGGGGCGAAGGCACGTACCGCCGGCGGGTGCGGGGGCTCCGCAGCGGCGGCGAGCGCAGGCCCTGAGTGCCGGGCTCACCGCCGGATGCGGCCCCGAAGGGTCAGGCGCGGCCGGGGTTGCCGGGGTGCGTCATGAGCTGCCGTCACGGTCCGGCCGGCGGGAGCGGGAGTCGTCGCCGCGGCTCCACCGGGGTGCGGGACGGTCCTTCGGGGCGGGTCTGAGCGGGAGATCGGGGACCTCGACCGCGGGCGGGAGGTCCGGAGTGAGATGGGAGTCGGGGCCACTGCCTTTCTTGCGTGCATTCATACTGTTTCGCGTGCCCGTTCGACGCCTTCCCAGTCACCCTGAGCCGGGATATCGGGCCTGATCGGAAACCGCGGGTCGGGTGGCCCCGATCCGGGGGGGGAGAGCGAGCCCCCGCCCCGGCCGTCCCGCCGCCCCGTGCCCCGCAGCCTCACCCCCCGGCGGCGACCTCCCGGATCACCGGCTCGAACTCCCGCCGCACGTAGACGTCGAAAGGCTCGGTCAGCGCACCGTCTATCACCCGCCGCACCCGGTGGCCGGCCGCGAACTCCTTGATCGCCGCGCGGGAGCCCGGCCCCACACCCCCGCCGATGATCAGCACCTCGAAATCGTCGGTCGCCAGCAGCGCCAGGGCCTCGTCGTCGGTGCTCACGCCCTCCACGTCGAATCCGTCCCCGCGTAACGTGGCCAGCACCGCCGTCACCCTGGCGGGCGTCCTACCCAGCACCAGTGTCCTCATGGTCGTGCCCCCTCCGGTACGTCGACATCAACGCGTCCGGCCCCGCCACGCCCGGCATCCAGGGGCCCACCGCGCACCCGGTCAGATGTCCCACGCGTCACAAGCGGTGCCCGATCATCACTGCCATACCCGCTCGGCTCCTGCCGAACCGCGCCGGACCCGCGCCCGGCGTCACACCCGGCGGCTCAGCGCCACTCCGTCTCATGGCTGACCAGCCGGTGGCGGACGTCGTACTGGTCGACCGAGGCGATGGTCCTGCCCTGCGGGATCGCGACGGCCCAGGCGTGGAAGACGGTGCCGGGGACGGCCGCCGCCGAGGCCTGGAGCCGGTCGCCGTCGGTGAGGGTGACGACACCGTAGGCGACGGTCGGCTCGGAATGGGCGACGAAGAGCCGGAAACCGCTGGTGCCCTTCTCGTGCAGGCCCCACAGGCCCTCCTCACTGTTCTGGCGGATGTCGTCGGGACCGTCCCCCAGGTGGCAGTCGGACCAGGGACCGCCCTGGTGGTCGACGCGGACCCCGTCGATCACCATCCGCTGGCACAGCAGCGACCCGGCCGAAGCGCCGGCGAAGTCGTGCGGGAGCGTCGGGTAGAACTCCAGGGTCACCGACCAGGCCGTGCCGTCGACGCTGCCCTGCGCCACCCGCGTACTGACCGGTCCGCCGGACGGCGAGGCGGCGGGGGTGGTCGCCCGCGGGCGCGGGCGCAGGGGCTCGGCGGCCTGGTGGTGGCCGGGCAGCGTGACGAGGAGGCCGGCGGCGGCGACCGACACGGTCGCCGCGAGCACCGCCGCGCCGCGGCGCCGGGCGCGGCGGGCCCGGCCGGCCGCGATGATGCCGGCGACGGGTGCGGGGGAGGGGTCGTGGGCCTCCACGCTGCGGGCCAGCGCTTCGCGCAGCCGGCCGCCTTCCTGGTCGGGTTCGTACGTCATCGCGGGTCTCCGTTCCCGCCGGCCAGCGAGTAGTGGGCCAGTTCAGGGCTGTGGCGCAGCTTGGCGAGGGCGCGGGAGGCCTGGCTCTTGACCGTACCGACGGAGCAGCGCAGCGTCGCCGCGACCTCCTCCGCCGACAGATCCTCCCAATACCGCAGCACCACGACCGCCCGCTGCCGCTCGGGCAGCTCCGACAGCGCGCGGACCAGCACGTCCCGCTCGGCGCCCTGCTGCGCACCTCCGCCGTTGTCGACGGCGGAGGTGTCGGGCAGCGAGGGCAGCAGCAGCTGTACGACCCGGCGCCGGCGGTGCCGACTGCGGTTGGTGTTGACCAGGGCCCGCCGCACATAGTGCTCGGCGGTCTCCGTCCGCACCCGCCGCCAGTGCGGGTAGACCTTCGCCAAAGTGGCCTGCACCAGGTCCTCCGCCTCGTGGAAGTCCCCGGTGAGCAGGTAGGCGGTATGGGTCAGCGCACGCCAGCGGGCGCCGACGAACCGGCTGAAATCGGCGTCCGGTCCGTCGTCGTGCGCGGAGAGATCAGGCTGCCGCACGGAAGGGGTGTCCCATCCTTCGTCCTCGTCGCATTCCTCGCTGCCGCGGGCGTCCGCTCAGCGCCACTCGGTCTCGTGGCTGATCCGGTGGTCCCGGGCGTCGTACTGGTCGACCGAGGCGATGGTCCTGCCCTGCGGGATCGCCACGGCCCAGGCGCGGTAGGCGGTGCCGGGCACGGTGACCGTACGGGCGGTCAGCCGGGTGCCGTCGGCCAGGATGACCACGCCGTAGGCGACCTGGGACTCCGGATTGGCGACGAAGAGCCGGAAACCACTGGTGCCCTTGTCGTGCAGGCCCCACAGGCCCGCCTCACCGCTCCTGCCGGGGTCGTGGGCACCGTCCACCGGCTGGCAGTCCGCCCAGGGGCCGCCCTGGTGGTCCACGCGGACGCCGTCGATGACCATCCGCTGGCACACCAGCGCCGTCACCTTCTTGGCGGGCGTGGAGGGAGCGTCCTTCACGCCGGAAGGCGGGAAGGACGGGATGTCGTAACCCTCGGGCAGCGTCGGGTGGAACTCCAGGGTCACCGACCAGGCCGTGCCGTGGACCTCGCCCTTGCCGATCAGCTGCCTGACGACCTTCGGGGCCGCGGGTTTCGCGGCGGCCTCGTGCGCGACCGGCGCGGCGGCCTTGTGTCCGCGTGGTGCGGCGGCCGGCGCCGCGGTGTGGTGCCCGGCGGATCCCGGGCCGGTCGCGAAAGCCGACGCCCCGAAGGAGATCCCCCCGACCGCGGCGACGGCGGCACCCGCCACGCCGACCTTCCTGATGAAACTGACAGCCACGTCTACTCCTCGTGAGAACGAACCGTGCGGCTCGGCACCGCGCGGCCCGGTGAAGGCCAAGTCCGTCCGTAGGTACTCCCGTTCACCGCTGCCGGGTTGCACGGCCGCACGAGGTTTTCCCGACCTGGCGCGGTGGCAGGTGCCGGGCGCGTACGGCCCGACGCCGCGGCCGGGCACGGGCGTGTACGACCCGACCCGGCGTACACGGCCGGGCCCGAGCGCGTACGAGACGTACGGTGACGGTCCTGCGCGGCCTGCCTGAAGACGCGGCCCGCGCCGAAGAGTTGTGCCTGCGCCGCCCGTGACGGGCGAGGCGGATGATGGCCCGGTTGCCCGCGGGCACTCTGCCGCCGGGGCCGGACGCGCAGCGCCGGCTGTTCGGCGCCCCTGCCGTGCGGCACAGCGTCCGAAGCCGCGCCGAGCGCCGCGCGTGGTACGGCCGCCCCCCTCCGAACGGCCGTCCCCTGTGGCACGACCGTACCTGCGGTCATGCCCCCGCCCCTGCCAGGTGTGAGTCGCTAACACCGCGGTAGTGTCTATCACGTGAGTGAAGGACGGCCAACCCTCAGGGAGCGGCAGCGGGCCGAGACGCGCCGGCTGATCCAGACGCACGCCGTGCGGCTCTTCACCGACCAGGGCTACGACGAGGTGACCGTGGCCGACGTCGCGGAGGCCGCCGGTGTCGCGGCGATGACCGTCTACCGGCACTTCCCCACCAAGGAGGACCTCGTCGTCGTCCCGAACCAGCCGGCCCGGCTCATCGCCGGGTTGGTCGCCGCGACGTCCGCGGCGCACCCCCTGGTGCGACGCGTCGGTGGCGCGCTCGTCGAGGCGGCCGAGGTGCTGACCTGTGGCGACGGGGACGAGACGGCGGCGAGGCGGCGGGTCCTGCTGGACTGCCTCCGGCTCATGGTCCGCACCCCCGCGCTGCGGGCCCGGCACCTGGACCGCCAGTACGCGTTGCAGCAGACCGTCATCGAGGCCCTCGGGGACACCCCGTCCGACCCTGACGGCGCCTTCCGCGCACGGGCCGCGGTCAGCGCCTGCCTGGCCGTGATGCACACGGCGATGACGCGCTGGGCCGAGGAGGACGGGCGGTCCGAACTGCCCGACCTGATCGCCATGGCGCTCACCGCCTCCTTCGGCGACGACGCCCTTGCCTGGCGTTCGGGCCGGACCGCGTCGGCCGGACGGGTTCCGTCAGGCGGGCCCGAGGGCTGACCCGGCCGGCGTACAGGGGCGTACGGGGGTGGCGTACGGGTGCGCGGGGCCTGCCCCATTGTGCCCTTGTGCCCGTCCTGCCCCGTTCGCATACTGGGCCCACAGTGTCAGGGCCATGCCGTGCAGGGGTGCCGCCGCGGTGCTCTCCGCAGTGCGCGGTGCGGCGCCCGGCGCCTTGAGCCGCGCCGCCGGGGCGACGCGACCCGCCCACCCAGGAGGCTCCGTTGAGGATCGGACACCGCTCCACCACCCGGCCCGCCGTCCGCCGATCCGGCCTGGCCGCGCTCGCGCTCGCCGCGACGCTTGCCGCCTTCGCGGCACCCGCGGCCGCCGCCGCGCCCGCACCGCGGCCTCAGGTCTCCGCCGGCGACCTGGTCTACTCCAGCAGCGGCACCGCCTGCCGGGTCCAGGTCAACGCCCGCGGCGGCACCACGTATTACATGGTCCTGCCGGGCCACTGCACCCAGGGCACCACGGCCTGGTACACGACCGCCGCCCTGACCACGTACATCGGCCCGACCGTGGCCACCTCCTTCCCCGGCAACGACTACGGCCTGGTCCGCTACGACAACCCGGCGGTGCCGCACCCCGGCAGCGGCTTCAAGTCGGTCGGCAGCGCGTATGTCGGCGAGCCGGTATGCAGCAGGAGCACGGTCAGCGGCCAGCACTGCGGCACGGTCACGGCCCTCAACGCCACGGTCAACTACGGCGGCGGCGGGGTCGTGAGCGGCCTGATCGCCACCACCGTCTGCACCGAGCCCGGGGACCCGGGCGGCGTGCTGTTCTCGGGCTCGACGGCCCTCGGCCTCTTCTCCGGCGGATCAGGCAACTGCACCAGCGGCGGCACCGGTTACTACCAGCCCCTGACCGAGGTCCTGGCGGCCTACGGGCTGTCGCTGTATTGACCCCGACCGTCGTGCGGTATCAACCGATGCCAGCAGTCCTGCTGATCCACGGCGGCCTGTGGGAAGACAGCATGGACGCCGACCGCTTCTGGGCAGCACCGGGAATCACGGCCGGCCTCGAACGAGAGGGCTTCACGGTGCTTGCACCGAACCGCCTGCACCGCCCACCGAGTTGGGATGCGGAGGTGGAGCACCTCGCCGCCGCCCTACCCAGCGGACCCGTCTCCGTGGTGGCGGGATCAAACGGGTGCTCGGCGGCCGTTCGCCTCGCGTTGGCCATCCCCGACCGGATCGCAAGACTGCTGCTGGCATGGCCCGCAACCGCAGGAGATCCCGCAGCGGACGCCCGCACCCGCATCGCCCTGACCAGCCTCGGCGCCTCCGACCGGACCATCCGGGCCCTGCTGGACGGCCAGACCCTGCGAGGCGTCACCGACGCCGAACTGGCAACGCTCAAGATGCCGATCAGCGTGCTCCCCTCAGCCCCGGAGAACCCGCTCCACCAACGCCACACCGTCGATGCGCTCCGGCGACTCCACCCCGCCGGCACCGAACTCCCCGGCTCCCCAGAGCCACCCCACCCAGCCTTCGCCCCCCACCTGCCCCAGTTCCTGGCCTCGGCCACGAGGTTCGCCGCCCACTGAGCCCCGGCCCATTCCACACCCGACTGCACCACCATGCGGCCACGCTGTACCGAAGCTCCGGCACCAAGGAGTCGTTGCTCGACGCCCCGTTGTACTCAGCCTCTACGAAAAGCGGTACGAGACCGCCAGGGTCTGCACGGACTGCGTGGACCCATGGGACGGTCTCGCAAAGTTGGTGATGAGCCATTCGGTCAACCTTCTGACCTGCGGCGGAGCTCGCCACTCGGCCTGACCTGGCGCCTTCCGCTGACCAGCGTTGGCACCCAACGGCCCTTTTCGACTGCGCTACGGACTGCTTGCAGACTGGTCCCGAGTCGTGCGCCGCTCACCCGCCGCGTTTGAGACGCCACCTGTGCCCAGGCTGTCCCGGTTCGCTGCGTTGCAAGCCCCCGATCTACCTGCCGCCTTCTACCGGGCCAACTCAGCATCCGCTATTCCTGATTGGCGAGCCCTCCTGGACTGCTTGGGGCATGGTCGCCAAGGTCAAGACCATCGACGTAGCACGGGGCGCTGTCTGCGCAAAGTTGGGTGCGACGGGTCGCCGTGATTCCGGACCGCCGCCGCACGCCCCCGGCGCTGAAGTCCCTACCACTGCCCGCCAGAGATATTGGTCGGGAGTTTGGACCGTCTGTCAAGACGAGGACGAGCGGCCACATGGGCGAGATAGGATGTTCGCGTGTATTGGAATCTATCCGCGATCGACTTGAACTCTGGTCGTATGCGGCGCCTCGTGTCGACCGTAGCGAGTCCGGCGAAGCGATCTTCCTTGTCCATGGTCGCGACCATTTGTCGCGGGAGGATGTCCGGGGCTTTTTGGAGCGATGCACTAAGCGGGAGGTTATTGTCCTCGACGAAATGGCTGGACAGGGAGCGGACATCCTGGGGAAGCTACTTGAACACGCTCAGAAGGCCGCGTACGCGGTTGTCCTGTTGACCGGAGACGACGAGGGTGGCCTCATGGGTGGGGGCAGCCTGCAGAGGCGCGCGCGTCAAAATGTGATCCTTGAGCTTGGCTTGTTCCTCGGGCTACTCGGCCGCAACAAGGTGGCGGCACTCCATGAGCCGGGTGTGGAAATCCCCAGCGACTACCTGGGAGTCACCTACGTGCCCCTCGACCCGAACAAAGCATGGCGTATGGGTCTCGTGTCGGAACTGCGCGCTGCCGGCATCGAAGCCTCTCTCGACAAGCTCTTGTAACCGCTCAACGTTGCGGTGCAACCACGGCTGCATTCGGGCCTTCCAGTGTTCAATGCCGGGGCATCGATCACTGGACGACCACCCTTAGCCGACGGCTCCAGAGTTCCTTCGGGTTGCCGTAGGTCGGTGTAGGCAAATGAGAATCGCCAATGTGCGGAGTCCCCGCCGGCAGTCGAGTCGGTAGGTCTTCGTAGGGCATCAGATCGGCAGCTTCGCATGGCCGACCTCAATCGGCCGGGTGCGCAGTGTCAGGAAATTTGCATCGGAGTGCTCCTGCTCAGGGTGTGCAAAGCATTGAGAGCCATACGGCCGATGTGGTGCTGTTCCCACGGTTCGCCGCAGCTTGGAACAGGAGGGGGATTTTGGTGCTGCCCCTTGGAGTCGGGACGGTTTTACAGCGGTCATAAACGGACCGGATGACCAGCGCAGACAACAACTAGTCCAACGCTCCGGCCCGGGCGGCAAGTGGTCGGTGAGAAATCGGATGTTGATGATCTAGCAGCATCGCTTCATTCGTCGCTGACCCTGATCGGTACCCCGTGCTCGTTGCGCTCGTACACACGGCGGGTGTTCTTGTCGATCTTGTGGGCCACCTCGTCGCCGAGGTCGATGCCGTTCATCTCCGCGAGGGCCACCAGGTAGAGGAAGACGTCGGCCAGCTCCTCGCCGAAGTCGGGGAGGCCCTTGCGCCAGGCGGTGAAAGCCTCGCCGATCTCGGCGGTCAGGAGGCCGAACTCCAGGGGCACGTCGGTGGTGTTGAAGCCCTTGGCGGTCTTGTTCTCCCAGGCGAGCTTCTGGGCGGACCGGATGTCCATGGCTCCTCCGACGAGTGGGGCAGCAGGTCGGTCGCAGCCTAGCGAGGTGAGGAACGCGTCCGAGCTGATCAGCCAGGTCGCCGCGCTGGGCAACCCGCGCACCGCGCTGGTCATGCAGGCCGACGGCCCGTACGACATCAAGGAGGCCCAGCAGGACTTCCCGGCGATCGTCTTCAGCGGCTACAACGGCGAGAGCCAGGGCTCGGCGCACGCCCAGGTCCTGTTCGGCAAGGTGAACCCCTCCGGGCACCTGGACTTCACCTGGTACGCCGACGATTCGCAGCTCCCGCCGATGGACAACTACGGGCTCACCCCGTCGCAGACCGGCGGACTCGGCCGTACGTACATGCACTTCACCGGCAAGCCGACCTACCCCTTCGGATACGGCCTGTCCTACTCGCAGTTCGCCTACTCCCACGTCAAGGTCGGACCCGGTTCGGTGTCCGCCGACGGCACCGTACGCGTCGGCTTCGACGTCACCAACACCGGCAAGGTCGCCGGCTCGACGGTCGCCCAGCTCTACGCGGCGCGGCAATTCACCGTGCCCGGCGCGGAGTTGCCGAAGGAGCAGCTGGCCGGCTTCCGTAAGACGGCGGTGCTCGCGCCGGGGCACACCCAGCACATCGACCTGTCCGTCAAGGCCGCCGACCTCAGCCAGTGGGACGAGGGCGCGCTGAAGCAGGTCGTCCGCAACGGCGACTACCAATTCCGCGTCGGACCCGACTCCGCCACCGCGGCCGGAACCGGCACGGTACAGGTGCACGGCGCCATCACCCCGCGGGTGCGGTCGGTCACCGTCCAGCCGGGCCAGGTGGTCTTCAAGGCCGGCGACACGCTGAACCTCACGGGCAAGAACCCGTGGATCGCCCCGGACACCGATCCCACGCTCGAGCAGCAGCACGCGGCCGCGGACAGCATCGTCGAAGCGGCCGACAACGACCAGTCGTTCGCCGACCTGTCCCGCAGCCGCGTCACCCACCGCTCCAGCGACCCGCGGGTCGCCACGGTCAGCCGCACCGGCGTGGTCGCCATGCGGGCGCCCGGTGCCGCGACGATCGAGGTGACGGTGGACGGTGTGACCGGCACGGCCCCGATCGTGGTGCAGAGCCCGTTCACCCTCCAGGCGGCGGGCATCGTCAAGCCCAACACCACGATCACCGCGACCGCGACCTTCGCGAACACCAGCGCCCAGGCGATCCGCAACCTGTCGATGGAGCTCGGCTCGCCGAGCGGCTGGACCGCGGCGCCCACCTCGCCGGTCTCGGTGTCCAACGTCGCCCCCGGCGGGCAGGTGACGGCCACCTGGAGCGTCACCGTCCCGGCGTCGGCGAGCCCCGGCGCCAAGGCCGAACTGGACGCCACGGCGGCCTTCACCGGCGGCGCCGGCGCCTACACCCAGGCCGCCGTCAGCACGCTCACCGTGACCTCGGGCGCCACCCCCGAGCAGGTCACGCCGGTGGTGACCGGGATGAGCCCGGCGGCCGGCTCGCTCCAGGTGGTCGTGCACAACCCGTCGGACACCCCGACCACGGTGACGGCCGTCAAGTGGAAGCTCGGCAGCGCGACGGGCACGCAGCCGGTCAGCGCGACCATCGCCCCCCAGGGGTCGGCCACCGTGGACGTACCCGTGACGGGCATCGGCTTCGCCAAGCAATACGCCTTCCCGGTGACGAGCGTCATCTCCGGTGACCTGTCGTCGGAAGCCCTCACCGGGCACGTCACCTTCCTGCCCGTGGTCAACAAGAGCCTCGGCAAGTCATGGACGCTCGACCAGGTGAAGGACGGCCCCGCGGTGGACCTCGCCACCACCGCAGACGGGACCTGGGTGTCGCTGGACGGCTCGCAGCCCTACGGCGGCCCGTCCGACCTGTCGGGCAAGGTGTGGCTCGACTGGGACGCCGACAACCTCTACCTGACGGCGGACATCACCGACGACGTCCAGTCGGAACCCGCGACCGACGCCAACATCTGGCAGGGCGACTGCCTGCAGTTCGCGGCCACGTCGGGGGTGCCGGGCTCGTCGGCCACCGAGAGCAGCGCGTCGGCGGCCGGACACTACGAATACGGAGCCGCGCTCACCTCGCTCGGCGCCCGGCTCTACCGGTGGACCGCTCCGACCGAGGGCAGCGGCCCGGTCACGGACGCGACCGTCAACGTGACCAGGGACGAGGCCACCCACACCACGCTCTACGAACTGGCGGTGCCGTGGAGCGACCTCACCTCGGTGCAGCCGACGGCGAACAACGTGTTCTCCTTCGCGCTGGACCTCAACGAGAAGGACAACGGGGTCCGCAAGGGCTACACGCAGTGGGGTGACGGCATCGGCTCCAGCAAGGACGTCGCCGGGTTCGACATGGCCCAGTTGGTGCCCGCGAGCTGATCACGGCCGGGACGGCTGCCGGAGGACCCGGCAGCCGTCCTTCGGCTGTGGCGCGCATCGTGCCCGGACGACCGCCCTCGGACGGCTGTCCTCAGACGACCTGCATCTGCGCCATCATGCCCATCGAGGCGTGGTCGAACAGGTGGCAGTGGTAGACGTAGACGCCCCGGTAGCCGCCGAAGGTGGCCTGCAGCTTCACCGTCTCGCCCGCTTTGAGCATCACGGTGTCCTTGAGCCCGCTCTCCGCGCCCGAGGTCACCGCCACCCCGTTGCGTTCCAGCACCCGGAACTGCACGAGGTGGATGTGGAAGTTGTGCGGCGCGCGCAGGTTGGCGTTGGTGACCGTCCAGACCTCGGTGGTGCCGTAGGCGATCGTGGTGTCGATCCGCTGGTCGTCGAACTCCTTGCCGTTGATGTACGCGTAGGCGGGCTGCGGCTGCGACTCGTCCATGAGGAGGCTGAAGGAGCGCTCGACCGTGGCGGGCGGCAGCGGCGGGAGGGTGCGCAGCGCGGCCGGGACCACGCTGGTGTCCCGCGCGGTGCGGGTGACGCGGAATTGCAGCACCTGCCCCACGTCGGCCGGCTGTCCCGGCGGCTGCGCGATGACATTCCGCAACTCCAGCTCCGTGCCCACCGGGTAGCGCGAGAAGTCGATCACGACGTCGGCGCGCTCGCCGGGCGACAGCGTCACCGACGCGGTCTCGAAGGGGGCGGCGAGCAGTCCGCCGTCGGTGCCGATGACTGTGATCGGCGAGCCGTCCGCCAGGGCGAGGGCGAAGGAGCGCAGATTGGCCGTGTTGTAGAAACGGAAGCGGTATTTCCGGGCGGCCACCTCGAAGTACGGCCACGCCCTGCCGTTGGCGAGGATCACCTGGCGGTTCGCGAAGTCGTTCATCTCGTAGTGGAGTTGGCCGTCCTCGTCGAACCGCGCGTCACGGATCGAGACGGGCACGTCGTAGCGCCCCGACGGGAGCCCGAGCCGGGTCTCCACCTTGTCGTGGAGCAGATAGGTGCCGGTCAGACCGCGGAAGACCGTCTCGGACTCCTGGTGGTGCGCGTGGTCGTGGAACCAGAGGTTCGCGTGCGGCTGCTCGTTCGGGTAGGTGTACGTCTTGGTGCCGCCGCCGGTGGCGATCAGGTCCATCGGGGCCCCGTCGCTCGACGACGGCACGTGCGCGCCGTGCAGGTGGACCGAGGCGGTGACGCTGAGGCGGTTGGTCTGCGTCAGGACCACCCGGCGCCCGGACCAGGCGTGCAGGACAGGACCCGGGAAGTGCCCGTTGAAGGTGTTGACCTTGGTCAGGAAGCCGGGGATGACCTCCGCGCGGGCTTCCTTCATGGTCAGGCGGTAGTAGTCGGCCGTGGGCGACACCGCGTGCGGGAGGAGGGCGGGCAGCACCGGCATCTTCCGGGTGTATTTGGCGATGCTCGCCGGGTCGATTCCGGTGGTCGGCGCGGCGCTGCTCGTCGGTGCGGAGAGCAGGAGGCCGCCGGCGCCGATGGCGCCGGCGGCGCTGGTCGTCACGACCGCGCCACTTAACAGTAATGACCTGCGCTTGATCACAGAAATCCCCCCATGAGAAGAACGCGTCCGCGAGCGGTACGCAAAAGTGACCGGCGCGCGCCGGTCATTCGAGCACCGACAGTAGTGCGCCCGCGGCTTTTCCCGCAGGGCTTCATCCCTTTGTCCTGGCAGGGTAATCATTTCGTAAGAAGTGCCTGCTGGGGGGATCGGTGGCCTTTCGGGAGGTATGAATATCATTCAATCCGGAAATGTTCACGGTTGAACGGGTGAATCGTTTTTCGGATTCGCGAGCTTACCCCTGTCACCCCAGATGGGTCCGCGCCCAGCCCGCCGTGGTGTTCCGGTCCCAGGCCATCAGGGGCAGCAGATCCACCGCCCACCCGGGCCACCGCCGCGGCGGCAGGGGAACGAAGGCGACCGGGGTGCAGCCCGCGTGCAGCAGGGCGCCGACCCACTGCTCCCACTCGCCCCTGGTGCCGCGCCTGGGGCTGTGCGGCGGGCCGCCCAGCCCCAGGTCGGTCAGGACCAGCACCCGCGTGCCCCGCGGCGGCGGAGCGTACCGCTGCCAGCTCCAGCGCAGACCGGGGCCGGTGCCGCGCGTCGGGCAGTCGTCGAAGTAGAGCACCTCGGTGCCCTCCCGGCCGACGATCGTCCGCACCCTGTCGATCATCTCGTGGACGTCCCTGCTGAACGGTTCCATCCCCGTCCCGACATCGGCCAGCAGTTGGACGCCGTAGCGCAGGGTGCGCACCGGCAGGTGCGGCAGCCCCGCCACCGGCCGGCCGGTGGCCAGCAGTCGGATGACGCCGGGGATGTCGAGCTCCCCCTCCGGCACGTCGCGGGACAGCGCCCGGTGCAGGACCGCGTTCGCCGACCGGGGCGCGAGCAGCGGCTCGTGCCCCGGTCGGGCGTCGGGGGAGCGGGGGTTCTGGGCGGGCAGCGCGGCACCCGACCAGACCGGCTCGGGCGGTGGCTCGAAACCGACCGGGGGGAGGAGCGGCAGGGTGCCGGTCGCGTCCACGGCGACCGGCACCGCCGCGTCGGTGTGCGAGCCGTCGTCGCGGGCGCCGGCGCCCTGCCCGCCCGGCGCCGGGCCGCCGCCGGGCAAGTCCAAGGCGGCCGGCCCCGCCGGTGCGGCCGCGTCGTCGGGCGCCGCCCCCCGCACCTCCATGCCCAGCAGCCGTGCGATGGCCTGCTGCCGCGCCGTGTCACCGGGGGACGCCAGGGACAGCGCGCGCACCACGTCGGCGATCCAGACGCCGCCCGGCACGCTCACCGCTCGGGTTGCTGCGGCTTGAGCAGGACGAGGCGCTTGAGCAGCTCCCACTGGCTGTCGGAGGTTCGTATGCCCAGCGCGCGGCACGCGCGCAGCGCGTCGAGATACTCGGCGGTGCTCGGCATGCGCAGCGCCTGCTTGCGCGCGTCCTGCCGCGCCCGCACCAGCTCGTCGGCCAGCGCCTCGGCCAACTGCCGGTCGGCGGCGCAGAAGTCGCCGAAGGAGTGCCGCAGATGCGCCTCGGCGATGCTGACCAGGCGCTCCTTGTCGTGCTCGGGCAGCCACGCCACGACGCAGCGCCGCAGGAAGGCCTGGGGCAGTTCGCGCTCCTCGTTGGTGGTGATGACGATCAGGTGGCGGCTGCCAGAGCCGTCCAGGCCGCCGGGGGTGCGGGGCGGCTCCTTGGCGACCCGCCGGCCGGTCTCCGAGACGGTGAACTCGTTGGACCCCAAGGGCACCAGCAGCCCGTTCGGCAGGTCGGGGTCCGCCTTGTCGATCTCGTCGACGAGGACGACCGCGTGATCCACCGACCGCCCGTCGTTCGGGTCGGCCTGCGGCGGCAGCGCCCGGCCGGCTCCCGCCCCGCGCCGCCCGGCAGCCTGCACGGCGGCCGCGGAGCCGGGGGCGAACGCCCACCACAGCGGGCCGGGGACGAGGTAGCGGTCGTCGTCCGCGAGTGCCCGGCCCCGCGCGTGGACCTGGGCGTCGCTGAGCCGGCGTACGTGGTCGTAGGTCCACAGCAGTTCGGTCGCCTGCGTCCGGGCGGAGACGACCTTCTCGTAGTAGCGCCACTCGCGCTGCCGGGCGATGTAGGGGGCCAGGGAGGACTTGCCGGACCCCGGGTCCCCCCGGAGCAGCAGCGGGCGGCCGGTCGCGAGCGCGACGTCGACCGCGAGGTCCACCTCGTCCTGGAGGACGTAGACAAGGCCGTCGCGGCGGTCCGGCGACTCCACCGGGTCGGTGGCGCCGGGGTCGCCGGACGGTCCGGGCTGGGCTGCTGGCATGGTCCGTTACCTCCAGGAACCTGAGCCGTTGAGTCGGTCGGGGATTGCTTCGAGATCGCGGGCGAGGCGGTAGCCGTCGGCCTCCTCGCCCCCTTGCAGCGGCGGCGTCACCACCACCGCGTCCTCCAGGTCCCAGGCCCGCAGCGTGTCGGGGGCGGGCGCGCCCGCCCCGGTGAGGAGCAGGACGATCAGCCAGGGGTGGTCGCGGCGCAGCTCGCCGAGCACCGTCGCCACCGTCCGCTCCCGCAGGCCGCGCGGGTTGATGGTGAGGAAGTGCAGGGCGCCCGGCCGGGGCTTCAGCTCGGCGACGGGAAGATACGGCGGGGCGTTCAGCAGCCTTCTGACGGCCTCGCGGCAGTGTGCCAGGGTTTCCGCGGCCTGGTCCTCACCCGCGGGGACGGCGCCGACCGCCCTGACCCAGTAGCGCGGGAAGTCCAGGCACATGGCGCGGTGGATGAACTGCTCGGCCGTCACGTCCTCGTGGACGTTGATCGCCACCGTCATGGCGTCGTGAGCGCCATGCGGGGCCGGGAGTATCTGCCGCGCCACCTCGCCGTTCACCCAGGCCGGCGTGACCTGGACGATGAGCCTGCGCAGCGTGTCCAGGTCAAGGTGCGGGGCCACCTCCATGACGGCGTCCGCCAGCCGGGGGCCCAGCGAGACGTCGAGCATCTGGTAAGCGAGGAAGTGGTGGGCGCCGATCCGGGCTTCGAGCTCCGGCAGGTCCCCGTCGGCCAGGCCCAGCGCCCTGCCCGCCGCGGTCAGGGCCTTCGGCTTCCGGGTGCGTTCGAGGTGGTCCGCGATCACGCCGATCCACCTGCGCATGCTGTCGGACGCGGGCCCGAGGTCCGGCAGGGCGGCGAATTCGTCCAGTACGCGCGCCACGAGCGGCCCGAGGGCGGCGGCGTCCGGCGCCGACGGGACCTCACCCGCCTCGGACGGCACCCGATGCGCCTCGGAGGGGTCCGCGGGAATCCGCGCCGCCTGCACGGGCAGCACCTCCCCCAGACCGCGGGCCTTCACATCCGCCGACGAGACGTCACCGATGAGCACCGGTATCACCAGCAGCCGCGGATTCAGCGCCCGGCGCCACAGCAGGATGTTCACCTCGCGCCTGACCCAAGCGGATTCCAGCGCCCTGCGGTTGAGCAGGATCACCGCGGCGTCGCACTCGGCCAGCCACTGGTAGAGCGCGGGGCACCAGTCCTCGCCGGGTCGCAGCGCCTGGGAGTCCACCTTCACGCGGTAGCGCTTGTGTGCGAGGCCCGCGGTGACCGCGTCGAGCACCTTCCCCGCAAGGGGGTCGCCCTTCGAACTGTGGCTGACGAACACCTCGATCGCCGCCCCGCCCCCACCCGACGACCGCTCGGCCACAGCGTCCGCCCCCCTCCCACACCACGATTGTCGTCCGCGCTTCGCAGCCGGACAAACGACGGAGAAGGCCCACGTGACGCTGATATACCGTCATACCATCTACGGCCGAGGGGCGTTGGCGATACCGTCGGTGACGGGGGTGGATGCGGCATGGAGCCCGACTCGGTCGATCGGTCGGTCGACCGGCGTGTGGTGTCGGTCGCCCGCAGGGACGGCGACCTTCGCAGCCGGGCGACCGGCTACCTCCTCTCGCCGCGGCTCGTGCTCACCGCGGAATACGTGGTGGGCCCCGGCAGGATGTCGGTCGGCGTGCTCGGGCGCGAGATCGGCTGCACCACCCACTGGATCGGCGCTCGATCGAACGCGGCGCTGCTGCTCCTCGACGAAGCGGTGGATGCCGCTCCACAGGCCGAGGTGGAGTGGGGCCGGCTCGCAGCGGACTCGTACGTCCTCGGCTCCGCCGTCGGCTTTCCCGTCCGCGACACCGGTGAACGCTCCGCCGTCGGAGGGCCGCGCAGAGAGGAGTTGACGGGACGGCTGTACCCGGCGCGACGCGGCGGCGGTTATCTGGTGGAAGGGTCCAATCCCTGGCCCCCCGACCCCGACGCCTGGCTCTGGATGTCGGGGGCCGCCTTCATCGCGGACGGCCTGCTGATGGGCCTCGTGGTCAGGAGCGAACCCAGCAGTGGGCGACTGGCGATCGAGCCCGCCTGGAGGCTCCTCCGAGAGCCGGGTTTCCTCACCGCGCTGGGCCACCGCCCGGTCCTGCTCACCCCGTCGCCCTATCTGCCGTTCGAGCGGCGCTATCTGGCGCAGGTGGCACGGCTGCACGGCGTCCTGCCCCAGTACGGCACGCGTCTCGGCCGCGGCCCCCGCAGCGACCTGCCGCTCGATGCCGCGTACGTGCCGCTGTCCGTGGCCGAGGTGGCGCCCGACAGCGGTTCGAACGCCGCGAGGGAGGCGTACTCCGTCGAGGACGTCGTGGCACGCCACGAGCGGGTGTTCCTCGTCGGCGGCGCCGGTTCCGGTAAGACCACGCTGCTCCAGTGGCTCGTGTCGGTCTACGCCGACCGCCGGGTGGACACGACGGGCCACGCCCCCGAGGAGCTGGTGCCCTTCCTGCTGCCGCTCCACAGGCTGCTGTCCGACCAGGACCGCCTGCCCTCGCCTGAGCGCTTCCTCTCGGGGATCAGCGACCTGCTCGCGGTGCCGGCGGACTGGCTGACCCGGACGTTGGCCGCCCAGCGCGGCCTGTTCCTCCTCGACGGCCTGGACGAGATCCCGGAGGCGGCCCGGCGCCGAGCGCCGCGCTGGACGGGGGAGTTGCTCGCCGCCTTTCCCGGCAGCCGGTGGGTCGTGGCGTCGCGCTCCGGCGACGACGCGTGGGGCGCCGACCTCGGATTCACCACCGCCGTGCTGAACGACATGAGCGAGCGGACCGTCCACAACTTTGTCGACCGATGGTTCTCGGCCGACGGGCCCCGATCGCGCTCCCAGGCGGACGGCGATCGGCTCTCGCTGCACGCGACCCTGCGCGAACATCCCGAGCTGGCGGTGCTCGCCGCGAATCCCCTGATGTGCTCCATCATCTGCACGTGGGGCTGGGACCGGCGACTGCCTCTCAGGTGGATCCAGTTGTACGACGTGCTCCTGTCGATGATGCTCGGGCGGTGGGACCAGGAGCGCGGGGCCACCCCGCGCCTGGCGCTTTCCGGGGCCGAGCAGACGCAACTGCTCCAGGCCGTGGCCTACTGGCTCCTCCGCAACGGCCTGAGCGCCGCGGACCGGCGGGAATACCTGTCGATCGTGCAGCGCCAACTGGTCTCCCTTCCGTCCGCCGAGCAGGACGCGGCGGCAGTCGGCGGTCTCCTGCTGGAGCGCACCGGCATCCTGCGCTCGTCAGCGGAAGGCTCGGTCTCCTTCGCCCACCGCACGTTCAGGGACTTCCTGGCCGCGAGGGCGGCGGTGGAGTCCGCCGACCTCAGCCTCCTGGTGGCCAACGCGGACCGCCCGCAGTGGGAGGACGTCCTGCGCTTCGCGGTCGGCCATTCCCGGCCGCCCGAGAGGGAGCACATCCTCAGCGGGCTGCTCGACCGGGCGGACCGCGAGCGCGCCGAGAGCCGCCGGCTGGAGGTGCTCGCCTTCTCCTGCCTCGACTACGCCCCGGTGCTGGAAGACGAGTTGCGCCAGGAGGTGGAGCGCCGGGCGGCCCGCCTGCTCCCGCCGCGTTCGGAACGGGAGCGGGTCCTGCTCAAGAGGATCATCCCCGCCCTCCCGCCGCTGCCGCCGTCCGGCGGCGGCGCCGCAGGACGAGCCCCCTCGCCCGCCGGGCCGGTCCTGCGCCTCGGCACCCCCGGCACCGAACGCCCGGTGTCGCGGTACGTCCTGCGCGCCCGGCCCGCCGCGCCGGCACCCGCACCGGAGCCGCCGCCGCAGCTGGAGCTGCGCCCACTCGCCCCCGGGGTGCGGGAGTTGGCGGTCGCGCTGAGCGTGGCCACCCGCATCGAGCCGGAATTGATCAGGGCCGTACGCCTGCGCGTGCTGCCGCACCTGGACGTCGGCGCCGAGTCCGACCTCTGGTTCAGCGACTGGGTGGCCTCCCGCACCGCGGACGCGATCGCCCTGCGGCGCGAGGTACTGCCCGAGCTGCGCGCCGAACTGGCCACGGTGGTCGCGGGCTGCGCCCCCGGCGACCCCTTCCGCGACCTGTGGCAGGTGGTCACCCGCGTCCACGCCCAACTGCCGCCCGCGCTCGCCCTGGAGGAGCAGCTCACCTGGGCCTACGTCACCGGCGGCCCCGACGCCCGGGAGCAGTTCGACCTGGCCCTGCGACCGGCGCTGCGCGCCCTGGTCGAGGAGGGCCGTACGGGAATCGCGGACTGGTTCGCGGGCGCCTGGGGCCGGTTGCCGCCCGAGGTGCGGGAGACCACCACAGGCTGGCAGCTCGCGGCACTGGCCCGCAGACACGCCCCTGAGGTCGAACTCGGCGCACCGGCGGCCCCGCAGAGCCTGGACATCGACGATGTCGCCGTCATCGCCGAGGAGTTGTCCGACGTGGCACTCCCCGTCGCCCTCCACGGCTCCGAACTCGTGCTCGGCGGCCCGGTGTCGAACGCCTTCGGCGCGGTGCCCGTCCCCGACACCGACCCCCGCCTCGTCGACGTGATCGTCTACGCCGACGAGTCCGACACCGCCACCCGGGCCGTCCGCACGGTCACGGTCGAGCCGGGGCAGCCCGTGACCGTGACCGTCGGGGACGCGGGAGTGAGGCTGCGCAATGCGCGCGGCACCGAATACGCGGTCCGGCGGAGCCGGGCGACGCCGCTTCGCTCCTCCCTGCCGCACCCGCTCACGGTGCTGCACGTCCCGGACGACGCTCCCGCCGCCGCGCTGGCCTTCTCACCGGACGGGACCCTGCTGGCCACCGGCGGCTCGACCTCGGATGTGTGGGTCTGGGACGTCCGCACGGGTCGGGAACGGGCTTTCCTCACGAGGGACGGCGCCGTGTGGGCGCTGGCGTTCTCCCCGGACGGGACCAGACTTGCCGTAGCCGGGGCCGGCGGTGTGGTGCTCTGGGAACACCTGAACGGTGAGCGGACGGAGGGCGTGCAGTCTTTGGGCACCGTCCGCGCGCTGGCCTTCTCCCCCAACGGCGAACTGCTCGCCACCGGCGCGCAGGACGGGGCCGTCCACCTGTGGCGGCTCGACGGCTTCGAATCCATCGGTCTCGCGCGGGCGGCGCACGACGGCAGCGTACTGGCGATGGTGCTGCCCCCGGACGACGAGGCCACGGTGGTGGTCGCCGACGCGAAGAACGGGGCGGTGCGGATGTGGTCGGCCTCCCCGGACGACCCGCCGCTCCGGACCGAGATCAGGCACGGCTCCCGGGTGCCGGCGGCGGCCTTCTCCGCGGACGGCGGGCTGCTGGCCACCGGAGGTGACGACGGTACGGTTCGCGTGTGGGACCGCACCTCAGGTACGGCGACCCGCCACGTGCTCGACGAGGCCATGGACGGCGCCCGGCCGCTCGCCCTGTCGGTGGGCGGCGACCTGCTGGCCGTCGGCGGAAGAGACGGGGCGGTCCGGGTTTTCCCCCTCGACCGTTCCTGACGGCGGCGGGGCGGACCTGAAGTCCGGCGGCGGGTCCCACCTGGCCTTTCCGAGCAGGTCGCCGAAGATCCAACTCATTGCGACGAATGTCGATTACTGATAGGAAAGAGGCACACCGGCGTCGTCACATGTTCGAATTGCGGGGGTACATGTGGTCGCGGCGGTCCCGCCTCCTTCGGCACGGCAGCTCTCGTCACCGCGGCGCCCGGACGTCCGACGCCGGCTTCGGCGACTCCTTCCGGCCGCCGTCCGGCGGTCCACCCAGCAGGGATCGGCCCTGGCAGCCGTCACCGTCTCGGTCCTGCTGTGCGCGACGGCGCTTGCCACCCTCGTGACGCTGGCGGGCAGTTCGGTCGGATCCGGGCAGATACGCAGGCTCGCCGCCGACCCCGACGCCCAGATATCCGTCAACGCCTCCTTCGACCCCGGGGGGATGGCCGCCGCCGACCGCGACGTCAGGGCCGCCGCCGCGAGGGTCTTCGCCGGAGTGCCGCAGCGGACCTACGTGGGGCTGCTGGGCACCGCGCCCGTCGCGGTGAAGCGGGTCGACGGGGGCACGAAGGTGCCCGACGGTCCCGGCGGCAGCGGACTCCACCCCGTAGCGGTGCAGGACGGGCAGTCCTTCGGGCGGCTGGTCGCCGGGCACTGGCCCGCGGACGCGGCGGACGCCCCGGCCGGAGCCTTCACCGCGCTGCCCACCGTGCGGGTCGGCACCGGGTCCGGCGCCCCGGTCGACGCCGCCGTGCCCGAGCCGCTGGCCCGGCGCCTCGGGCTCAAGCCAGGTTCCAGCGTCCTGGTGCAGGACGACTTCAGCCGCAGGATGACGCTGCGGATATCCGGCGTCTTCCAGCCGGCCGGTGCGGTCGGGTTCTGGCCCGCCATGGCCGGGAACCTGTCGGAGAACGAGACCGCCGGCCAGAAACTGCTGGTCGTTCCGGCGGCGGCGCTGAACGGCAGTGCCGTGCTGAACGGGCATCTCACGGCCCACTGGAGTGTGCAGCCCGACTTCTCCCGGCTCGACGCCGCAGACCTCGCCGGGCTGCGCGACCGGGTCCACGCCTTCTCCGGCAGCCACAGCGCACTGTCGGTCTTCGGCGGGAAGACGCCGCCGCTCGACGACCTGAACATCTCCTCCGGCCTGCCCGGAGCGATCGACCAGCTTGCCGTACCGGCCCTGGCGGCACGGTCCGAGCTGTATCTGCCGAGCGTGATGCTGGCGGTTCTCGCCCTGGCCACGCTGGTGCTCGCCGGCCGCCAGACGACCGTACGCAGGCGCGGCGAACTGGCCCTCCAGCAGGCCAGGGGCTCGGGCACACTGCGGCTGTTGCGCGGCGCGGGAGCCGAATGGGCCCTCACCGGCATCCCGGCGGCGATCGCGGCACCGTACGCGGCCGGTCTGCTGCATCCCGGCAGCCGGGGTCCCGGCGCCTGGGCGGCCGTGGGGCTGACCCTGCTGGTGCACGCCGGGGCGGTGATGCTGCCCGCGCTGCCGCAGGTGCGGGTGCCCGCGGCCCGCGGCGCGCGGGCCGCCGTCGCGCAGCGGCTGGGCGCCGACCTGGCGCTGCTGGCCGTCGCGGTGCTCGGGTATCTGGAACTGCGGCGGCACCACTCGCTGATCGGCGCCGCGGGCGCGTCGGCAGGCGGCGACCTGTCCGTCGACCCGGTGCTGGTGCTCGTGCCCGCCCTGGCGAGCGGGGCCGCGGCGCTCCTGCTGCTACGGCTGCTGCCGCTGACGTCCCGGCTGCTCGACGCCTTCGGCCGCCGCAGCCGGACACTGATCGGCGCGCTCGCCGGGTGGCAGCTGAGCCGGCGGTCCGCCCGCAACGCGGGACCGGTCGTGCTGATGTGCCTGGCCGTGTCGGCGAGCGCCTTCGCCACCACCGCGCTGGCCTGCCTGGGCGGCCTGACCACCGCGCAGGCCGCCTACACGGTCGGCCCGGACGTCAGGGTCGCCCCGGCCGCCCAGGACAGCTACCCCTCCGCGATCCTCGACGGCGCCTATCGCGCCCTTCCCGCGGTGACGGGCGTGACACCGGTGACCCGGACGACGGCCAACCTGCCGGGCGGGGCCACCGAGGAGCTGGTGGGCACGATCGCCGGACCCGCGCCCCGCACCCGGTCCCCGATCTCCTACGGGATCACCCTCACCGGCCGTCCGACCGCGCTGCTGCTCGACGAGACGCTGCGCAGCGACGGCGACACCTCCGCACCGGTCATGGCGCTGACCTTGCAGGACCCGACCGGACTGCAGAGCACCGTGTCCGCCGCCCTGCCGGCCGCCGACGGGACCAGGCACGTCCTCGCGGTCCCCCTCGGCATCCCGCTGAGCGGCGGCCACCCGCGGACGTATCCGCTCACCGTGACCGCCATGAGCGTCCTGCCGAAGCCCGGAGTGCACCCCGCGCGGCTCGACCTGAGGCTCAACCGGATCGGCTCGCGCGGCGCCACCGACAGCTGGTCCGCCGCACTGCCCGCCGGGCAGGCCTGGACCGACGGCACCCCCCACGCCGCGGACGCCAAGTCGGCGGCCTGCGGCAAGAACGGCCCCGACAGCTACGCCTTCATCGGCGCCCCCGGCGTGTGCGCGATCCTCCCCGGCGGCACCGGCCTGCTGCGTGCCGACGTCAGCACCGGCTTCCAGGACCCGCAGGCAGCCGGCGGCGGCTCCGGCCAGGACGACGGCCTGGGCGAGATGAAGACCGCGCCCGGCGGCCAGGTGCGATTCGTGGCGAGCCCCGTCGGCGGACCGGCGCCGCTGCCCGTGACAGCCGACGCCACAGCACTGCGCGACGGCCACCTCGTCGTGGGCGGCACCACCACCCTCGACGTCGGCCTCGGCGCCCCGGTCACCGCCAGGATCATCGCCGAACCCGGCTCGCTGCGCGGGCTGGGCCGCGGGCAGGGCCACCTGATCGCCGACCAGCGGCAGCTCACCACCGCGCTGACGCTCGCCGGCGGCCTCCAGCAGGACCCCGCCTTCTGGTGGATCGACAGCGCCGACAGCGCGCGTACGGCCGCCGCCATCGAGGCGGAGCCCGCCCTGGGACAGGTGACCACCACGGCGAGCGCCGCCGCGGCGCTCCGCTCCGACCCCTTCCGCCACGGGCTGCGCCGGGTGCTCGAACTGGTCCGGCTGCTGGCCCCCTGCTTCGCGGTCGTCGCCTTCACCGTCCACGCGGTGGTCACCACCCGGCAGCGCCGGAAGGAATTCGCCCTGCTGCGGGCGATCGGCATCCGCTCCCAGGGCCTCTCGCTGCTGCTGAGCGCGGAGCAACTGGGCCTGGCGCTCTTCGCGGTGATCCCCGGGGCGCTGATGGGCATGGCGCTGGCCTCGACCGTGCTGCCGCTGGTCACCCTGGACGACACCGGCCAGGCCCCTTACCCGCCGCTGCCGGTGGTCCTGCCGTGGGGCACGGTCGCGCTGGTCACGGTGCTGACCGCCCTCGCCATCAGCGCGGTCGTGCTCGCCCTGGCCCGGCTGCTGGCCCGAGTGGACCTGGTCCGCGTCCTGCGAGCAGGGGAGGACCGTTGAACCGCGCGGCCGAAGACGAGGGGAAGCAGCGGACCGCGACGCGGTCCGCGGGAAAGGGCGCCGCGATGACGCTGCGCCTGATCCGCAGGGAGACCCGCGGCGACCTGCCGCTACTGGCCTGCCTCGCGGTGCTGGTCGTCGTGCTGGCGGGACTGTGCGCCTGGGCCCCCGCGGTGGCGGGCCGCCAGGAGGACCGGGCGCTGCGGCAGCGGATCGACGCCGCGCAGGCACAGGGCCCCGTCGTCAGCGTCAGCACCGTGCCCGAGGTCTTCACCTCCTACCCGCCCGCCGTCGACATGGCCACCCTGCTCGGCGACGGCCGTACGCTCGCCGGGCGGCTCAGCGGCTCAGCGGCGCGGGACCTCGCCTTCGCCGGCGGCAGATACGACTACAACCAGGCGGTCCTCGACTCACCGATCCCGCCCGGTCCCGCGGTGACCAGCACCAAACTGGCGATCAGCCACCTGCCGGGCGCCGCCGCGCACCTGCGCTACACCAGCGGCCGGGCACCCGCCGACGACACGCCGCTCGGCACACCGCCGCAGGTCGCGCTGTCGCAGGCCACCGCGCAGGCACTGGGGGTCGGGGTCGGCAGCCGGCTCGACCTGGAATTCGCCAAACTGCCCACCGCACAGCTGGCCGACCCCAAGGCGGTCCTCGTGGTGAGCGGGGTCTTCCGCGCCACGTCCGGCGCCGACGACTTCTGGAGCGGCCACGCGGCACTGGTCCAGCCGCTGCGCTATCCGACGCAGAACGCCGGCGGCACCGTACTCGCCGCCGGCGGACTGGTCGGCACCGACGCCGCCGACCTGCTGGCGAACGCCGGGGTGTCGGGGCCGCTGGTGACCTGGCAGCTGCGGGCCGACCTGCGGCAGGCGGCGCTCGACCGGGCCCGCGCACTGGCCGGGCCGCTGTCCCAGTTCGCCGCGGATCTCAACGCGGCGCTGTGCCAGGGGTCCGACGTCTACACCGGCGACACCAGCTGCCAGGTCGGCCCCCAGGCCACCGGGCCGCTGCTGGTGACCGACGCCCTGTCGCCGCTCCTCGACACCTTCACCGCACAGGACCACCAGGCCAGGGCGCTCGCCGACTTCGCCGTCGACTCGCTGGCCGCCATCGCGCTGGCCACCACCGCGGTCGCCGTAAGGCTGCTGCTGCGCCGCAGGGAGGCGCACCTGCGGCTGCAGCGAGCCCGGGGCGCGTCCACGGCGCGGCTGGTCCTGCTCCGCAGCGCCGTGGCCTGGCCGGTGGTGCTGCTCGCCGCCCTCCTCGGCTGGGCGGCCGGCCGGCAGCTCGCCCCGGCGGGGACCTCCGGGTCTGCGCAACCGGTGGCCGCCGCCGTCGCCGCCGCGACCGTGGCGCTGACGCTGTCACTGATGACCTGGCTCGCGGTCCGCGAGCCGCCCAGGCCCGGCCGGCTGCGGCGCTCGCGCCGCCGCCTCGCCGGCGGCCGGCGCCTCGTCCTGGAGCTGACGGTGCTGCTCATGGCGGCCGCCGGGGTGGTCGCGCTGCGGTTCCAGGGCCCCGACGGGGTCCTGGGCGCGGTGCCGGTCCTGGTCGCGCTGGCCGCCGTACTGGTCCTGCTGCGGATCTACCCGCTCGTCCTGCGCCTCCTGCTGGGCCGCACCCGTCGCAGCAGGGGCGCCGTCGGCGTCATCGGCATGGCCCGCGCCACGCAGGACGCCCCGGCGACCGGGCTCGCCCTCTTCGTCCTCGTCCTGACGCTGGGCACCGCGGTCTTCGGCGGCCTCGTGCAGCGTACGGTCGGCGACGGCGCGGCCGCGGGCGCTGCCTGGAGCACCGGCGCCGACGCCGGCGCGACCGTCGCGGACATCACGACGCCCGCACCGGGCGCGCTCGCCGGCAACACCGGGATACGTACGGCCCTCCAGCACCTGCGCCCCCTCGACCTGGTGGGGCAGGCCGACGGCGCCGAGATTTCCGCGGTCGCCGTGATCACCGTCGACCCCCGGCAACTGGGCGCCGTCGCCCCGAAGTCGCCGCTGGCCGCCCGGCTGCTCGCCGCGCTGGGCGACCCGCCGCCCGTACGGTCCGGCGGGAGCGTCCGGCTGCCGTCCCTGATCTCCCCGGCCCTGCGGGCGAGCGAGCACACCGGCGGCTTCACCTCCACCGTCGCGGCGCACGGCGACCGGTCCGTGAGCCTGGTGCTCGACCCCGTCGGCACCCTCACCACCGCCGAGCTGCGCGACCCCCTGCTCGGGCCGGTCACGGCACGGGTCGCGGCCGGGACGCCGATCCTGATCACCAGCGCCGCAGCCGATCGCCTGCTGCCGCAGCAGTCCTCCGGCAGCACCGTCCTGCTGCTGCGCGGCGACGGTTCCACCGGCGACGCGGCACTGCGGTCGGCAGCGGCCCAGGCGCTGGGGCCGCTCGCACAGATCCGCACCCGCTCGCAAGCCCTGGCGACCCTCCGCGAGGACGGCCTGACCCGGGGGCTGCGCACCGTCTACGCGACCAGCTCGGCCCTCGCCGCCCTGGCCGGACTCCTCGCCGTCGCCATGGAGCTGATCCTCACCTTCGACGAGCGCAGCCGCACCACGTCGCTGCTGCGTACGCTCGGACTCGGCGGCCGGCAGGCAGGGGCGGTGCACTTCCTGCAACTGCTGCCGCTCGCGGCGGCGTCCGCCGTGGGCGGCACGCTCCTCGGCCTGCTCGAACCGCGACTGCTGGCACAGACCCTGGACCTGCGCCAATTCACCGGCGGCCCCGCCCAACCGGCGCTGCGGACCGACTACACCCTGACCGTCGCCCTGGTCGGCGGCGTGGCCCTGGTGGTCTTCGCCGCCGCGATCACCGAGTCCGTCCTGGCCCGCAGGCGCCGTCTCGGCGCCGTCCTACGCCTCATGTGAGGCTTCCGGCTCCTCGCGCTCGGGGTCCGGCCGCTGCGCGGCCGTGGCGGGCCACACCCCGATGTGGTCGGACTCCAGGGCCAGCCGCACCCGCTTGCGCATGTGCAGGCGCTCGGTGAACTCGCTCGGCAGCTGGAGCCGCCCGTGGCGGTCCATCACCGTGTACTCCTCGGCGGCGAGCGCCTCGACACCGTCCTCGTCGGTGGCCACCCGGCGCACCACCTCGGTCGAGGTGCGGCCGTTGCGGATCCGCACGGTGCGCTGGACCTGCTCGGAGACCAGCGAATCGTGGGTGACCACGACGACGGTGACGCCCAGGTCCTTGTTGGCCCGGCGCAGGGCGGCGAAGACCTCGTCGCTGGTGGCGGTGTCCAGCTCGCCGGTGGGCTCGTCGGCGAAGAGGACCTTGGGCTCGTTCGCGTTGGCCACCGCGATGGCGACCCGCTGCTGCTCCCCGCCGGAGAGCTCGTCCGGGTGGCGGTCCCGGCAGTGGCCGACACCGAGCAGGCCGAGCAGCTCCTCGGCGCGGGCCCTGCGCCGGGAGCGGCCGGTCCTGGTGTAGGTCATCGGCAGCATCACGTTCTCCGCCGCCGAGAGGTACGGCAGCAGGTTGCGGGCCGTCTGCTGCCAGACGAAGCCCACGGTGGCACGGCGGTAGCCGAGCCGGGCGCGGCGCTTCATCGTCAGCAGGTCGTGCCCGGCGACCTCGGCGGAGCCGGCGGTGGGGACGTCCTGGCCGGACAGGATGCCCAGCAGCGTCGACTTGCCGGAGCCGGAGGCCCCGATCACCGCGACCATCTCGCCTTCGGCGACGGCCAGGTCGAGGCCCTGCAAGGCCTGTACCTCCACGCCGCCGGTCTGGTAGATCCGCACCAGGTTCTCGCAGACCACCAGTCCCTCTTCGCGGTGCGGGGTACTGACCGCGGCGGCCCGCCGCCGCAGTTCGTCCAGGTCCGGTGCCTCGCCTCGGTCCTCGGAAGCTGACACGGGTCCTCCAGGGATACGGCGTGCGGTGGTGGCGGTTGCCGGGCAGGGCCAGGATAGTGCGGCGGCCCGGCCGGGTGACCGGCCGGGCCGCCTGACTGCGGGGAGGGATCAGTCGGACAGGTTCACCTCGGCGATCGACCACCAGCTGGTGGAGGTGCCGGTCTGGACGACCTTGACGTAGCGGGCGGTGGTGGCGGGGAAGTTCGCCGTGATCTGGGCGGCGGTACCGGTTCCGGTGGCCACGGGGCTGCCGAAGTTCGTACCGTCGGTGGAGGTGAGGACCTGGTAGCCGCGGGCGTAGTCGCTCGCACTGCCCGCAGAGTCCATGACGACCCGGTCGATGCTCTTGGCCGCGCCCAGGTCGAGGGTGAAGGACTGCCCGTTCGCCATCGGGACGCCGGTGCTCCAGCGGGTGGCCGTGCTGCCGTCGAGCATGTTCGCCGGCACGTCGCCGCCGCCGGTGGACGACGCCGTCACCGTCCAGCCCGTCCGGGGCAGGACCGCCCCGGACCCGCCCGTGCCACCGCTGCCGGTGGTGCCGTCGGTGAAGACGTTCACCTCGGCGATCGACCACCAGCTGGTGGAGGTGCCGGTCTGGACGACCTTGACGTAGCGGGCGGTGGTGGCGGGGAAGTTCGCCGTGATCTGGGCGGCGGTACCGGTTCCGGTGGCCACGGGGCTGCCGAAGTTCGTACCGTCGGTGGAGGTGAGGACCTGGTAGCCGCGGGCGTAGTCGCTCGCACTGCCCGCAGAGTCCATGACGACCCGGTCGATGCTCTTGGCCGCGCCCAGGTCGAGGGTGAAGGACTGCCCGTTCGCCATCGGGACGCCGGTGCTCCAGCGGGTGGCCGTGCTGCCGTCGAGCATGTTCGCCGGCACGTCGCCGCCGCCGGTGGACGACGCCGTCACCGTCCAGCCGGTACGCGGCAGGGCCGTCTGACTGCCGCCGCCCGTGCCGCCGCCGATGGTGGTGGTGCCGGTCAGGCGGATGTCCCGCGACGACGAGCCGACGTAGACCGTGTTGGTGCCCGACGCGTTGGTCCAGCCGTTGTTCCAGTACTGGAAGCTGCGCGCGTCCAGGGTGATCGCCACGTGCTGGGTCTGCCCGGGGTCGAGCGTCATCCGGGTGAAGCCGCGCAGATTCTTCGGAGGTTCACCGGTCGTGCCGGGCTGGCCCACGTAGACCTGCGGGACCTCGGCCCCGGCCCGCGAGCCGGTGTTCGTGACGTCGAAGCCGACCGCCACGTTGCCGCTCGCGTCCGGCTGCCCGACCGACAGGTTCGCGTAGCCGAAGGTGGTGTAGGACAGCCCGAAGCCGAACGGGAACATCGGCGCGATGTTCTGGCTGTCGTACCAGCGGTAGCCGACCTTGAGGCCCTCGGAATACTGCACCTGCCCGTTCTGTCCCGGCCACTGGGCGGTGGTGGTGATCGGCCCCTGCGACAGGGAGGTCGGGAAGGTCACCGGGAGCCTGCCGCTGAAGTTCGTGTCGCCGAACAGCAGCGACGCGATCGCGTTGCCGTCCTCCTGCCCCGGATACCACGCCTCGACCACGCCCTTGACGGCGCCGGCCCACGGCAGGGTCACGGCCGAGCCGCTGTTGACCACGACGACCGTGTTGGGATTCGCCGCCGCCACGTCCGTGACCAGGGTGTTCTGCGCGGCCGACAGGTTGATGCCGTTGAGGTCGCCGCCCTCCGACTCGAAGTTCGAGACGAAGACGACGGCCAGCTTGGCCGCCCGCGCGGCCGCGACCGCCTGGTCGTGCGGGGACTGGCCGGGGACGGCCCAGCCGAGCGTCGCGTTGCTGGCGCCGCCCCCGTTGTAGTAGTCGACCTCGATGCTGACGGCCTGCCCGGCGGTCAGCGACACGCTGCCGGTGCGGGTCGTGCTGCCCTGGTTGAACCAGTTGTTGATGACCTGCTGCCCGTTGACGTACACCCGGGAGCCGTCGTCGCTGGTCAGCGACAGCTGGTAGGTGCCGGTGGCCGGCGGGTGCAGTGTCCCGGTCCACTTGGCCGACCAGTTGGTGGCGTTGACCCCCGGGGCCGGCGACGCGCCGCCCCACACGTTGTCGACGCTCGACTCGTTGCGGGTCAGCACGGGGGTGCCGGTCAGGCCGGTGTTGTTGTAGTACGACGCGGTGAGGCCGGCGCCGGTGCCCGAACTCGGCGTCAGGTACGCGCTGCCCAGCGGCGGCAGTGCCCCGTCGGCGGAAGGGGTTCCCTGCGAGTAGGTGACGTTCACCCCGCTGCCGGCCCGGCTCTTGATGCCCTGGTAAGGCGTCACGAGGTAGGGCGCGTTGACGCCCGCGCTGCCGCCGCCCTGGGACATCGCGTTGGTGCCCGCGTCGTCGCCGACGACGGCGATCGAGTCCGTACCGCTGCCGACCGGCAGGACCGGGCCGGTGTTCTTCAGCAGCACCGCCCCCTCCTGCGCGACCTGCTTGGCGATGGCATTGTGGGCGCTGCTGGTCACCACCGAGCCGGTGTTGCCGGACTGCGCGCGGTCGAAGAGGCCTGCCTTGAACATCGAGGTCAGGATCCGGCGGACGTGGTCGTCGATCGTCGCCTGCGACACCTGGCCGTTGTTGACCGCGTTGGTCAGCGCCGTGCCGTAGTAGTCGCTGCCGGGCATCTCCATGTCGAGGCCGTTGTTCGCCGACGCCACGGTGGAGTGGGTGGCGCCCCAGTCCGAGGTGATGAACCCGGTGAAGCCCATGCCGCCCTTGAGCACGTTGTTCTGCAACTGCCCGTTCTCACAGGCGAAGGCGCCGTTGATGGCCGAATAGGAGCACATGGCCGAGTCGGCCCCGCCCTGCTTCACCGACGTCTCGAAGGCCGGCAGGTAGATCTCCCGCTCGGTGCGGTCGGAGACGATCGCGTTGTCGGTGATGTTGTTGCGGTTGGTCTCCTGGTTGTAGACCGCGTAGTGCTTCACCTGGGCCATCGGCCCCTGGCTCTGGATGCCCTGGATGTCGGCGGCGCCCATCTGCCCGGCGAGGTAGGGGTCCTCGCCGAAGGACTCGAACGCCCTGCCCCACTGGGGGTCGCGCACGATGTTGATGGTCGGGGCCAGCACCACGTTGGTGCCCTTGCCCCACTGCTCGGAGCCCAGCACCTGGCCGTACTGGTTCATCAGCGCGGTGTCCCAACTCGCCGCGCCCGCGACCGGCGCCGGCAGCTGGGTGACGCCGGTGAAGCCGTCGCCGGCGCCGACCGGCCCGTCCTGCAGGTGCAGCGGCGGTATCCCGAGCCGGGTGTTGCCGTCGACGCAGCCGACGTAGCCGCATCCCTGGCCGCCGTGCAGCATGGTGAGCTTCTCCGCCTGGGTCATCGCGGCGAGCAGCTCGTTGGCGCGGTCCAGCGGAGCCTGGGCGCTGTTCGTCCAGGGCTGGTCGGCGGCGGTGGCCTGCCCGCCGGCGGCGAAGACGCCGACCGGCAGGACCAGGGCCACCGCCGCCAGCACGACTTCCACGGTACGGCGGCGTCCCGGCCTGCGACGTCGCTGCGACCAGAACCGCTTCTCGGTGCGGGGCGGTGCGTTCATGTGTACGCGCTCCGTTTCATGGGGGGAGAGCGCTCTCAGGCGCACATGAGATTCGCCCACGCGTGACGCCGTGTCAAGGATTCCGACGACTTCTTTCACGCCATGAATCACGCCGTGAACAAACCGGCTCCGCCGCGGGGTGCGGGATTCTGACGCCCGCCAGGGCCGGGCTCGGCGCCCGGGAGCGCGCCCGGGTCGCCAGGGACGCGCCCGGGGCCCGCCCCGGGGCGGTGTCCGGTCCGCGGAGGCGGGGTCGGCGCGGCTCGCGCGGGTGGTGGCGGCGATCGGCACCGGTGCCGCGTATGTGGCGGGTCGGCGCGGGGCACGCAGGTGGCGCGGACCGGCGCGCGTGGCTCAGTCGGCCAGCGCCTGCTCTGCGGGGAGGCGGAGTTCGAAGGACGCGCCGCCGTCGGGGGAGGAATCGGCGGTCAGGCGGCCGTCGTGGCGTTCCGCGATGTCGCGGGCGATCGCGAGGCCCAGCCCGGCGCCGCCGTCGTCGGTGCTGCGGGCCTCGTCCAGGCGGATGAACCGCTCGAAGATCCGCTCCCGGTCGGCCTCGGGCACACCCGGGCCGTCGTCCTGTACGGCCAGGACGACCTCCCCGCGCGCCGCGTCACGGACCACCCGTACGGTCACACGGGTCCGCGCGTGGCGTTGCGCGTTGTCCACCAGATTGCCCAGCACCCGGGCCAGCTGGCGGCGGGAGCCGCCGGAAGACGCCCTGGTCGAGACCCGGTTCGAGCGGCTCGCGAGCGGCGCTCTGCGCATTGATGTGCACGACGCGAACGAGAACAGGCCGGAACTGCGCCAGTTGTCCGCGGACGCCGAGTCCGGGCGTGGCCTGGCGCTGGTCGACGCGCTCACCGGTGGGCGTTGGGGGGTGAGCGGCCGTGCGGGGGTCGGGAAGCTCGTCTGGGCCGAATGCGCGACCGACGGCGGCGACAGGGGGGCATCAGGTGAGGTGCGGGGCGGGCGTAAGCGGGAGCGCCCGCGCAGGCTGCACCAGGAGCCGGAAGCCATGACCTGGGCGCGGGAGAAGGTGGGCCTGACCAAACGGGCGCTCGCCGAACTGGTCGGCATCTCCGAGCAGTTGATGGGAGAGATCGAATCCCTGGCTGGCGCGGCGCCACCCCCGCCAATCCGGCGAGGATCGCCCCGGACGCTGATCTGCCCGATCGTCGTCCTGTAACGCAAGCGCGCCGGAGCTACAGGCACCCGCAGAGGGCCAAGGACCTGACCGCCCCTGGGTAGGGCCGCCGGGCTTACGGGTTTTCTGAGGCCTGGTCCTGGGCGGGGGTGAGGGTTTCCTCGATCGTGACGTCGATGATGCGGTCGCGCTCGGCCGGGGGGAGTGGGGGCGCGGGTGTGTCGGACCGGTCGAGTTCGTGTCGGACGCGGCGGGCCACCGCGTCCGGGGCGGGCGCGGCAGTGCTTCGGCTGCGGATGTCGTTGTAGATCGTCCAGGCCAGGGTGGCGATGCTCACGATGAGGCTGCCGAGGGCTGCCGGGTCGGCGTACTGGCGGGGTTCGTCGTCGGCTCCGCGGGTGTGGAGGGCGACTTCCACATCGACGGCCAGGTCGGGGTGTGCCGGGCCGGCGAGCCGCTGGGCGGCGGCTCGGGCACCTTGTGCGACGGGGTCGGTCATCCGGGGTCTGCTCCTTGGGCTCGGTCAGTCGGCGGTGGGCTCGGTAAGGACGTACTCGCGTACGGCGGCGGGCAACGGGCTGCCGGTGGTGGCCTGCCAGGCGCCTTCGACGGCTTCGATGCCCAATTCCGCGGTCAGGAGGCGGAGATGGGCCGGGCCTGATCCTGTGCTCGGGTGCGGGATCGCATCGAACAGCGATACGCACTTGACCACCCAGGTCAGCGCCTGCGCGGACCTCTGCTGTGCTTGGGCGTGGAGCCCCAGTTGGGCGTAGGAGATGGCCAAGCCGGGGCGATTGCCGAGGTCTTCTTCGATGGTGAGGGATTGGCGGTACCAGCCTTCGGCCACCTCCCACTGCTCCCGATCCTGCGCGACCATGCCGAGTTGGTGGTAGCTGCTGGCCATGCCGGGGCGGTTGCCGAGGTCTTCTTTGATGGTGAGGGATTGGCGGTGCCAGTCTTCGGCTTCGTCCAGTTGTCCCCGTCCTTGGGCGACGTTGCCGAGTTGGTGGTAGCTGCCGGCCATACCACCGCAGATCCGCCAGATCCTCGTCCGACAGCGGCCACACCAGCTCCACCGGTTCGCCCACCGGCCGCGGGAACTGCTCACCCGCGGCCCACGACGACACCTGCACCAGCCCGTCGGCCCGTAAGTCCACCAACAGCCGCTCCGTCACAAACCCGCCCCCACCAGTCCGCACCCGCACCCGGAGATTGCGACGATAGACGTTTTCATGACAACGCCGCCCAACGAACGACAAAACCCGCTGCCCGGTGCGGACGTCCCTCAGGACGAGTGCGGGGGCAGCGGGATCGTGAAGTCGTCCTCGACGGGCGGGTCGATCTCGTGCTCCCGCAGGCCGGTCGCGGCGAAGCAGCGGACCCGGACCTCCGACGGGGTGACGTCGAGCCGCAGGAAGTTCTTGAAGAACGGCGGGCTGTACGTCGCCCCGCCCGGCGACAGGATGCGGGTCAGCACGCGCCGCACGGGCAGTCGCAGGAGGCGCCGGCGGCCGGAGCGGGCGGCCACGCCGAGCACGGAGGCCACGAAGCGCATGCGCGGCGTCACCCGGGCGGCCGAGGAGCGGACGGGTGTGATGCCGAGGCGGGCGGCGATCACCCCGGCCGCCTGGTCGGGCGACAGGTCGAACAGCCGCCGCAGATGGAGCCGGCGGCCGTACAGGCGGCTGTAGAAGGCGAGCGAGTCCGAGCGCAGCGGGTAGCAGCGGAAGCGGTCCTCGGTGACACCGCCGACCGTGACCGGGGGGATGGTGTGGGTGGCGTGCATGAAAGCCCCGCCACCGCCGGAGACGACGTATTCGATCCGGCGGCCGTCCACGTCGACCGGGTAGTGCTGGTAGTTGTGGATGTCGCCGCCGATGGCCGCGACGAAGTGGTTCTCCGGGTCGCGGACGATGTCGTCGACGGTGCCGCCGCCGTCGATGGCGCAGGGGTGGTGCTCCCCGTCGACGTAGATCGGCGAACCGGTGACGAGGATCTTCGGCCGGGGGCCGCGCGCCACCCGGGCGAGCCACTCGCCCTGCTCGCGGTCGATGGTGCCGAGCAGGCCGGTGTCTATCCCGATGATGCGCAGCGGCCCGGAGTCCATGGCCCAGTACGGTCCCGGGTGGCTTGCCGCCTGCGCCGGCTTGTCCCGCAGCTGCCTGGCCTGTGCCAGGCGGGCCTCGTCGGGCACCTCGGGCGCCCGCCACAGCAGGGACCGCAGCCATCCGGCCGACCCGGTGCGCGGGCGGGTCGGCCCCGGCAGGGCGGGGGCGTCGCAGAAGACCCGCATGAAGCCGGTCAGGCCGTCGTACCAGTCGTGGTTGCCGGGGATCGGGTAGATCGGCGCGTCGTAGTCGCGGTAGGGGCGGAAGAACTTCGTGCCGTACTCGTCGGCGCTGCCCACCGGGTAGAGCACGTCGCTGCACAGCACCGCGTAGCGGGTGCCGGCGCCGGCCTTCAGCAGGCCGGGCACGACGGCGTACTGCGGGGCGTCGCCCTCGCCCGTGTCGCCGAGCAGCAGGAAGGAGAAGGTGTCGGGGTCGTCGCGCTCGACCAGCAGGTCCTCGCCGGCCGCGCCGCGCTCCAGCTGGCCCCGCACCCACTGCTGCCGCTGTGACCCGGTCGGGTCGCCCAGCAGCGAGGCGAGCGGGCCGTTGCGCGCCTTCCACAGCGTCGTCGGATTCAGCCACGACAGGTTCGACACCCGCGGGGGCATCAACTCCCGGTAGGTGCCCGGTGTCTGGCCGCCCCAGCCGGCGCCCGCCAGCGAATCGCGGGAGGAGTCCGGTGAGTTGGGAGACGGGGCGGGGGCGGAGGAAGTCGACATGAGCGGACTCTAGCCGCCGCCGTCACGGCAGGGGCCCGCACCTCCGTCACCGCCGCCGTGTCGTCGCCGACCCGGCCGGCCGCGGTCCGCCGCCACCCGGTGTTCGAATCGTGTGCGATTCCGTGGGTGGGGCGGTCGGCGATGACGTCAGCCGGCCTTTCCGCAGGTCAAAGCCTGCGTGTCGGCAATGTGAGACGAGTCTCAACCCGTCATATACCACGTCGTGCGACGCCATAAAGTTATGAATCACCCGTACTGGCATTCAGTGTCCTTTTGTGGACGGACAGGGATAAGCCACTTCGGATACGGGGCTGGCGAGTCCAGCATCAGTGATCGACCCCCCACCCGGGCGTGCGTCTCCACCGGCACGTCCCGAGCGAACGAGGACCGACCCATGGCGTCCAGCCTGACAAAGGACGCCGCCCGGCAGAGCAGTCCCGCTGCTCCGGGCGGTGCGAAGGGCTTCTTCGGCCACCCCCGTGGCCTGGCCACGCTCTTCATGACCGAGATGTGGGAGCGCTTCAGCTTCTACGGCATGCGCGCGCTGCTGCCGCTCTACCTGATCGCCGGCGGTCCTGCGGCCGGCAAGGGCTCGCAGGGCGGCGGCCTCGCCATGACGGCGGCCACGGCCACCGCGATCTACTCGATCTACCTGGCGATGGTCTACCTGCTGGCGATGCCGGGCGGCTGGTTCGGCGACCGCGTCTGGGGCCCCCGCAAGACCGTCGTGATCGCCACGGGGATCATCATGGCCGGGCACCTGACGCTGGCGCTGCCCGGCGACGGCCCCTTCTTCGGCGGCCTGGCGCTGGTCGCGATGGGTTCCGGGCTGCTCAAGGCCAACATCTCGACGATGGTCGGTCACCTCTACGACGGCCCCGACGACCCCCGCCGCGACGGCGGCTTCACCGTCTTCTACATGGGCATCAACATCGGCGCCTTCGCCGCGCCCCTGGTCATCGGCACCGTCGGCCAGAACTACAGCTGGCACCTGGGCTTCGCGCTGGCCGCGGCGGGCATGGCCCTCGGCCTGGTCCAGTTCCTGCTGGGCACCCGGCACCTGAGCGACCGCAGCAGCGTCGTCCCGAAGCCGCTGAGCCGCACCGAGCGCGACACGACCCTGCGCAAGGGCCTGGCGTGGCTGGTCGCCGCGGCCGCCGCCTACGGCGTGCTGATCGCCACCGGCGTCTACACGCTCAACTGGGCGCTGGTGCCTATCACCGTGATCGGCCTGGTCATCCCGGTCGGCGTCCTGGTGCGCATCAAGCGCGACAGGGAGCTGTCGCCGACCGAGCAGTCCAGGATGAGCGGCTACATCTGGTTCTTCGTGGCCGCCGCCGTGTTCTGGATGATCTACGACCAGGGCGGGTCGACGATGTCGATCTTCGGCGACGCGAAGACCAGCGGCACGCTGTTCGGCTTCGGCTTCCCCTCCTCCTGGTACCAGTCGGTGAACCCGCTGTGGATCATGGCGCTGGCCCCGGTCATCGCCTGGGTGTGGGTGTGGCTGGCGCGCCGGAACCGGGAGCCGAGCACGACGGTGAAGTTCGCCGTGGGCCTCTTCCTCATCGGCGCCTCCTTCCTGGTCTTCGTCGTGCCGATGGCGCTGGCGTCGGACGGTACGCGGGTCAGCCCGATGTGGCTGGTGTCGATCTACATGATCCAGACCGTCGGCGAGCTGGCCCTGTCCCCGGTCGGCCTGTCGGTGACCACGAAGATGGCGCCCAGGAAGTACGGCAGCCAGATGATGGGTGTCTGGTTCCTCGCCGTCACCGCGGGCGACTGCACGACGAGCCTGCTGTCGCTGGCCGGCGTCGATCTGAACGGCACCAGCATGGTGGCCTTCGAGGGAATCCTGGCCTGTGTCGCGGGCTACGCGGTCTGGATGTACCGGCGCAGGGTGGTCGCCCTCATGGGCGACGTGCGCTGAGCGGGACGGCGCGCCTCGGCCGGGCCGGCGGCTGCCGGCGGAGGATCTGTGGGGCGGCGGCCCGGTTCGGGGTCGCCGCCCCACGGCGTGAAGAGGTCCGGATGAACGTGCTCGACGACCCGCCGCACCGGCCCCCCGGGCCCGGCACCGTATCGGTCGCGAGGTGACCGCCGCCTCCGGCGGTGCCGCGCCGCGAGGCAGCCGCTACGGCGAGGCCGTCTTCCGCCCGGGGCAGGTGGGCGAGGGCGAGCGGATCGACTTCGGGGCGCTGGCCTACGACGACTTCACGGTGGCGCGGCTGCGGTCCCTCGGGGCCGGTCCGGGATGGCACTGCCTCGACGTGGGCGCCGGCACCGGTACGGTCTCCCGCCGGCTGCTGGAGGAGGCCGGGGTGGCGAGCGTGCTCGCCGTGGACCGCGATGTGCGCTTCCTCGCCGAGCGGCCCGCGCCCGGTCTTGACGTCCTGGAGGCCGACATCACCGCCCCGGGGGCGATCCCGGGGACTTTCCGGCTCGTCCACGCGCGCTTCGTGCTGATGCACCTGCCGGAGCACGACGAGCTGATCGCGGCCCTGGCCGACCTCGTCGCACCCGGCGGTGTGCTGGTGCTCAGCGACGCCGTCGACCTGACGAGCGACCGTACGCCCGGCACGCCGTACACAGCGGTGATGCGGGCGATGTGGCAGGGGCTGCGGGCGGGCATCGGCACCGACGTCTCCTGGGTGCCGTCGTATCCCCAACTGCTGCGCGGGGCGGGGCTGGTGTCCGTCGCCGCCGAGATCCATGTGCCGCCGCTGCTGCCGGGCTCGCCCATCAGCCGCTTCTGGGCGGACACCTGGGAGCGCAGCAGGGCCGCGATGCTCGCCACCGGGCTGGTCGACGGCGCGGCCGTCGACGCGGCGGTGAGGTATCTGGACTCCGACGCGTGCGCCGCGCTGTCGGCCGGCATGCTCACCGCCTGGGGGCGGAAGCCCGACGACGCCCCGACCCGGTGAACCGGTCTACGTCGCCGCGACCGGTGCCGGGTGCGGGTCGCGGAAGGTGAAGGCGAGCGGGCCCGAACCCCGCTCGGCCAGGATCCCGATCCGCTCCATCGCCTCCCCCACGCTCGGGCGGTGGCCGGCGGGGACCCACCACAGCGCCTGGTGCGGGCCGGCCATGGGCTGGAACCACTCCCGGCGGCGGCTCAGCACACGCAGGTGGTCGGTGTGGTAGGCGAAGTTCTTGAGGGCTTCGACCGACTCCCAGGTCGAGCAGTTGATCAGGAGCAGGTCGTCGTCTCCGTCGGGGCGCAGCGCGGTCGAGTCCTCGCCGCCGTCGTCGACCATGCGCCAGACGAATCCGGGCGCGTGGTCGGCCAGCGCGTTGATCTCGGGCAGTTGGGCGATGAAGTCGGCCAACTCGGGGCCGCCCACCGGGGCGACGCTGCGGCCCACGTTGACCTGTGCGAGATGAAAGCCAGTCATGGGGTCAGCATGGCAAGGCCCGATCTCTATAGTCAATCAGAATTTGTTTTAGACCTGAGGGCCACGCAGCACCCGCCGGGGCACGGCTCGACGTCCGCCGACCACCCCTCGGGGGCAAGGCCCTCGATCAGCGCCAGGTTCATCCCGCAGACCAGCGCGCGGAAGTCGTCCGCGAGGGCGTGGAAGGGGCAGTTCTTCAGCCGCAGCGTCCCGCCGTCCCAGTACGGCAGATAGCCGCGGGCGCGGAGCACCCCGACCAGGTCGCCGTCCGCCGCGTCCGGGTCCGCCGCCCCCGCGGCCCTCGCCGCGGCCTGCAACTCCCGGTCAAGGCCGGCCTTCTCCACCACCTCCGCCAGCAGCCGGCCCACGGTGTCGTAGGAGCGGGGCGGCAGCGACACGGTGTGCTCGCCGCCGGCCGGCCGGTACATCTTCGCCGGCCGCCCGGCACCCGGGCCGGTGCGTTCCGACAGGCGCCGGAAGGACACGGCGAGCAGCCCGGCCGCGACCAGCTTGTCCAGATGGAAGGCCGCGAGCGACCGGGAGACCCCGACCGCCTCCGCGGCGGCATCCCGCCCCACCTCCCGTGCGGAGGCGGCGACATGCCGGTAGAGCTTCCGCCGTACGGGATCGCTCAGCACGCTCAGCGCCGTGAAGGCGTCGTCTTCAGCAGCCACCCGACGAATTCTATGACCGCCCCCCGGCGGCCGTTCCGTGAGACGCCGAGGAGCCGGTGAGCCGGGGGAGGCCCTAGCGTTCGATCTGGCTCTCCTTGACCAGCCACACGGCCAGGATCGCGGCGGCGAAGCAGACCATCGAGCCGAGGAAGAGCACCTCGTTGAATCCGGCGAGGAAGCCGTCGCGGGCGGCGTTCGCGACCGCCTTGCGCGACTGCGGCGGAAAGGCGGCCAGCACCATGTCCAGATTCCCCGACGACGCGGCCTCGACCAGTTCGTGGGGATGCCCCCCGCTCGCCGCGGGCGTCCCCGCCGCCAGTTCGCGGACCGCTCTCGCGCCCCGGGCCACGAAGATCGCCCCCCAGACGGCGATGCCCACGGAGATCCCGACCTGCCGGAAGGTGTCGTTGATGCCGGCCGCCATCCCGCTCTGCTGCTTGGGCACCACGCTCACGGCCACGTCCGCGATCACCGGGTTGATCAGCCCCACTCCCGCGCCCGCGATCACGAACCCGGGCAGCAGCGTCGTCCACTCGTCGCCCGGGGCGACACCGCCCATGAGGTAGAGGCCCAGCCCGATCGCCGCCAGGCCGGTGCCGAGCATCGCCCGGGCCGGCACCCGCGACAGCAGCAGTCCGGCGATCGGCGAGGCGAGGAAGCTCACCGCGGTGACCGGCAGATAGCGCAGGCCGGTCCCGAAGGGTGTGAGGCCCAGGTAGTTCTGCATGTACAGCGTGAGGTAGAGGAACAGCGCGAAGAGCGAGCTGGACACCCCGAAAGCGGCCAACTGCACGCCGGTGAAGGCGTGTCGCCGGAAGAGCCGCATGGGAAGCATCGGCTCGGGCACCCGCAGTTCGATCCAGACGAAAGCGGCCATCAGCGCCGCGGACGCCGAGAGCAGCGCCAGGATCAGCGTGCTGGTCCACCCTTCGTCGTTCCCCCGCACCAAGGCCAGCACCAGCAGGAAGAGGGACGCGCTGAACGCCGCCACACCCGGCCAGTCGACCCGTGTGGCGTGCGGGTCGCGGCTCTCGCGCAGCCGGGTGAAGGTGACGAGCAGCGTCACGGCGCCGATCGGCACGTTCAGGTAGAAGATCGACTCCCAGCCGAGCGAATCCGTCAGGGCCCCGCCGACCAGCGGTCCGATCGCCACCGCCACGCCGATCGTCGCCCCGTACCACCCCATCGCCACCCCCCGCTCCCTGCCCGCGGGGAATTCCTGCGCCACCAGGGCCAGCGACACGGCGAACATGGCGGCCCCGCCGACTCCCTGGATCGCTCGCGCGATGTTCAGGAACGTCGGGTCGGGCGACAGCGCGCACAGCAGCGAGGCCAGCGAGAAGATCGCCAGCCCGTAGGAGAAGACCTTCCGCCGCCCCAGCCGGTCGGCCAGCGAGCCGGCGGTCAGCACCAGCGCGGCGAGGGTCAACGCGTAGGCGTCCAGCACCCATTGCAGGTCCGTGAAGCTGGCGTCCAGATCCTTGCGGATCGACGGCAGCGCCACGTTGACCACCGTGATGTCGAGCAGCAGCATGAAGGTCGCCACCGACACCGCGATCAGAGTCCACCACTTGCGATCCACGCTCAGTCGCTCCCGCTGTCGCGTTACGTACCGATTTGTACGCTTACGCTATGCGGTGAGCCGCCGTGGATACGGGAGGTGCGGAGGTGAACCGCGGACGATCGCGTCGCCGCGGTCCTGTAGCGGACGAGGTGGGGACGCCGGGCCGGCGATCGCGGCAGGGCGGCCCCACGGGGTCGGGCGGCCCGGTCAGCCGCGGAGGAAGGCCAGCAGGTCGGCGTTGAAGCGGTCGGCGAACTTCGGGACCATCGCCAGGCCGTGCGGGGCGCCCTCGTAGACCTTGTAGGTGGCGTCCTTGACCAGCTTCGAGGACTTGGCGCCCGCCGCCACGATGGGCACGATCTGGTCGTCGTCGCCGTGGACGATGAGGGTCGGGACGTCGAACCGCTTGAGGTCCTCGGTGAGGTCGGTCTCGGAGAAGGCCTTGACGCAGTCGTACGCGCCCTTGATCCCCACGGTCATCGACCACAGCCAGAAGGCGTCACGGGTGCCCCGCGTCACCGTCGACCCGTCCCGGTTGTCACCGTAGAAGGCGGCGCTGAGGTCCTCGTAGAACTGCGAGCGGTCGGTCGCGACCCCCTCGCGTATCCCGTCGAAGACCTCGATCGGCAGGCCCTCGGGATTGTCCGCCGTCTTCAGCATCAGCGGCGGGATCGCGCCGAGCAGGACGACCTTGGCGACCCGGTCGCTGCCGTGCTTGCCGACGTAGCGGGTCACCTCGCCGCCACCCGTCGAGTGCCCCACCAGGACGACGTCCCGCAGGTCGAGAGCCTCGATCAGCGACGCCAGGTCGTCGGCGTAGGTGTCGAGGTCGTTCCCGTCCCACGGCTGCCCGGACCGGCCGCCCCCGCGCCGGTCGTGGGCGATCGCGCGGAAGCCGTTGTCCACGACCAGTTTCGCCTGGGGGTCCCACGCGTCGGCGGTCAGCGGCCAGCCGTGGCTGAACACGACGGGCTGCCCCGACCCCCAGTCCTTGTAGAAGATTTCGGTTCCGTCCTTCGCGGTGATGAAAGGCATGGTGCGGTTTCCTCACGATAGCGAGCACATCGACGGCATCAATCGGGGAATCGGGAGCGGCCGGGGGCGGCCCGGCAGGGCATCGCCCAGGGCGCGGGTCCGCCCGGCGTCGTGCTGCCCGGCCACGGACCGCCCCGCGGGCACGCGTACGGTGGCGGCTCCGGTGGCCGCCTTGCGGCCGGGGCCGGGAAGACCTCCACCCGGCACGGTCGCGCGCACCGCGGTGGCGTCTCCCGTTCGGCTTCCAGCTTCGCGCAGCCCGGAAGGTCCCGCATCACGAAGCCCGCGGGGCCGCGGGCGGCCGCGGCCCGGACGGCGGGCCCGCGGCCGGCGTCACGACGAGGGCGTGCCGCCACCGGCTTCGGCCCGCATGCCCGCCAGGTGCGCCCGCAGCTCGGAGAGGGGCTCGCGGGCCCGTTCGTCCCCCTTGTCCAGCGCCTCGGCGAACCACCGCTCGCCCTCCGCCCGCGGCGGTGCCGGCAGCAGATGTCCGGGCAGCACCGCCCGTACGGCCTCCAGCGCCGTACGGCTCTTGCCCGCGGTCGAGTCGCCGGTGAGCAGCACCATGCCGCCGGCTGCCGCGGCCGTCCGCAGGGCGTCCCGCACCCGGCCGTCCACGTCCCGCCGCACATACGGCGGCAGCGCGGCGCCCCCGTCGCCGCCCCGGCGGGCGCGGTGCACCCCGAGGGCGAGCGGATCGGTGTCGCCCGCCAGGGCGCCCGAGGGCGGGGCGGTGGTGTGCTGGTGCTGGTGGAAGCCGCCGGCGGCGGTGTGCACCGCCAGGCCGCCGGAAGCGGCGCGGACCCGGATCGGCCCGGCGCCCGCCGGGCCCGCGCGGTGCGGCCTACCGGCGCGGTGCGGGCCGCGTCACACCTTGCCGACCGCCATCCACAGCTGGTAATCGGTCAGGAAGAGCCGGCCCGGGCGCTGGGCGGCGGTGTCGGGGACGGCGGCGCGCACCACGGGGCGGTCGCCCTTGGTGACGGTCACCGTCGTGCCGTCGAAGCGCGGGGCCCTGTCCTTGACGACCGAGCGGAGCTCGGCCGCCAGGCGGTCGGCGGTCGCCTGGTCCTTGACCGCCACGCACAGGACCTCGGTGTTCCTGCCCGAGTCGTCGGCCTGCTGGCCGAGGGCGGAGAGGCGGACCGGCTCGGTGGTGGACAAGGTGTTGAAGTCGGCGCGGTAGACGTCGCCGAGGCAGCCGGTGACGAGCCGGTATTCCTGCTTGTCGGCCAGGGAGGCGCCGTGGCCGGGGTCGGTCGCGGAGAAGTGGGCGGCGTCCGTGGCGTACCTGATCTCGTCGTCCGAGACGGCGAGGGCCGGGCCGGAGTCCGCCGGCTTCCAGACCTGCCCGCCGTCCTGCTCGGCCGAGGTGTAGCCGCTCTTCTTCAGGGACGCGGTGACGGCCGCCGCGTCGAAGGAGCCGTCCCAGTGGCCCGCCGCGGCGGAGTCGACGGTGGTGTCGATCCGGGACTCCTTGAGGATCAGCCCCCACGGTCCGACCGTGTAGCTGTTCAGCAGCGGGCTGGCGGACTGCGCGACGGTCTTGAAGCGCTCCGGGTCGGCGGCGCTCAGTTTCCGTATCCGGACGTTGTCGGCGTAGGTCACCTGCTTCGCGGCGTTGGCGTCGGCAGGTAGGTGCCGCAGTGCCTCCAGCGGCTTCGACCCGCCGTCGCCGGATCCGGACGAGCAGCCGGTCGCGGTGGCGAGGAGCGCGGCGGCCAGGACGGCGGCCGCGGCGGAGCTGTGCAGGGGCCTGGAGCTGTGCAGATGTCTACGTGCTATGTGCATGGCAGCGCATTCTATGGCGCGTCAGCTCCGGCCTGCGGAGGGTGCGGCCGGCGTGCGCCTGCCGGCCGGTCTCGGGCGCTGTGCGGGGCGCCGCCACCTGTCACACCGGCGAACAATGCATGTATCTCCGACAAAAGGGGCAGAAGCCCTCCATGGGGTGGCTCCGGCTACAGGTGGACCGCGTCCTGGAGGAGCGAACCGGGCGCGGGCTGCTGGTGATCGCGGTCGCGCTGATCGTGGTGATCAGCGTGACGGACATCTGGGTCGGGACCAGTGTCCATCTGGGCCCGCTGCTGGTCATCGCGCCCACCCTCACCGCGTCCTTCGCCGGACCGCGGGTGACCGCCCTGGTCGGGGGAGCGGCGGAATTCGCCCTGGTGATCATCTCCGTCTTCCACGGCGGGCTGAGCACGACCAACCACGTGGCGCAGCTCACCGCGCTCGCGGTGCTCTCCGCCCTGGTGGTCTTCCTCTCCTACGTGCGGGTGCGGCGGGAGCGCGAGCTGAGCCGGGCCCGATCGGTGGCCGAGACCGCGCAGCGCGTCCTGCTGCGGCCGCCACCGCGCCGGGTCGGCCCCCTCGGGGTGGCCTGGCTCTACCTGGCCGCCGAGGACGAGACCCAGATCGGCGGGGACCTCTTCGCCGTCGTGCGGTGCGACCGCGGCCTCACCCGGGTGCTCATCGGGGACGTCCGGGGCCACGGCCTGGCCTCCATCGGCGAGGCGTCGACGGTGATGAGCGCCTTCCGCGAGGGCGCTCACCGCTGCGACGACCTGCCCGAGCTGGTCGGTGCCGTCGACGACAGCGTCTGCCGGGACCTCGACGAGTCCGCCGACGCCGTACGCGACCCGGGGGAGCACTTCGTGACCGCCATGCTGCTCGACATCCACGACACCGACCACCAGGCCGAGATGGTCAACTGCGGGCACCCGCCCGCCCTGCTGGTGCACGGTGACGAGGTCACCGCCCTGCACCCCCGTGCTCCCGCGCCGCCGCTGGGCCTGGGCGTCCTGTCCTCGGAGCGCGGCGGCCGCACCGACCCCTTCACCTTCGAGGCCGGCGACCTGCTGCTGCTCTACACCGACGGTGTGATCGAGGCCCGCTCGCCGACCGGCGGCATGTACCCGCTCGCGGAACGGGTCGCCTCCTTCCCCGCCTCCGGCCCCGAGGGGCTGCTGCGCCGCGTCCACCGCGACCTGATGGAGCACGTGGGCGAGCGGCTCTCCGACGACGCGGCCCTCCTGGTCATCGAGCGCACGGCGGCCCGCCGCCCGCACCGGCCGCAGGCCGCGGGCCAGTCCTCGGACGGCCACCGCCGGCTCGGCACCGGCGGCCAGGCCGCCGGACGCTGATCAGGACTCCGGCTCCGCCTGGTGCCGCCAGACCACCACCCTGCGGGCGGCGCGGCCACCGGTCGCCGTCGCGGTAGCCGGCCATGTCGGTGGAGGCGCGAACCACCCGGACGACCCGCCGCAGCCGGACGGCCCCGCACCACCTGGACGACAGCCACTACGGGGACGACACGCACGACGGATTCTTCGAGGGGCTCTGAGGGCCGCGTGGACAGCATGGACGACGGGCCGCGCGTTCCGCCCGAGCAATGGCCGCGCGACTCGCTGCTCGCCATGGCCCCGGCCGCCATGTCCGGGGAGCTGCCGGCACTGGGCTCGCGCCGCGTCTACCGCAACGGCGAGACGCTGTCCGAGGGGGGCCGGGACCACCACGTCCTGCTGCTCCTCCACGGGTGCGTCAACCTGCACGCGACCACCCGCTCCGGCCGCCCCACGCTGCTGGCGATCAGGGGCGGCGGCGACCTGCTCGGCGAGCAGACCGTGCTGGACGCCGGTCCGCGGTCCGCCACCGCGGTCAGCGTCGGCCGGACCCTGGTGCGGGAGATCGCGGGCACGGAATTCCTCCGGGTCCTGCGAACCGACCCCGAGGCGGGCATCGCCCTCAGCCGCTACCTGTCGGTCAAGCTCCGCAGGGCCACCCGCTACCGGGTCGACGTGGGCGGCAACCCCGTGACGACCCGGCTGGCGGCGGTGCTGTGCGAACTGGCCGAAGGGCACGGCCGACCGGTGGCCGGGGGCGTCCAGGTGGAGGCCCCCGGTGACGCAACCGGAACTGGCGGCGATCGTCAGCACCACCGTACCGACCCCGGAGCGCGCGATGAAGCGGCTGCGGGACCTCGGGCTGATCAGCGCCGGCTACCGGAGCCTGGTCATCAAGGACCTCGACGGGCTGGTCGCGAGAGCGGAGGACCCGGAAGGGGTGTGACCCGCCATACCCCGTGCCGCGGGTCAGGTCAGCCGGCCAGCGCCAGCGCGGCGGCGACGGACTCCTCGAAGACGCGGCGCCCTTCCCCCGCGGCCCCCGGCGCCGCCGGCAGCAGCGAGACCACCACGTTCGCGCCGGACTGGACTGTGGGATGCAGCCGCAGCGCCGCCGCGCAACCGCCCTTCGGGCCCGCTTCGAGGAAGACGCGGTTGCCGGAGTCCAGCAGGCCGTCCACCGCGGGCCAGAAGAGCACAGGACCGGTCAGTTGCGCCGCCCAGAATTCCGGGGTGACCGACTCGGCGTCGGTCACGTCCCGGGCGGTGGAGGTCGAGCGGATCGTGACGGCGGGCGGGCGCAGCCGGACGCGGTGCAGCTCTTCGCAGAACCGGGCCGCCGCACCGGCGCACAGCGGGCTGTGGAAGGCCTGCAAGGCCTTCACCGGACGGCACGCGACCACCTCGGCCGCCAGGGTCCGCTCGGCGGCGAGCAGCGGCGCCGTCGCACCCGAAAGCACTGTCTGGAAAGGGCTGTTGACGGCCGCGACCGCCAGGCCTCGCCCGGCGAGGTCGCCGCCGAGCACCTCGCGGACACGGTCGGCCCCGGCGGCGACCGCGAGCATCCCGCCCGGTTCCGTGGCCGCCATCGCGGTGGTCCGCGCCGCCATCACCCGGCTGCCGTCGGCGACGCTGAAGACCCCGGCGACGGCGGCCGCGGCCAGTTCGCCGACGCTGTGTCCGACCAGGACCGCCGGCCGCAGGCCCCGGGCGATCACCGCGAAGGCCAGGGAGGCGCCGACGGCGAAGAGCAGCGGCTGCGCCCGGCGGCAGTCGTCGAAGTCCGGGCCCGGGTCCTCGGCCAGCCAGTCGTCGCGCAGCCGCTTCCCCTCGGTGCCCGCCGCGCTGAAGAAGTCGTCCATCACGGCGGTGAAGACCGGCTCGGCGCCGTACAAGTCGGCGCCCATCCTCGGTTGTTGCGCGCCCTGGCCGGGAAAGACCAGCGCGACGTCGCGTCGTTCGCCCATGGAACCCACACCCCTTGCCGGTCCGGTCACGCGCTCAGTTCGGTCAGTTCCAGCGTTCCGCTCGCGACGCGCACGCCTGCCTGGTCGATGCCGATCGACGCGGACACCCCGCCGGGGCGCCCGGTCACCGACACCGCGCATTCGGCGGGCACGTCGATCTCCACGAAGATGCCGAAGTCCAACTCGGCCCGCGTCAGGGCCGCGTCGCCCGCGCACAGGCCCGCCTCCGCCGCGCTGCGCAGCGCGGACTGCCGCATGGCCTCGATGAGCAGCGACGCGGGGATGTGGTCGTAGTCGCGGTCGAAGAAGGACGGGTGGGTCCGGTCCACCAGCAGCGGATAGCGGTCGGGCCGCACGGCGGGCCCGATCACGACGTTGCCGCGGTCGCGCCGCCCGACCAGCTCGGGGTCGATCGGCTTGGCGTCGGGCACGCTGCCCGCGTCCAGCGCCCGCCGGGACCGCTGGTAGTCCCGGATCTCGTGGTAGGACTCGCGGGGGAAGAGGATGCTGCCGAACGAGAGCGACATGGCCCGCACCCCGCCGACGAGGAAGTCGCCCGCGATGTCGAAGGTGCTGTCGGTCTGCGTGACCCGGACCTTGACGACGCCTTGCAGCGGTGTTTCGCCGTCGGCCCGGAAGGCGTCCAACTCCCACACGTCCAGGGTCACTTGCTGTACGGCGGACGGGGTGCCCCGCTGCACGTCGAGGTATTCGTGCCGTGCCACGACGAAGGCCTGCCGGAAGGCCTCGGTCATCGCCACCGGGTCGTGCCAGGGCGCCCGCTGGTCGGACCACAGCGGGTGGTCGTGCGCCACCCGTACGGCGATGGCGAATTCGTCGGGGCCGATCCGGGCGTGGTCGGTGACGAACACCTCGCGCGGCGAGCGCCGGTTCACCGTCATGGGCGGCACGAACTGGTCGAAGCCGAGAGCGGCAACGGGATCGATGGGCATCGGAGCCTCCGGGACTGTCAGCGCTCGTCCAAGAACTTGGCCAGCGAGCGGATGGTCGGGTTGTCGAAGATGTCCGTCAGGCTGATCCGCACGTCGGCCAGCGCCTGCAGCCGGCCTCGCAGCTCCACCGCCGACAGCGAGTTCAGCCCGTGCGCGAAGATGTCGTCGTCGAGGTCGAGCGGGCCGCATTCGGCGAGGATGTCGCCGACGGCGGTGCGTACGGTGCTGACGCTGTCGCCCGCGGGCACCGCGGCGGCGGGAGCGGGGCCGGGTGCGGCTTCCACCGCGGCTTTCGCCGTCACCGGCGCCGACCAGAAGCGCTGCCGGGCGAAGGGATACGTGGGCAGGTCGATCCGCCGGGCGCCGGAACCGGTGAAGACGGCCGCCCAGTCGACGGTGCCGCCGCCCGCGAAGCGCTCGGCGAGGCCGCGCAGCGCGGTCCGCCCGATCACGGTGCCCGGCTCTGGTGTGCGGGCCAACGTCCGCAGATTCGCCAGGAGTTCGTCCAGGTCCGCGCCGAGCACGACGGCCCGGTGCGCGAACCGCGCCCGGGTCAGCAGGGTGAGCCCGACGTCCGCCGGGTCGACGTCCGCGCCCTCCAGCAGCGCGAGCAGCCGGGCGGCCTGTGCGGCCAGCGCGGCCGGACTCTTCGCCGAGAGCACCCACGGCACCGCGGGCATCGGCCGCCGGGGCTCCTCGGCCGCCGGCGGCGCCTGTTCGACGACGACATGGGCGTTGGTCCCGGCGATGCCGAACGCGGACACCGCGGCCCGGCGCGGCCGTCCGGTCTCCGGCCAGCTCCGCGGCCCGGTCGCCAGCGCCACCCGGCCGGTCGACCAGTCGACATGCGGACTCGGCGCGTCGACGTGCAGCGTCACGGGCACCACGCCCCGGCGCATCGCCTCGACCACCTTGATCATCCCCGCGACGCCCGCGGCGGCCTGCGTGTGCCCGATGTTCGACTTCAGCGACCCCAGCCACACCGGCCGGTCCGCGGGCCGCCCCTGTCCGTAGGTGGCCAGCACCGCCTGCGCCTCGATCGGGTCGCCGAGCACCGTCCCGGTGCCGTGCGCCTCCACCACGTCCACATCCGCCGCGGACAGTCCGGCGTCGGCGAGGGCGGCCTGGATCACCCGTTGCTGGGCGGGGCCGTTGGGCGCGGTCAGCCCGTTGGAGGCGCCGTCCTGGTTCACCGCGCTGCCGCGTACCAGCGCCAGCACCGGATGCCCGTGCGCCCGCGCGTCGGACAACCGCTCCAGCACCAGTACGCCGACGCCCTCGGCCCACCCGGTGCCGTCCGCCGCGGCGGCGAAGGACTTGCACCGGCCGTCCGGCGCGAGGCCGTGCTGCCGGGCCATGTCCACGAAGCCCCGGGGCGTCGCCATGACGGTCGCGCCGCCCGCCAGCACCAGGTCCGACTCGCCGGACCGCAGCGATCCGCACGCCAGGTGCACCGCGACCAGCGACGACGAGCACGCCGTGTCGAGGGTCACCGCCGGACCCTCCAGGCCCAGCGTGTAGGAGAGGCGGCCGGAGACCAGGCTGCCCGCCGTGCCGGTCAGCCGGTAGCCCTCGGCCCCGGCCTCGGCGACGCCCTGCCCGTACTCCTGCGCCATGTGGCCGACGAAGACCCCGGTCGCGCTGCCGGCGAGGGAGTGCGGGTCGATGCCGGCGTTCTCCAGCGCCTCCCAGGCGACTTCGAGCACCAGCCGCTGCTGCGGATCCATCGCCACGGCCTCGCCGGGGGTGATCCCGAAGAATTCCGCGTCGAAGTCCGTCGCACCGGCCACGAACCCGCCGTCGCGCACATACGTCGTACCGGGGCGGTCCGGATCGGGGTCGTAGACGCCGTCCAGGTCCCAGCCCCGGTCGGCGGGAAAGCCCGAGATCACGTCGCGGCCCTCGGCGACCACGTCCCACAGGGCGGCCGGCGAAGCGGCGCCCCCGGGGAAGCGGCAGCCGATGCCCACGATCGCGACCGGGTCGTCGCCGCCGCGGCTCCTCCCGCGCAGCCGCTCGATCTCCTTCAGCGACTCGCGCAGCGCCGCCACCAGCCTGGCTTCGGTGTCCTCGCTCATCGGGCGCCACTCCGCCCGGAGCCGCCGGAGCCCCCGCCGGCATCGTACGCGTCGTCCGGGTCGTCGTCATAGACCGGCGGCGGCACGAACGGGGTGCCCATGGAGACCAGGATCTGCCACAGGGCGATGAGGAAGGCCTGGTCACGCCGGTAGGAGGCGGGCTGGGTGCGGTTGCCGGGACCCACCGGCCGCCCTGACGGGATCTGCGCCCTCGGAAGCCAGCCGATCATCGCGGACCACCCTCACCCAGGGCGGCCGCGATCAGCTCTTCTGTGTCCATCGTCTCGATCAGCTCCTTCCGGCCCGGCCGCGCGTCAGGCTCCGGCGCGACGAGGATTCGGTGTATGTGGTCGGTGAGCGCCGCGGGCGTCGGGTGGTCGAAGACCGCCGTGGCCGGCAGCGGTGTGTCGGTCAGCGGCGCGAGGGCATTGCGCAGCTCGATGGCGGTGAGGGAGTCGACGCCCAGGTCGCGGAAGTTGCGGTCCGCTTCGAGCAGCCGGCCGTCCGTGTGGCCGAGCACCGCGGCCAGCTTGCGGTTCACCAGGTCCCCCACGCGCTGCCGCTGCTCGTCCGGGTCGAGGCCGGCCAGCTCCTGGCGCAGTCGCAGGGCGTCGTCCTGGCGGTTCGGCGGGGCGGGCGGGCGGAGCGTCACCGCGGTCACCCGCGCGCGCGGCGCGGTCAGGGCGGCGTCGAACATCGCCAGGCCGTCGGATTCGGAGATCGCGGCGAGTCCCCGGTCGCGCAGCCGCGCCAGGTCCGCGTCGCGCAGGTGCTCGGTCATGCCGCCCTGTCCCGCCCACAGGCCCCAGGCGATGGACACCGCGGGGAGCCCGGCGGCCCTGCGGTGCGCGGCCAGCCCGTCCAGGAACGCGTTCGCGGCGGCGTAGTTGGCCTGCCCGGCGGAGCCGAGCGTGCCGGCCACCGAGGAGAAGAGCACGAAGGCGGTCAGGTCCAACTCTCGTGTCGCCTCGTGCAGATGCCACGCGGCGTCCGCCTTGGCGGCGAGCACCGCGGCCAGCCGGGGCGGTGTCAGCGACCCGAGCACCCCGTCGTCCAGTACGCCGGCCGCGTGCACCACCGCGGTCAACTCCGGTGTCACCAGAGCGGATACGGCTGCCCGGTCGGACACGTCGCAGGCCACGATCTCGACCGCGGCGCCCAGCCCCGTCAACTCCGCTCGCAGCGCGGCCGCTTCCGGTGCGGCGGGGCCGCGCCTGCTGGCCAGCACCAGCCGGCGCACACCGTGCTCCACCACCAGGTGCCGGGCGAAGAGCGCGCCGAGGCCGCTGGTGCCGCCGGTGACCAGCACCGTCCCCTCGGGCCCGAAGGGGGAATCGCCCGCCGACGCCCCTGTCAGCGGGGCCAGTTGGGCCGCGTAAGGCACCCCGGCCCTGATCAGCAGCTGCGGCTGCCCGGCGGCCAGGACGGCGGGCAGGTCCAGTTCGCCGTCGGTGTCCACCAGGAGGAATCTGCCCGGCTGTTCGGCCTGCGCGGACCGCACCAGGCCCCACACCGCGGCGCCCGCCAGGTCCGGTACGTCCTCGCCCGGCAGCCCGACCGCGCCGCGCGTCACGATCACCAGCCGCCGGGCCGTCGGCGCCTGCAACGCCTCCAGTACCGTCCGCGTCGCCGCGTGCACCGAGGAGACCACGTCCGCAGCCGAGGGGACCACGTCCGCAGCCGTGGAGAAGCCGTCGAGCACCGCGACGCCGGCTTCCGACACGGCGGCGGCGGGCGCCGAGGTCAGCGGCGACCAGGCCAGTTCCCGCAGCCGGCCCGCGGACTCCGACATCGGCCGCAGCCGTACCGACCCCGCGGTCAGCACCGGGCGGCCCGCCCGGTCGCACACCGCGACCGACACGCCGTCCTGGCCCGCGGGGGACAGCCGGACCCGCAGGCCGTCGGCCCCGGCCCGGTGCAGCACCACGTCCTCCCAGGCGAAGGGGACGTCCGTGCCGCCGCGGCCGGTACCCACCAGCCACGCCTGCAAGGCCCCGTCCAGCAGCGCCGGATGCAGTCCGTAGCCGGTCGTGTCGACCTCGGCCGCGATCTCGGCGAAGACGTCGTCGCCGTCGCGCCACAGCGCGCGCAGCCCGCGGAAGGCCGGCCCGTAGTCGTACCCCTGCTCCGCCAGCCGGTCGTACGCCCCCGCCGGGTCGATCGGCACCGCGCCGGGCGGCGGCCAGGCCACCAGCTTCAGCGGGTCCCCCGGGTCCGCCGCGACAACCTGCGCCCTGGCGTGCACCACCCACGGCGCCCCCGGCTCGTCGGCGCGGGCGGAGACCACCACCTCACCGGTCGGCTGGGCGACCACCTGGACGGTCGTCCTGCCCCGCTCGGGCAGCGCCAGCGGAGCGAGGACCACCAACTCCCGCACGGTGTTCAGCCGGAGGTCGGCGCAGGCGCGCAGCGCCAGCTCCGCGAAGAGGGTGCCCGGTGCCAGCACCGCGCCGCCCACCGCGTGGTCGGCCAGCCAGCCGGGGGCGCCGCGGGAGACCGACCCCGACCAGATCACCGTGCCGCTGTCCGCCAGTTCCATCCGGGCGGTCAGCACCGGGTGGTCGGCGGCGACGAAGCCGAGTCCCGTCGCGGCCACCGGCGACTCGGGCCGCAGCCAGTAGCGCCGCCGGTCGAACGCGTAGGTGGGCAGCTCCGCGAAGGGCCCCGCGGTCTCGCCGAAGACGGCCCGCCAGTCCACCGGGAGGCCGCGCGACGACAGTTCGCCGAGTGCCGGCAGCACGCTGGCCATCTCCGGCAGGTCGCGGCGCAGCAGCGACAGCGCGACCACCGGGGTGGGGAGGCTCTGCGCCGTCAGCGTGGTCAGCGCCCGTCCGGGGCCGATCTCCAGGAAGGTCCTGGCGCCCAGCTGGGCAAGGGAGTTGACGCAGGGCAGGAACCTCACCTCGCCCCTGGCGTGCCGCATCCAGTAGTCGGCGGAGCGCAGGTCCCCCTCGCCTGCCAGGCCGCCGGTGACGTTGGACAGGATCGGGATCGTGGGCGGGTGATAGCTGACCTGCCGGGCCACCTCGGCGTATTCGCCGAGTCTGCCGTCCAGTTCGGCCGAGTGGAAGGCGTGCCGGTTGCGCAGCTTGACCGACCGGCGGCCGCGCTCGCGCCACACCTCGATGACCCGCTCGACCGCGTCCGGCGTGCCGGAGATCACCGTGGCCTCCGGCGCGTTGAGCGCCGCGATGGAGACGCCCGGCTCCAGGGTGGGCTCGATCTCGTCGGCGCTCGCCTGGATCTGCACCATGACGCCGGGCGGCAGGGCGCCCATCGCGCGGCCGCGCGCGGCGATCAGCCTGGCGGCGTCGGGCAGCGTCAGGATGCCGGCCACGTGCGCCGCGGCCAGCTCCCCGAAGGAGTGCCCGAGCAGGTAGTCCGGCCGCAGGCCGAAGGACTCGACCAGGCGGAAGAGCGCGACCTCGATGGCGAAGAGGGCAGGCTGGGTGAATTCGGTCCGGTCCTGGAGGACGGCCGCCTCGGGTGTGCCCTTCGCGGCGAACAGCAGCTCGGCCAGCGGCCGGTCCAGGTTCGCGTCGAGCGCGGCGAGCACCTCGTCCAGCGCGGTGGCGAAGGCGGGGAATTCGGCGTGCAGCGTCGCGCCCATGCGGGCGTACTGGCTGCCGTGGCCGGGGAAGAGGAAGACGACAGGGCCGCTCACCTGCTCGGCAGGCTCGGCCTGCGCCGCCTCGGCCAGCCTTTCGAGCAGCTCGGCGCGGTCCGCGCCGGTGACGACCGTCCGGTGCGGCAGGCGCGACCTGGTCGCGACCAGCGCCGTGGCGACGGCCGCCGGGTCGAGGTCCTCGTCCGCCCGCAGGTGGGCCAGCAGCCGGGCGGCCTGGCCGCGCAGCGCGGGCTCGGTGCGCGCGGACAGCACCCACGGCAGCACCGGCCAGTCACGATCCTCGGCGGCGGACTCGGCCTGCGCCGGGGGCTGTTCGAGGATCACATGGGCATTGGTGCCTGAGATGCCGAACGCCGACACCCCGGCCCGCCGGGGCCGCCCGGTCTGCGGCCAGCCGACCGGCTCGGTCGCCAGCGCGACGGCGCCGCTCGACCAGTCCACCGCGGACGTCGGCGGGTCGGCGTGCAGCGTCGGCGGCACCACGCCCCGGTTGAGCGCGCCGATCATCTTGATCATGCCGGCCACGCCCGCGGCCGCCTGGGTGTGCCCCAGGTTCGACTTGACCGAGCCGAGCAGCAGCGGCCGGTCGGCGGGCCTGCCCTGGCCGTACGTCGCCAGCACCGCCTCCGCCTCGATGGGGTCGCCGAGCACCGTGCCGGTGCCGTGCGCCTCCAGCACGTCGACGTCCACGGTGGACAGCCCGGCGGCCGCCAGCGCCGCGCGGATGACGCGTTGCTGGGAGGGGCCGTTGGGCGCGGTCAGCCCGTTGGAGGCGCCGTCCTGGTTGACGGCGCTGCCGCGTATCACCGCCAGCACCCGGTGGCCGCGCTCCCGGGCCCGCGACATCCGTTCGAGCACCAGCATCCCGGCGCCCTCGCTCCAGCCGGTCCCGTCGGCGCCCGCCCCGAAGGACTTGCAGCGCCCGTCGGCGCCCAGGCCGCCCTGCCTGGCGAATTCCACGAAGACCCGCGGTGTGGCGATCACCGTGGCGGCGCCGACCAGCGCCAGGTCGCACTCGTCGGACCACAGCGACCGCGCGGCCAGGTGCACCGCGACCAGTGACGAGGAGCAGGCCGTGTCCACGGTGACCGCGGGCCCCTCCAGGCCGAGCGCGTAGGCGACCCGGCCGGAGGCGACGCTGCCCTGGCTGCCGATCAGCCGGTAGCCCTCCGTCCCGGCCGCGGCGTCGTCCGCGCCCGCTCCGTACTCCTGGGCCATGATCCCGGCGAAGACGCCGGTCCTGCTGCCGGCCAGCGACTCCGGTGCGATGCCGGCGCGCTCCACCGCCTCCCAGCCGACTTCGAGCAGCAGCCGCTGCTGCGGGTCCATCGCGGCCGCCTCGTGCGGGTTGATGCCGAAGAAGCCCGCGTCGAAGGCCCCGGCGTCGGCGAGGAATCCGCCCTGCCGGGTGGTCAGCCCGCCCACCTGCCAGCCGCGGTCGGTCGGGAAGTCGCCGATCGCGTCCCGCCCTTCGAGCACGGCCTCCCACAGGTCCTCGGGCGAGTCGATACCACCGGGGAAGCGGCAGCTCATGCCCACCACGACGATCGGGTCGGCGCCGTCGGCCACGGCCGCGGGACGCTCCTGCGCGACGTCGCCACGTCCGTCGGCCCGGTCCCGCAGGTAGCCGGCCAGCGCGGCGGGCGTGGGGTAGTCGAAGACCACACCCGCGGGCAGCGTCATCCCGGTGGCCGTCTTGAGCCGGTTGCGCAGCTCGACGGCCAGCAGCGAATCGAAGCCGAGGTCGCGGAAGTTGCGGTCGGGGTCGATCTGCCCGCCGTCGCCGCGCCCCAGCAGCACCGCGGCCGCGGACCGGGTCAGCGTGAGCAGGTCCGCGCTCGCGGACACCGCCGTGGCGGGCGCCTCCTGCTGCCGGGCCGGGGCCAGGTCCCGCATGACGGCGGGCAGTTCGCCGATTCCGGCGGACGCCTGGAGCGCCGCCCGGTCGACGGCCATCGCGACCACGTGCGGCCGGTGCTGCGCGAGGGCGGCGTCGAAGAGCGCCAGCCCCGTGCCGACCGGGAGTTCGGTCAGGCCGCGCCGCCTGAGCCGCGCGAGGTCCGCCTCGCCCAACTGCTCCGCCATGCCCGCGCCGCGGTCCCACAGCCCCCAGCCGATGGACAGCGTGGGCAGCCCGCGGTCGTGCCGCGCGGCGGCGAGCGCGTCGAGGAAGGCGTTGGCGGCGCCGTAGTTGGCCTGTCCGGGGCCGCCGCTCACGGCGAGCACCGAGGAGAACAGCACGAGCGTGGCGCCGGTCCGCTCGGTGGCCTCGTGCAGATACCAGGCGGCGTCGGCCTTGGGGCGCAGCACGGTGTCCATCCGGTCCGGGGTCAGCGCCTCCACGACGCCGTCGTCCAGGACGCCCGCCGCGTGGATCACCGTCGCCAGCTCCGGTGTCACCAGGCGGCCGACCGCGTCGCGGTCGGTGACGTCGCACCGCACCACCTGCGCAGTCGCGCCCAACTCGACAAGCTCGGAGACCAGTTCGCGGGCGCCGGGCGCGTCAGGGCCCTGCCGGGAGGCGAGCAGCACCTTCCGTACGCCGTGCCGCGTCACCAGGTGGCGGGCCAGCGCCGAGCCGAGGCCGCCGGTGCCGCCGGTGATCAGGACGGGGCCGGAGGTGTCGAAGCCGCCCGCGCCCGAATCCCGCACGGGGGCCAGCCGGGCGGCGCGCAGCACACCGGAGCGGATCATCACCTGCGGTTCGCCGCTCGCCACGACGGTGGCCACGTCGACCTCACCGTCGGTGTCCACCAGGACGAACCTGCCGGGCGCCTCGGCCTGGGCGGCCCGCACCAGGCCCCACACCGCGGCGGCCACCGGATCGGGCGGGCCCTCACCGGCCGGCTGCACCGCGCCGCGGGTGGCGATCAGCAGGACGCTGTCCGCCGAGCGCTCGTCGGCGAGCCAGTCCTGGAGCACCCCGAGCATGTGGTGGGCGGCGGCGTGCGTCTCGGCGACCGTGTCGAAGCCCGCCGTGTCCGACCCGAAGGCGCCATCGAGGACCACGACGTTCGGCAGCGGCGCCCCCCGGTCCAGCTCGTCCCAGCCCCCGACCGACACCGGGATCGCCCTGGGCCGCGCCAGCGGCGGCCAGGCCACCTCCAGCAGGCGGTGGGCGGCCGCTTGCCCGGCCCGGGAGACCGCGGCCTGCTGCTCGCGCGACAGGCGCCGCAGCACGACCCCGCCCGCCGTGCACACCGGCCGGCCGGAGCCGTCGTAGGCGGCGAGGGAAATCTCGTCGGGACCGCTCGGCGTGATCACCACCCGCAGGGCCGTCGCACCCGTCGCGAGCAGCCGCACGTCGGCCCACGCGAAGGGCAGCGCCACACCCTGCCCGGCGACGGTGAGCAGCGCCGCGTGCAGCGCCGCGTCGAGCAGCGCCGGGTGCAGGCCGAACCCGGCCGGGTCGGTGCCTTCGGGCAGCGCGACCTCGGCGAAGACCTCGTCGCCTTGCCGCCACAGCGCCCGCAGACCGCGGAATGCCGGCCCGTAGGCGTAACCGCGCTCGGCCAGCCGCTGGTAGGCGTCGTCCAGGCCGACCGCGGCCGCCGCGGCGGGCGGCCATTCGGCGGGCAGCGGGCGGGGGGCCGCGGGCTCCCCGGCGGCCAGTTCGCCGCGCGCGTGCGTCACCCACTCGCCGTCGCCGCGGGAGTGGATCGCGACCTCGCCGTCGTCCTCGACCACCCGTACGTCCACCCCGCCCTGCTCCGGCAGGACGAGCGGGCTGTGGATCACCAGTTCCCGCAAGCTCTCGCGGCCGGCCTCCGCGCCCGCGCGCAGGGCCAGTTCGACGAACGCGGTGGCGGGCAGCAGCACCGCGCCGGCGGCGGCGTGGTCGGCAAGCCAGCCGTGCGTGGCGAGCGACAGCCGCCCGGTCAGCAGCACCGCGCCCGTGTCCGGCAGTTCGGCCACGGCGCCGACCAGCGGGTGCTCCGCGGCGGTCAGGCCCAGGGCGGCCGCGTCGGTGTGCGGCTTCGGCTCCAGCCAATACCGCGTGCGGTCGAACGCGTAGGTGGGCAGCGGCACTTGCCGCGCGCCGCCGAAGACCGGGCCCCAGGTCACCTCGCCGCCGCGCACGTACCGCTCGGCGGCGGAGGCCAGCAGCCTTGCGGGGCCGCCCTCGTCGCGACGCAGCGAGCCGACCACGGTGACCGTACGGCCCGCCAGCTCGGCGGTCTGCTCGATGTGGATGCCCAGCGCCGGATGCGGGGAGCATTCCACGAAGTGCGTGAAGCCGTCGGCGAGCAGGGCCTCCACGGACCGCTGGAAGGCCACCGGCTCCCGGCAGTTGCGGTACCAGTACGCGCCCGTCAGCTCCTCGCCCGCGATCGTCCCGCCGGTCACCGACGAGTAGACCGGCACCGACGCGGCGGTGGGGCGTACGAAGGCGGCCAGGTCGGCGAAGTCGCCCTCCAGCGGGTCGACCAGCGGGGAGTGCGAGGCGAAGGGCGTCACGATCCTGACCGGCACCTCGGCCGCGCGCAGCTCGGCGATGAAGTCGGCCAGCACGTCCGCCGGACCGGCCACCGTCGTCCCGCCCGGACCGTTGACGCCCGCTATCGACAGGCCCGGGAGCAGCCGTCCCGCCACGGCGCTCTCCGGTGCCCCGACCGAGACGATCGCGCCCGGGAGCTGCTCGGCGATCAGCCGCGCCCGCGCCACGATGAGCCGGCACGCGTCGTCGAGCGACAGCGCACCGGCCACGCACGCGGCCGCGACCTCGCCCTGCGAGGTGCCCACGACGGCGTCGGGCCGTACGCCGAGCGAGCGCCACAGCTCGGCCAGCGACACCAGCACCGCGAAGAGCGCGGGCTGCACGATGTCGACGCGCGCCAGCCAGGAGTCGTCGGCGCACTCCCGGACCGTGTCCAGCAGCGACCAGTCGACCAGCGGGTCGATGATCCGCGCGCATTCGGCCATCCGGGCGGCGAAGACCGGTGCGGAGTCGAGCAGTTCGGCGGCCATCCCCAGCCACTGGATGCCGTGCCCGGGAAAGACGAAGGCGGTCCTGCCGGGGTCGTCCTCGGCCCGTCCGTAGGTCACGTTCGCCGCGGGCAGGCCCGCGGCCACCGCCGACAGCCCGGCGAGCATGTCGGCCCGGTCGGCGCCGACCACCACAGCGCGGTGCTCGAAGCGCGACCGGGCGGTCGCCAGCGACCTGCCGATGTCCGCCGGGTCGTAGGGGCCGGCGTGCGCGAGCAGCCGCTCGGCCTGGCCGCGCAGGGCGTCCTCGGTCCGCGCCGACAGGACCCAGGGCACGGCGGGCCAGCGCGGCCCGCCGCGGGGCGGGGCCGGTTGGACGGGTGCCTGTTCGAGGACGACGTGGGCATTCGTGCCGGAGATCCCGAACGACGACACGCCTGCCCGCCGCGGCTGCCCGGTGTCCGGCCAGTCCTCGGCGCCGGTGGCCAGCCGCACCGCGCCGGACGACCAGTCGACGTGGGGGCTGGGCGCGTCGACGTGCAGGGTGGCGGGCACGATGCCGTGCCGCATGGCCGCGACCATCTTGATCACGCCGGCCAGCCCGGCGGCGGCCTGGGTGTGCCCGATGTTCGACTTCAGCGAGCCGAGCAGCAGGTGCCGGCCGCGCGGCCGGCCCTGCCCGTAGGTCGCGAGAACCGCCTGCGCCTCGATGGGGTCGCCCAGCGCGGTGCCGGTGCCGTGCGCCTCCACCACGTCGACGTCGGCCGCGAGCAGTCCGGCGTCGGCGAGGGCGGCCTGGATCACCCGTTGCTGGGAGGGGCCGTTGGGCGCGGTCAGGCCGTTGGAGGCGCCGTCCTGGTTCATGGCGCTGCCCCGCACCAGCGCCAGCACCTCGTGCCCGTTCCTGCGGGCGTCCGAGAGGCGTTCCAGTACGACGACGCCGACGCCCTCGGCCCAGGCCGTGCCGTCGGCAGCCGCCGCGAAGGACTTGCACCGCGCGTCCGGCGACAGGCCGCGCTGCCGGGCGAATTCGAGGAAGACCCGCGGTGTCGCCATCACGCTGGCGCCGCCGGCCAGCACCAGGTCCGACTCGCCGGACCGCAGCGAGCCGCACGCCAGGTGCATCGCGACCAGCGACGACGAGCACGCCGTGTCGACGGTCACCGCCGGACCCTCCAGGCCCAGCGCGTAGGCCACCCGGCCGGACGCGACACCGGACAGGCCGCCGGTGATGCGGTAGCCCTCGACGGATTCGCTGGAGTCCCAGCCGTACATCCCCACGAAGGTGCCGGTCCTGCTGCCGGCCAGCGACCGCGGGTCGACACCGGCGTTCTCCAGCGCCTCCCAGGCGACTTCGAGCAGCAGCCGCTGCTGCGGGTCCATCGCGAGCGCCTCGCCGGGGCTGATCCCGAAGAAGCCCGCGTCGAAGCCCGCGACATCGGTGAGGAAACCGCCCTCGCGGACGTACGTGGTGCCGGCGCGGTCCGGATCGGGGTCGTAGAGCGCGGCCAGGTCCCAGCCCCGGTCGGTGGGGAAGGCGGAGATCACGTCACGCCCGGCGGCGGCGACGTCCCACAGGTCCGCCGCGGAGGCGATGCCGCCCGGATACCGGCAGCCGATGCCGACGATGGCGATCGGGTCGTCGTCGGCGGGCCGGGCGGTACGGGCCGGGCGCGGGCGCTCGGCAGTCGGCGCCTCGTCGGCGGCGCGGTCGTCCGCCGCGTGCTCGGCCAGGTGCGCGGCGAGCGCGGCGGGCGTCGGGAAGTCGAAGACCGCTGTGGGCTCGACCTGCCTGCCGAGCGCCGCCGACAGCCGCTCGGCCAGGTCCACGGCGCTGAGCGAGCCGAAGCCGAGATCCTTGAAACTGCGTTCGCGCGGCACGGCGCCGGGGTCGCCGTGGCCCAACTGGGCGGCCACCTCGGTGCGGACGACCCCGATGAGGTCGCCGCCCGGCGAGGGCGCCGCGACAGTCGGGGTGGCGGCTCCGGCGGCCTGGCGGTCGAACGCGTAGGTGGGCAGGTCCACCGGGCGGGCGCCGGAGCCGGTGAAGACCGCGGACCAGTCCACCTCGCCCCCCGCCACGAAGCCGGCGGCCATCGCCGACAGCGGCTCCGTGGCGGAACCGGCCACCGCCGGCAGCTCACCGCCGGCCAACGCTCGTAGCGCGGACTCCAGTTCGAGGCGGTCGCGGCCGAAGGCGACGGCGCGGACCGGGAAGGCCGTCCGGGTGGTCGCCAGCGAGAACCCGACGTCCACCGGGTCGGCACCAGCGGCCTGGTCCAGCAGCCGCAGGGCCTGCGCGCGCAGGGCCTCGGGGGTCTTCGCCGACAGCACCCACGGCACCACCGGCAGGCCGGACGGCGCGGGCGGCGCCGGCGCCGGGGGTGCCTCGGTGAGCACCACGTGGCAGTTCGTCCCGCCGAGGCCGAACGAGCTGACGCCCGCGACGGCCGGGCCCTCGGGCCACGGCCGGGACGCCGTGTTCACCGCGAGGTTCAACTCCGCCAGCGGGATCGCCGGGTTGGGCTCCACGAAGTGCAGGCTCGCCGGCACGTGCCGGTTGCGCAGGCTCAGCACCGTCTTGAGCAGCCCCGCGATGCCTGCCGCGGCCTCCAGGTGGCCGATGTTGGTCTTGACCGACCCGACCAGCAGCGGCGCCGTCCTGGTCGGCGCGGTGCCCAGCGCGGCGCCGAGCGCGGCGGCCTCGACGGGGTCGCCGACGGCCGTGCCGGTGCCGTGCAGTTCGACGTACTGGACCGCTCCCGGGTCGATCCCGGCCTGGCGGCACGCCCGTTCGAGCAGGGCCTGCTGCGCGGCGGCGCTGGGTGTCGTCAGCCCCTCCGTGCGGCCGTCGTTGTTGACCGCGCTGCCGGCGACGACCGCGGCGATCGGGTCGCCGTCGGCGAGGGCGTCGGCCAGCCGCTTCAGGACGACCAGGCCGCCGCCTTCGCCGCGTACGAAGCCGTTGGCGCGGCTGTCGAAGACATGGCAGCGGGCGTCGGGGGACAGCACGCCCATCTCCGCCAGGCCGTTGCCGGTGTCGGGGGCCACCATCAGGCTGGCCCCGCCGGCGATGGCCAGGTCGCACTCGCCGCCGCGCAGCGACTGCACCGCCAGGTGCACCGCGACCAGCGACGAGGACTGACCGGTGTCCACCGTGAGGCTGGGGCCGTTCAGCCCCAGGGCGTAGGACAGCCGGTTGGCCGCCATGCCGCGCTGCCGCCCGGTGAAGGTGTAGGGGTCGGGCGCGGAAGCAGGTGCGGCCTCTCCCGGCGCGGCCACGAACACGCCGGTCTGCGTGCCCTCCAGCCGGGCCGCGGTCAGCCGCGCCTGCTCCAGCGCCTCCCAGCCCAGCTCCAGTATCAGCCGCTGGTGCGGGTCCATCGCGGCGGCTTCCCGTGGGAAGACGCCGAAGAAGCCCGCGTCGAATCCGGTGATGTCGTCGAGGAATGCACCGCGGCGCGCGGTCGGCCGGCCCTGTGGCGGGTCGGTGACGGCGTCGGTGCCCGAAACCAGTAGCCGCCAGAATTCGGCCGGTCCGTTCGCCCGGGGCAGCCGGGCGGCCATACCGATGATTGCGAACCCGTCTGTCATGATGCATCTCCTCGACGAAATCCCGAAATCCCGAAGTACGACGCGGGGTGCCGGTCAGGAAGCGGCGGGCGCCCGGCGGAAGGCGGAGGTGTCCGGCGGCGCCATCTTGCCCAGCTGCATCATCAGGACGTGCAGGTCGTTGCAGGCCCAGTGCTCGCTCACCTGGCCGTCGCGGACCCGGGCGATGTGGATCTCGTTCCAGCTGATGGTGCGGCCGGTCGGCTCGGCGCCGAACACCACGCCCTTGTGGGTGCCGGTCAGCTCGACGTGCTGGATGACGTACTCGCCGTCCTCGAACTCGCGGATGATGTTGACCTTCAGGTCAGGGAATCCCTGCCGCTCGATCAGGATCACCGACTTGACGCCCTCGCGGCTGGTGTCCATTCCGGGCGGCGCGTTGTGGTTGACGAAGTCCTCGCTCATCACCTCGTCGAGAACGTCGGCATTTCCCTGGGAGAATCCTTCATCCAGAATGCGACGGGCCACGGTCTTGTTGGACACGATGTTCTCCTTGGAATGGTTTTCCGGTGATCTCGGAAAGAGCTACCTGGATGTTGACGAGAGTCCGCTCCGGTTCGAGCCAGCCCGCCGCGGGGCCCGGGTCGAACCGGGCCCACACCGCTTCGGCGGACAGCCGCTCGGCGTGCGCCGACCGGGCGGCTGCGAGCACCCGGTCGAAGTAGTCGGCCAGATCCCGCAGCGCCTCGATCCCGGCCGGCCTGCCGTGACCGGGCAGGACGACCCTGGGGCCCAGCGCGATCAACTGGTCGAGCGCCGCCCGCCAGCCGCCGACCCGGCCGTGCACCGCGAGCGGTGTCACACCGGCGAAGCACAGGTCACCACTGACCAGCACCTGCTCCGCCGGCAGCCACACCGCGAGGTCGGCGGCCGAGTGGGCGTCGGTGAATTCCAGCACCCGCGTGCCGTCGGGCAGCGCGCGTTCGATGCCGGCGGCCGGCACGGGTTCCGCGGCCACGCTGTCCCAGCCGCCGAGCCGGTCCGCGAAGGCGGGCATCACCTTGGCGAGCAGCGCGGGCAGCCCCGGCTCGCCGATCATCTTGCGCATCCCGGCCACCGTGCGCGGATGGGCGATGATCGGCACCTTGTCGAACAGGACGTTCCCGCCGATGTGGTCGGTGTGGATGTGGGTGTTGACGACGAGTTCCGCGCTGCGGCCCCGGCGGCTCAGCGCCGCCACGACGGCGTCGGCCATCTCCGGCAGCAGCATCGTGTCGATGACGGTGGCCGGCCCGCCGAGCAGCAGCACGCTGTTGGACAGGCCCGCGCTGCCGTCGCCGTTGACCACCGCGACGACGCCGTCGGCGACCTCGACCTCCTGGCGCACGGGAATCCCGACCGGCATGGCGGTCATCCCTGGAGGGCGCGGATCCGCTGGACCAGTCCGGTGCGGTCGAGCATGGCGTGCCAGGACACGATGCGGCCGGCGTCGGCCCGTATCGTCTCCACGACATTCCAGGTCAACCGCTCGTCGGTGCCCTTGGCCACGCCGGACAGCGTCAGCTCGGCCGACAGCGCGGAGCCGTCCGCGGACTCGATGATCCCGTCGACGGTGTGGTCCAGCTCCGCGTACAGGCCGCGCTGCTGGGTGAACATCCCGGCGAGGCCCTTGGGACCCGTCTTGTGCTGGCTCGCGGTGCGGATGTCCAGCTCCGCGTCGCACAGTTCGTAGAACGCGAAGTGGTTCTCCGCCTCGACCGCGGCGTACACGGCCTCCCAGAGTTCCCGAGCGGTCTTCATGCCAGTTCCCTTTCGCCGGATACGATCCAGTCGACCTGGTAAACATGCACATCTGCGTTGTCGGCGTACTTGTGGAGTTCGAGGATCAGCGCACGGCCCGCCTCGCTGCGGATGTGCTCCTGGAAGGCGGTCAGCTCGCTCCACTGGGCGTAGTTCGTCACCCGGGTCCCGTCGACGCTGCAGTGCACGTTGGCGGAGACGAACCCGGGCATGTGCCGGACGATGTCGTCCGTCTCCTTGCGGATGGCGGTGGACAGCGCCTGCTGGTTCTCCGGCTTGCAGGTGAAGACGTTGATGTAGATCATCAGCCGTTCCTCGGCGGAAATCGTGCTCATGACCACGTCGCCAACGTCTCGGCGACCACGGTGAAACTGCGGAACTCCGGGTCGGAGTAGCACTCCCGCATCGGCCGGACGATTTCCTTGTGGCTCTCGGACTTCTCCCAGGTGAAGAACTCCGCGAGGGTGGTCCACTCGCTGACGATCAGCCAGCTCCGCGGGTCGTCGGGCGCCTGGCAGATCTGGTCGCGGATGTGGCCGGGGGTCGACGCGACGCTGAAGCGGACCTTCTCGTAGGCGGCGAGGAATTCCTCCCGCCTGTCCTCGTCGACCTTCATCATGAACAGGACGCGGGCGGTGCCCGCCGCGCCGTCGGCCTGCTCGGACTGCCCGGCCTCCGGCTCGCCGAGGACCTCGGTGTCCACGTGCGCAAGCGACGGGTCGGGCGCCAGCGGACCGATGTGGTAGACGGTCAGCGACTCCGTCGTGCCCACATTGCGCAGCCGGTGCCGCTTGCCGATGGGCACGTAGATGCCCTCGCCGGCGCCCAGCGTCCAGTTCTCGCCCTCCGCCTCGAGCACCAGGTCGCCGCTGACGACGAAGAGGAATTCCTCGGAATAGGGGTGGAAATGCTCCACCACGTGTTCACCGGGCTGGAGGACAGCCGTGCCCATATAGCCGGATCGGCTGCCCACGGAACCGGGGTGCAGAACCATACGCAACTGGCCGCCGCGCTTCCGATAGGGCTCTATCCCATCGGCGCGGATTCGACTCACCTGTGAATCACTCATGGATGAATCATGTCCGACGGCCCCGCGGGATCGCATCGGAAATCTGCCGCGAAATATCGGCGGCAATTCCGCAGCCTGCTGCGGGAAACCCGCAGCGGCCCGGCCGGGGACAAAAGGAAGCGGGCCGGCGGGCAAGGCCCGCCGGCCCGTCGGCCGTTCACTTCCCCCGGGGTCAGGGGACCGCCGCGTGCGCCCGGAAACCGTGCGTACAGGCGTAGACCGCCAGCTGGGTCCGGTCGCGCAGGTCGAGCGTGCGCAGCAGCGAGGAGATGTGCGTCTTCACCGTGGGTCTGCCCAGCTGCAGCTGGTCGGCGATCTCCACGTTGGTCAGTCCGTGGCCGATCAGGCCGAGGATCTGCCGCTGCCGGGGGGTGAGCTTCACCCCGTTCCCCGGCCCGGACGGCACACCGGAAGGCCCGCTGAAGCGCAGCGCGGTGACCAGTTCGCTGGCCACCTGCGGATCGAGGGCCACGCCGCCGCGGTCCACCGCCCGGATCGCGTCCACGAGCCCCTGCACCGGCGTGTCCTTGTGCAGGAACCCCTGGGCGCCCCCGAGGAGCACCTTGAGCGCCGTGCCCGGGTCCAGGTTGGCGGACAGGGCGAGCACCTTGACCGACTCCTCCGCGGTCCGGCTCACCAGCTGCCTCGACAGCAGGTCCTCGATGTCGAAGCTGTCGAGGTCCATCAGCAACACGCGCGGCTGATGCTCCTTCAGCAAACCCGGGTGGTAACTCGCGGTGTCGAATTCGACGACCACATCGATCCCCTGTATACCCCGCAGTACAGTCATCATGCCTGCCCGGTACACGCCAGGACCACCACAAACTGCGACCGGCAACAAATCGTCTAAACCACGGACAATATCCATCGAGACCCCCGCAGAGTGATAAACCATCTGTGGATTTGTGGGGCAGACATCACCGCCACCAGTTGGCTCTCCCCGCCGCGCACTCGCGTAACCGGCGTCCGTACGCTCCCCTATAGTCAGCGCCAAGCGCACCGAATACCGGTACGGCCGTGCCGCCGTCCGCCGTAGTGCGGACAGCCGGCTCGGGCTCCGAGCGGAGTCGCGGAAGCGGACGGGTGCGGTGCCGCGGCATGACGGTGGCCGCGCGGGCACCCTTCTTGTTCGCACTCGAAGAAGCCCTCGCGGCCACGTGGTGTCACGGCCCCGCCCCCGGTCAGTCGTGGGGGTACTCGCTATCTGCCGCCGTCCGGCCCCCCCGACGCGAGCCGCTTCACGCCTTGCGCGGCGGGGCTGCGCAGCACCAGCGCGCTGTTGAACCCGCCCTGGCCGCGCGCGGTCACCACGACGGTGTCGAGCCGGCGTTCGCGCGGTTCGCGCACCAGGTCGAGGCCGTAGGCCGGGTCGGGGTCGTCCAGGTTGCCCACCGGCGGGACGACGCCGGCCCGCATGGCCAGCAGCGCCGTGGCCACGTTGAGCGCGGAGCCGCCGGCCAGCAGTCGGCCGACCAGGCCCTGCGGCGCGGTGACCGGCACCCCGTGCGGGCCGAACACCGAGCACAGCGCCGCCGCTTCCGCGGCGTCGGCGTCCGGGCGCCCGGCGCCGTCGGCGAGCACCAGGTCCACCTCGTCCGGGCGCGCGCCGGCCCGGCGCAGCGCCGACTCGATCGCTCGGGCGTACTGCCGCCCGTCCTGTGCGGTGTCCCGGTAGTGGTGCGCGTCCTGGGTGGCCGCGTAGCCGGCGATCACGCCGTAGCCCTCGGGCGCCGACCTGGCACGCGCGGCGGACTCGTCCTCCACCACCAGCACCGCGCCGCCCTCGCCGGGCAGGTGGCCGTTGGCCGCCCGGTCGAACGGCTTGTAGCCGGCCCGCGGGTCGGTCGCGGTGGACAGCCGGCCGCCCGCCATCTGGGCGGTCAGCGCGTAGGGCGCGATCGGGGCCTCGGTGCCGCCGGCCAGCACGGCGCCGGTGCCGCGCCTGATCGCCCGGTCGGCCCAGCCGAGGCTGTCGATGCCGGACGCCGCGTCGGAGACCAGCACCCCGCAGGGCCCCTTGGCACCGTGGTGGATGGCCAGTTGGCCGGTGCTCGCGGCGTAGAACCAGGCGATGGACTGGTAGGCGCCGACCGCCTTGCGGCCCCGGCTCCACAGCGCCTGGATCTCCCGCTGGCCGAATTCGTTGCCGCCGGAACCGCTGCCCAGGATGACCGAGGTGGCGTACGGGTCGTGGGCGGAGGGGTCGTAGCCCGCGTCGTCGAGGGCCATGCCGGTCGCGGCGAAGGCGAGCCAGGTCCACCGGTCGGTCTGGACGGCCAGCCGGTCGGGTACGTGCTCGGCGACGTCGAAACCGGGCACCTGGCCGGCCAGCGTGGTGGCGTAGCGGCCGGCGTCGAAGGCCTCGATGGGCCGCACCGCCAACTCACCCGCGAGGGTCGCGCGCCAGTGCTCGGCCGCGCCGATGCCGGTCGGCGCGACGACGCCGATCCCGGTGATCACGGCGGCCATCAGCGGACCCCGGCCAGGACGATCGCCGACTGGAAGCCGCCGAAGCCGCTGCCGACCGACAGCGCGGCCCGCACCCGGTGGTCCCGCGCGGTGTTGGGCACGTAGTCCAGGTCGCACAGCGGGTCGGGGTGGGCGTAGTTGGCGGTGGGCGGCACGACGTTGTGCTCGATGGCCAGCGCGGTGGCGGCTACTTCGATGGAGCCGATCGCGCCGAGGGAGTGCCCGACCATGGACTTGATGGAGCTGACCGGCACCTGGAAGGCGTGCGCGCCCAGGCTGCGCTTGATGGCGGCGGTCTCGTGCCGGTCGTTCTGCTTGGTGCCCGAGCCGTGCGCGTTGACGTAGTCCAGTGCGGTGGGGTCCAGCCGGGCCTGCTCCAGCGCGCTGCCGATCGCGGCGGCCATCTCCAGGCCGTCGGGACGCAGCCCGGTCATGTGGAAGGCGTTGCACCGGTTGGCGTAGCCGGCGATCTCCGCGTAGATGTGCGCGTCCCGCCGCCGGGCGTGCTCGTACTCCTCGAGGATGAGCACGGCCGATCCCTCGCCCATCACGAACCCGTCGCGGGTCGCGTCGAACGGGCGGGAGGCGTGCTCGGGGTCGTCGTTGCGCGTACTGGTGGCGCCGATGGCGTCGAAGCAGGCGATCGAGATCGGCGTGATGGGCGCGTCGCTCGCGCCGGCGACCATGATGTCGGCCATGTCGTCCTGGATCAGCTGGTAGGCCTGGCCGATCGCGTCGATGCCCGAGGTGCAGCCGGTGGAGACCACCGACGCCGGGCCGTGCGCGCCGTAGCGGTAGGCGACCTCGGCGGCCATGCTGCTGGGCACCCACGCCTGGTAGAGGAAGTCGGAGGCGAACTCCGGCTCGACCAGCCAGTTCCGGCCGCCGTCGCTGGCGACCACGTATTCGTCCTCAAGGCGGGTGCTCGCGCCGACCGCGCTGCCCAGGCACACCGCCATCCGGTCGTGGTCGAACCCGCCGTCCAGGTCCAGGCCCGAGTCGGCCATCGCCTCGTCGGCGGCGACCAGCGCGAACTGGACGGAGCGGTCGTTGCGGAAGACCTCCTGCCGGGTCAGACCCGCGGCGAGCGGGTCGAAGTCGACCTCGGCGGCCAGTTGGGAGCGGAACTGCGCCGGGTTGAACAGCGAGATCCTGCGGGTCGCGGTGCGCCCGTCGGTGATCAGCTGCCAGAACGCCTTCCGGGTGGCGCCACCGGGCGCGACCACGCCGATCCCGGTGACCACGATGCGCCGGCGGCCGCTCATCGTGCCCGCTCGCTCAGTTCCTCGTTGACCAGCGTCACCAGCTCGCCGAAGGTCGCGTGCGCATGCTCGTCGTCCAGCTCGATACCGTAGCGGTCCTCGATCTCCGCCTTGACCTGCAGTTGCGCCAGCGAGTCCAGGTCGACGTCGCTGAGCGTGGCACTCGGGTCGGCGGTGACCGCGGACCGCGGCAACCCGGCTTTCACGACCAGGATCTCCATGAGCTCACTAATTGTGAATGTCGACACAGCGATTCCCCTTCGCATTTCGGCTACGAACCCGGCAACTCAGGCTACGCAATAATGGGTCTGATTATCTTCAGCCTGGAGAACTAAATCGACTCATGCCCGAGAATGAGGCCGACCCATCCTCGCGGATGATCTTATGCAGGCCCACGGAATTATTGACGTTATTTCGCGCCCGGTGCTTCACTGGCTCCAATTGATTTCCTCGATTGCCCGGAGATGAAAATGGACGCCTCAGCAGCACCGATAAAGGCACCGGCCGGCGCAGGGATCACCGCGGTCGCCGTGGCGATGGCCAGGGCCATGGAGTCCGACCGCCCCGACCGGCTGTTCCACGACCCGTACGCCCAGTCGTTCGTCGACGTGGCCAAGGCGGTGTCCGACCCGGGCGAGTGGCCGTCGCTGACCGCCTGGGTCGACCTGTTCTACTCGCGCGGCGTGGTGCGCACCCGGTTCATCGACGACTTCGTGTGCGAGGCGGCGGCCGGCGGCTGCACCCAGGTGGTGCTGCTCGGAGCCGGCCTCGACGCCCGCGCCTTCCGGCTGCCGCTGCCCGGCGCCGACGTGTTCGAGGTGGACACCGCCTCGGCGTTCGCCTTCAAGGACAAGGTGCTGGCCGACGCCGGCGCCCGGCCGACCGCCCGTTCGCGCACCGCGGTCGACGCCGACCTGCGGGAAGACTTCGCCGCGCGCCTGGCCGGCGGCACCTTCGACCCCGCCCGGCCGACCGCGTGGGTCGCCGAGGGCGTGCTGCCCTACCTGACCGCCGAGCAGGCGCGGCAGGTCATCACCGACGTCGGCCGGCTGTCCGCGCCCGGCAGCAGGCTGGTCTTCGAGCACTCCGACAAGGCGGGCCCCGACCCCCAGGCCGCCGCCGCGGCGCTCACCACGCCCGGCGCTGACCGGATCAGCGCGATGGTCCGCGGCGGCCTCGGACCGGGCGGCAGGGACTGGGTGGCCGGTCAGGGCTGGACCATCGAGATCACCGACCGCGGCGAGCTGGGGCCGCGCTACGGGCGCCCCGACGGCCGGCTGTCCGGCGGCCAGTTCATCACCGCGACCCGCGACTGACCGGGACGAAGGATATGGAATCGAACCCGGCGCAGACCGAACTCGCCGAACCGACGCAGGCCCGTATTCAGGCCGCCGCCGAGTCGTATCAGCGGCCGATGCTCGCCGCCTACGACATGTTCGTGCTGGGCATGATGAGCCGGTTCATGTGGCGCTGCCCGCGTGGCAAAATGTTGGCACATTACGACCGGCAGGTCGGCGCGACGCATCTGGATATCGGACCCGGCACCGGCTGGTTTCTGGACAAATGCAGGTTTCCGGTGAAATCCCCGTCGATCACCCTGGTCGACCTCAACGAGGTGGTGCTTTCCACCGCGGCGCACCGGATCAGCCGGTATCACCCGGAAACCCGGGTCGGTGACGCCTTCCGACCGTTCGAACTGGGCGCCGGGCGGTTCGACTCGGTCGGCATGAACTTCCTCCTGCACTGCCTGCCCGGGACGATGCGCCAGAAGTCGGTGGTGTTCGACCACGTGACACCGTATCTGCGCCCCGGCGCCCGGGTGTTCGGCAGCACCGTGCTGGGCAGCGGCCCGCACCACACGAAGCGCTCCGGCAAGCTGCTGGCCAAGCTCAACCGCAGCGAGGTCTTCAGCAACCTCGACGACCGCCTCGACGACCTGGACAAGGAGCTGCGCGCCCGCTTCACCGACGTCGAGACGGTCAGGACCGGTGCGGTCTGCCTGTTCGCCGCACGCCATCCGGGGGCGCGATGAGCGGCGAACTGCCCGAACTGGCCCAGCATCTGCACGACGGCGTGCTCCAGGACCTGGCAGTGGCCCGCATCCAGCTGGGCCGGGCGCTCGCCCGGCCCGGCCCGCTGCCCCGCGAACTGGGCACCGACCTGAAGCTGGTGCTGGAGCGCCAGATCGCCGACCTGCGCCGCCTCATCAGCGGCTCCGCCCGGCACACACCGCCGCAGGCGGACCTGCCCAGCGCGCTGGCCGCCACCGCGGACGACCTCCAGTCGGCCACCGGCATCCACATCAGCGTCGAGAGCCGCACCGCACCGCGCGGCCGCTGGGCGGGGAACGACCTGGTCGCCTACCGGATCGTCCGCGAGGCGCTGCACAACACCGCCAAGCACAGCGGCGCCAGGCACGCCGGGGTCACCGTGGCCGTACGGCGGGACCGGCTGGTCTGCGTGGTGTCCGACGACGGCCGCTTCGCACCGGCCACGGCCCGCCCGCACTTCGGGCTGACCGCGATGTACGCGCAGGCCAGGGACGCGGGCGGCTACCTGGCCGTGCAGTCCCGCGGCACCGGGACCTTCGTGACCCTCTCGCTGCCCAGGAATCCGGTGCCCGAGGGGGAAGTCCAGCGATGACGCCGCCGCCCGACCGCGCGTACCGGCCGACCATCCTGATCTGCGACGACCATCCCGTGGTGCGCTGCGGCATCCGCACCCTGCTCCCCGACGAGCGCTACCGGGTCGTGGGCGAGGCGGCGGACCTGGCAGGCACCGTCGAGCAGGTGGACCGGCACCGGCCCACCGTGCTGCTGCTCGACCTGAGCTTCCTCGGCACCTTGAGCCTCTGCGTGCTGCCCACCGTGCGGGCGGTCTCGCCCGCCACCCGGGTGCTGATGCTCACCATGCACAACGACCTGGACTCGGCACGGGAGTCGCTGGCCGCCGGCGCCCACGGCTTCCTGTCCAAGGACGCCGCCGCCGAGGAACTGGTCGCCGCGGTCGACGCGCTCGCCGCGGGCGGCCGCTATCTCGACCCGGCGCTCGGCGCGTCCCTGCTCGACCGGCACACCGACCCCGACGGCGAACTGAGCCGCAGGGAGCGCGAGGTGCTCGGGCTGATCGCCGACGGCCTGACCCATCCCCAGATCGCCGACGAGCTGGGTCTCTCGGTACGCACCATCGAGGCACAGCGTGCGTCGATCAAGGTCAAGCTCGGCGTCAGCCGCCGGGCGGAGCTGATCAGCTACGCCCGGCGGCTGCGGCTGACCACCACAGGAGGAGATCGGTGATGCAGACGGGCCGGCCCAGCCGTACCGCAATGAGTTCGGCGCGCGCCCGCGCCGTCCACCAGGTCGCGGACTCGCCACCGGTCTTCGCCGACCCGCTGGCCGTACGCATCATCGGCGGCGTCGCCGACGACGACCCTCGGCCCGCCGGTGTGCCCGCCATGCCCGCCGAGGTCCGGCTGTTCATGGCGCTGCGCCACCGGGTCGCCGAGGACGCGCTGTGGGCCGCCGCCCGGACCCGGCAGGTGGTCGTCCTGGGCGCGGGCCTGGACACCTTCGCCTACCGGAACCGGAATCCGGCGCTGCGGGTCTTCGAGGTCGACCTGCCGGCCACCCAGGCGTGGAAGCGCGAACGGCTGGCCGAGGCCGGCATCGGCGTGCCGGACAGCGTCGTCTTCTGCCCGGTCGACTTCGCCGAGCAGACCGCGGAGGAGGGGCTCGCGGCGGCCGGCTTCGACCGGCACGCACCGGCCTTCTTCCTGCTGCTCGGCGTGGCCCCCTACCTGACCAGGGACGCGCTGCTGGCCACGGCGCGCTTCGTGGCGCGGCTGCCCGCGCCCGCGGAACTGGTCTTCGACTACAACCAGCCGGCCGAGTCCCTGCCGCCGCACCGCCAGGCCACCCGCGCCGCCCAGGCCGAGGCGATGGCCAAGGCGGGCGAGCCGTGGCGGTCGTTCTTCACGCCGGCCGACATCGCCGCGGAACTGGCCGACGCCGGCTTCGACAGCGTCGCCGACGTCGGCTGGCACGACTGCCTGGCGCGCTACGGGCTCGACCCGTCGCTGCCCGACCTGTTCGGCGGCCGGATCGTGCACGCCCGCGCGACCGGAGAAGAGAGGAGCTAGCGATGCACGCCCTGGTCATCGGCGGCGGGGTGGCCGGTCCTGCCACCGCCGTCGCCCTGCGTTCCATCGGTGTCGACGTCACCGTCTGCGAGGCACGCCCGGCCGAGGACAAGGATGTCGGGCTGTGGGTGATGGTCGCCCCGAACGGCCTGGCCGCGCTCGACGTGCTGGGCCTGAAGGAGACCGTGCTGCACGAGTCGCTGGCGGGCGCGGTCGGCCCTTCCGGCTTCGCGCCGATCCGCCGCGTCGGGCTCTACCGGCTGCTGCGCGAGGCCGCGGCGGCGCGCGGCGCGCGGATCGAGCACGACCGGAAGCTGGTCGGCGCCTACTCCACCGCCGACGGGGTGGTGGCGAGGTTCGCCGACGGCTCGACCCTCGCCGGCGACCTGCTCGTCGGCTGCGACGGCATCCACTCGCGCACCAGGTCCGTCATCGATCCGGCCGCGCCCACGACACGCTACGTACCGCTGCTGAACCTCGGCGGCTTCGCGTCCGGCGTGGACGCTCCCGGCGAAGCCGCGCAACTGCAGTTCGTCCGCGGTCCCAAGGGCTTCTTCGGCTACGCCGGTTCGGGTACGGGCGAGGTGTGGTGGTTCGCCAACCTGCCCTGGGGCGCGGAGCCGAGCCGGGCCGAACTGGCGGCGATGGACCGCGCCTCCCTCACCGGGCGCCTGCTCGACACCTTCGCCGAGGCCCCGCCTTTCGTGGCGGACGTGATCCGCGCGACCTACACCGACCTGTACGCGCTGCCCACCCACGACCTGGCCACCGTGCCGACCTGGTCGCGGGACGGCATGGTCGTGCTCGGCGACGCGGCGCACGCCACCACGCCGACCTCGGGGCAGGGCTCGTCGATGGCGCTGGAGGACGCGGTGGTGCTCGCCAAGTGCCTGCGCGACCTGCCCAGGCAGCAGGCCCTGGCCCGCTACGAGGAGCTGCGCAGGGAGCGCGTCGAGGGCATCGTCGCGCTCGGTGCCCGCGCGTCCGCCGCCAAGCTGAACGACGCGTCGCCCGACGGCGCGCTCGACTGGGTCCTCGACTACCGGATCGACTGGGCGGCCCGCGTCTGACCGGTCCCGGCCGGCGAAGGCGTGTGGGGGGCGCGGCGGGATCGCCGCGCCCCCCACACGCCTTCCCTCACGCGGCTGCGGGTGCCACCAGCCGCTCCCGCAGCACCGCGATCGTCCCCGGCGCCACACCGCCGGGCCCGGTCAGATAGCCCTCCACCGATCCGTACCGCCCGCGCAGCGCGTCCAGGGTGGCCGCCATCGCGTGCCGGGGCGCTCCGAAGACCTCGCGGTAGCGGGCCAGGTCCAGGCCCAGCTCGGCGAGCCTGGGCAGCAGGTGGGCCATCCGCCGCTCGTTGAAGTAGACGCTGCTCAGCGTGTAGTCGTCCAGGACCGCCGCGTCGTCCACGCCCAGCACCGACAGCAGCAGCGCGGCGGCCATACCCGTACGGTCCTTGCCCGCGGTGCAGTGGACCACGGCGGGCAGGCCGTCCCGCGCGGCCAGGCCGGTGAGGACCCGGCCGAGCACGGCCGCGTCCTGCTCGCCCATGTCCAGGTAGATCCGGTGCAGCAGGTCGTCCGGGACCTCGGCGACCCGCCCGCTGCGGAAGAGGTCGCCCAGCGGGTTCGGGCGCGAGGCGTCGCCGCCGATGGCGAAGGGCACATGCCGGACGGCCGCGGGCAGCGCGGAGGGCGCCCTCCTGCGCTCGTCGTCGGTGCGCAGGTCGTACGCCACCCGGAGGCCGAGCTGGTCGATCGCGGCCAGGTCGGCGGCGGTCAACCGGTCGGGCGCGTCGGCGCGGAAGACCATGCCCCACCGCGTACGTCCGCCGTCCGCCGTCCGATAGCCGCCCAGGTCGCGGAAGTTGCTCGCGCCCTCCAGCGGTATCACCCGCTCGGCGGCGAGCACCGCGGCGCCGCCGCCGGCCGGGGCGACGGACACGTAGTGCCGGCCGGGGCCCAGCTCGGAGAGCGACACCCGCGTGGAACCGCCGTCGACGAGGGCCACAGGACGGCCGTGGTCGACCGACTCGGGCGTCGGCCCGATCGCCAGCTCCACCGGACCCGCGCCGGCCAACTCCCAGGACACGTCGAGGACACCGGTGTCGTCGCGTACCACGTCGACCGCCAGCACGACCGTTCCCATGCGATTCCTCCGTTTGTCCGTGCGATTGTCCGTGCGCGGCTACGTGTCGCCGTCCCGCGGTTCGTGCGCCGGATCGAGCCAGGGCAGACTGCCCGCGTCGATGTCGCCGACGACCCGGTCCAGCCAGGCCATCTCCGCCACGCGCAGGGCCTGCGCGTAGTCGGCCTCCAGGGTCACCACCCGCGGCAGGTCCGCGGTGTCGGCGGCCAGGTGGGCCGCGACCCGGTCGTGGACGGCCTGGATCGCGGTCCGGCGCTGCCGCAGCAGGTCCGCCGCGGCCGCCGCGTCGAGGTTGAGGATGTGCGCCAGGCCGGTGACGAACACCGGGTAGTCCTGGGCCGGAGTGCCCAGATAGTCCCGGACCAGCGCGTCGGCCACGGCGGTGCCTTCACCGGTGATCGCGTAGACGGTGCGCTCCGGCCGGGCGCCGGCCCGCTCCGAGGTGACGGCGGTGATCAGGCCGGCGTCGGCCAGCCGGCCGATCGCGTCGTAGAGGGACCCGCCGCGCATCTTCACGACCTGGTCGACATGCCGCTCACGGACCAGCGCCTGGATCTCGTAGGGATGCCGGGGGCCTTCCCGCAACAGGCTCAGCACCGCGAGCGTCAGCGGTGTCCGCAGCGCACGCGGCGGCATCGGCCCCCCAGGGATATTAGTCGAGTTCGAGTAACCGAGGTCGACTATACATGAGGGCGTGCCGGTCCGTGAGGGGCACGCGACAGGGACAGCCGAACCGCCAGGGCCCGACGAGCGCCCGGCCGCGCCGACTTCCCCGGATCCGGGCCCAGACGCCGGTCGTGGGGTACTGGACGCGCTGATCCCCGTCGCGCACTCGCGCGAGCCGGCGGCGGGTATCCCGCACGGCCGCTCCGCCGAACTGGCGTGCGGCCGTGCGGCAATGATCGAGCCGCCCGCGGAACCGGCCCAGCCTGTCGGGGAGTTCCTCGACGCGGCCGCCCGACCCCGGGCCCCGCGGGTCAGCCGTTCGCCTCCACCGCGGTACGGGCGGTGGCCGCGGACAGCCGGGCGGTCAGCAGCGACAGCACCTCACGCTGGTGCTCGACCAGGTAGAAGTGGCCGCCGGGCAGCGCGCGGAATTCGAAGCCGCCGGTGGTGTGCGCGGCCCACTCGCGGGACGCGGTGACCGTCGCCCAGGGGTCGCTGTCCCCGGTGAGGGCCAGGATCGGCGCCGAGACCGTGGTGCCGCGGGGGAGCAGGTGGGTCTCGGCGGCGTGCAGGTCGGCCCGGATGACCGGCAGGATCATCTGGCGGACCTCCGGGTCGGCGAGGAGCCGCGGGTCGGTGCCGCTGAGGTCCCCCAGGTGCGCGGTCAGGCCCGGGTCGTCCAGGCCGAGGACGACCGGGCCGATGGTGGCCGGCAGCGAGGGGGCGCGGCGGCCGGAGACCGCGAGCAGCGACGGCCCCCTGCCCTGCCCCTCCAGGAGCCTGGCCACCTCGAACGCGAGCGCCGCGCCCATGCTGTGGCCGAAGAAGGCGTAAGGGCGGCCGTCGTCCAGTACGTCGGCCAGCGCCGGCGCGGTCAGCGCGGCGAGCCGCGCCAGGTCGCGTACGAGCGGTTCGGCACGCCGGTCCTGGCGGCCCGGGTACTGGACGGCGAGCACCTCGACGTCGTCGAGGGCCACCGCCCACGGGTAGAAGGCGGACGCGGCGCCCCCGGCGTGCGGGAAGCACACCAGGCGCACGGCGGCGTCCGGGCGCGGGCGGTGCACCCGGACCCAGTCGGCGGTGTCGGTGTCGGTGCCGGCTGCGAAGCCGACTGCGGAACGGGCGGACGGGTTGGGCGTCATGGCGGGTCCTCGTCGTTCTCCGGACGGTGCTGCGGGCCATCGGACGGCCGGGGCGCCGGCATCAGCGCAGCGGTGCCTCCTTGCGGGCGGTCCGAGCGGTAGGAGGTGGCGGGGAGGTCGGGCCGGCCGGCGGGTCGCCCGTCACGGGCTCCGCCGGTGCGGCCGCCTTGGCCGTCGAGACGGTCCGGACTTCCTTGTCCGGTACGGCCGCGGGATCGTCCACCCTCGGGAGGGCGGCGAGCAGTTCCTGGGTGTAGGGGTGGGCCGGGGCGCGGAAGACCTCCTCGACCCGGCCGCTCTCCACCACGACGCCCTTGCGCATGACCAGCACCCGGTCGCTGGTGTGGTGGATGACGCCGAGGTCGTGCGAGATGAACAGCAGCGCCATGCCCAGCCGGTCCTGGAGGTCGGCGAGCAGGTCGAGGATCTGCGCCTGGACGGAGGCGTCCAGCGCGGACACCGGCTCGTCGCAGACGACGATGTCCGGCTCCGGCGCGATGGCGCGGGCGATGGCCACCCGCTGGCGCTGCCCGCCGGACAGCTGCCGGGGGCGGCGGCCCGCCACGGCCGGGTCCAGGCCGACCAGCCGCAGCAGTTCGGCGATCCTGGCGCGCTCCCTGCGCACCGTGCGCCGCCCGGGTACCCCGAGGGCCTCGCTGATCACCCGCTCCACGGTGAAGCGCGGGTCGAAGGAGCCGAGCGGGTCCTGGTGGATGAGCTGCACCCGGCTGCGCACCGGGCGCCGCTCCGACTCCGGCCGCCCCGACCAGGGCCGGCCGAGCACCCGCACCGACCCGGCGTCGGGCTCCAGCAGGCCCAGTACGACGGCCGCGGTGGTGCTCTTGCCTGACCCGGACTCGCCCAGCACGCCCAGCGTCTCGCCGGCGTCGAGGGTGAACGACACGTCGTCGACGGCGAGCCGGCGGACGCCGTCGGGCCCGGCGAAGCTCTTGCTGACGCCGGTCACTTCGAGGACGGTCCGCTCGGCGGTGCCCCGGCTGCGTCCGGCCGCGGCGGCGGGAGCGGGCCAGGGCACGTCCAACCGCGAGCAGCGCGCGCGGTGTTCACTTCCTGCGGCGCCCGCCTCCGCGTCCCCGCCGACCGGCACGTCCGGCGGCGGCTGCTCTCGGCATCGGTCGACGGCCAGCGGGCAGCGGTCGGCGAAGGCGCAGCCGGCGCCGTCCCAGTCGCCGCCCGCCGTGGCCTGGCCGCTCGGCCACGGCGAGAGCCGGGTGCCCTTGGCGTGCGCCGACGGCACCGCGGCCAGCAACTGCCGGGTGTAGGGGTGGGACGGCGCGCGCAGCACCTGCTCGGCGGTGCCGGTCTCGACGAACACCCCGCGGTACATCACCGCGATACGGTCGGCGAGCCGTGCCACCACCGCCAGGTCGTGGCTGATCAGCAGCACCGCGGTGCCCTCGGCCTTCTTCGCCGCGAGCAGGTCGAGTATCTGCGCCTGCACCGCGACGTCCAGTGCGGTCGTGGGCTCGTCGGCGATCAGCACCTCGGGGTCCGCGGCCATCGCGGAGGCGATCAGCGCCCGCTGCCGCAGCCCGCCGGACAGCTGGTAGGGGTACTGCCGGGCGCGCAGTTCCGGCTCGGGCACCCGCGACTGGGCAAGCAGCTCCACCACCCGGCCGCCCACCTCGGCCCGCGGCACGGTGCGGTGCACCCGCAGCGCCTCCGCGATCTCGGCGCCGACCGTGCGGACCGGGTCCAGGGAGGACAGCGCGTCCTGCAGCATCAGCCCGATCCTGCGGCCGCGGATCTCCCGCCACTGCCGGTCGTTCAGGCCGCGCAGGTCGCGTCCCTCCGCCTCCAGCCGGGCCGCCCGCACGGTCGCGCCCGCGCCCGCGAGGCCGACCAGCGTACGGGCGGTCACGCTCTTGCCGGACCCGGACTCCCCGACCACGGCCAGGCACTCCCCGGGGGCGATGGACAGGTCCACCCCGCGTACGGCCTCCACGACCGTGCCCCCGGCGCCGCGGAAGGACACCCGCAGGTCCTCCACGGCGACCAGCGGCTGTACCTCCTGCGCGTCGGGCGCCGCCGTCCGCACCGGCTGCGCGGGCGGGGAGCCGGCGGGCGAACCGTCCGGCCCGTGCGGTCCGTTCAGGTCCTTCGCCATCATGCCTCCCGTCCTTCGAAGCGCCGCCTCAGATCGCGGCCGAGGACGTTGACGGCGACGACGGTGAGGGTGATCGCCACGCCCGGGAAGACCGCCATCGCCCACGCGGTGGCCATGAAGTCCCGCCCGTCGGACAGCATTTCGCCCCACTCGGCGGTGGGCGCCTTCGGCCCGAGGCCGAGGAAGCTCAGCGACGACCCGGCGATCACCGCCGTGCCGATGTTGATGCTGGCCAGCACCAGCAGCGGCGGCAGGGTGTTCGGCAGCAGGTGCCGCAGACCGTTGCTCAGCCGCCCGCGCCCGTAGGTCACGGCGCTGCGCACGTAGTCCGCGTTCTTGACCACCAGGGCCTGACCGCGGGCGAGCCGGACGAAGCCGGGGGTCAGCGAGGCGCCGATGGCCAAGGTGGCGTCACCCGTGCCCGGACCGAGCACCGCCGCGACCACCAGGGCGAGCAGCAGCCCGGGGAAGGCCAGGAAGACATCCGTGAGCCGCATGATCGCCTCGTCGAGCACCCGGCCGCCGGTCGCGGCGAGGATGCCCAGGACCGACCCGGCCGCGACGGCGATCGCGGTCGCCCCGACACCGATCATCAGCGACGGCCGGGCACCGTAGATGATCCGGGCCAGCACGTCCCTGCCCAACTGGTCGGTGCCCAGCAGGTGTCCGCCGCCGGGCGGGGCCAGGGCCGCGATCGGGTCGACGGCGTCGGGGTCGGTGGAGGTCAGCACCCCGGGAAAGAGGGCGGCGACCAGCACCAGCGCGACCACCAGGCCGGCGACCAGCACACTCCAGGCCGGCAGCCGCACCGCGCCCCGCCCGCGTGCCCGCGGGCGCGGGATCGCGGAGCCGGGCCCGTCGACCGTACCGAGCGCGCTCATGAGGCCGCCCCGTCCGCCGCTCTGCCACCTGCGCTGTTCACGGCGCCACCTTCTCCCGCGGCCCCAGCACCGCGCGTTCCGCCGCGGCCGGCGGGATGTGGACGCGGCCGCGGGCCAGGACCAGCAGCGGGTCGCGCAGCGCCCGCAGGTCCTCGCGCAGGTCCCCGGGCACGACCAGCAGGTCGGCGTCCAGGCCCGGCGCGATACGCCCCGTGCGGTCCGTTATGCCGAGTGCGGCGGCCGCCTCCGACGTGGCCATCTTCAGCACCGCCTCCACCGGCAGCCCGGCCCGCTCGTACCACAGCAGGCCCTCCGCGTAGCCCTCGAAGGCGGCCAGGTGCACACCCGCGTCGGTGCCGGCCACCAGCCGCACACCGGCCTCGAACTCCCGCCGCACCAGGTCCAGATAGGGCTTGATGGTGTCGAGGCCGCGCTCGCGCTCGACCCAGTCCAGCGTGCTGCTGAAGGTCGGGCAGACGAAGACCCCGTCGGCGGCCATCCGGTCGATCAGCTCGTGCTTGTGCGCCGGCCGGCCCTTCACCGGCGAGGCGAAGGTGCAGTGCTCCAGGGTGTCCGCGCCCGCCTCAAGGGCTGCCTCGATGCCCTCGGTGCCGTGCACGTGCGCGGCGACCCGGCGGCCGAAGCGCGCCGACTCCTCGACGGCGGCGGCGAGTTCGGCGGCGGTGAACTGCACCTGGTGCGGGCGCGGCCCGGTCGTGGTCATGGTGCCGCCGGTCACCATGATCTTGGTCAGGTCGGCGCCGTCGCGCAGGTTGCGGCGCACCGCGGCCCGCACCGCGTCCTGGCCGTCGGCCTCGCCGCCGAGGAACCAGCAGTGGCCGCCGGTCACGGTCACCGGTGTCCCGGCTGACAGCAGCCGGGGCCCGGGGATGTCGCCCGCGGTGATCGCGTCCCGCACCTTGCGCACCAGGCCGTTGCGGTCGCCCAGGTCGCGGGCGGTGGTCACCCCCGCGTCCAGCAGCCGCGCGGCGCGGCCGGCCATCGCCGGCAGCAGCGCGGCGTCGTCCGCCGCCAGGAAGCCGGTCAGCGGGTCCTCGCTGCCGTCGAAGACCAGGTGCACATGGCAGTCGATCAGGCCGGGCAGCAGCGTGGCCGCGCCCAGCTCCCGCACCGGGGTGCCGGCCGGGGCGCGCCCGATCACCGCGTCCCTGGGGCCGACGTCGGCGATCTTGTCGCCGTCCACCAGCACCGCGCCGTCCGGCACGGCCTCCTGGTCGCCGCCGGGAAGTACCAATTCCGCCGCCAGCACGCGTCGCGTCATGCCTGCGCCTCCTTCAGTCGTGGGTCGACCACGCGGTAGAGCACATCGGTAAGGAGATTGACCGCGCTGAAGGCCACCGCGGAGACCACCACCACACCGCTGATCACCGGCAGGTCGCGGCTGTTGACCGCCGACACGAGCACCCGTCCCAGGCCCGGCCGGCTGAAGATCGTCTCGATGATGACGGCGCCGCTGAGCAGCGCGCCGACCGACCAGCCGGACAGCGTGACCATCGGCACCATGGCGTGCCGCAGCGCGTGCCGCACCCTCACGGTCGTCTCGCCCGCGCCGCGGGCCCGGGAGCTGAGCACGAACGGCTCGCTCAGCGCCCTTTCCATGCCCTCCCGCATGACCTGCGCGAACACGCCGAGCAGCGTCAGGGCCAGCGTCACCGACGGCAGCACGAGCCCGTTGACGCCGTTGCCGCCGACCGCGGGGAAGAGCTGCCAGCGGAAGGAGAAGAAGGTCAGCAGCAGCACCCCGATCCAGAACCCGGGCAGCGAGGCGAGCACCAGTTCCACGGTGGAGGCCAGGCCCCGCAGCAGCGGGCGGCGCCCGGCGGTGGTCACGGCGAGCACCGTGGCCACCACCAGCGCCAGCACGAAGCCGGTCACGGCCAGTTCGACCGTCGAGCCCAACTGGTCGAAGATCAGGCTCTTCACGGACTGGTGCAGCTGGTAGGACCGGCCGAGGTCGCCGCGCAGCAGCCGCCCCATGAAGAGCCCGTAGCGGACGTAGACCGGGTGGTCGAAGCCCGTCTCGTGCCGCACCTCGGCGACCAGCGCCGGGGTCTGCCCCGTGGGTCCGAGCATGGTCTGCACCGGGTCGCCCGGCAGCAGGTAGAGCGCCACGAAGGCGGCCGTCGCCGAGCCGAGCACCACCACGACCGACAGCAGCAGCCGCCGTACGAGCCACCGCCACAGGTTCGACGCACCCGGCGTGGCCGCCGGGTCGCCTCCCTTGGCGTGCCCGTCCTGGACGCCCGGCCGGTCCTGCGTGTCCTGCGGGCTCACTTGCCCAGCCAGACGTCGTAGAACAGCGGGTAGGCGGTCGGGTCGAAGGTGACGCCGTGCACCTTGTGCGCCGCGCCCAGCAGATACGACGAGGCGTAGGTGGGCAGTGCCAGCGCGTGCTGGTTGATGTACTGCTGCGCGGCGGCGACCGCGGTGGTCGCGGCCGCGGGGCTCGATGTGGAGCTCTCGGTGCCGAACCAGCCGTCGAGCGTGGCGTCGGACAGCTGGAACATGTTGCCGCCGCCCTTGGCCACCGTCTGGTCGGAGCCGAAGTAGAAGTGCAGGATGTCCGGGTCGGCGCGCACGAAGCTCATCGCGAAGATGTCGAGGTTCTTGCCGCTGTTGAGGTCGGCGCCGAGCTTGCCGGGGTCCTCGCTGGCGTACTGCAGGTCGATGCCGACCTTCTTCGCCTCGGCCTGGATGCCCTGGCCGAACACCACCCGCTGGTCGCGCTGCTGGATCGCCGAGTAAGGCCAGCGCAGCGTCAGCCGCTTGCCGTCCTTGGTGCGGTATCCCTGCGCGTCCCTGCCGGTCCAGCCGGCCTGGTCCAGCAGCGAGCCCGCCAGCGCCGGGTCGTACGGCCAGCTGTCGGCGGTGGCCTTGTCGTAGTCGGGGGTCGCCGGGGAGAGCACGCTCCAGGACCGCTTGTACTGCCCGGCGTAGACCGAGTCGACGAGCTTGTCGAGGTTGACCGAGCGCTGGAGGGCCTTGCGGACGCGCTCGTCGGTGAGGGGCCCGAACCTGGTGTTCAGCAGCAGCGTGTAGACCGCGCCCGGCTCGGGGGTGGTCAGCAGCTGGTCGACCTTGCGCACCACGGTCACGTCGTGCGGCGGGACCTCGCTGATCACGTCGGCCTGGCCGGAGGTCAGCGCGCCCAGCCGGACGGAGTCCTCCGAGACGAAGCTGAAGGTCAGGCTGTTCAGCCGGGCCGGCCCGGTGTGGGCGGCCGTCGACGGGCCCCAGGCGTACTTCGCGTTGCGCGTCAGCTTCACGCTGGTGCCCTTGGCCCAGTTGTCGAAGACGAACGGGCCGGAGCCCACCGGCTTCTGGCACAGGCTCGTGCCGTTCTCCCGGATCGACTTCGGCGACTGGATGCCCAGGTAGGGGGTGGACAGCGCCTGCAGGAAGGGCCGCGACGGGCGCGAGAGGTGGATGGCGACCGTCGTGGCGTTGACCACCGTCGCGCCGCTGTAGGCGGAGATCAGGCTCGCCGCGTAGTAGGAGCGGGCCTTGGGGTCGACGGCGTGGTCCAGGGTCGCCTTGACCGCCGCCGCGTCCAGCGGGGTGCCGTCGTGGAAGAGCACCCCCGGGCGCAGGGTGAAGGTGTACGTCCGCTGGTCCGGCGAGATCGTCCAGGACGTCGCCAGCCACGGCTTGAAAGTGCCGCCCTTGACCTGCTCCACCAGCGAGTCGAAGATGTTCCGGTCGATCAGCGCGTCCACGTCGCGGGCGCCGACCTCGGGGTCCAGGCACTCCGGTTCCACGGAGGTGGCGAACTTCAGGTCGCCGCCGGCGGTCGGGGTGCCGCTGTCGCCGCCGGCGCTGGAGCCGCCTGACGTGCAGGCCGCGGCGGTCAGACACACCAGTCCCGCCGCGACCGTCTTGAGTACCAACCCTGACTGCTTCGAGCCCCCGCCTCGGCTGCCTAGCAAGCCCGTCTCCTTCGCTCCGTCGGCCGGCCGGCCGCGCACATGCGCCAATATCGCCAGGGCGTCTAAAACCCACCTGAAGGGTGGGCGGCGATGAGCGCCTCGTGGAGGTGGTGGGCCAGGGCACGCGGGGTGGGGTGGTCGAAGACGGCCATCGCGGAGATGTCCAGGCCGGTGTCCTCGCTCAGCAGCCCCCGCATCTCCAGTGCGGTGAAGGACGAGAAGCCCAGGTCGAGGAGGCTCGCCTCCTCGGGTACGGACGCGGCCGACTCGTGGCCGAGGACGCTGGCCGCGTGGGCCCGCACCAGCTCGATCAGCACGTCGAGGCGGGCCCCGTCGGGCACGGTGGCCAGCCGGTCCCGCAACTGCCCGGCCACGGCGGGCCCGCTGCCGGACCCGCCGGCCGCGGTGACCCGCGGGACGTCCCGCAGCAGCGGCAACGCCCTTGCGGCGGCGAGCTGTTCGGCGTCCAATTCCGGCCACGAGAGGTCCGCGACGGCGAGCGACGCGGCCGGCCCGGTCAGCACATGGGTGAGCATGCCGACGGTGACGGGGCGCACCCCGGGGGTGTCGGCGGGCTGCCAGGGGCCGAGCGAGAGGGCCACCGCGGGGAGGCCCGCGTCGCGGCGGGCGTGGGCGAGGGCCTCGAAGGGGGCGTGCGCGGCGGGCCCGTCCGGCTGCCGCAGGCCGAGCGAGGACAGCAGGCCGTCGGACAGCAGGACGAAGGCCGCCGGGTCGTACGCGCGGGTCAGCCGGTCCAGCAGGTGCGCCGTCCCCGCGGCCGACGCGGCCGAGGGCGTGCCGCTCTCGGCGACCACCGCGACCGCGGCCAGCGGGAGGTCCGCGGGCAGGTCGGCGAGGACCGCCGCCAGCGCCGCCTCGTCCCCGGCGGCCCACGCCACCGGTGTGACCCCGGACCCGGCGGGCACGCCGGCGTCCGGACCGGCCAGCAGCACCCGGCCCGCGCCCTGAGCGGCCAGCGCGGCCGCGAACTCCCCTGCCAGCGGCCCGGATCCGGCCACCAGTGCCGTACCCGACCGCAGCGCCGCCGCGATCTTCGGGTCGGGCTCCGGCGCCGGGACCGGCAGCAGCCGCCGCACCCACGTCCCGGTGCGGCGAACCGCGATGCGGTCCTCGCCGCCCTGCCCCAGCGCGGCCGCGAAGGCGGCGCCCGCGGCCGCGTCCACCTCGGCCGGCAGGTCGACCAGGCCGCACGCAATGCCGGCGGGCAGATCCCACAGCGGCGCCTGGGCGGCTGCGGGGCTGTCGTCGTCGGCGTCGACCCCGACGCCCTGCCGGGTCACCGCCCACAGCGGTACGCGGACCCCGGCGGCGTCGAAGTCCCGGACGAGCGCGGCCAGTTCCTCGGGGCCGTCGACCGCGCCGGGCAAGAGCAGCACCCCGTCGAGCGCGGGGTCGGCGGCGAGCCGCGGCCACTCGGCGGCATCCCGCACACCGGCACGGCTGATCTCGGCCCCGGCCGCGGCCAGGGCACCGCCCACCGCGGCGTCCTCGCCGCCCAGCAGCAGCCAGCGCCCCGGGCCGGCCGCCGTGGTGGCGGAGGCCGCCGGACGCCAGTCGAAGCGGTACCACCACGTGTGGCGGCGCCGCCACGCGGCGAGCTGGGGCAGCAGCGCGTCGAGGGCGGGCCCGGTCGCGTCTGCCAGGCCGAGGGCCGTCGCGGCGCCGTCGACGTCGCCCGCGGTCACCGCGTCCCAGAAGGCGTCGTCCGAGCGGTTCTCGGGGGCCTGCGCGGCCGGTTCGTCCAGCCAGTAGCGGACCTGGCGGAAAGGGTAGGTCGGCAGCGGCACATGGCGGGCCGCGTCCTGCGGCCCCGGGGCGCCGTACCACCGGCTCCAGTCCACCGGGGCCCCGTTGACGTGCAGGGTGGCCAGCGCCACGGCCAGCGTGCGGGCTTCCGGCCGGCCGCGGCGCAGCGTCGGGATGACGACGGCGTCCGCGGCGCCGCTCTCCTGCGCCATCGGCGCGAGCGCGACATCCGGACCGACCTCCACGAAGGCGGTCACGCCCGCGTCCGCGAGGTGCCGCACCGCGTCGTGGAAGCGCACGGCGCCGCGCACCTGCTCGGCCCAGTAGGCGGGCGTCGTCATCCGCTCCTCGGGACGGCCCGTGAGGCCCGAGACCACCGGGATCGACGGCGCGCGGAAGCGTACCCCCGCCGCGACCTGCTCGAAGTCGGCGAGCATGCCGTCCATGTGCGCGGAGTGGAAGGCGTGGCTGACCCGCAGCTGCTTCACCCGCCGGCCGCGCTGCCGCCAGCGGGCGGTGACCTCGGCCACCGCGTCGGCGTCCCCCGAGACCACGGTGGACTGCGCGCCGTTGACCGCGGCGATCCCGATACGGCCCGCCACCCCGTCGAAGGACTCCAGCACCTCGGCCTCCGAGGCGCGCAGCGAGGTCATCAGCCCGCCCGCCGGCAGCGCGTCCATCAGCGCCCCGCGGGCCGCGACCAGCCGGCACGCGTCCGGCAGGTCCAGCATCCCGGCGGCATGGGCGGCGGCCAGCTCGCCCACCGAGTGGCCGGCCAGCAGGTCGGGGGCCGGCCGGTAGCCGGCGAGCAGCCGGTAGAGGGCGGTCTCCACGGCGAAGATCGCGGGCTGGGTGAAGCGGGTGCGGTCCAGCTGCGCCGCCTCCTCAGAACCGGGCGCCGCCCACAGCAGCGGCGCCAACGGCCGCTCCAGGAGCGGGTCCAGCTCGGCCAGCACCTCGTCAAGGGCGGCACGGAAGACAGGGAAGGCGTCGTACAACTCCCGCCCCATGCCCGCCCGCTGGCTGCCCTGCCCGGTGAACAGATACGCGGTCGTGGGCGGCTTGACGCCGATACCGGTGAGCAGCCCGGGTGCCGTGCCGCCGGCGGCCAGCGCGGCCAGCGCGGCGGACCGCCCCGCGGCGTCCTCGGCGACGACCGCGGCACGGTGCTCGAAGGCGCTGCGGGTGGACGCGAGCGCGCGGCCGACGTCGACCGGGTCGCGGTCGTCTCCCGCGGGCGCGGCCACCGCGTCCAGCAGCCGCGCCGCCTGCGCCCGCAAGGCGTCCGGGGTGCGGGCCGACAGCACCCACGGCGCGAGCGGCGGCGCGACCACCTCGGCCGGGTCGGCGGCGCCGTCAGCCGCTTCGTCGCCCTCGTCCTCGCCCGTACCGCCCGCCGCGGGCGGCGCCTCCTCCAGGATCACATGGGCGTTCGTACCGCTGATCCCGAAGGACGACACGGCCGCGCGCCGCGGCTCGGCGCCGCCCGGCCAGGGCAGCTCCTCCGTCAGCAGCTCCACCGCGCCCGCACTCCAGTCGACGTGCGGCGACGGCTCGTCGGCGTGCAGGGTGCGCGGCAGCACCCCGTGCCGCATCGCCATCACCATCTTGATCACGCCCGCGGCACCGGCGGCGGCCTGGGTGTGCCCGATGTTGGACTTGACCGAGCCGAGCCGCAGCGGCCGGTCGGCGGGCCGGTCCGTGCCGTACGTGGCGAGCACCGCCTGCGCCTCCACCGGGTCGCCCAGCGACGTCCCGGTGCCGTGCCCCTCGACCACGTCGACCTGGTCGGCCCGCAGCCGCGCGCTCGCCAGCGCCTGCCGGATCACCCGCTGCTGCGAAGGGCCGTTGGGGGCGGTCAGGCCGTTGCTCGCGCCGTCCTGGTTCACGGCGCTGCCACGCAGCAGCGCGAGCACCGGGTGTCCGTTGCGCCGCGCGTCCGAGAGCTTCTCCAGCAGCAGCAGGCCCACGCCCTCGGAGAAGCCCGCGCCGTCCGCACCGGCCCCGAAGGACCGGCAGCGGCCGTCCGCCGACAGCCCGCGCTGCCGGCTGAATTCCACGAAAAGCCCCGGCGTGGCCATCACCGTGACACCGCCGGCCAGCGCCAGCGCGCACTCGCCCGCCCGCAGCGCCTGCGCGGCCAGGTGCAGCGTCACCAGCGACGAGGAGCACGCCGTGTCCACCGACACCGCGGGGCCGCGGAAGCCGAAGGTGTACGCGATCCGGCCGGACGCCACGCTCGGCGCGCTGCCGTTGCCGATCAGACCCGCCACCTCGTCGGGCACCTGCCGCAGGCGGGAGGCGTAGTCGTCGTACATCACCCCGGCGAAGACCCCGGTGTCGCTGCCGCGCAGCCCCGCCGGGTCGATCCCGGCCCGCTCCAGGGTCTCCCAGGCCACCTCCAGCAGCAGCCGCTGCTGCGGGTCGGTGGCCAGCGCCTCGCGCGGGCTGATGCCGAAGAAGTCCGCGTCGAAGCGGTCCGCGTCGTAGAGGAAGCCGCCGCGCCTGGTGTACGACGTGGTGGGTCGCTCCGGGTCCGGGTCGTACAGCGCGTCCAGGTCCCAGCCGCGGTCGGTCGGGAAGCCGCCGATGGCGTCCACGCCCTCCGAGACCAGCCGCCACAGGTCCTCCGGCCCGCGCACCCCGCCCGGGTAGCGGCAGCCCATGGCGACCACGGCGATCGGGTCGGTCCGCTCGGCCTCCAACTCCCGCACCCGCTGTCGGGCCCGCCGCAGATCCGCGGTGACCCGCTTGAGGTAATCGACGAGCTTCGCCTCGTCCGCCATACCCACTCCCTCTCCCCGTCTGCGGCGCGGGTCAGTTCCCGCGCCGCCGGCCGGCCAGCCGCAGCGCACGCCACAGTGCGCCGAAGACCAGCCGCTTCACGTCACGTACGCCGAGCATCCGCAGCAGCGACAGCAGCACCCACACCCGCGTTTCGAGCAGGTGCGACGGCGAGCCGTGCACGTCGTCGTTGTCGACCAGGTCCAGCCGGCGCACCGAGCGCAGCAGTGCCCGCGGATCGGCGGACGGGATGATCTCGTCGCGACGGCTCCACAGGCACGCCACCGGCACGTCCAGCGCGCCCAGTTCGGCGTCGGCCAGGCCCCAGCCCGCCACCCGGTCGCCGACGCCGCCCGGGGCAGTGCCGAGCAGGTGCGCCAGCGTGTCCACGGTGACCCGCGGCACCTGCGCCTGCCACTCGCGGTCGGAGAAGAACGAGCTGACCGGCACACCCGCGGTGATCACCCCCTTGATACGGGGATCGGCCGCCGCGGCCCGCAGCGCCATGTGGCCGCTGAAGCTCAGCGCCACCAGATACGTCTGCCCGGTGTCGGCCCGCTCGCCGACCGCGTCCAGGATCGCCGACAGCATCGCGGGGCTGTCCTCGTCGTAGGGCAGGGTGTTCTCGCCGACGCCGGGCATCTCGGCGACCACACCCGCCACGCCGAGCCGGGTGGCCTGCACCAGGATCGGCGCCCACTGCTCCTTGACGCTCACGATGCCGCCGGTCACCAGCAGCAGCGGCAGGCGCCTGCCTTCGGAGCCGGCCGCGGGCAGCCCCGACGTCCAGCAGCGCACCCGGCCCGCCGGCAGGTCCACGTCCAGCCGCTCGATGCCCTTCTGGGTGCCGCGCCAGGCGTCGAAGGCGGCCACGCAGCGGTCCAACGCCTCCTGCCGGGCAGGTCCGTTGACGAACGGGAAGCGGGCCATGTTGTAGTAGCGGCTGGCTTCGAGCAGCCGGCCGGCCGCCTCGGCCTCGGCTCCCGCCCGGCTCCACTCGTACACCCACGAGCCGGGGGTGCCCTCGCCGTCGTCGGTGATACGCGCCAGCAGCGGCCGATAGGTCTTCGGGCTCAACTGCTGCGCCTTGGCGTGCACTTCGACGAACTGCTTCAGCTCCCGCACATCGTTGGCGGTGCCCGCCGCCGGAATTCTGCCGGCCGTCGTCCTGCCCTCGGTCATCGTGGTACCCCGCTCAGTGTCGTCGTCAGCTGTACGTAGGCCGGAAAGCCGGCCCTGTCGTGCGCGCCGGCCCCGCCGGTCCCGTCCGGCTCGGATGAGCCGTCCAGGTCGTGGCGGAAGGACGCGGCGGACCCGTCGCCGCCGTCCAGCGGGACGAAGCCGTGCCGCGGGTAGAAGTCGCTGACCATCGCGTTCTTCGCCGTCGGCCGGTAGCCGCCCGTCACCGCGCTCGCCCCTTCCGACCGGGCGTGCGCCAGCACCGCGGCCAGGCAGGCCTGCTCGATACCGCGGGAGAACACCCGGCAGCTCAGCACGATGTTGTCGATCCGCAGCACCTTCTCCTCCCAGCGGGCGAAGACCGCACCCACCAGGCCGTTCTCGCCGAACCTGTCGGAGGACGCGATCCGCAGCACCAGCCCCGCCGGGTCGGCGATCCACGCGCTCACCTCGGCGGGCTGCAACCGCCGAGTGGTGAGGTTGAACTGGTTGGTGCGCAGCGTCAGTTGCGACACCCTCGGCACCTCGCGGTCGGAGGGCACCGCCAGCTCCACCCGGATGTCCAGCTCCTCCAGGTAGTCGTCCACCGAGGTGAAGCTCTCCCGGAAGTCGGCCCGCACCATCTCGTCGCGGTAGCGCGAGGTCCGGGCCCGGTCCTCCGCCGTCACCTCGCGGACGTCGAACCAGCCGTCGGCCAGCAGGCGTTCGATGTGCAGCGCCGGCTCCTCGTCCAGCCGCACCACCGCGACCTCCGGCAACTGCCGCCCGACCAGGCCGCACTCGAAGGGGCTGTCGTCGGCAAAGACCAGACTGTCCACGCCGATGTTCAGCGCTGCGGCCAGCTCGGTCAGATTCTCGTGCTTGGGTCGCCAGTTGGCCGTCACCCGGACGAAGTCCTCCTCGCGCAGGACCATACCCTCGCGCTCGCGCAGCGCCCTCGACACCGGCTCGGCGTCGTTCTTGCTGGCCACCGCCAGGACCACTCCCTGTGAGCCGATCTGCTTGACCACCCGCTGGAATGCGGCGAAGGCCTCACCCCGGTAGCCTTCGCCGATCTCGATTCCGTCGATGCCCTCCTCGCTGAGCACCCCGCCCCACAGCGTCTCGTCCAGGTCCACGACCAGCGCCTTCTTCGTCCGCCCCGCTCCGCTGCGGGCCAGGTGCACCACCTCGCGGGCGTATCCCGCGATCAGTTCCGCCGACAGGTGGTCTTTGGCGTAGGCGCTCATCCGCGGGTCGGTGACCGGCACCCCCTCCGCCACCAGCGGATCGAGGTCGACGACGGCGACGGAGTCGCCGGCCAGCCGCAGCAGCCGGGCGTTGGCCTCCCGCCACACCGCGCCCAGCTCGGCCCGCGACCGCAGGTCCACCAGCTGGGCGGTCCAACGCCGCGGCAGCGGGATGGTGTTGAGCACCAGCACCCCACCGCGACCGGCCGCGTCGAAGGTCTTCACCAGCCGTTCCAGCGTGGCCAGCTTCTCCGCGAGCACCCGCTCGACGTCCTTCGGCCCCCACGGCACCGGCACCTCGTCGAAGACGACGAAAGGGTCGAGCACGCACAGCGTCAGGTCGCCGTCTGCCGCGTACAGCCCGCTTCCGGGATCGGACAGCTCGAAGATCCAGCTGTCGAACGCCGACACGTGCGGACGCAGCAGCAGCCCGTGCCGGGCGGCCTGCGCGGTGAGCGCGGGCACCAGCGCGGACAGCGTGCCATGGCCGGTGACGGAGACCTTCACCACCGGCGTGCCGGGGTGCTCGCGCAGCACCTCGGCCGGGTCGAGCCGCGCCAGCAGGCGGCCGGCACGCTGCAGATCCGCGTCGGGCAGGCCGGCGAGCAGCCCCCGCAACCGCGGGTAGGCGCCGGCCGCCAGACCGGCTCGCAGCAACCCGAACACATCCTCCTCGGGCACGGACATCCTGGTCCTCTCGGCAAGATCGACTATAGGGAGGTGGGACGTAGGGCCTGTCTGGCAATCCCGTCTGGCTGGCGGGGTCGGCACGCACGCTCCCCCTGCCTTCGAAGGGAGGTGCCCCCAGCGTTGTCGGTCGTCGGCGCAGCCCGCTGCGCTCTGTCCCCCTGGGCCTGGCGGCCCGGGAGGTGCCCCCACGCTCCGCCTTGCGATCGCACGCACCAGACCCCGCCAGCCCCGCCCCAAGGGGCGGACGACGCTATTTGCCAGACAGGCCCTCGGCGCGGCGACGCCGTGGACGGCAGTTCGCGGTCGTACTTCCTCATGCTCATGACCGGCGCTAAAGCCCGGCTTACGGAGACCTTGCGCGGCACGCGGCGGTCCGGCCCCCGCACCCGGCCCCGGCGGACTCACGCCCCCTCCGAGGCCGAGCCGCCGAGGTCGAACTCGCGGTCGATCAGGTCCAGCAGGTCCTCGGCGCTCGCCGTACTGATGTCGACGCCGTTGCCGCCATCGCCGACGCCGGCCCCGTCGGCGGCGCCGCCACCCGCGGCCGCCTCCAGGCTCCACAGGATGCCGCGCACCCGGGACAGCGCTTTCTCCCGCGCCGACTCGTCGGCCGCGTCGAACCCGGCGATCGCCGCGTCCACCCGGTCGAGCTCCGAGAACAGCTGCGCCGCCGGGCCCGGTCGGGAGTCGGCGAGCCGCCCCAGCACGAAGTCGATGACCGCCGAAGGCGTCGGCTGGTCGAAGACCAGCGTCGCCGGCATCCGCAGCCCGGTCGCCGCGTCCAGCCGGTTTCGCAGCTCGACCCCGGTGAGCGAGTCGAAGCCCAGCTCCTTGAAAGGCCGCGCGGTGTCCACCGCCGACGGGTCCGCGTGCCCCAGCACCGCCGCGACCGTGCCGCGTACCAACTGCGTCACCTCGCGCCGCTGCTCCTCCGGCGGCAGCCCCGCCAGTGCCGCGGGCCGTGACGGTCCCTCCGGCCCCCGCCGCGCTGCCCGGCGCACCAACTGCCGCAGCAGCGCGGGCGTCGGCGAGATCGCCCGCAGCGCTCGGGCGTCGAGACTGACCGGCAGCAGCACCGGGTCAGGTGCGGCCAGGGCGGTGTCGAGGAGGGCGAGGGCGTGCGGGGTGGTGAGGGGCTGCAAGCCCTGCCGGTTGAGCCGCCGGTGCTGCCCGGTGTCCAGGGTGCCGGTGAGCGCGCTGGTCTGTTCCCACAGGCCCCAGGCGAGGCTGGTGGCGGGTTGGTGGTGGGTGTGGCGGTGGTGGGCGAGGGCGTTGAGGAAGCTGTTGGCGGCGTTGTAGTTGGCCTGTCCGGGGTTGGCGAGGGTGGCGGCCGCTGAGGAGTAGAGGACGTAGTGCTGGAGGTGGGGGAGGTCGGCGGTGTGGAGGTAGTAGGCCGTGTCGACCTTCGGGGTGAGCGTGGCGTGGAGTTGCTCGGGCGTGAGGCTGGTCAGGGTGGCGTCGTTGAGGGTGCCCGCGGCGTGGATGACGGTGGTGACGGGGTGGTCGTGGGGTACGTCGGCGAGCAGGGTGGCGAGTTGGTCGGGGTCGGCGGTGTCGGCTGCGACGACGGTGGCGGTGGCGTCGAACTGGGCCAGGGCGGCGATGAGTTCCGTCGCGGCGGGTGAGTTCGGGCCCGATCGGCTGGCCAGGAGGAAGTGTCGGTGGCCGTGGTTCTCGGCGAGGTGCAGCGCCGTGAGTCCGGCGAGGACGCCGGTGCCGCCGGTGATGAGGGTCGTCCCCTCCGGGTCGCCTGCGGGCGCGGACTCGTCGTCCGGTGCCGGGACATGGCGCGTCAGCCGTAGCGCGTACGCCGCACCTGCGCGGACCGCGGCATACGGCTCGTCGCCCGTCCGGGCCGCCGCGACCACCCGCGCCAGGGCCTGCCCCGACTCCGCCGTACCGTCGCTGTCGACCAGCGTGATCCGCTGCGGGAACTCGCTCTGCGCGGTCCTTACGAGGCCGGTCACGGTGGCCTGCACCAGGTCCGGGTCGTCGCCCGCTCCGACCGCGGCCGCGCCCCGGGTGACCAGCACCAGGTGCACGTCGAGCAGCCGGTCGTCCGCCAGCCAGGACTGCAGGAACAGCAACGTCCGCTCTGCCGCCGCATGCGCCTGGCCAGGCACGTCGAGGCGGCCGCCGCCGGCTGATGCGAAATCGGCCGTGGCGGGAAGGAAGTGCACCAGCGCCTCGGGCCGGCCGTCGGCGTCCGGCACCGCGGCCTGGTCGGCGTAGACCGGCCCCGGCGCCCACTCCCCGGGCTCGCCCAGCACACCCCAGCGCGAGCCGTCCCCGAGCGCCGCCTCGACCGCCAGCGGCGCCCACGTCTCGCGATACAGGCCCTCCACCGGCTGCCGCCCGATCGCCGCGACCTGCGCGGCATCCAGCACCCGCGTGGTCAGCCGCTCGACGGAGGCCACCACCTGCCCGGCCGCGTCCGTCAACTCGACGGCCAGCGAGTCCTCGCCGGTACGCGTCAGGTGGACCCGGGCGGCCGTCGCGCCGGTGGCGTACAGCCGTACCCCGCTCCACGCGAACGGCAGCCGCGCCTGCGCCTGCGCCGCCAGCGCCACCGGATGCAGCGCCGCGTCCAGCAGCGCCGGATGCACCCCGAACCGCGCGCTCTGGGCCCGCTGGTCCGCGGCGAGACCGATCTCCGCGTACAGTTCGTCGCCGTCCTGCCAGGCGGCGGTGAGGTTCTGGAAGGCGGGCCCGTAGGTATAGCCCTGGTCGGCGAGCGTGTCGTAGGCGTCGGTGAGGTCGATGGGGGTGGCGCCGGGGGGCGGCCAGGCGCCCTCTGCCGGCGACGGCGCGCGCTCCGGCTGGGCGGCGGTGAGCCTACCCGTGGCATGCCGGGTCCACGCGGTGGCGTCCGGGTCGTCGTGAGCCGCGCCGGTGCCCGGCTCCGGCCGCGAGTGCACGGTGAGGGCACGGCGGTCGGCGTCGTCGGGCGCCCCCAAAGTGACCTGGAGCTGGATCGCCTGGCCGGGAGACAGGACCAGAGGGGCTTCGAGCGTCAGCTCCTCGACCGCCTGGTGCGCGGTGCCTTCGGCAGCGTGGAGGGCGAGTTCGACGAAGGCGGTGCCGGGCAGCAGCACGGTCTCCCCGACAGCGTGGTCCGCCAGCCACGGGTGGTCGGCGAAGGAGATCCGCCCGGTGAACAGCGCCGCGCCATCCGGCAGGTGCACCGACGCCCCCAGGAACGGGTGGTTCGCCGCCTGCTGCCCCAACCCGCTCGGATCACCACTCCCGGCCGCCAATTTGGCCCAGTAGTGGGTGGTTTGGAAGGGGTAGGTGGGGAGGTCGGTGGTGGGGGTGTTGGCGAAGAGGGTTTTCCAGTTGATGGGGGTGTTGTGGGTGTGTGCTTTGGCGAGGGCGGTTGTGAGGTCTGTGGGTGTGCCGTGGTTGCGGCGGAGGGTGCCGAGGGCGGTGACGGGTTGGCCTTGGGGGTGGTTTTGGGCTGTTTGGTGGATGGCGTGGGTGAGGACGGGGTGGGGGCTGGGTTCGATGAAGAGGGTGTGGCCGGTGGTGATGAGGTGGGTTGTGGTGGCGTGGAGTTGGACGGGTTGGCGGAGGTTGTCGTACCAGTAGGCGGCGTCCAGTGTGGTGGTGTCGGTGGGGGTGTTTTGGGGGTGGGTGGTGGAGTGGAAGGGGATGGTGGCGGGTTGGGGGGTGGTGGGGGCGAGGTCGTTGAGGATGCGTTCGCGCAGGGGGTCGATGTGGGGGGAGTGTGAGGCGTAGTCGACGGGGACGAGGCGGCTGTCGACGTGTTCGGCCTGCAATACCTCGTGGAGTCGGTGGACGGCTTCGAGGTCTCCGGACAGGGTGGTGCTGGCGGGGCTGTTGAGGGTGGCGATGGTGACGCCGGTGTGGTCTGCGAGCCGTTCGTGGAGGTTTTCTGCGGGGAGGGGGACGTGGAGCATGGTGCCGTGTCCGGCGATGGTGGTGAAGGTCTGGCTGCGTAGGGCGATGATGCGGGCGGAGTCTTGGAGGGTGAGGGCGCCTGCGATGTGGGCTGCGGCGATTTCGCCTTGTGAGTGGCCGATGACCGCGTGGGGGGTGAGTCCGTGGTGTTGCCAGAGCTTGGCGAGGGAGATCATCGTGGCCCACAGCATCGGCTGGAGGACGTCGACGCGGTCGGGGTCGGCGGCTCCCGGGGTCTGGTTGAGGGTGTCGATGAGGTGCCAGTCGGTGAAGGGTGCGAGTGCGTGGTGGCAGGCCTCGATGTGCTCGGTGAAGACCGGGTCGGTGCGTAGCAGTTCTTGTGCCATGCCGGGCCACTGGGAGCCCTGGCCGGGGAAGACCAGCACCGTCTTCGGCGACGTCGACGGGGCCGTGGCGGCGTAAAGGTCCGGGTGGGGTTGCCCGTCGATGTGGTGGCCGAGAGCCGTGTGCAGTTCCTCGCGGGTGGGGCTGGTGACGGCGAGGCGGTGGGTGAAGTGGGTGCGGGTCGTGGCGAGGGCGGCGGCGAGGTGGTGCGGGTCCTCGCCGGGGTGCCGGTCGAGGTGCGTGCGCAGCCGGCGGACCTGGTCGGTGAGGGCCTCCGGGGTGCGGGCGGACAGCAACCAGGGGCCTACGGCGGTCGGTTCTGCGGGTTCGGCCTCCTGCGTGGCGGGGGCCTGTTCGAGGATGAGGTGGGCGTTGGTGCCGCTGATCCCGAAGGAGGAGACCGCTGCCCGGCGGGGGCGGTCGACTTCGGGCCAGGTCATGGCGGTCTGGGTGAGGGCGATGGTGCCCGCGCTCCAGTCGACGTGCTGCGAGGGTGCGTCGAGATGCAGGGTGGCGGGCAACTGCCCTTCTTGGAGGGCGAGGACCATCTTGATGACGCCCGCTATTCCGGCGGCGGCCTGCGTGTGTCCGATATTCGACTTCACCGAGCCGAGCAGCAGCGGCCGTTCGGCGGGTCGTTCCTTGCCGTAGGTGGCCTGGAGCGCCTGCGCCTCGATCGGGTCGCCGAGCTTCGTACCCGTGCCGTGCGCCTCGACGGCGTCGATGTCAGCGGGGAGGAGGCCGGAGTTGGCGAGGGCCTGGCGGATGACCCGCTCCTGGGAGGGGCCGTTGGGTGCGGTGAGGCCGTTGCTGGCGCCGTCCTGGTTGACCGCGCTGCCGCGCAGGACGGCGAGTACGCGATGGCCCTGGCGTTCGGCGTCGGAGAGGCGTTCCAGCAGCACCATGCCGACGCCTTCGGCGAGGCTGAAGCCGTCGGCGCTGTCGGAGAAGGGCTTGCAGCGCCCGTCGGGTGCCAGGCCGCGCTGCCGGCTGAACTCCAGGAAGGGGCTGGGCACCGCCATCACCGTCGCACCGCCGGCCAGCGCGAGCGAGCACTCGTCGCCGCGCAGCGCCTGGGCGGCGAGGTGGATGGCCACCAGGGACGACGAGCACGCGGTGTCGATCGTCATGGCGGGTCCCTCGAATCCGAGGGAGTACGCGATCCGGCCCGAAGCGACCGACGTGGTGTTGCCGGTGGCGAGGTAGCCCTCCAGTTCCTGGGTGTTCTCGGCGCTGATCTGGCCGGCGTAGTTCTGCGCCACGACGCCGGTGAAGACGCCGGTGCGGGTGCCGTGCAGTCCCGCGGGGTCGAGCCGTGCGTTCTCCAGCGCTTCCCAGGCGGTGTGCAGGAGCAGCCGCTGCTGCGGGTCGGTGGCCAGCGCCTCGCGCGGGTTGATACCGAAGAAGTCCGCGTCGAAGTCGCCCGCGTCGTGCAGGAATCCACCGCCCCGGCTGTACGTGGTGCCGAGGTGGTCGGGGTCCGGGTCGTAGAGGCGTTCCAGGTCCCAGCCGCGGTCGGTCGGGAACGGCCCGGTGGCGTCGGTCCCTTCGGACAGCAGGGCCCACAACTCCTCGGGACTGCGCACGCCGCCCGGGAAGTGGCAGGCCATCCCGACGATGGCGATCGGCTCGTCGGCCGCGCCCGCGGCCCCCGCGGCCGTACGGGCCCGCGCGGCGGCCGGGGCGTTGCGGTCGCCCACCGCGGAGTCCACCAACTCGTCCCGCAGATAGGCCGCGAGACGCGCCGGGCTCGGGTAGTCGAAGATCATCGTGGTCGGCAAGCGCAGCCCGGTGACCGTGCCCAGCCGGTTGCGCAGCTCGACCGCGGTGAGCGAGTCGAAGCCCAACTCCTTGAAGGCCGCGTCCACCTGGATGGCATCGGCGCCGTCCGGATGGCCGAGCACCGCCGCCGCCTGCGTACGGACCAGTGTCAGCAGCGTCTCGCCTTGCTCGGCTGCCGACTGTCGCGCCAACTGCTGCCGCAGGACATCGGTCGTTCCGCGTCCTGCCGCCCTACCCGCCGCTGTACGCCGGCTCGGGCGCCGGGCGAGGCCGCGCAGGACGGGCGGCACGAGGGTGGGATCCAGCCGGCGGGCGTCGAGGCCGACGGGCAGCAGCAGCGCGTTCGGCGCGGCCAGGGCGGTGTCGAGGAGGGCGAGGGCGTGCGGGGTGGTGAGGGCGTGCAGCCCCTGCTGGGCGAGGCGTTGGCGCTGGGCCGTGTTGAGGCTGCCGGTGAGGGTGCTGGTTTGTTCCCATAGGCCCCAGGCGAGGCTGGTGGCGGGTTGGTGGTGGGTGTGGCGGTGGTGGGCGAGGGCGTCCAGGAAGTTGTTGGCGGCGTTGTAGTTGGCTTGGCCGGGGTTGGCGAGGGTGGCGGCCGCCGACGAGAAGAGGACGTACCTCTCCAGGTGGGGGAGGTCGGCGGTGTGCAGATGGTGCGCGGCGTCGACCTTCGGGGTGAGTGTGGCGTGCAGTTGTTCGGGGGTGAGGGAGGTGAAGGTGGCGTCGTTCAGGGTGCCGGCGGCGTGGACGACGGTGGTGACGGGGTGGTCGTCGGGTACGTCGGCGAGCAGGGCGGCCAGGGCGTCCGGGTCGGCGGTGTCGGCAGAGACGACGGTGGCGGTGGCGCCGCGACCGGCCAACTGCTCCACGAGGGCGGCTGCTTGCGGCGAGTGCGGGCCCGAGCGGCTGGCGAGGAGGAAGTGGCGGTGGCCGTGGTTTTCCGCGAGGTGCAGGGCGGTGAGCCCGGCGAGGACGCCGGTGCCGCCGGTGATGAGGGTCGTGCCGTCCGGGTGGGGCTGCCGGGGGAGTGTGAGGGCGAGCTTGCCGGTGTGGCGGGCCTGGCTGAGGTGCCGCAGCGCCTGCGGCGCGTCCTCGATCGCGTAGGCAGCGGTGGGCAGTGGCGGCAGCACACCATCGGCGAACAGCCGGTGCAGCGCGCCGAGGATGTCCTGCAGGGCATCCGGTCCCGCGTCGTTGAGGTCGATGGCCTGGTAGCGGGTGCCGGGGTGGTCGGCGTTGATGGTGTCGGGGTCGCGGATGTCGGTTTTGCTCATGTCGATGAAGTGGCCGCCTCGGGGGAGGAGGCGGAGGGTGGTGTCGGTGTGTTCGTGGGCGAGGGAGTGCAGGACGACGTCCATGCCGTGGCCGTTGGTGCGGGCCAGGAGGTGGTTGGCGTAGTCGTGGGTTCGTGAGTCCGCGATGTTCTCGGCGTCGTAGCCCAACTCGGCTGTGAGGGTGTGGTGTTTGGGCAGGCTGGCGGTGGCGTACAGGCGGGCGCCGAGGTGGCGGGCGAGGTGGGTGGCGGCTTGGCCGACGCCGCCGGTCGCGGTGTGGACGAGAAGGTTCTGGCCCGGCTTGAGGTCCGCCAGGGTCACCAAGGTGTAGTACGCGGTCGCGTAGGCCAGCGTCGCCGAGGCCGCCTGGGCGGGCGTCCACCCCTGCGGCACCCGGGCGAGAACCCGGTGGTCGGTGACCGTGGTGGCCGCCGTGCCGTGGGTGAGGATGCCCATCACCCGGTCGCCGACCTCGAAGCCGGTGACCTCGGGGCCGACTTCGGTGATGACGCCCGAGCCCTCTGAACCGAGGTGCGGGACGGGCTCGGGGTACATACCGAGGGTGATCAGCACGTCCCGGAAGTTGAGGCCCACCGCTTCCAGGGCAAGCCGGACCTGCCCGGGTTCCAAGGACCCGTCCAGGTCGGGGGCGGGGAGGAGGGCGAGTTGGTCGGGGCTGCCGGGTGAGGTGAGGGCGAGCCGCCAGGCGCTGTCGCTGTCGGTGGGGATGGCCAGTTGGGTCTGCGGGGTGTTGGTCAGCCGGGGAGCGTACAGCTCGCCCTTGCGCAGGGCGGTGTGCGGCTCGTCGGCCGCCCGGACTGTCCCGATCGCCTCGATCAGGGCCGCCGTCGAGAAGGGGTGGCCGTCCAGGTCGATGAGGGTGATCCGCCCCGGGTGCTCACTCTGCGCGGTCCGCACGAGGCCAGTCACCGTCGCCTGCACCAGGTCCGGGTCGTCCGCGTGGTCGACCGGCGCGGCGTTCGCGGTCACGACCACCAGGTGCGTATCCGCCAGTGCCGTGGCGCCCAACCAGTCCTGGAGCCGGAGCAACGTGTCCTCGGCTGCCGCGTGGGCTTGTTCCACCACATCGGCGCCGTCCGGCGCGGTGAGGAAGCGCAGCACCACGGCGGGTGCCGGATCGCTCAACGCGTCGAGCCCGGGGTGGACGGGGAGGTCCAGGCCGAGCCGGTCGTCCTGGCCCCAGACCGCCCAGCTTTCCGCGTCGGTCGCGGTGCCGGCTGTCGGCTCCGCAGGCGGAAGCGCCGTCCACTCGACGCGGAAGAGCGAGCTGTCGCGGCCCGCGCTCCCGGCCGTACCGAGCACCGCCGGGTCGAACGGGCGGGTGATCAACTGCTCGACGGCCAGCAGGGGCTGCCCGGCCGCGTCCGTCAGCTCGATGACCACCGCGTCCTCACCCTGGCGCTTCAGGTGCACCCGGGCGGCCGTGGCACCGGTGGCGTGCAGGCGTACCCCGCTCCACGCGAACGGCAGCCGTGTCCCGCCGTCCGCCGCCAGCACCAGGGGGTGCAGGGCGGCGTCCAGGAGCGCCGGGTGGATGCCGTACGTCTGCGGGTCGGCGTCGGCGCCCTGGTCGAGGTCGGCGTAGAAGTCGTCGCCGTGTTGCCAGGCGGCGGTGAGGTTCTGGAAGGCGGGGCCGTAGGTGTAGCCGCGTGCGGCGAGCGTGTCGTAGGCGTCGGTGAGGTCGATGGGGGTGGCGCCGGGGGGCGGCCAGGCGGCGTCGGCCGGGGTCGGTGCGGGCTCGGGCGCTAGGGCCGTGGTGAGAGTGCCGGTGGCGTGGCGGGTCCACGGCGTCGTGCCGGCGTCGTCGGCGTCAGGCTCGGGCCGTGAATGGACGGTGAGGGTGCGTCGGTCGGCCTCGTCGGGTGCGCCGACGGTCAACTGGAGCTGGACTGCCTGCTCGGGATGCAGCACGAGCGGGGCTTCGAGGGTCAGCTCGTCGACGGTGTCGTGCCCGGTGTCCTCGCCCGCGTGCAGGGCGAGTTCGACGAAGGCGGTGCCGGGCAGCAGCACCGTGCCGGCGACGGCGTGATCAGCCAGCCACGGATGGTCGCGTGACGACAGCCGCCCGGTCAGCACCGAGCCGCCGTCCTCCGCGAGCCGCACCACCGCACCGAGCAGCGGATGTTGCGTCCGCGTGAGCCCGGCCCGCGCCACATCGCCCGACCCTGCGCTGCTCTTCACCCAGTAGTGGGTGGTTTGGAAGGGGTAGGTGGGGAGGTCGGTGGTGGGGGTGTTGGCGAAGAGGGTTTTCCAGTTGATGGGGGTGTTGTGGGTGTGTGCTTTGGCGAGGGCGGTTGTGAGGTCTGTGGGTGTGCCGTGGTTGCGGCGGAGGGTGCCGAGGGCGGTGACGGGTTGGCCTTGGGGGTGGTTTTGGGCTGTTTGGTGGATGGCGTGGGTGAGGACGGGGTGGGGGCTGGGTTCGATGAAGAGGGTGTGGCCGGTGGTGATGAGGTGGGTTGTGGTGGCGTGGAGTTGGACGGGTTGGCGGAGGTTGTCGTACCAGTAGGCGGCGTCCAGTGTGGTGGTGTCGGTGGGGGTGTTTTGGGGGTGGGTGGTGGAGTGGAAGGGGATGGTGGCGGGTTGGGGCGCGGTGGGTGCGAGTTCCCGCAGGATCTGTTCTTTGAGGGGGTCGATGTGGGGGGAGTGTGAGGCGTAGTCGACGGGGACGAGGCGGCTGTCGATCTGCTCGGTTTGCAATACCTCGTGGAGTCGGTGGATGGCGTCTACGTCTCCGGACAGGGTGGTGCTGGCGGGGCTGTTGAGGGTGGCGATGGTGACGCCGGTGTGGTCTGCGAGCCGTTCGTGGAGGTTTTCTGCGGGGAGGGGGACGTGGAGCATGGTGCCGTGTCCGGCGATGGTGGTGAAGGTCTGGCTGCGTAGGGCGATGATGCGGGCGGAGTCTTGGAGGGTGAGGGCGCCTGCGATGTGGGCTGCGGCGATCTCGCCTTGTGAGTGGCCGATGACCGCGTGGGGGGTGAGTCCGTGGTGTTGCCAGAGCTTGGCGAGGGAGATCATCGTGGCCCACAGCATCGGCTGGAGGACGTCGACGCGGTCGGGGTCGGCGCTTCCCGGGGTCTGGTTGAGGGTGTCGATGAGGTGCCAGTCGGTGAAGGGTGCGAGTGCGTGGTGGCAGGCCTCGATGTGCTCGGTGAAGACCGGGTCGGTGCGTAGCAGTTCTTGTGCCATGCCGGGCCACTGGGAGCCCTGGCCGGGGAAGACCAGCACCGTCTTCGGCGTGTCCGTCGGCGCCACGGCCTCGTAGACGTCGGAAGCGGGCTCGCTCGCCGCGAACTGGTCCAGGGCCGCCACTAGTTCTTCACGCGTCGGGCTGGTGACGGCGAGGCGGTGGGTGAAGTGGGTGCGGGTCGTGGCGAGGGCGGCGGCGAGGTGGTGCGGGTCCTCACCGGGGTGCCGGTCGAGGTGCGTGCGCAGCCGACGAGCCTGGTCGATCAGGGCATCGTGCGTGCGGGCGGACAGCAACCAAGGTCCCACGACGTGCCGTTCGGCCGCCTCGGCGACCGTATCCTCGTCCTCCTCGACGGGGGCCTGTTCGAGGATGAGGTGGGCGTTGGTGCCGCTGATCCCGAAGGAGGAGACTGCTGCCCGGCGGGGGCGGTCGACTTCGGGCCAGGTCATGGCGGTCTGGGTGAGGGCGATGGTGCCCGCGCTCCAGTCGACGTGCTGCGAGGGTGCGTTGAGGTGCAGGGTGGCGGGCAACTGCCCTTCTTGGAGGGCGAGGACCATCTTGATGACGCCCGCTATTCCGGCGGCGGCCTGTGTGTGTCCGATATTCGACTTCACCGAGCCCAGCAGCAGCGGCCGTTCGGCCGGACGTTCCTTGCCGTAGGTGGCCTGGAGCGCCTGCGCCTCGATCGGGTCGCCCAGCGGTGTCCCGGTGCCGTGCGCCTCGACGACGTCGACATCGTTCGTGGTGAGTCGCGCGTCGGCCAACGCCGCCCGGATCACCCGCTGCTGGGACGGCCCGTTGGGAGCGGTCAACTGGCTGCTCTGGCCGTCCTGGTTGACCGCGCTGCCACGGATGACGGCGAGCACGCGGTGGCCGTTCCGCCGGGCGTCGGACAGGCGTTCCAGGACGACGAGGCCCGCGCCTTCCGCGAGGCTGAAGCCGTCGGCGCTGTCGGAGAAGGGCTTGCAGCGCCCGTCGGGTGCCAGGCCGCGCTGCCGGCTGAACTCCAGGAAGGGGTTGGGCGCCGAGATCACGGTGGCGCCGCCGGCCAGTGCGAGCGAGCACTCGTCGCCGCGCAGGGCCTGCGAGGCGAGGTGGATGGCGACCAGGGACGAGGAGCAGGCCGTGTCCACGGTGAGGGTCGGGCCTTCGAGCCCGAGGGTGTAGGCGATCCGCCCGGACGCGACCGACGTGGTGTTGCCGGTGGCGAGGTAGCCCTCCAGGTCTTGCGCGTGCTCGGGGGCGAGTCGGGTGGCGTAGTCCTGGGCGATCACGCCGGTGAAGACGCCGGTGCGGGTGCCGTGCAGCGTCGTCGGGTCGAGCCGGGCGCTCTCCAGCGCTTCCCAGGCGGTGTGCAGGAGCAGCCGTTGCTGCGGGTCGGTGGCCAGCGCCTCGCGCGGGTTGATACCGAAGAACGAGGCGTCGAAGTCGCCCGCGTCGCGCAGGAATCCGCCCGTGCGCGCGTACGACGCCCCCGTGCGGTCGGGGTCCGGGTCGTACAGCTCCTCCAGGCTCCAGCCCCGGTCCTCGGGCAGCGGGCCGGTGGCGTCGGTCCCGTCGACCAGCAGCGACCACAGCTCGTCCGGGGTGTGTACGTCGCCCGGGAAGCGGCAGGCCATCCCCACGATGGCGATCGGCTCGTGCCGTGCGGACTCCACCTGGCTCAGCCGGCGCCGCGCCTGCTGGAGGTCGGCCGTCACGCGCTTGAGGTAGTCGCGGAGCTTTTCTTCGTTCGCCATCCGGTATCAGCCCTCGGTAGGAGAAGGACGATCTCCAGCGATCAGAGATCCGTGGTTCGTGGGTGGTGATCGGTGACCGGGGAGCGGCGCCCTGGCTAGGAAGCGCCCAACTCGTTGTCGATGTACGCGAAAAGGTCGTCGTCCGTCGCTTCGGCGATCCGCTCCTCCGCGTCCGGGGCGTCGCCCGGGTCGTCGGATCGGCCGGTGACGCTCGCCAGCAGGGTGCGCAGCCGTGCCGCGACGGTCTCGCGAGCGCCCTGGTCGTACTCGGGCGCGGTCAACACCGCCTCCCACCGGTCGAGTTCGGCGATGAGGGTGGTGGGCGAGGCGGCCTGTCCCGCGCTGTCCGGCACGAGTTCCGCGTACAGGTGGCGGGCGAGGGTTCCGGCGGTCGGGTAGTCGAACAGCAGGGTGCTGCCCAGCCGCAGGCCCGTCGCCGCGCCGAGCCGGTTGCGCAGCTCGACCGCCGTCAGCGAGTCGAACCCGAGGTCGAGGAAGCCCCGGCCGGCGTCGATGGCGTCGGGAGCGGAGTGACCGAGCACGGTGGCGGCGTGCGCTCGCACGAGCGACAGCACCGTCTCGCCGCCCTCGCCGGGCGACTGCCGCGCGAGCCGCTCCACCAGCCCCGCCGCCTTGCCGTCCGCCGCACCGGCCCGCCCGCCTGCCGCCCGCCGCCGGCCGGGCGCCCGTACGAGACCGCGCAAGAGGGCCGGTGCGACGGCGGGGTCCAGCCGCCGCGCGTCGAGGCCGACCGGGACCAGAAGCGGGTCAGGTGCGGCCAGTGCCGTGTCGAGGAGGGCGAGGGCGTGCGGGGTGGTGAGGGCGGAGATGCCGTGTCGCCCCAGGCGCTGGCGCTGGCCGGAGTCCAGGCCCTCGGTGAGGGCGCTGGTTTGTTCCCATAGGCCCCAGGCGAGGCTGGTGGCGGGTTGGTGGTGGGTGTGGCGGTGGTGGGCGAGGGCGTTGAGGAAGTTGTTGGCGGCGTTGTAGTTGGCCTGGCCGGGGTTGGCGAGGGTGGCGGCCGCCGACGAGAAGAGGAGGTACCTCTCAAGGTGGGGGAGGTCGGCGGTGTGCAGGTGGTAGGCCGTGTCGACCTTCGGGGTGAGGACGGTGTGCAGTCGCTCGGGGGTGAGGGAGCTGAAGGTGCCGTCGTCGAGGGTGCCGGCGGCGTGGATGACGGTGGTGACGGGGTGGTCGTCGGGTATGTCGGCGAGCAGGGTGGCGAGTTGGTCGGGGTCGGCGGTGTCGGCCGCGACGAGGGTGGCGGTGGCGTCGAACTGGGCGAGGGCGGTGGTGAGTTCTGTCGCGGTGGGCGAGTTCGGGCCCGAGCGGCTGGCGAGGAGGAAGCGTCGGTGGCCGTGGTTCTCGGCGAGATGGAGCGCCGTGAGTCCGGCCAGGAGGCCGGTGCCGCCGGTGATGAGGGTCGTGCCGTCCGGGTGGGGCTGCCGGGGGAGTGTGAGGGCGAGCTTGCCGGTGTGGCGGGCCTGGCTGAGGTGCCGCAGCGCCTGCGGGGCACGGGTGATCGGGTACGTCGACGTGGGCAGCGGCGGCAGGGCCCCGCTCCGGAAGAGCGCGTGCAACGCCTCAAGCACCGCGTGAATCCCCGACGGTCCCGCGTCGTTGAGGTCGATGGCCTGGTAGCGGGTGCCGGGGTGGTCGGCGTTGGTGGTGTCGGGGTCGCGGATGTCGGTTTTGCTCATGTCGATGAAGTGGCCGCCTCGGGGGAGGAGGCGGAGGGTGGTGTCGGTGTGTTCGTGGGCGAGGGAGTGCAGGACGACGTCCATGCCGTGGCCGTTGGTGCGGGCCAGGAGGTGGTTGGCGTAGTCGTGGGTTCGTGAGTCCGCGATGTTCTCGGCGTCGTAGCCCAACTCGGCGGTGAGGGTGTGGTGTTTGGGCAGGCTGGCGGTGGCGTACAGGCGGGCGCCGAGGTGGCGGGCGAGGTGGGTGGCGGCTTGGCCGACGCCGCCGGTCGCGGTGTGGACGAGAAGGTTCTGGCCCGGCTTGAGGTCCGCCAGGGTCACCAGGGCGTAATAGGCCGTCGCGTAGGCGACAGGAGCCGACGCGGCTTCGGCGGTTGTCCAGCCGTCGGGGACGGGGATGACCAGCCGGTGGTCGGTGACCGTGGTGGCACCGGTGCCGTGCGTGAGGATGCCCATCACACGGTCGCCGACCCGTACGTCCGTGACGTCGGCGGCGGTCTCCGTGACGATGCCCGCGCCCTCGGAACCGATGTGCGGCGCGGGCACGGGGTACATCCCCAGCGCGATCAGCACGTCGCGGAAGTTGAGGCCCACCGCCTCCAACGCGACCCGGACCTGCCCGGCTTCCAGGGGCTTGTCGAGGTCGGGGGCGGGGAGGAGGGCGAGTTGGTCGGGGCTGCCCGGCGAGGTGAGGTCCAGCCGCCAGGCACCGGCGTCCGGCTCCGGGACGTCGAGGGCCGGGAGCGGGGTGTTGGTCAGCCGGGGTGCGTACAACTCGCCCTTGCGCAGGGCGGTGTACGGCTCGTCGGCCGCCCGGACTGTCCCGATCGCCTCGATCAGGGCCGCCGTCGAGAAGGGGTGGCCGTCCAGGTCGATGAGGGTGATCCGCCCCGGGTGCTCGCTCTGTGCCGTCCGTACGAGGCCGGTCACCGTCGCCTGCACCAGGTCCGGGTCGTCCGCCTGCACGGCGGCGACGGCGTCGCGGGTTACGACCACGAGCGGGATGCTCGCCAAGTCCACCTGCTCCAGCCAGTCCTGGAGGCGTAGCAGCACGTCTTCGGCGGTGGCGTGCGCCTGGCCCACCACGTCGGTGCCGTCCGCCGGCGAGAGGACGAGCAGCACGGCATCGGGGGCAGCCTCCCCGCCGAAGGCGTCGAGGCCGGGGTGTGCGGGCAGGCCGAGCCCCAGCGGGTCCTCGTCCCCCCAGACCGCCCAACGCGCGCTGCCAATAGTCGAGTCGCCGACCGGCAGCGGCGCCCACTCGACACGGAAGAGGGCGGAGTCGTGGCCGGAGCTTCCCAGTGCGGCCAGCGCGGCAGGGTCCAGCGGGCGGGTGGTGAGCCGTTCGACACTGGCCAGCGGCTGCCCGGCCGGATCGCTCACCTCGATGGCCAGGGAGTCCTCGCCGGTTCGGCTCAGGTGCACCCGGGCGGCCGTGGCGCCGGTGGCGTGCAGGCGTACTCCGCTCCAGGCGAACGGCAGCCGCGTCCCGCCGTCCGCCGCAAGCGCCAGCGGGTGCAAGGCGCTGTCCAGCAAGGCCGGATGGATGGCGAAGGCGTCGGCTCCGTCGACCTCGGCGCTCGCGTCGTCGAGTTCCAGCTCCGCGTAGAAGTCGTCGCCGTGTTGCCAGGCGGCGGTGAGGTTCTGGAAGGCGGGGCCGTAGGTGTAGCCGCGTGCGGTGAGGCTGTCGTAGGCGTCGGTGAGGTCGATGGGGGTGGCGCCGGGGGGCGGCCAGGCGGCGTCGGCGGGGGTCGGTGCGGGCTCGGGCGCTTGGGCCGTGGTGAGGGTGCCGGTGGCGTGGCGGGTCCATGGCGTCGTGCCGGCGTCGTCGGCGTCAGGTTCGGGCCGCGAGTGGACGGTGACGGTACGGCGACCGGTGTCGTCGGCCGCGGTGAGCGTCGCCCGGAGCTGGACGGCCTCCCCCTTGGCGAGCACCAGCGGTGTTTCGAGGGTCAACTCCTCGACCACATCGGTCCCGACGGACTCCCCCACGTGCAGGGCGATGTCCACATACCCCGTTCCCGGCAGCAGCACAGTGTCGCCGACGGCGTGGTCGGCGAGCCACGGGTGGTCGGCGAGGGAGATCCGCCCGGTGTAGAGGACACCGTCGTCCGGGAGTTGGACCGCGGCACCCAGCAAGGGGTGTGTCACTGCCTGCTGCCCGACCCAGCTCGGGTCGCCGCTCCCGCTCCCGGCCGAGGGCGTCAGCCAGAAGCGGCTGGTCCGGAAGGCGTAGGTGGGGAGGTCGGTGGGGCGGGCACCGCGGAGTGCGGGGTGTGCGGTCCAGTTGATGGGGGTGTTGTGGGTGTGTGCTTTGGCGAGGGCGGTTGTGAGGTCTGTGGGTGTGCCGTGGTTGCGGCGGAGGGTGCCGAGGGCGGTGACGGGTTGGCCTTGGGGGTGGTTTTGGGCTGTTTGGTGGATGGCGTGGGTGAGGACGGGGTGGGGGCTGGGTTCGATGAAGAGGGTGTGGCCGGTGGTGATGAGGTGGGTTGTGGTGGCGTGGAGTTGGACGGGTTGGCGGAGGTTGTCGTACCAGTAGGCGGCGTCCAGTGTGGTGGTGTCGGTGGGGGTGTTTTGGGGGTGGGTGGTGGAGTGGAAGGGGATGGTGGCGGGTTGGGGGGTGGTGGGGGCGAGGTCGTTGAGGATGCGTTCGCGCAGGGGGTCGATGTGGGGGGAGTGGGAGGCGTAGTCGACGGGGACGAGGCGGCTGTCGATCTGCTCGGCTTGGAAGGCGGCGTGCAGCTGGTGGATGGCGTCTACGTCTCCGGACAGGGTGGTGCTGGCGGGGCTGTTGAGGGTGGCGATGGTGACGCCGGTGTGGTCTGCGAGCCGTTCGTGGAGGTTTTCTGCGGGGAGGGGGACGTGGAGCATGGTGCCGTGTCCGGCGATGGTGGTGAAGGTCTGGCTGCGTAGGGCGATGATGCGGGCGGAGTCTTGGAGGGTGAGGGCGCCTGCGATGTGGGCTGCGGCGATTTCGCCTTGTGAGTGGCCGATGACCGCGTGGGGGGTGAGTCCGTGGTGTTGCCAGAGCTTGGCGAGGGAGATCATCGTGGCCCACAGCATCGGCTGGAGGACGTCGACGCGGTCGGGGTCGGCGGCTCCCGGGGTCTGGTTGAGGGTGTCGATGAGGTGCCAGTCGGTGAAGGGTGCGAGTGCGTGGTGGCAGGCCTCGATGTGCTCGGTGAAGACCGGGTCGGTGCGTAGCAGTTCTTGTGCCATGCCGGGCCACTGGGAGCCCTGGCCGGGGAAGACCAGCACGGTCTTGGGGGGTTCGGGCGGGGCTGTGGCGGTGTAGGCGTCGGATGCGGGGTCGTCGTTGACGAAGCGGTCCAGCGCGGTCGTCAACTCCTCGTGGGTGGAGGCGATGACCGCTGCCCGATGCTCGAACTGCGTCCGCGTTTTGACCGTCGCGAGTGCCACGTCCGCGACCGACACCTCGGGGCTGTCGGCGAGCCGGCTCCGCAGCCGTGCCGCTTGCGCCGTCAAGGCGTCCGCCGTCTTCCCGGACAGCAGCACCGGGACCGCGACCGCCGGCGTGTCGCCCGCGTCCGTACCGTCCTCGGGGGTCGCCGACTCCGCTGACGAGGGGGCCTGTTCGAGGATGAGGTGGGCGTTGGTGCCGCTGATCCCGAAGGAGGAGACTGCTGCCCGGCGGGGGCGGTCGACTTCGGGCCAGGTCATGGCGGTCTGGGTGAGGGCGATGGTGCCCGCGCTCCAGTCGACGTGCTGCGAGGGTGCGTCGAGGTGCAGGGTGGCGGGCAACTGCCCTTCTTGGAGGGCGAGGACCATCTTGATGACGCCCGCTATTCCGGCGGCGGCCTGTGTGTGTCCGATATTCGACTTCACCGAGCCCAGCAGCAGCGGCCGTTCGGCCGGACGTTCCTTGCCGTAGGTGGCCTGGAGCGCCTGCGCTTCGATCGGGTCGCCCAGCGGTGTCCCGGTGCCGTGCGCCTCGACGACGTCGACATCGTTCGTCGTCAGCTGCGCGTCGGCCAACGCCGCCCGGATGACGCGCTCTTGCGAGGGGCCGTTGGGTGCGGTGAGGCCGTTGCTGGCGCCGTCCTGGTTCGTGGCGGTGCCGCGGATGACGGCGAGGACGGGGTGGCCTTGGCGTTCGGCGTCGGAGAGGCGTTCCAGCAGCACCATGCCGACGCCTTCGGCGAGGCTGAAGCCGTCGGCGCTGTCGGAGAAGGGCTTGCACCGACCATCGGGGGCCAGGCCGCGCTGCCGGCTGAACTCCAGGAAGGGGTTCGGGCTGGGCAGGACGGTCACACCGCCCGCCAGCGCGAGCGTGCACTCGTCATTGCGCAGCGCCTGGGTCGCGAGGTGCAGGGCGACGAGCGAGGACGAGCAGGCGGTGTCCACGCTGACCGCCGGTCCCTCAAGGCCCAGCGTGTACGCGACCCGCCCCGACGCGACCGACGTCGTGTTGCCGATGAGGAAGTACCCCTCGCAGGCGGCCCCCGAGGCGTCGCGGCTGCTCGGCACGTACTCCTGCGCGATCACACCGGTGAAGACACCGGTGCGGGTGCCGCGCAGCGTCGTCGGGTCGAGCCGGGCGCTCTCCAGCGCTTCCCAGGCGGTGTGCAGGAGCAGCCGCTGTTGCGGGTCGGTGGCCAGCGCCTCGCGCGGGTTGATGCCGAAGAAGTCCGCGTCGAAGTCGCCCGCGTCATAGAGGAATCCGCCTCGGCGGGTATAGCTGGTGCCGAGGTGGTCGGCGTCCGGGTCGTAGAGGCCTTCCAGGTCCCAGCCGCGGTCGGTCGGGAACGGCCCTGTCGCGTCGGTCCCTTCGGACAGCAGCGACCACAGCTCGTCCGGGGTGCTGACACCGCCGGGGAAGCGGCAGGCCATCCCGACGATCGCGATCGGCTCGTGCCGCTCCGCCTCGGCGTCGTGCAGGCGTTCGCGAGCCTGCTGAAGATCGGCCATCGCACGCTTGAGGTAGGTGCGGAGCTTTTCTTCGTTGTCCATCGGGTCTCATTCCTCTCGGAGCGGCGCGTCGCCGTGGGGCGGCCGGGCCTGGCGGGCGCGTTGGCGCGGGTCAGGAGCACGGCTCAAGGGGCGCTGCCGAGCCCCTTGTCGAACGCCTCGAACAGCTCGTCGTCGGAGGCGGAGTCGAAGTCGGTCGTGGAGCCGGCGCCGTCCTTCGGGGCGTATGCGGAATTCCAGGCGCGCAGCAGGTCCTGGAGCCGGGCGGCAGTCTTGGCGTGGTGCGCGGGGTCCGTGTCCGTCGGCAGGCCGTCGCCGGCGAGTGCCGCCATGGCGGCCTCCAGCGCGGCGAGTTCGGCCCCGATCGGGTCCCCGCCGCCGTCAGCCGGGGTGGTGCCGGTGCTCTCCGCGACGAGCGCGACGATCCGGCCGGCGAGCGCGGCGGGGGTCGGGTAGTCGAAGACCAGGGTGGCGGGCAGCCGCAGCCCGGTGGCGGCGTTGATCAGGTTGCGCAGCTCGACCGCGGTGAGCGAGTCGAAGCCCAGCTCCTTGAACGCGTTGTCGCTGCGTACGAGTTCCGGCGTGGCGTGCCCCAGCACGGTGGCGGTGTGGGTACGGACCAGGGCGAGCACGGTGCTGCGCTGCTCGGCCGCGGGCAGCCGGCTCAGGCTCACGGCGAAGGACTCCGCCGCCTCCGCCGTCGGCGTGGCGGCCGCCGCCGTGCGCCGCGGAAGCCGTACGAGGTCGCGCAGCACGGACGGGAGCGACCGGGGGTCGGGGTGGCGGCGGAGCACACCGCTGTCGATCGGCGTGAGCACCGTGAGAGTCAGCCCGGACCCCAGGGCGGTGTCGAGGAGGGCGAGGGCGTGCGGGGTGGTGAGGGCGGAGACGCCGTTGCGGTGCAGTCGGCTGTGTTGCCCTGCGTCGAGGGCCCCCGTCATGGCGCTGGTTTGTTCCCATAGGCCCCAGGCGAGGCTGGTGGCGGGTTGGTGGTGGGTGTGGCGGTGGTGGGCGAGGGCGTTGAGGAAGTTGTTGGCGGCGTTGTAGTTGGCTTGGCCGGGGTTGGCGAGGGTGGCGGCGGCTGAGGAGTAGAGGACGTAGTGCTGGAGGTGGGGGAGGTCGGCGGTGTGGAGGTGGTAGGCGGTGTCGATTTTCGGGGTGAGTGTGGCGTGTAGTTGTTCGGGGGTGAGGGAGGTGAAGGTGGCGTCGTTCAGGGTGCCGGCGGCGTGGATGACGGTGGTGACGGGGTGGTCGTCGGGTATGTCGGCGAGCAGGGTGGCCAGGGCGTCCGGGTCGGCGGTGTCGGCCGCGACGAGAGTGGCGGTGGCGCCGAACTGGGCCAGATTGGCCGTGAGTTCTGTCGCGGTGGGCGAGTGCGGGCCCGAGCGGCTGGCGAGGAGGAAGCGTCGGTGGCCGTGGTTTTCCGCGAGGTGCAGCGCCGTGAGTCCGGCCAGGACGCCGGTGCCGCCGGTGATCAGCGTGGTGCCGTCGGGGCGGGCCGGTGCGGGCAGGGTCAGCGCGAGCTTGCCGATGTGCCGTGCCTGGCTCAACTGCCGCATGGCCTGCGGGGCTTGCTGCAAGGGATGGCCCACGGTGGGCAGCGCGGGCAGCGTGCCGTCCGCGAACAGGCCGCTCAGGGCGTGCAGGATCTCCCGGGTGAGGTCCGGTCCCGCGTCGTTGAGGTCGATGGCCTGGTAGCGGGTGCCGGGGTGGTCGGCGTTGATGGTGTCGGGGTCGCGGATGTCGGTTTTGCTCATGTCGATGAAGTGGCCGCCTCGGGGGAGGAGGCGGAGGGTGGTGTCGGTGTGTTCGTGGGCGAGGGAGTGCAGGACGACGTCCATGCCGTGGCCGTTGGTGCGGGCCAGGAGGTGGTTGGCGTAGTCGTGGGTTCGTGAGTCCGCGATGTTCTCGGCGTCGTAGCCCAACTCGGCGGTGAGGGTGTGGTGTTTGGGCAGGCTGGCGGTGGCGTACAGGCGGGCGCCGAGGTGGCGGGCGAGGTGGGTGGCGGCTTGGCCGACGCCGCCGGTCGCGGTGTGGACGAGAAGGTTCTGGCCCGGCTTGAGGTCCGCCAGGGTCACCAGGGCGTAATAGGCCGTCGCGTAGACCACGATCGCTCCGGCCGCCTCGGTGGACGTCCAGCTGTCGGGGACGGGGGTGACCAGCCGGTGGTCGGTGACCGTGGTGGCCGCCGTGCCGTGGGTGAGGATGCCCATCACGCGGTCGCCGACCTCGAAGCCGGTGACCTCGGGGCCGACTTCGGTGATGACGCCCGCGCCCTCGGATCCGACGTGCGGTGCCGGCTGCGGATACATGCCCAGGGTGATCAGCACGTCCCGGAAGTTGAGGCCCACCGCCTCCAGCCGGATGCGTATCTGGCCCGGTTGGAGCGGCTGTTCGAGGTCGGGGGCGGGGAGGAGGGCGAGTTGGTCGGGGCTGCCGGGTGAGGTGAGGGCGAGCCGCCAGGCGCTGTCGCTGTCGGTGGGGATGGCCAGTTGGGTCTGCGGGGTGTTGGTCAGCCGGGGAGCGTACAGCTCGCCCTTGCGCAGGGCGGTGTACGGCTCGTCGGCCGCCCGGACTGTCCCGATCGCCTCGGCCAGGGCCGCGGTCGAGAAGGGGTGGCCGTCCAGGTCGATGAGGGTGATCCGCCCCGGGTGCTCGCTCTGCGCGGTCCGCACGAGGCCGGTCACCGTCGCCTGCACCAGGTCCGGGTCGTCCGCGGGCTCGACCGCGCTGCCGCGAGAGGTGACCACGACCAGGTGGGTGTCCTCCGTCTGCGGCCTGCCAAGCCAGTCCTGGAGCCGCAGCAGTGTGCCCTCCGCCGCCGCGTGCGTCCGTCCCACCAGGTCCACGCCGTCCGGCGGGGCGAAGAAGCGCAACGCCACCGCGGGTGCGGGATCGCCCAGCGCGTCGAGGTCAGGGTGGCTCGGCAGTCCGAGGCCGACCGTGTCCGCGCCCCAGACCGCCCAACCCCGCGTGTCCGTGGTCGCGTTGGCGAGGGGAAGCGCGGTCCACTCGACCCGGTGGAAGGCGGCGTCCCCTTCCCGGGCAGCAGGTACGGCCGCCAGGGCGGCGGGGTCCAGCGGGCGGGTGGTCAGCCGTTCGACGGTGGCCAGCGGCTGCCCGGCCGGGTCGGTCAGTTCGACGGCCACCGCGTCCTCGCCGATACGGGTGAGGTGGACGCGTGCGGCTGTGGCGCCGGTGGCGTGCAGGTGTACTCCGCTCCACGCGAACGGCAGCCGCGTCCCGCCGTCCGCCGCGACCACCAGGGCGTGCAGCGCGCTGTCCAGCAAAGCCGGATGGAGCCCGTAGTCCGCCGCCTGCCGCGGGTCCTGCTCCGGGTCGTCCGCGCCGAGCCGGACCTCGGCGTAGAGGTGGTCGCCGTCCTGCCAGGCGGCGGTGAGGTTCCTGAAGGCCGGCCCGTAGCCGTAGCCGCGTGCGGCCAGAATGTCGTAGGCCCCGGTGAGGTCGAGCGGTTCGGCTCCCGTGGGCGGCCGGCTCCCGCTCGCGGCCGCCGGGTCCGGGGCCGGGCCACCGGCCGCGAGGACGCCGGTGGCATGCCGGGTCCACGGGGCCGGCGCGGCCTCGTCCGCGGGCTCGGGACGGGAGTGGAAGGTGATCGTGCGCCGCCCGGTGCCGTCGGGGGCGGCGACGGCGGCCTGCAACTGCACCGCCTGGTCCGGGGCGAGGACGAGCGGGGCTTCGAGGGTCAGCTCCTCGACGGTGTCATGGCCGGTGTCCTCGCCCGCGTGCAGGGCGAGTTCGACGAAGGCGGTGCCGGGCAGCAGCACCGTGCCGGCGACGGCGTGGTCCGCGAGCCACGGATGGTCGGCGAGGGACAGCCGCCCGGTCAGCACCGAGCCGCCGTCCTCCGCGAGCCGCACCACCGCTCCCAGCAGCGGATGCCCGGCCGGCGACTGGCCGACCCCGGCCGGGTCACCGCCGGCCGCCGCCGCGGGCGCGTCCAGCCAGTGGCGCTCCCGCTGGAAGGGGTAGGCGGGCAGGTCCACCGCGCGCGCCGCGGCCGGGTCGAAGAAGGTCTCCCAGGCCACGGGGCCACCGTGCACGTGGAGTTCGGCCGCTGCCGCCGGGGCGGTGAGCGCGGCGGGCCGGTCGGCGCGCAGCAGCGCGGCGAAGGCGGGTGCGGCCGGGGCCTCGCCCTCGCTGGCAATGGACGCCGCGACCTCCACGCTCTCCCGCGCCAGCGCCGTCAGTACGGCGTCCGGCCCCAACTCCAGGTACGCGGTGACGCCGCTGTCGTGCAGCCACCGCACGCCGTCGTGGAAGCGGACGGTGCCGCGCAGGTGGCGGGCCCAGTAGTCGGGGGAGCGAAGCTCCGCGTCGGTGGCGGGCCTGCCGGTCACGTCGGAGACGATCGGCACGGACGGTGCCGAGAAGGTCAACTGCTCGGCGACGGCTCGGAAGGCTTCCAGGACGGGGTCCATGTGCGCCGAGTGGAAGGCGTGTCCGACGACGAGCCGCTTTGTGCGCCGCCCCCGGGCCCGCCACAGCTCCACGGCCCGCGCCACCGCGTCCTCGTCGCCTGAGACGACCGTGGACGCCGGCCCGTTGACGGCGGCCAGGCTCAGCGCGGGCTCGGCGTCGAGCACCGGCCGCAGCTCCTCCTCGGTCGCCTCAAGGGCGGCCATGGCGCCGTCCTTGCGGGTCGTCGCCATCAACCGCCCGCGGGCGGCGACCAGTCGGGCCGCGTCCGGGAGGTCGAGCACACCGGCGACATGCGCGGCGGCCAACTCGCCGATGGAATGGCCGAGCAGCACGTCGGGCGCCAGACCCCACGAGGTCACCAGGCGGTAGGAGGCCACCTCAAGGGCGAACAGCGCGGCCTGCGTCAGGTCGGTACGGTCGACAAGCGCCGCGCGCGGGTCGTCCTCGGCCGCGAAGACCACCTGCTTGAGGGGGAGTTCGAGCAGCGGGTCCAGATGCGCGCACACCTCGTCGAAGGCGGCAGCGTAGGCCGGGAAGGCCGCGTACAACTCCTGCCCCATGCGCGGCCGCTGGCTGCCCTGGCCGGTGAAGAGGAACGCGGTGCGCGTGCCGCGCCGGGCCTTGCCGGTGACCAGGCCGGGGGCGGGCCGCCCGGCGGCGGCGGCGCGGAGGCCGCCCAACAGGCCGTCGCGGTCGGCCCCGAGGACCACCGCCCGGTGGTCGAACGCGGTACGGGCCGTCGCCAGCGTCAGCCCGACGTCGGCGGGCGACGCCGACGGGGTGCGGTCGGCGTGGTCGAGCAGCCGTTCGGCCTGCGCCCGCAGCGCGTCCTCGGTGCGCCCGGACAGCACCCAGGGCACGACGGGGGCGGGGGGCGCTGCCGGCGCGACCTCGGGCGACGGGGTTACGGCGGTCTGCCCCGGCGCCTCCTCGATGATCACGTGCGCGTTCGTCCCGCTGATGCCGAACGAGGACACCGCCGCCCGCCGGGGACGGTCCGTACGCGGCCACGGCACGGGCTCGGTGAGCAGCGACACCGCGCCCGCCGCCCAGTCGACGTGCGGCGACGGGGCGTCCACGTGCAGGGTGCGCGGCAGGGTGCCGTGCTCCAGCGACAGGATGATCTTGATGATGCCGCCCACGCCAGCGGCGGCCTGCGTGTGCCCGAGGTTGGACTTCAGCGAGCCCAGCCGCAGCGGGCGCTCCGCCGGGCGGTTGCGGCCGTAGGTGTTGACCAGGGCCTGCGCCTCGATGGGGTCGCCGAGTTCGGTGCCGGTGCCGTGGGCCTCGACCGCGTCGACGTCGTGCGGCGCCAGCCGCGCGTGGGCCAGCGCGGCACGGATGACGCGTTCCTGGGAGGGGCCGTTGGGGGCGGTCAGGCCGTTGCTCGCGCCGTCCTGGTTGACGGCGCTGCCGCGGATGACGGCCAGCACGCGGTGGCCGTTCCGCCGGGCGTCCGACAGCCGCTCCAGCAGCAGCAGCCCCGCGCCCTCGGCCCAGCCGGTACCGTCGGCGGCCGCCGCGAAGGGCTTGCAGCGCCCGTCGGGCGCCAGGCCGCGCTGCCTGCTGAACTCCACGAAGGTCGCCGGGGTCGCCATCACCGTCACGCCGCCGGCCAGGGCGAGCGAGCACTCGCGGTCGCGCAGCGCCCGGCAGGCGAGGTGGGCCGAGACCAGCGACGACGAGCACGCGGTGTCCACGGTGACGGCCGGGCCCTCAAGGCCGAGCGCGTAGGCGATACGCCCCGAGGCGACGCTGCCCGCGCTGCCGCTGACGAGGTAGCCCTCGAAGCCGGCCGGCGCGGGCGTGAGCCGCGAGCCGTAGTCGTCGTACATCACTCCGGTGAAGACGCCCGTGTCGGTGCCGCGCAGGTCCGCCGGGCGCAACCGGGCGTGCTCGAAGGCCTCCCAGGCCGTCTCCAGCAGCAACCGCTGCTGCGGGTCGGTGGCGGCGGCCTCGCGCGGGGACATGCCGAAGAAGGCCGGGTCGAAGTCGGCCGCGTCGTGCAGGAAGCCGCCCTCGCGGACGTAGGAGTGGCCGACGGCGTCCGGCGACGGGTCGTACAGCCGCTCGACGTCCCAGCCGCGGTCGGCGGGGAAGGGCCCCACCGCGTCGGTGCCGTCGCGCAGCACGGACCACAGGTCCTCAGGGGTGCGGACGCCGCCCGGGTAGCGGCAGGCCATGCCGATGACGGCGATCGGCTCGTGCTCGCGGTCGACCGCCTTGCGCAACTGCTCGCGGGCGTCGTCCAGTTCGACCGCGAGCCGGTTCACGTATTCCCGCAGCCGGTTTTCGTTGGCCATCTGTGCCATCCGTCTCAGTCGTCTCGGTCTTCTCAGCCGTCGAGAAGGTCGGGTCGCGTATCGCGGCGGTCCAACCCGAACCGCTGGTCGAGCAGGTCGAAAATCTCGTCGTCGGTGGCGGCGGCGACCGTGTCGGCCACGGATACCGCGGAGGGCGATCCATCGCTGTCCGAGGGCGCCTCGCCGCCGTCCGCCGGGCCCTCGGTGAGCCCGCTCCAGCGCGACGCCAGCGATCGCAGCCGCGAGGCGACCGCCGCGTCCTGGCCGGGGTCGCCGCCGTCCGGGTGGTCGGCCAGCTCGGCACCGCTGAGGGTGGCGAGCACCGCTTCGAGGCGTTCGAGCTCGTCGAGGAAGCGGCTGCGCGGGTCGGCCGGCGCCGGGGCCAGCGCGGTGAGCAGGTGCCCGGCCAGCGCCGCCGGCGTCGGGTGGTCGAAGACGACGCCCACCGGCAGCCGCAGCCCGGTGGCCCGGCCCAGCAGATTGCGCAGCTCGACCGCGGTCAGCGAGTCGAACCCCAGCTCCCGGAAGGGCTGTTCGGCGCTGATCGCCTCGGTGCCGGTGTGCCCGAGCACACCCGCGACGTGCGTGCCGACGAGGTCGGCGAGCAGCGTCTGCTGGTCGCCGGGGGACAGGTCGGCGAGCTTCGCCCGCAGGGTGTCGCTGTCAGAACCGCCGCCGCCCGCCTCGGTCTTGGCGGCCCCGTCGCGAGCGGAGGCGCCGCTCACCGCGGAGCGGCGACCCGCCGGGCGCAGCAAGTCCCGCAGGACGACCGGTGGTTCCGCACCCCCCGGCAGCGCCCCCGCCAGGTCGAGACGGGCGGTGACCACCGCGGGCTCGCCGCTCGCCAGAGCCGCGTCCAGCCGGGCCAGGCCCTGCCGCGCGCTGAGCGGCGCGAGCCCCAGGGCGCGCAGCCGGCGCCGGTCGCCCTCGCCCAGCCCGGCGGCCAGTCCCGCGTCGAGATCCCACCAGCCCCACGCCAGCGACTGCGCGGCCCGGCCCCCGGCGCGCAGCCGTACCGCGAAGGCGTCCAGGAAGGCGTTCGCCGCGGCGTACGCGGCCTGCCCCGCGGTGCCCAGCGTGCCGGCCACCGACGAGAACAGCACGAAGGCGGGTGCGCCCGCACCGCCGGTCAGCTCGTACAGGTGTACGGCCGCGTCCAGCTTCGGCGCGAGCACCCCGTCGATACGGTCGGGGGTCAGCCCGTCGAAGGCCGCGTCGTCGGCGACACCGGCCGCGTGCACCACCGCGGTCAGCGGCCGGTCGGCGGGCACCGCGGCCAACAGGGCGGCCAGCGCGTCCCGGTCGGCGGTGTCGCACCCGGCCACCATGACCTCCGCGCCGAGCGCGGCCAACTCCTCCGCCAACTCCTCGGCGCCTGGCGCGTCCGGGCCGCGCCGGCTGACCAGCAGCAGGTGGCGTACGCCGTGTTCGGCGACGAGATGCCGCGCGGTCAGCGCGCCCAGGGCGCCGGTGCCGCCGGTGATCAGGACGGTTCCGCCGGGGGAGAAGGCGGGTACGTCCCCGCTCGTGCGGCTGCTGCCGGCCGGCAGCAGGGCCAGCCGGGGTACCCGGGCCTCGCCCTCGCGGATCGCGATCTGCGGTTCTGCGACCCGGGACCCGGCGTCGGTTGCGTCCGCGATCACGGCGGCGAGCGTCGCCCAGGACGCCGCGTGTCCGTCGACGTCCGCCAGGGTGAAGCGGCCCGGGTGTTCGGTCTGCGCGCTGCGCACCAGGCCCCAGATCAGGGCCTCGCCGGGGTCGACCGTACGGCCTCGCGGCTCGTCCGCCGGATCGACCGCGGCGCCGCCGCGGGTGACGACGACCAACCGTGAGCCCGCCGTGCGCTCGTCGCCCGTCCAGGCCTGCAACTGCCCCGCCAGGTCGTGCAGGTGCCCGTGCAGAGCGGCGACGTCGGCCGAACCGGGCACCGTAGATCCGTCCGTGTCGACGTCCGCTCGTCCAAGGGCTGTTGACGGCAGCAGTACCGTCCCCGGCAGCGGCCCCGGTGCGGCCAGCAGCGCCTCGATGTCCGTGAAGGCGGCCACCTGGCCGGGAAGTACGGCAGCGAGCCCGGCGCCGGACGGGCCGACCACCGCGAGCCCCGCACCCGTGGGTGCGGCCTCGGGGGCCGACAGCGCGGGCGCCGGACGCCACTCGACGCGATAGAGCGGTGCCGCGGGCAGGCCGCCGCCCGCCGGGGCCGCCGGCAGCGCGCGCAGCAAGAGCGACTCAGCGGTCAACACCGGTGCCCCAGCCGGGTCCCAGGCCCTTACGGCGACAGCGCCGCCTTCGGCCGGGGACAGCCGTACCCGGAGCGTGTCGGCGCCGTGCGCGTGGACCGTGACACCGGAGAAGGAGAACGGCAGGCGCGCGACGCCATCCTCGGGCCCGGTCAGGTTGAGCGCCTGCAAGGCGGCGTCCAGGAGTGCGGGGTGCGTCGCGTATCCGTCTGCTGCGCCGTCGAGCTCGGCCGGCAGTGCGACATCCGCGTACGTGTCGCCGCCGTGCCGCCACAAGCGGCGCAGGCCCTGGAAGGCGGGCCCGTAGCCGAGGCCAAGCTCCGCCAGCCGGGCGTACGCGGTGTCGGCGCCGACCGGTTCCGACCCCTCCGGCGGCCAGGCGCCCGTCCACGGCTCACCCGCGGCACCCTCCGGCTCCGGGGCGAGGACGCCGGCGACCACACGGGTCCACGGCTGCTCGTCGTCCCCGGCCGGGCGGCTGTGCACGGTCACATTACGCCGCCCGTCCGGGCCGGGCGCGGCGACGGCGAGCTGCACCCGCACCGCGCCGGAAGAAGGCAGCGCCAAGGGCTGCTCCAGGGTGAGTTCGGCGATGTGCCCAGTGCCGACCCGGCTCCCCGCGGCCGCCGCCAGCTCGACCCAGGCGGTCGCGGGCAGCAGCACGGAGTCACCGACCACGTGGTCGGTCAGCCACGGATGCGCGGCCGCCGACAGCCGGCCGGTCAGCAGCAGCCCGTCGTCCCCGGCCAGCGGCACCGCGCCGCCCAGCAGCGGGTGCTCGCTCGCGTCCAGACCCAGCCGGTCCGCACCGCCGCCGTCAGCGGCCTCGCCCGCCAGCCAGAACCTGCGCCGCTGGAAGGCGTACGTCGGCAGGTCCGGCAGCGGGTGCGCGAGGCGTTCCGGCAGGCCGGGCAGGCGAACGGCGAGGCCGTCCGCCCACGCGCCGGCCAGCGCCGCGACCACCCCGCGGACCTCCGGGCGGCCCGAGCGCAGCGTCGCGACCAGCGCGGCGCCCTCCTGAGCTTCGGCCGACAGCGTGTCGTCGACCATCGCGGTCAGCACCGGGTCGGGGCCCAACTCCACCCAGCGGGTCACTCCGAGCGCCGCCGCGGCCGCCACACCGTCGGCGAACCGCACCGGCCGGCGGATGTGGTCCACCCAGCGCTCGGGCGAGCCGAGGCCATCGGCGTCGGCGAGCGCGCCGCTCAGGTTGGACACCAGCGGGATGGCCGGTGTGCCGAACCGCAGCCCTGCCAGCACCTCGCGGAAGGGCGCGGCCACCTCGTCCATGTGCGCGGAATGGAAGGCCCGGGACACCGTCAGCTGCTTGGTGCGGGCACCACGCTCCCGCCACTCCGAGACCACCGCGGCGACCGCGTCCGCGTCGCCCGAGACCACGCTCGCCGAGGGGCCGTTGACGGCCGCGACCGACACCCGTCCGTCGTACCCGGCGAGCGACTCCGCGACCTCCGCCTCCGGCGCCCCGATCGCCGCCATCGCCCCGTCGGGCCGTACCGCACCCATCAGCCTGCCGCGGGCGGCGACCAGCGTGCAGGCGTCCTCCTCGGAGAGCACTCCGGCCACGTGCGCCGCGGTGATCTCACCGAGCGAGTGCCCGACGACCACGTCGGGCAGCAGCCCGTGCGCCTCCAACAGCCGGTACAGCGCGGTCTCCAGCGCGAACAGGGCGGGCTGCGCGTACTCCGTCCGGTCCAGCAGCGCGGCGTCCGCCGAGCCTTCCGCCGCCCAGACCACCGCGCGCAACGGCCGCTCCAGCGCACCGTCCAACCGGTCGCACACCCGGTCGAAGACGACCGCGAACTCCGGGAAGGCGGCGTGCAGTTCCCGCCCCATGCCGAGCCGCTGGCTCCCCTGCCCGGTGAACAGGAACGCGGTACCGCCCGTGCGACCCGGCGTCCCACGCAGAAGCTGCACCACGTCCGAGCCGCGCCGACCTCGCACGGCGCCTGGGCGGGTGGCGCCGTTCGCGGTGGCGTCCGCTGTGCCGGGGAGGAGCCGCGTCGGCTCCGAGCCGCGTCGGGACGGTCCGCCGGGGAGGCCTCGCGCGGTATCCACGCCGTTGCTGCCGCCCGCGGTGTCGCCGGTGGCGTCCGCTGCGCCGCGCACGGGTTGCGCCGTGTCTGTACGGTCGGCCTCGTCAACGGCGGTGGCGCCGGCGCGGCCCAGCGAACGCGCCGCGCCCGCAGCGCCCTGAGGGCCTTCCGTGCCGTCGCCCGCCGCGAGTGCGGCGAGACCGTCCAACGCCGCCTGCCGGTCCCCGGCGAGCACCACCGCCCGGTGGGCCAGTGCCGTACGGGAGAGCGCCAGCGCCCCGCCGACCTCCGGCAGCGCCAACGCGGGCCGCTGCGCGACCCACGCGTGCAGCCGTTCGGCCTGCGCGCGCAGCGCGGTCCCGGTCGCGGCGGACAGCACCCACGGCACCACCGGCCCCTCATCCCCGGCACCGGCGGCAGCCGCCGAGCCGTCGGAGTCGGCGGCATCGGCAGCCCCGCTCCCGGATCGTGCCGGGACACCGGCGGCGTTGCTGTGATCCCCGGCGTCGCCGGAGTTGGTGGCGTTGGCGTCGCTCTCGCCGCCCAGCCGGGCGGAGTTGCCCGCGGCGCTGCCGTGAGCGCCGACACTGTTGGGGCTGTCCAGGCTGCCTGTCTCGGCCCAACCGCCGTTGGCGAGTGCGTCGTTCGCACCGCCCGGACGGGCCGCGGGGTCCGCGGCGTAGTCGTGGCCGCCCGCGTCGCGGGGGTCGGCGGCGGCAGCCGACGGTGCCGGGAGGTCCGGCTCGTCACCCCGCGCCGGGGGCGCCTGTTCCAGGATCACGTGGGCGTTCGTGCCGCTGATGCCGAAGGACGACACGCCCGCCCGGCGCGGACGGCGCAGTTCGGGCCACTGCTCGGTCGAGGACAGCAGCGAGACCGCGCCTGCCGTCCAGTCCACGTGCGGGGACGGCTCCTCGGCGTAGAGGGAGCGCGGCAGCACACCGTGGCGCATCGCCTGGACCATTTTGATCACGCCCGCCACGCCCGCGGCGGCCTGCGTGTGGCCGATGTTGGACTTCACCGTGCCCAGCCGCAGGGGCTGTTCCGCGGGGCGGCCCCTGCCGTACGTCGCGAGCAGGGCCTGCGCCTCGATCGGGTCGCCCAACGCCGTACCGGTGCCGTGGCCTTCGACGGCGTCGACGTCGGCGGTGGTCAAACCGGCGTCGGCCAGGGCCTGTTCGATGACGCGCTGCTGGGCCGGGCCGTTCGGGGCGGTCAGGCCGTTGCTGGCGCCGTCCTGGTTGAGGGCCGAGCCGCGCAGGACGGCGAGGACGGGGTGGCCGTTGGCGCGGGCGTCGGAGAGGCGTTCGAGCAGCACCAGGCCGACGCCCTCGCTCCAGCCGGCGCCGTCGGCGGCGGCCGAGTAGGCCTTGCAGCGGCCGTCGGCCGCCATGCCGCGCTGGCGGCTGAACTCCACGAAGACCTGCGGGGTGGCCATCACCGTCACCCCGCCCGCCAGCGCCAGCGAGCACTCGCCGCGGCGCAGCGCCTGCGCGCCCAGGTGAAGGGCGACCAGCGACGACGAGCACGCGGTGTCCACGGTGACGGCCGGGCCTTCGAGCCCGAAGGTGTACGCCAGCCGGCCCGAGGCCACGCTGCCGCGGCTGCCGTTGCCGACGTAGCCCTCGACGTCCTCGGGGACGCGGTGCAGCCGGGAGCCGTAGTCGTTGTACATCACGCCGACGAAGACCCCGGCGCGGCTGCCGCGCAGGCGGTCCGGCGCGATGCCGGCCCGCTCGAAGGCCTCCCACGACGTTTCGAGCAGCAGCCGCTGCTGCGGGTCGGTGGCGAGCGCCTCGCGCGGGCTGATGCCGAAGAAGGCCGCGTCGAACCCGTCGGCGTCGTAGAGGAACCCGCCGTGCCGGGCGTAACTGGTGCCCGGGTGCGAGGGGTCCGGGTGGTACAGCGCGTCGGTGTCCCAGCCCCGCCCGGCGGGGAATTCGCCGATCGCGTCGCGCTCGTCGAGCACCAGGTCCCACAGCGCGTCCGGGGAGTCCACACCGCCGGGGTAGCGGCAGCTCATCGCGACGATCACCACGGGGTCCTCGTCGTCCACCGGCCGCGGTCCGACGCCGACGGCCGGGGCGCCCCAGACGGGGGTCCCGTCGGCGTCGCCGACCACCTCCCGCAGGACGAAGGCGGCAAGCCGGGCCGGCGTGGGGTGGTCGAAGACCAGGGTGGCGGGCAGCCGCACCCCGGCCGCCTGCGCGAGCCGGTTGCGCAGCTCCACCGAGGTCAGCGAGTCGAAGCCGACCTCCTTGAAGGCCCGGTCCGGCGCCACCGACCCCGGGTCGCCCAGCCCCAGCACGGTCGCCGCGTGCGTCCGCACCAGGTCGAGCACCACCGTGGCCCGCTGCTCAGCGGACACCGCCGCGAGCCGCCCGGCGAGACCGCCGGGCGCGGCCCCCGTGGCGTCGTCGGACGCCGCGCCGGCCGCCGCACGGCGTACCGGCGTCCTGACCAGGCCGTGCAGGACGTCGGGCAGCATGCCGTCCGCGGCCCGCCGGCGCAGCGCCGCGGGCTCCAGACGCATCGGCACCGCGTCCGCGCCACCGGCCGCGAGCGCCGCGTCCAGCAGCGCCGTCCCCGCTCCCGGGGTCAGGGCGGCGACGCCGGACCGCGCCATCCGCTCCAGATCCGCTCGGTCCAGGTGGCCGGTCATGCTCGCGCCGTCCTGATCGGCCCACAGCCCCCAGGCGAGGGAGGTCGCGGCCAGGCCGCGGGCCCTGCGGTGGCCGGCCAGGCCGTCGAGGAAGGCGTTCGCGGCGGTGTAGCTGCCCTGGCCGGCGCTGCCCAGCACCCCGGTCACGGAGGAGAACAACACGAAGGCCACCAGGTCGAGTTCACGGGTCAGCGTGTGCAGGTGCCAGGCCGCGTCGACCTTCGGCCGCAGGACCGCCGAGGTGCGCTCCGGCGTCATCGAGGTCAGGACGCCGTCGTCGAGTACGCCCGCCAGGTGCACCACCGCCCGGAGCGGGTGCCGCGCCGGGATCGAGTCCAACAGGGCGGCGACCTGGTCGCGTTCCGCGACGTCGCACGCCGCGACCCGCACCTTCGCTCCCAGCGCGGCCAGTTCGGCCACCGCCTCCCGGGCGCCGGGTGCCGCCTCGCCGCGCCGGCTGGTCAACACCAGGTTGCGCACTCCGTGTTCGGCCACCAGATGGCGGGCCGTCAGCCGGCCCAGTGCGCCGGTGCCGCCGGTCACCAGCACCGTGGCGTCCGGGCCGCCGAACCGCAGCGCCGCCACGGCTTCTTCCTCGGCCGCCTCCGGCTGCGCCGGGACGCGTACGAGGCGCGGTACGTGCACCTGGCCGCCGCGCAGCGCGGCCTGTCGCACCGGGCCGCCCAGCAGCGTCGCCAGCGCCAGATACGAGGCGCTGTCATGGTCGACGTCCACCAGGCCGAACCGGTCAGAGTGCTCGGCCATCGCGGTTCTGACCAGGCCCCAGAGCGCCGCGGCGGGCATGTCGCTCACGTCGTCGTCGCCGTCGACCGACACCGCGCCCCTGGTCGCGACGACCAGCCGGGCCCCGGCGTACCGCTCGTCGGCGAGCCACCGCCGCGCCAGCGCGGTGAAGCGGTGCACCATCACATGCGTACGCTCCGGCACCCCGGCCGGCGACGGGGCCGCGCACGGCACCGGGTCGCCCGCCTCGGTCCCGCTCACCAGCGCCGCGCACGAAAGCCCCGGCACGACGACCACGGCGCCCTCAGGCAACAGCGGCTCACCGGCGGCCCGTTCACCCGCGCCACCCGAATCGCCGGCTCCATCCGGCCCAGCCGGGAGGCCGGCGATCACCCGTACGCCCGGAACGTGCGCCCGCAACGCAGCCGCGATCCCGTCGCCCCCGTCGTCCAGCACGACCAGCGCGGCCGGCCCGCCCGCGGGCAGCCGGACGACGGGCCACTCCAGCCGCAACAGGTCCCCGGCCGCCCCGTTCTCGCCCGCCGCACCCGCCATGCGCTCCAGGTCCGCCAGACGTACGGGCCGTAGCGCCACCGACTCCACGGACGCCACCGGGACACCCTCGGCGTCCATCAGGACGAACGACACCGCGTCGGCGCCGGTCCGCGCGATCCGCGCCCTCACGGCCGCGGCGCCCACGGCGTGCAGCCGCACCCCGCGCCACGCGAACGGCAGACCGGTGCCCGTACCCCCGGCGGCCCCGCCCGCGCCCGGAGTCCCGAGACCCGGGTGCAGGGCGGCGTCCAGCAGCGCCGGGTGGATGCCGTAGTCCGCCGCCGAATCCCGCTGGTCGGGGGCGAGTTGCAACTCGGCGTAGAGGTCGTCGCCGTCCTGCCAGGCCGCGGTGACCGCCTGGAAGGCGGGTCCGTAGCTGTAACCCCGGGCGAGCAACTCCGCGTACAGCATGTCGGTGTCCAGCAGATCGGCCGCCGCGGGCGGCCACGCCGTGTCCGTCAGGTTCAAAGCGGGCCCCTGCGAGGCGGCCAGCGTGCCGGAGGCGTGCCGGGTCCAGGCGGCGGCGTCGGGGTCGTCGGCGTCGGCCGGTTCGGGACGCGAGTGGACGGTGAGGGTGCGCCGGTCGGCGTCGTCGGGCGCGCTCAGGGTGAGGTGGAGCTGGACCGCCTGGCCGGTGTGCAGGAGGAGCGGGGCTTCGAGGGTCAGCTCGTCGACGGTGTCGTGCCCGGTGTCCTGGCCTGCGTGGAGGGCGAGTTCGACGAAGGCGGTGCCGGGCAGCAGCACGGTGTCGCCGACGGCGTGGTCGGCGAGCCACGGGTGGTCGGCGAGGGAGATCCGCCCGGTGTAGAGGACACCGTCGTCCGGCAGCTGGACGACCGCGGCGAGCAGGGGGTGGTCGGTGTCCCGCAACCCGGCGTGCGCCAGGTCGCCGGCCGCGGCGGGCGGTGTGAGCCAGTAGTGGGTGGTTTGGAAGGGGTAGGTGGGGAGGTCGGTGGTGGGGGTGTTGGCGAAGAGGGTTTTCCAGTTGATGGGGGTGTTGTGGGTGTGTGCTTTGGCGAGGGCGGTTGTGAGGTCTGTGGGTGTGCCGTGGTTGCGGCGGAGGGTGCCGAGGGCGGTGACGGGTTGGCCTTGGGGGTGGTTTTGGGCTGTTTGGTGGATGGCGTGGGTGAGGACGGGGTGGGGGCTGGGTTCGATGAAGAGGGTGTGGCCGGTGGTGATGAGGTGGGTTGTGGTGGCGTGGAGTTGGACGGGTTGGCGGAGGTTGTCGTACCAGTAGGCGGCGTCCAGTGTGGTGGTGTCGGTGGGGGTGTTCTGGGGGTGGGTGGTGGAGTGGAAGGGGATGGTGGCGGGTTGGGGGGTGGTGGGTGCGAGTTCCCGCAGGATCTGTTCTTTGAGGGGGTCGATGTGGGGGGAGTGTGAGGCGTAGTCGACGGGGACGAGGCGGCTGTCGATCTGCTCGGTTTGCAAGGCGGCGTGCAGCTGGTGGATGGCGTCTACGTCTCCGGACAGGGTGGTGCTGGCGGGGCTGTTGAGGGTGGCGATGGTGACGCCGGTGTGGTCTGCGAGCCGTTCGTGGAGGTTTTCTGCGGGGAGGGGGACGTGGAGCATGGTGCCGTGTCCGGCGATGGTGGTGAAGGTCTGGCTGCGTAGGGCGATGATGCGGGCGGAGTCTTGGAGGGTGAGGGCGCCTGCGATGTGGGCTGCGGCGATCTCGCCTTGTGAGTGGCCGATGACCGCGTGGGGGGCGAGTCCGTGGTGCTGCCAGAGCTTGGCGAGGGAGATCATCGTGGCCCACAGCATCGGCTGGAGGACGTCGACGCGGTCGGGGTCGGCGGCTCCCGGGGTCTGGTTGAGGGTGTCGATGAGGTGCCAGTCGGTGAAGGGTGCGAGTGCGTGGTGGCAGGCCTCGATGTGCTCGGTGAAGACCGGGTCGGTGCGTAGCAGTTCTTGTGCCATGCCGGGCCACTGCGAGCCCTGGCCGGGGAAGACCAGCACGGTCTTGGGGGGTTCGGGCGGGGCTGTGGCGGTGTAGGCGTCGGATGCGGGGTCGTCGTTGACGAAGCGGTCCAGCGCGGTCGTCAACTCCTCGTGGGTGGAGGCGATGACCGCTGCCCGATGCTCGAACTGCGTCCGCGTCGTGGCAGAAGCCAGCGCGACATCCGCCAACGCCACCGCGGGCCGGGCAGCGACATGTTCGCGCAGCCGCCTGGCCTGCTCCTTCAGCGCCTGGCCGCTCCGCGCGGACAGCAGCACCGGGACCGCGACCGCCGGCGTGTCGCCCGCGTCCGTACCGTCCTCGGGGGTCGCCGACTCCGCTGACGAGGGGGCCTGTTCGAGGATGAGGTGGGCGTTGGTGCCGCTGATCCCGAAGGAGGACACCGCCGCCCGGCGGGGGCGGTCGGGGGATTCGGTGGACCACGGCAGCGGGTCGGTGAGCAGGGCGACCGTGCCGGGGGACCAGTCGACGTGGTGGGAGGGGGCGTCGACGTGCAGCGTGCGGGGCAGGACACCGTGGCGCATGGCCTGGACCATCTTGATCACGCCGCCGACGCCCGCGGCTGCCTGGGAATGGCCGATGTTGGACTTCAGGGAGCCGAGGTGCAGCGGGCGGTCGGCGGGCCGCTCGCGGCCGTACGTGCCGAGGACGGCCTGCGCCTCGATGGGGTCGCCCAGCGCGGTGCCTGTGCCGTGCGCCTCGACGGCGTCGACGTCCTGCGGGGCGAGCCGTGCGTCGGCCAACGCCGCCCGGATCACCCGCTGTTGGGCCGGGCCGCTGGGGGCGGCCAGGCCGTTGCTCGCGCCGTCCTGGTTGACCGCGCTGCCGCGGACGACCGCGAGCACGCGGTGCCCGTTGCGCTCGGCGTCCGACAGCCGCTCCAGTAGCAGCATGCCGACGCCCTCGGCCCACGCGGTGCCGTCGGCTCCGTCGGCGAACGCCTTGCAGCGCGCGTCCGCGGCGAGCCCGTGCTGCCTGCTGAACTCGATGAACATGCCGGGCCCGGCCATCACGGTGGCGCCCCCGGCCAGCGCCAGCGTGCACTCGCCGCGGCGCAGCGCCTGCACCGCGAGGTGGACGGCCACGAGCGAGGACGAGCACGCGGTGTCGACGGTGAGGGCCGGGCCCTCAAGACCGAGGGTGTACGCGATCCGGCCGGAGGCGACCGACGTGGTCGTGCCGGTGAAGATGTGGCCGTCGTGGCCGGCCGCGGACTCGTGGAGCCGCGGGCCGTACTCCTGCGCGGTGGCGCCGACGAAGACGCCGGTGCGGGTGCCGTGCAGCGTCGTCGGGTCGAGCCGGGCGTGCTCCAGGGTCTCCCAGGCGCTGGTCAGCAGCAGCCGCTGCTGCGGGTCCATGGCGGCGGCCTCGCGCGGGCTGATACCGAAGAACGCCGGGTCGAACTCGCCCGCGTCGTGCAGGAATCCGCCGGACTTGACGTAGGTGGTGCCGGGGCGGTCCGGGTCCGGGTCGTACAACTCCGCCAGGTTCCAACCGCGGTTGGTGGGCATCGCGCCGATCACGTCGCGGCCGTCGGCCACCAACTGCCAGAGCGCGTCGGGGGTGCTGGCGCCGCCGGGGTAGCGGCAGGCCATCCCGACGATGGCGATCGGCTCGCCGGTGTCGGTGCCTGTTCCGGCGTGGGGTACGTCGTCCTCGGGCCGGCCGTCCGCGCCGCCGTGCAACTCGGTGTGCAGGTGGGCCGCGAGGACGGTCGGGTTGGCGTAGTCGTAGGTGAGGGTCGAGGGCAGGGCGAGGCCGGTCTCGGCCGCGAGGCGGTCGCGCAGTTCCACCGCGCCCTGCGAGTCCAGGCCGAGGTCGTTGAAGCTGCGGTCGGCGCGTACCTCCGCGCCGGAGGCGTGACCGAGGACGACGGCCGCGTTTTCCCGGACCACGTCGAGCAGGGCGTCCAGGCCGGTACGGTCACCGGCCGAAGCCGAAGCCGAAGCCGAAGCCGAAGCCGCGTCCGCCGTCGAAGCCGCCGTCGAGGCCGAGGTCGTCGAAGTCGCCGACGACGCTGCGGACTCCGGCTCGGCGCCCGGCTCCACCGGACCGCCCGCCGCCTCAGGAGGAGCCGGCGCCTTGGGAGCCGCCGTCGGGCCCGGCGCTGCCGTCCCCCCGGCGGGACCCTGCCGTGTACGCTCCGCCAGCCAGTGCCGGCGCCGCTGGAAGGCGTACGTCGGCAGGGCCACGTGCGACGCGGCGGCAGCCGGCTCCTCTCCGAGGGCGGCCGGCCAGTCGAGGTCCACGCCGTGCGTGTACAGGCGGGCCAGCGCGGTCAGCACCGTTTCCGCGTCGTCCTGGCCGCGTCGCAGGGTCGGCGCGGAGACGGTCTGGGCGACCGGCCGCGGCTGCCCGGTGAGGCTGTCGCGCGCCAGGCCGGGCAGCGCCGCGTCCGGTCCGATGCCGATGAAGGCGGACGCGCCCGCCGCCTCGGCGGCACGTACACCCTCCAGGAACCGTACGGTCTGCCGGGCGTGCGCCACCCAGTGGTCCGCGGACGCCAGCTCCTCCGGAGCAGTGAGGGCACCGGTCACGGTGGAGACGATCGGGATGCGGGCGGGCGCGTACGACAGTGAAGCGGCGACCTGCCGGAACTCGTCGAGCATCGGCTCCATGCGCGGCGAGTGGAAGGCGTGGCTGACCCGCAGTCGCCGGGTGCGGCGGCCCCTGGCCTCGAAGACGCCGGCCAGCTCCAGCACCCGGTCGGTGTCCCCGGCGATGACGACCGCGCGCGGGCCGTTGACGGCGGCGAGATCCACCGCTCGGGCCAAGTCCTGGCCTCCGGCGAGGACTTCGGCGACCTCGTCCGGAGTCGCCTCGACGGTGGCCATCGCACCGCCGGCCGGCAGCGCCCGCATCAGCCGGCCGCGCGCCGCGATCAGCGCGCAGGCGTCGGGCAGCGACAGCACCCCGGCGACATGCGCGGCCGCCAGCTCGCCGACGGAGTGCCCCAGCAGCAGCCTCGGCCGCACCCCCCACGACTCCAGCAGCCGGTAGGTCGCGACCTCGACCGCGAAGAGGGCGGGCTGGGTCAGGTCGGTGCTGTCGAGCAGAGCCGCGTCGGCGGCGCCGACGCTCTCGGGGGAGCCGAGCAGCAGGTCGGTGATCGGCCGCGGCAGCAGCGGCGACAGCTCGGCGAGAGTGGCGTCCAGCGAACGGGCGTAGGCCGGGTGGGTCGCGTAGAGCCCCGATCCCATGCCGACCCGCTGGCTCCCCTGCCCGCTGAAGACGTACGCCAGCTCACCGGCCGTACTGGCCACCCCGTCGACGACCTGCGCCGCCCGCTCCCCGGCGGCGATCGCGGCCAGCCCGTCGAGCAGCGCGTCCCGCCCGTTCCCGACGACTACCGCCCGGTGGGCGAAGGCGGTACGCGTACGGTGCAGCGCGACGGCGACCGCGCGGTCGGTGGGGTGCGCCGGCCCGCCCGAGCCGGAATTTTCCGCGAAGCGGTCGCGCAGCCGTTGTGCCTGGTCACGGAGCGCGGCAGCGTTCCGCCCGGAGACGGCCCAAGCCGTCCACCCGTCCCCCGCGCCGCCATCGGTCGCTTCGGCCGCTACGCCCGCGCTGCCGTCCGCCCCGGCCCGGTCGAGCGCCTCGCCGTCGCCGGGAGCGCCGGTCGCCTCCGCGAGGACGTCCGCACCGGAGCCGGCGGATCCCTCCGCCGCGACCGGCGCGGATGCGCCCGGCGCCTCCGTCAGGACCACGTGGCAGTTCGTGCCGCCCACGCCCCAGGAGCTGACGCCCGCCGCGAGCGGGCCGTCGGTGGCGGGCCAGGGGGCGGTGGCGGTCGGGACGCGGAGGCCGAGGGCGGTCAGCGGGATGCGGGGGTTCGGGGTGACGTGGTTGAGGGTGGGCGGGAGGGTGCGGTGGTGCAGGGCGAGGATGGTCTTGAGGAGGCCGACGATGCCGGCGGCGCCCTCCAGGTGCCCGACGTTGGTCTTCGCGGAGCCGACCGCCAGCGGGTTGTCGGGCGGGCGGATGACGCCCAGGGCCGCGCCGAGGGCGGCCGCCTCGATCGGGTCGCCGACGCGGGTGGCGGTGCCGTGCAGCTCCACATAGCCGGCGGTCGTCGGGTCGACCCGGGCGGCGGACCAGGCGCGGCGGATGACGTCGGTCTGGGTGGCCTCGCCGGGGACGGTGAGCCCGTTCGTGGCGCCGTCGTTGTTGGTGGCGCTGCCGCGGATCACGCACACCACCCGGTCGCCGTCGGCCAGCGCCCGCGCGAGGGGCTTGAGCAGGACCAGGCCGCCGCCCTCACCGCGTACGTAGCCGTTGGCGCGGGCGTCGAGGGTGAAGCAGCGGCCGTCGGGGGACAGCGCGCCGAAGCGCGCGGTGTTCAGCGCGCTCTCGGGCGCCAGGGCGAGGCTCACCCCGGCCACCAGCGCCAGGTCGGACTCGCCGCGCCGCAGGCTGTCGCAGGCCAGGTGGACCGCCACCAGCGAGGACGACTGGGCGGTGTCGACCGTGAGGCTCGGCCCGTGCAGGTCGAAGGTGTAGGAGACCCGGTTGGCGATGATGCCGCGGTTGAGCCCGGTCAGGGTGAAGCGGCCCAGCGACCGCGGGGCCGCGGCGCGGGTGAGGGCGGCGTAGTCGTCGGCCATGGTGCCCACGAAGACGCCGGTGCGGCTGCCGCGCAGCGACGCGGGGCGGATCCCGGCCTCCTCCATGGCCTCCCAGGCCAGCTCCAGCACCAGCCGGTGCTGCGGGTCGGTCGCGGCGGCCTCGCGCGGCGAGATGCCGAAGAATTCCGCGTCGAAACCGCTGACGTCGTCGAGGAAGGCCCCGAAGCGGGCGGCCGCGTCCGGGCCGGTCTCCGCGATCACCGCCGTGGTGAAGCCGCGCTCTGCCGGTGCGGTGGCCACGGCGCTGCGCCCGTCGCGCAGCAGGCGCCAGAAGTCCTCGGGCCCCGCGGCGCCGGGCAGCCGGCAGGCCAGGCCGATCACGGCGATCGCGTCGGCCGCACCGGGGTCCTGGGCCGCGCCGGCGTCGTCGGGGGTCGCGTGTGCTGCGGTGTGGCCAAGTGACATCAGGTGTCGTCGCCCTTCTCCAGCGCGCCCGCGAGGGGGCCGGCGGTGGCGGGACCACCGTCGACCTCACAGGGTTCGGGCGGTCCCTTAGGCGGGGCTTTCCGCACTCTTAAGCGCGGGCGGGGCCGCACCGCCGCCTGGGGCGGTTCCGCCGCGCCGGACGGGCCACGTGTTGAGAAAACGGGGGCTGTCCCCGTATAATCGGTGAGGAGTCAACGGGACACGTCCGTAGGCCGATTGACGCCCCCATCTCGACTGCTTCCCGGCGTGCCTCCCCGGTGATCCGCCGGAGCCGAAGGAGAGCCATGAGCGACCAGACCAACTCCCCGCGGACGGCGGTGGCCGAGCCGCCTCCGGTCGACAGCGGACCCACCGGCCACCCCGGGATCACCCTCGCTCTGATCGCGACCGCCTACCTGATGGTGGGCCTGGACGCGACCGTGGTGAATATCGCGCTGCCCAAGATCCAGGGCGCGCTGGGCTTCTCCTCGGTCGGCCTGTCCTGGGTGGTCAACTCCTACACCCTCGCGTTCGGCGGGCTGCTGCTGCTCGGCGGCCGGCTGGGCGACATCCTCGGCCGGCGGCGGATGCTGGTCGCCGGCACCGCGCTGTTCACCATCGCCTCCCTGGCCGGCGGCTTCGCCAACAGCCCAGGGCTGCTGGTGGCCGCCCGTATCGGGCAGGGGGTCGGCGCGGCGATGGCCTCGCCGAACACCCTGGCGCTGATCGCCACCAACTTCGAGGAGGGCGCACCGCGCAACCGCGCGCTCGCCGTCTACTCCGCCACCGCGGGCGCCGGCGCCTCGGTCGGCCTCATCCTCGGCGGCGTGCTGACCGACTGGGTCAGCTGGCGCGCGGTGATGTTCGTCAACGTGCCGCTCGGCCTCGCCGTCGTGCTCGGCGCCCCCCGCTTCATCCGCGAGCCCGAGCGCCACCAGGCCCGTATCGACTACGGCGGCACGCTCACCGTCACCGCCGGCATGGTCGCGCTGGTCTACGCCTTCATCCGGGTGCCCACCGACGGTTGGGGCGACACGGTGACGGTGCTGTGCTTCGTCGCCTCGGCACTGCTGCTCGCGGCGTTCGTCGTCATCGAGACCAGGATCAGCCAGCCGATCGTGCCGCTGCGGCTCTTCCGCAGCCGCAACCGCTCGGGCGGCTATCTCAACATCCTGCTGCTCACCGCGACGATGCTGGCGCTGTTCTTCTTCCTCAGCCAGTTCGTCCAGGACGCGCTGGGGCTCAGCCCCGCCAACGCGGGCCTCGCCTTCCTGCCGATGACCGTGGCGATGTTCCTCACCGTGGCGCAGGTGCCGAAGCTGCTGCCGAAGTTCGGCGCCAAGCCGCTGATGATCGCCGGTGCCGCGCTGATGACCGTCACGATGGTGTGGCTGACGCAGATCTCCACCGACAGCAGCTACCTCGGCTCGGTGTTCGGACCGCTGCTGATCTTCGGCGTCGGCATGGGCCTGAGCTTCATGCCGCTGAACGTCACGATCCTCACCGGCGTGGCCCGCGAGGACTCCGGCTCCGCCTCCGGTGTGCTGCAGACCCTGATGCAGCTCGGCGGCGGCCTGGGCCTGGCCATCCTCGTCACCGTCTTCGGCACCGCCTCGAAGGACGCGGCGGGCAAGCCGGCCGGGGCCTCGGTCAAGGAGCAGGCGAAGTACGCCTTCACCCACGGCCTGCAGTCCGCCTTCACCGTCGGCGTGGTCTTCGTGGCCCTCGCCCTGGTCGTCTCGGTCTTCGTCTTCGCCTCGAAGAAGGCGCCGGCGGCCGCCAAGGCGGCCCCGCCCGCCCAGGCTGCCGCGCCCAAGGCGGAGTAAGCGGCTCACCCCGGGCGCAAGACCCCGGCGCGGTCCCGGTCGACGCGGGGCCGCGCCGGTCTGCGTGCGCGCACGGCGCACAGCGAAGGCGTCCGGGGGGCGGGCGCGGTTCGGGCGGTGGTTTCGGCCGGCGAAAAGCGCGCGTAAAGCGCCGCTTTAGAGGTCTCGCCGATCCTGGGAGCCATTTGCGATCGGCTTCAGCTTGGAGGCACTCGTGACCGACACCGCCGACTCGGCCGCACCGACCGAGGACACGGCTGAACTTCCCAGCTTTCCGATGCCCCGCCGTTGTCCGTTCGATCTCAACGAGCAGTACGCCGAGCTGCGGGAGGAAGCGCCGATCACCCCGGTCGACCTCGCCAGCGGCCGCGACGCGTGGCTGGTGACCAGCCACGAGCACGTGCGCTCGCTCTTCCTCGACCCCCGGCTCAGCGCGGACGGCACCCACCCGACCTTCCCCATACTCGCGCCCCGCCGGAAGTCCTTCGACGAGCAGGCGAGGGGCTTCCTGCCGTGGATGGACCCGCCCGAGCACACCCGCTACCGGCGGATGCTCATCAACGAGTTCACCGTGCGCCGGATCCGGGCCATGCGGCCACGGGTCCAGGCCGTGGTGGACGGCTGCATCGACCGGATGGAGGCCGGGCCGCGCCCGGTCGACCTGGTGCGGGCGCTGGCCCTGCCGGTCCCGTCGCAGACCATCTGCGACGTGCTCGGCGTCCCCTACGAGGACCTGGACCACATACAGGACCGCGCGGAGGTCATGGTCAGCAAGGTGCACCCGCCCGAGGAGCGTGCCGCGGCGCTGCGCGACCTGCGCACGTATCTCGCCGACCTGCTGCACCGCAAGGGCCGCGAGCCCGGTGACGACACGCTCAGCCGGCTGGTGGCCCGGCACCGCGCGGTCGGCGCGGACGACCACGACCACCTCACCGGCCTGGCGCTGCTGATCCTCATCGGCGGCTACGAGAGCACCGCGAGCACCATCGCGCTGGGCACGGTGGCCCTGCTGGCGCACCCGGACCAGGCCGCGGAGCTGCGCGCCGACCCGTCGCTGGCGCCCAAGGCGGTCGAGGAACTGCTGCGGTATTTCAGCGTCGCCGACAACGTCACCAGCCGGGTGTCGCTGGAGGACGTCGAGGTCGGCGGGGTGACGATACGCAAGGGGCAGGGCGTGCTGCTGTCCAACGCGGCCGCCAACCGCGACGCCGCCGTCTTCCCCGACCCCGAGACCCTGGACATCCACCGCGACGCCCGCCAGCACATGGCCTTCGGCTACGGCATCCACCAGTGCCTGGGGCAGAACCTGGCAAGGCTGGAGCTGGACGTCGTCTTCAGCACCCTGCTGCGCCGGCTGCCCGGCCTGCGGCTCGCGGTGCCGGTGGACGACCTGCCGTTCAAGGACGACGCCATCATGTACGGCATCCACGAACTGCCGGTGACCTGGTGAGCGCCCCCGCCGTACGGCGTGCCGTCGTCGACCGCGACGTCTGCGTGGGGGCGGGGCAGTGCGTGCTCGCCGCCCCCGAGGTCTTCGACCAGAGCGACGACGACGGCCTGTCGTACGTCCTGGTGGACCCTGTGCCCGAGGAGCTGACCTCGTCCGTGCGCGACGCGGCCACCCGCTGCCCCGCCCGTGCCGTCGTGCTCGAAGCCGCACTGGACGCCTCGCTCGAAGCCGAAGCCGAAGCCGAAGCCGCCGAACCCGACCGGCAGTCCACCGGCCTGTCCCCGGCCTAGACCCGTCTCCGGCCCCGCCGGAGGACCCGCCCCGTCTGGAGGCCCCCACGTGACCGAAACCGCCGACGCCGCCGGACCGCCGGCCTACCCGATGCCGCGCACCTGCCCCTTCGCGCTGCCCGAGCAGTACACGCGGCTGCGCGAGGAGGAGCCGCTGGCCCGCGTCCTGCTGCCCACCGGGCGGGAGGCCTGGCTGGCCACGCGCTACGAGGACGTACGCCGGCTGTTCACCGACGCCAACCTCAGCGCCGACCGGGTGCACCCCGGCTTTCCGGCGCTGCTCAGCGGCCAGCAGGCCATCGACCGCAGGGGCTTCCTGCCGTGGATGGACCCGCCGGAGCACACCACCTACCGCCGGATGGTGATCAGCGAATTCACCGTCCGCAAGGTCGAGTTGCTGCGCCCGGCGGTCACCCGGACCGTCCAGGAGTGCCTGGACCGGATCCTGGCCGGGCCTCGCCCGGTCGACCTGGTGCAGGAACTGTCCCTGCCCGTACCGTCGTTGACCATCTGCGAGCTGCTGGGCGTGCCGTACGAGGACCGGGAGGTCTTCCAGTCCAGGGCCCGGCTGATGACCGACCGCAACACCAGCGGCCCTGACCGGCTCAACTCGCTGGTGGAGCTGCGCGCCTTCCTGCACGGCCTGGTCCTGCGCCGGCAGGCGGACCCGCAGGAGGACCTGCTCAGCCGGCTGGCGGTGCGCTACCGCGAGGCCGGCGTGGAGGACGCCGAGCACCTGACCGGGATGGCGCTGCTCATCCTGGTGGCCGGCCACGAGACCACCGCCAACATGATCTCGCTGGGCACCGCGTACCTGATCGAGCACCCGGAGTTGAAGGACTCGCTCGTCAAGGACCCGTCGCTGGTGCCCAAGGCGGTCGAGGAGATGCTGCGCTACTTCAGCATCTCCGACCACTCGACCGGCCGGGTGGCGCTGGCCGACATCGAGGTCGGCGACGCCACCATCGCGGCCGGCGAGGGTGTGCTGCTGTCCAACGCCGCCGCCAACCGCGACGCCCGCGCCTTCGAGCGCCCCGAGGAGTTCGACCTCTTCCGCGAGTCGCCCTCCCACGTGGCCTTCGGCTACGGCATCCACCAGTGCCTGGGCCAGAACCTGGCCCGTCTGGAACTGGACGTGGTCTTCACCTCGCTGCTGGCCCGCCTGCCGGACCTGCGGCTGGCCGCTCCGCTCGCGGAGCTGCCGTTCAAGAACGACACGATCATGTACGGCCTGCACGAACTGCCCGTCACCTGGTGAACACCGCTGCAGAGAGGGACCCACAGCACATGTCCAAGACCATTGCCGTATTCGGAGCCGGAACCGGCCTGGGGCTGGGCGTCGCCCGGCGCTTCGGCCAGGAGGGCTTCCGGGTCGCGCTCGTCGCCCGTACGCAGTCCAAACTCGACGCCTTGCGAGCCGAGTTGGAGAGCGAGGGCATCGAGGCGGACACCTTCACCCAGGACCTGGCCGACCACACCGCGCTCGCCGGCACCGTGGCGGCGATCAACGAGCGGTTCGGCCGGATCGACGTGACGGAGTACAGCCCCGCGGGCATCACCGAACGGCCGGTCGCCACGCTCGACCTCGACCTCGCGGGGCTGCAGCCGCAGCTCGACGTGCGGCTGCTGGCGCCGATCCGCCTGGTGAACCTGGTGCTGCCGCAGATGCTCGAACGCGGCGACGGCGCCCTGCTGTTCGGCCTGGGCGCGGCCGGCACCAACCCGCTGCCGATGATGAGCAACGTCGGCATCGCCTTCGCCGGCCTGCGCAACTACCTCAAGACGCTCAACGAGTCGCTGGCGCCCAAGGGCATCTACGCCGGCGGCCTGACCATCGGCGCGCTCATCGAACTCAGCGAGGCGCAGCGCCAGTTCGACGGGCGCCCCACCAGCGCGCAGGCCGTGGGCTTCGAGCCCGAGCGGGTCTGGCCGAAGGACCTGGCCGAGACCTTCTGGGACATGTACGTCAAGCGCGACCGCTACGAGGACACGATCGGCACGTACTGACCGCCGGCCGCGACACGCGGACGGGCGGCCGCACCCCACAGGCCAGTGGGGTGCGGCCGCCCGTCCGCCGTTTTCAGCCCACCTGTTGGGGCACCTCGGGCGCCGCCGACCCCAGTGACGGCACCGCGGCGCCCAGCCGCAGCATCGAGCGCACCATCGCGTCGCAGCGCATGAACCCGATCGGGTTGAGCCGGGGGAAGCCGGCCGGGCCGAAGCCCGCCGTCCACGCGCCGACCGCGAAGAGCCGCGGGTGCGCGGTGCCGTCGGCGGCCAGCACCCGCTGGTCGGTGGCGTGCACCGCGAGCTTGCCGGAGCTGAAGGCCGGCTGCCCGGGGGCGTCCCGCAACTGCTCCTCGGTGCACGCCCCGCGCTCGTACAGCCGGTGGACGAGCGCGTCGCGGTTGCGTACGACGCTGGCGGTCGGCAGCCGCGCTTCGAGCAGCGCGGTCGCCGCCACCTCGACGGGCGCGTTGGCGCCGCGGGCCACGAAGACCCCGCGGTCGGCGTCGGGCACGATCTCCAGGCCGCCGCCGAGGAAGCGCACCACGCCCGCCCGGCCCAGCGCGAGCAGCTGTTCGGCGCGCGGTCCGGGCGGGCCGCTGCCGATGTAGCCGAAGAAGTCGTGGAACCACGGGTCGAGTTCCCTGGTGCGCGAGCGCGCCGACAGCCGGTTGGAGCTGAGCAGCTGGAAGATCGGGCCCATGCTGTTCATCAGGGCCTGGATCGCCGCGAGGTCCTGGCTGTAGCGCTGGTCGCCGCGCCGCGCCAGGTCGGCGGTGACGTGGTCGAGGATCAGCTCGTGCAGCCGGTCGGGGCTGTCGAGCCGTACGCCCTCCAGCGGGTATTGCAGCGCCGGCAGGTCGAAGCGGTCCGCGGGGTCGGGCACGCAGTCCGCGACCACCGCGTCGACACGGGCCCGGTCGGCGGGCAGGCCGCTGCCCAGCAGCCCGAAGACCTCCTCGACCTCCTGCCACGGGCGGGTCACCCGGTCGGGGTGGCCGGTGAACAGCTCCTGGTAGTGGGCGAGTTCCATCTCCGCGTGGATCAGCGGGCGGATGTCGAGGCCGAAGTCCACCGGCTCGGGCCGGGCGATCAGCTCCTTGGCGACCTGCGCGGTGAGGAAGTGCGGTGCGGGCTTCTCGCCGAGCAGCTGGTTGTATCCCAGCTTGCTGCGGTAGGGCACCCCGCGCCGCGACCCCGCGTAGAGCACCGGCTCCCGCCCCGACGGCACGTACTGCAGGGTGCCGCCGGCGTCCCGGGTCCACGAGCCGCCGCGGCCCTCGGTGAGCAGCACCAGGTAGTCGACGAAGGACAGCGCGAGGCCCCGGACGATCACCGGTTCGCCGGGCCGCAGCACGTCCAGGTCGGCGTCCGCGGCATATTGCGCCGGCAGATACGTCAGGCCGTGCTCCGCCGCGAAGCGGGCCAGTTCGAGGGCCGGCGGCGCCGGCTCCACATCGTGGTGGCCCTGCGCCAACAGCACCGCGTCGGCAACCAGTTCGGCCCCCGACTCCAGCCGTACGACGGTGCGGTGCGCGTCGTCGACCAGTTCGACGGCGGTGTCCGCGTGCGTCACCACCTCGACGTTGGACGGCGCACCGGCCACCAACCGCCGTACGACACTGGACAGATACGCGGCCAGGGTGCGGCGCGAGGGGTAGAAGCGCGGGTGCGCCCTGACCACCTCGTCGGCCACCACCGGGTCGGCCAGGTCCTCCGGGGTGGCCGTGCGGGCCCAGTCAAGGATCGCCGGGCCCGGCGGCTTGGGGCCCTCGCAGGCCATGTTCTCGTCCGGGAAGACGGTGATCGCGGCCATCGGGGTGTTGGCCCACATCAGGGCCGACTGCTCCTGCCGCCACACCCGCCCGCCGCCGTGCGGGTGCGGGTCCACCAGGTGCACCCGCACTGGGCGGTCGGGCACCAGTTCGGGGATGTTGGCGCAGATCCGCTCCAGCAGCGAGGTGCCCGCGGGACCCGCCCCGACGACCACCACGGTGAAGGGCGCGGAGCCGTCGGCGCCGGTCGGCGTCCGGGTGCCTGGGATGCCTGCCGCCACCGCGGGGTGCACCGCCGTCGCGGTGCCTGCCTTGTCCGCCGTGCTTGCCTTGTCCGCCATGTCAGCGCGGTCCGCCTTTCCGTCGAGCGCCGGTCAGTTGGTGCGGGTGGAGCCCGACGGGATGTCGGCGAGTACGTCGGCCGCCGGTGCGGCCTGGCGGTCGTCGTCCGGCGGGTAGGCCTCCAGGCCGTCCTTGATCGCGGTGAGCAGGTCGGCCGCCTCCGCGCCGTCGATGACCCGGTGGTCGAAGGCGAAATTCAGCCGCATCACGGGGGCGACGGCCAGCGCGCCGTCCCGTACGACCGGCCGGTCGGCGATCTGCCCGACGCCCAGGGTGACGGTGGTGCCGCCGACCGAGTGGAAGCCGTTGACCGGGCGGTGCCCGAGGGAGGTGATGGCCACCGTGCCCAGCGTCTGCGGGCGGCGCCGCAGCGAGCGGGTGGTCAGCCGGAAGAGCGGCAGTCCCACGAACCGCGGCAGCTTGTGCAGCACGCGGACCGCGCCGAACTCCGTCATGGTCTGCGGGTCGCCGTCCCTGAAGTGCGAGATCCGCTCCTGGATGGCGGGCAGGCCCGCGGTGTCCACGTCGGGCACCACCGTCGCCAGCACCACCCGGTGGCCGTCGAGGGTCTTGTCGAGGGTGATCTTGGCGTGCACGCCGTCGTAGCGGGCCAGCCGCGGCCACAGCCTGCCGCGCAGCGCCGCGTTGGCCTCCGGGTGCGCGGCCAGCGCGCGCCCTGTCGCCTCGGCGACGTAGCTGACCACCGAGTAGCCCGGGTGCGCGGCCCGGTGCCGCAGCACCCGCCCCATGTCGACGTCGGTGTCGAGGAAGACCGGCGAGAAGGCGCGGATGGTGCCGGTGAAATACTGGGTGTGGCGGCGCTGGCGGACCTCGGGACCGATCTTCACCGCCGCACCTCGCACCCGGTCGCACGGACCTGCATCGTGGGTAAATCCCTTCGTCTCAGACCATCTCGACCGCGAAGCCGGCCTTGATCCACTTGCTGGACTCCACTGACACGCCCACCGCGCGGGATCCCGGGGTGATCTGCGCCAGCAGCTGTTCGAGCTGGAAGAACGGGGTGGCGTTGCCGTTGTTGCCGACGTCCCGGACGCAGGACACCTCGGTCGCCGCCGGCAGCGCCATCAGGTCGACGATCTTGGTCGTCATCCGCCCCGACAGCTGCGGCGGCAGCAGGAAGTCGACCTCGTCGCGGTCCCAGCCGGCCTCGTCGAGCAGGTCGTCGAGGATCTCGGCGGCCATCACCGGCACCGACTCCTCGATCGCCTTGTAGTCCTCCTCGGCGGGCGGGCGGGTCGAGTCGCGGTCGGAGGGGCCGAACCAGTGCACGGTCTGCCCCGGCGCCCGGTCCAGCCCGGTCAGCTGGGTGAACAGCCGGCGCACGGCCAGCGATCCGGGCACCGGCTGCGTGTCGAGCACCAGCGCGCCCGCCCCGTCGCCGAACAGCACGTAGTGCACGAGGTGTTCGGGCGGCAGGGTGGCGAAGTCGACGTCGAAGTCGTAGAAGCGCGCGGTCACGTCGCCGCCCAGCACCAGCGCGTTGCGGTACGCGCCGGTCGACAGCAGTTGCTGCGCCACGTGCATCGCCTGGAAGGCCCCGGTGCAGCCGGACTGCAGCTGGTAGGTGGGCACCCCGTTGATACGCAGCCGGTCCGCGACCACGTTGATGGTGGCGGGCATCAGGTCGTCGGGGGAGGCGGTGCCCATCACGACCAGGTCGACCTGCTCGGGCGCCAGCCCGGCCCGGTCCAGCGCCCGGCGGCCCGCGGTCTCGCACAGGTCGGCCAGGGTGGCGGCGGGCTTGCCGCTGTCCAGGTCGATCGCCAGGTGGCGGGTCCTGGTGCCGATGAAGGTCTCCACCCACTCCTCCCACTGGCCCGGCATCCGCAGCCGCTCCCCGAGGGTGGCGTTGTCGACGGGCGGTCCGGGCAGGGCGGTGCCGACCGACCGTATGTGGACGGCGCCGGCGCCCGGCGCTCCCGTGTTCGCACTCAGCGCGGCCATCGCGTCAGCCGCACAACGTGATCTCGACCTGTGCCTTCTCCGAGGGCACCGGCGGGTTCGACAGCGGCGGCAGCAGGCGCCAGCGCCGGTAGCCGACCTTGCCCGCGAAGTCGCCGCTGGTGCCGGTCGCCGAGAAGTTCAGCCATTCGCCGGCGATCATCCCGTCGCGGTCCAGGCGCTTCGCGCTGTCGCTCAGGGTGCCCTGCGGCAGCTGCACGGTCTCGTGGTAGTCCGTCAGCAGGTGCCCGTCGGAGGGCCGGATCGCCACGATCGTGACATATCCGAGCGCCTTGCCGACCACCGAGCCGTCGGAGCCGAAGATGGTGTCGGTGTAGACGGCGGTGTCGCCGACCTTCTGCATCGGCGGGGTGCCGGCGATGTCCGAGCCCACCGTGTCGTACTTGACGGTCTGCTCCAGGACTCCCCGCACGCTCACGCACGACGAGTGGCGGCCGTTCAGGCCGACCGCCGCGCTCGCGGCGGACGACTCGGACACCACGGCGACCGAACAGCCGAGCAGTGCCGTGGCCAGGACGATGTTCGTACGACGACTGGCTGACCAGAGCCTCATGGACATCCTTAGGACGGGCCGGTTCGATTCCGGCGGGCGGTGGGGGCGGGAGCCGGGTGTGTGGCCGGGCGGGTCCATGGTCGAAGCGGCGGCTTGGGCAGACCTAAAGCGCCGGCCCCGAGCGGTCAGCCGTCGACGGCCAGCGTGTAGATGTGGCCCAGCGTCGGGGCCTCCAGGACCGCGGGCAGCGGAATGCGCCGTCCGGTCTCGCGCTCCAGCACCGCCAGCAGCGACAGCAGGTGGACCGAGTCCCAGCCGGGCACCTCGTCCAGCCCCAGGGCGGCGTGCTCGGCGGTCACCGGCAGGCCGATCTCGTCACGTACCAGTGTGACGAAGTCGTCGATGTCGTTCATGGGACATGTCCTCCAGGTGCCGGGAGCCGTGGGCATGGGCCGACGGCAGCTTCCGCCCCGCGGCTTGGGCGGCGCTGAAGCCGCTGCCCGCGGGCCCCACGAGAGGCGCGTTCCGGAACTCCTGTACGTACCCCGAACGGACGTAGGTACTTTCTCGGATGTGGCCCTGTAGGGGGGTCTGCGATCGTGGCCGGGTGGAGCGGGGCGCGGCCGGCAGGCATCGCGCCGCACCAGACCACCGTTCGCGGGGCGCGGGTAAGCCGAAGCGGGGGACCCGCCGGCTCTTTGTGTGCCCTGGACCGTCAGGAGTGCGCCATGAGATTCGAGATGTTGGGCAGTCTGCGCGCCGTCACCGGGGCAGGACCGGAGTCGGTCAGCGCGCCGAAGGTCGAGACGCTGCTTTCGGTGCTGCTCATCCGAGCCGGCCAGGTGACGTCGACCAGCCAGCTGGCCGACGAGATATGGGGTGATCTCCCGCCCCGCCGCTTCACCGCCGCGGTGCACGTGTACGTGTACCAGGTGCGCAAGTCGCTGGCGGCCTGGTCGGGAGCGGCCGAGCCTGACGAGGAGCGGCTGACCACCCGCCCGGCCGGGTATGTGCTGCGGGTCGACCCGGGCGAGCTGGACGTGGCGGACTTCCGCGAGCTGGCCGCCGACGGGCGGGCGCAGGCGGCTTCCGGGCGCCACGAGGCGGCCTCCCGCAGCTTCGCCAGGGCGCTGTCGCTGTGGCGCGGCCCCGCGCTCGACGGCCTCGGCGGCGGCCCGATCGTCGAGGAGTTCGTCCGCTGGGCCGAGGAGGCCCGGCTGGAGTGCGAGGAGCTGCGGATCGAGCAGGAGCTGGCGCTCGGCCGCTACGACCGGCTGATCGCGCCGCTGCGCGTCCTCACCGCCGAGCACCCGCTGCGGGAGGGCTTCGCCCGCCAGCTGATGCTGGCGCTGCACCTGGCGGGCCGCTCCTCGGAGGCGCTCACCACCTACCGCGAGGTCAGCCGCACCATCGACCGCGAGCTGGGCCTCGAACCCGGCCGCGGCCTGCGGGAGTTGTACGCCACCGTCCGCGACGCCGACCAGCCGCTGGCGCCCGTCGCCTGAGCGGCGGCGGCGCCCCGGACCGCGGGACCGGGCACTGGAGCCGGGAAGCGGGGCAGGGGCCGAACGGAACGTCCGGGCGGCCGGCAATCGGAACGTCCGGGCGGGCGCGAAACGGAACGGGCCGGACGGTGTGAACACCGTCCGGCCCGTTCCGCGTGCGGTGCGCCACCGGTTGCCGCGGGGGAGCGTGGCTACACGGTCCGCACCGCCGTGGCCAGCCCGCCGTTCGGGCGGCCGGTCACCGGGCGGCCGTAGCCGGCGGCGGCCTCGGCGCGATCGTGCAGCGCGGGGTCCCAGCCGTGCTCGGCCAGCCACTCCAGGGTCTGGTCGCCGAGCCCGCCCTTGACCAGCTCGTTGAGCTTGGCCAGCGCGGGCACCGCCTTGGCCTCGGTGGCGGCCGAGGCGCGGCCGGTGTTGGCGTGCTCGAAGGTGATGCGGCTGCCGGCCGGCGACAGCGCGCCGATCGTCTCCAGCAGCAAGGCCGCCTCCTCCGCCGTCAGGTAGATCAGCAGGCCCTCGACCAGCCACGCGGTGCGCACCGCGGGGTCGTATCCGGCCGCCTTGAGGTCGTCCTGCCAGGACTCGCGCAGGTCGGCGGGGACGGGGATGCGTATGCAGCCGGGCTTGGCGCCCTCGGCGTCGAGCACCTCCTGCTTGAACTCCAGCACCTCGGCGAGGTCCACCTCGAAGACCCGTGTCTCCGGCGGCCACTCCAGCCGGTAGGCCCGCACGTCCAGCCCCGCGCCGAGCACGACCACCTGCCGGCAGCCGGCCGCCGCGGACTCGGTGAGGTAGTCGTCGAAGAAACGGGTCCTGATGACCACGTTGAACTCGATGACCGCCTTCCACGCCGCCAGTTCCGGCGTCTGCTCTTCTGCCTCCGGCTCGTCGCCGAGCGCGGTCCGCAGGAAAATCCCGGCGAACTGGTCATCGAATAACCGGTCCGCGCGGGCGGATTCCTTCGCCCGGACCTGTGCGACTTCGATGGCGGTACGTGCCAGACCTGAACGCATTCTCAATCCTCCGGGAAGGGGACGGGGAAGAGGGCATGAAGAGGTGGAAAGGGACGGGAAACGGCGTGGCGGGAGAATGCCCGCGCCGGAAGGGCGATACGGGAATAGCGACGGCTTTCGGGTCGTGCGGCATTAGCGCCGAGCCGTACGGCGCCGCGCTGCTTCTACGGCGTGGGTGCTGGGGAGGTTTGCGGCGCGGGCACGCCAGAGGACGGCCGGGCCGGGCGCCGGGTGCGCCACCGGGCGTCTTCGTCCGGACGCACCGCATCGGCGGCGGGTTCCCGACGATACAGGGACTGCCCCCGTTTACTCAAGGCCCAAGCTGAGAAGCCTCTACGGGCCAGGTCCGTCTATCATGGAGCCAGCGCCCGACCGGCGGGATCGCCGGCCTCGGCAGGCCCTTTCCAGCCCTCCGGCCCGTCCCGGAGCCACGCAGCAGGGGAAGTGCACATGACGCCCACCGCCGGCACCGCGGGGCCCGCGACCCCGCGACCGATGCGGGCGGACGCGCGCCGCAACTACGAGCGGCTCCTGGCCGAGGCCGGGCTGGCCTTCGCCGAGCACGGCGCGGACGCCTCGCTCGACGACATCGCCAAGCGCGCCGGTGTCGGCAATGCCACCCTCTACCGGCACTTCCCGAACCGGGAGACGCTCCTGGAGGCGGTCTACCGGGACGAGATCTCCCAGCTGCGCGACCTGGCCTACACCTCGGCGCCCGAGCAGGACGGCGGCGCCCAGGAGGCGGTCGACGCCCTCACCGGCTGGCTGCGGGCCTCGATGTCGCGCAGCAGCGCGCACAACGGGCTGAAGGGCCTGTTCACGCTGGTGCTGCGCGACCAGGGCGCCGAGCTGGGCTCCTGGTGCCGGGAGACCATCACCTCGGCCGCCGGATTCCTGCTCGCCCGTGCCCAGGGCACCGGTGCGATCCGCTCCGACCTGGACGCCCTGACCCTGCTGCGGCTGGTCAACGCGATCACCATCGCGTCGGAGCAGAGCGGCAGGCCCGATCAGGCCGACCAGATGATGTCGCTGGTCATCGACGGGCTGCGGACCCGCTGACCGCGCTGGGGTCCGTATCCCCGGCGGCGCCCGCGTCCGGCAAGAGCACGTCGGCCAGGATGCGGTAGGAGCGCACCCGGGTCTCCAGGTCGTGCACCATCGTCAGTGCCATCAGCTCGTCGGCGCCGGTCGCCGCCAGCACCTCGTGGGCCTTGTCGCGTACGGTCTGCGGGCCGCCGACCAGGTGGGAGGACAGCCGGTCCTCGACGAAGTCGGCCTCGTCGCGGGAGTAGGAGAACTTCGCGGCCTGCTCGGGGGTCGCGTGCAGGTCGCTGATCCCGCGGGTGCGCTGGAGCAGCGAGGTGAGCATCATCGGCCCCGCCAGCCACCGCGCCTCCTCGTCGGACTCCGCGGCCACCACCATCGAGGACACCGCCACATAGGGCTGGTCCAGGACGGCCGACGGCCGGAAGCGCTCGCGGTAGAGCTGGACGGCAGGCCCCGCGAGAGCCGGGGAGAAGTGCTGGGCGAAGGCGAAGGGCAGCCCGAGCAGGCCGGCCAGCTCGGCGCTGTAGCCGCTGGAGCCCAGCAGCCACACCTGGGGGTCGGCGTCGAGAGCGGGCAGTGCCCGCACCGGCGGCTGGCCGGCGGCCTCGTCGTCGGCGGCGCCCAGGCCCGCCTGCGACGGGCCGAAGTAGCTGAGCAGCTCGCCCAGCCGCCCGGTGAAGTCGTCGGCGTCCGCGGTCCTGCGCAGCGCGTGCGCGGTGATCCGGTCGGCGCCCGGTGCCCGGCCGAGCCCCAGGTCGATGCGGCCCGGGTGCAGCGCCTCCAGGGTGCCGAACTGCTCGGCGATGATCAGCGGGCTGTGGTTGGCCAGCATCACCCCGCCGGAGCCGACCCGCAGCCGGGAGGTCGCGCCGGCGATCAGGCCGATCAGCACCGGGGGCGAGCAGCTGGCGATGTTGTCGATGCCGTGGTGCTCCGCCACCCAGAACCGGTGGTACCCCAACGCGTCGACACGCCGGGCCAGTTCGACGGTCTCGCGCAGCGCGCGGGCCGGTGAGGAGTCCACGAAGACGGGGGAGACGTCCAGGACGGACAGGCGCGGAGCGGGGCGGGCATTCATGCGGTCGGTCCTCCACGGGTGCGGAGCGGGGCCGGTGCCACAGGCGTCGGCACCGGGGCGCTACAATACGGGGACAGTCCCCGTTAACGCAATCGGGGCGTTTAACCGTCCGACTTTGGGCAGTCTTGCTGGTATGCCAGGCGGAGCCGGCCCGCAAAACGGTGTAAAAGCCGCGGACGGTTCCGACCTGGTTGTATCGCGGCGACTCCATACGGGGAGGAGGCGAGTCTGCTGCTGACGTCCATCCACGGGTACGGCGGCAACCTCTGTGACCGTTCCGGAGCCCGCCGTCCCTGTCCGGGCGGCAGACCGTCGGACCGTCCCGCTCCGGCATATCGCGCCCGCGCGCGGCGGCGGCTGAAAGCCGATCAGGAATTTGACGTCCTGAACCCCGACGATGTGCACTGTTACCCTTCATAGGGTTTTGAGAACATAAGACAACCTGCCGAATGATCACTCTGTGAGTCGACCGTCGACGTCGCATCGGAGGATTCGAAAATGCTCTCCACCGTCCCTGGTGAGTCGAGCCACGGCCGTATAGTCCGCAGCAGCGAATATCACAGACTGACCGGAATCCTCCAGGAGTTGGCGGACGGCAGAGGCTCGGTCTCGGCGATCGGCGGCGACCCCGGAACGGGTAAGACCCGGTTGCTGACCGCGCTGAGTGAGGAAGCCAAGCGGCGCGGCCTCGTCGTCCTGCGGGCCGGCTGCGGCGGCGCGAACGCCGCCGACATGCCCTACCAGGCCTTCATCGAGGCGCTCGGCGGCTGGCACGGCACCAAGCCGGTCGTGCTGCACCCCTCGGCCGCCCGCCTGGTCGCCCGCCTCACCGAAGGCTCGGGCGAGGACGTCCAGGGCGCCAACTGGTCGAAGTACGGCGGCGACCGCTGCCGCTTCTACGCCGGGATGCGCCGGATGCTGGCCGAGGTGCTGGCCACCGAGGCCCACCGCGGCGTCCTGCTGCTGCTCGACGACTTCCACAGCGCCGACCCGGGCTCCCTCGACCTGGTGGAGACCCTGCTGGACTGGCCGGTGGAGGAGCCGCTCGCGGTGGTCCTCGCGCACCGCCCCCGGCAGAGCCCGCTGCGGATGCACGCGCTCCTGGAGCGCGGCGCCGAGCTGGGCGCCCTGCGGAAGGTCGAGCTGGAGGCGCTGTCGCTGCCGCAGACCGCCACGCTGCTCGACATCCCGCTGCGCGCGCCCGAACTGCGCGAACTGCACCGCCGCAGCGAGGGGATACCCCTCTACCTGACCGCGCTGGCCGCCGCCGAGATGTCGGCGTCCGAGGTGCCCGCCTGGCAGCGGATCAGCGCCCGGCTGCTGGCCGAGACCGACCAGCTGGCCGACCGCGACCGCGAGGTGCTGGCCGCGGCGTCCGTCGTGGGCGACCACTTCGACACCGACACCGTCGCGCAGGCCGCGGGCATCCCCTTCGGCCGCACCTGCGACAGCGTCACCACCCTCGTCCAGCACGACCTGATCCGCACCGCCGAGGACGGCATGCTGGCCTTCCGCCACCCGCTGCTGCGCCAGTGCGTGTACGAGACGATGGACGCCTGCGAGCGCAGCGGCGCCCACCGCAGGGTGCTCGACTGCCTGAGCCGGCGCGGCGAACCGCCGCTCGAACTGGTCAGGCACGTCGAGGGCGCCGGCAGCGAGATGGAGCCCGCGGACGCCGTCATCCTCGCCGCGGCCGCCGAGGAGGCGCTGCACCGCGAGCGGGTGCACGACGCCGGCCGCTGGCTGGCGATGGCGATGCGGCTGTCCCGGCAGGGCGGGTCCGGCGATGTGACCGAGCGCATACGCCTGCCGGTCGCGCGGGCGCTGGCCGCCGAGGGCCGGCTCGCGTCGGTGCGCGAGGTGCGGCGCGAGACGCTGCTCACCGTGCCGGCCGACGCGCACGGCGAACGCGCCGCGGCCGTCGCCTGGTTCGCCACCGTCGAGACCCTGCTCGGCAATCCCGCCGAGGCCCGCTCGCTGGTCACCGGCGAGGTGCACCGGCTGCGCGGGCTCGACGGCGGCTCGCCGACCGACGCGCTGCTCGGCATCCAGCACGCCCTGGCCCGTGCGCTGCGGGGACTGACCCTGCTGCCCGGCGAGTTGGACGCGGTGCTGCGCGCCGCCGCCGCCGACCCCCGCGCCCGCGGCGGCGCGCTGGCGCTGCGCGGCCTGGCCGAGGCGCTGTCCGGCGGCGACCGGGTGCGCGCCGCCGCCACCTTGTCGGAGTGCGCCCGGGTCGTGGACGCCACGCGGGACGAGGGCCTGGGCCTCGGCCCCGAGCGGCTCGGCGTCCTCGGCTGGGGCGAGGCGCTGATCGGGCGGCACAGCTCGGCCGCCGGCCATCTGGAGCGGGCGGTCGCCGCCGCGCGCGGCACCAACGACGTCCACCTGCTGCCGATCCTGCTCACCGGTCTCGCCCTGGTGCGCTGCCGTCTGGGCGGTGTCGCGTCGGCCCACGAACTCGCCGGTGAGGCGCAGAGCGTGGCCGCCGCGACCGGCGCCGCGGAGCACGCCGGGCTGGCCCGTGTGCTGAGCGCCGCCTCCGGCGCGTTATTGCGCGTCCCGGACGTCGGCGGCATCACCTCGGAGATCGACGACCTGTGCAGCCCCGAGGCGTGGTGGCGCCCGCTGATCGCCCTGCTGCTCGCCGACGCGGCGGCGGTCAAGGGCGACCTGGCCGTGGCGCAGGACCTGGTGCTCGCGGGGGGCGGCGGGGCCACACTGCCGACGATGATCCCGTGCATGGCGGCGCACGCCTACGAGGTCTTCGCCGCGGCGGCCGTGCACGGCGTCGACTGCAGCGAGGAGTGGGCGGAGCGGGCCGCGGCGGTCGCCGCCGACCTGCCCGCGGAGCGGGCCTACGCGCTGATGGCCTCCGGCCACGCCCGCGCCGACCTGCCCGCCGAGGCGCTGCGGGACTACGAGACGGCCTTCGAGCTGTTCGCCGAGGCGGGCATGGTCTGCGAGCAGATGCGGGCGCTGCTCGCCGCCGCCCCGCACGCCGCCCGTACGGGCCAGGGCCCGCGGGCCCTGCGGATGCTGGACAATGCCGAGCGGCTCGGCCGGCGGCACGGCGTGGTGGCGATGTGCGAGGAGGCCAGGCGCCGCCGCCGGGAGCTGGGCCGGGACGGTACCGGCGTGCTGGCGGGCGGCACCGCCGCGCTCGGCGAACTGACGCAGCGCGAGAGGGAGATCGCCCGGCTGGCCGGCGAGGGGCTGAAGACCAGGGACATCGCGGTGCAGCTGCAGATCAGCCCGCGCACGGTGGGCGTCCACCTGACCCGGATCTACGCCAAGCTGAACCTGGGCTCGCGCGCCGCCCTGGCCCGCTTCATGGCCCAGGTGGCCTGACGGGAAGGCCGCGGGGACGGCCGGCGGCGCAACCGCCGGTCCCCGCGCGGCCGATGACGGCGTACCCGCGGTCGGCCGCGGGTACGCCGTGCTCCGGGTGCCCCTGCGTCACACCGCCGTCGGCACGTCCAGCGCCCGGTCCGAGGACAGGATCGCCTGGTGCAGGTCACGCAGCTGCTGCGCGGGCTCCAGGCCGAGGTCTGCGCGCAGGACCGCCCGCGCCGACCGGTAGACCTGCAGCGCCTCCGCCCGGCGCTCCGAGCGGTAGAGCACCAGCATCAGCTGCCGGTAGAAGGTCTCCCGCAGCGGATGCCGCGAGGTGAGCGAGGTGAGCAGGTTGACCATCTCCCGGTGCCGGCCCAGCGCGATGCACGCCTCGACCATCAGCTCCAGGCACTCGAGGCGCTCCTGCTCGACCCAGGTCGCCATGCCGGTGACCGCCGGGCCCTCGCCGAGCCCCTCGATGAGCGGACCGCGGTAGAGGGACAGCGCTGTCTCGAACGAGGTGACGGCCGCTTCGTGCCGGCCCTCCCGTAACTGCTGCCTGCCCTGCTGCGCCGCCTCCTGGAAGTCGTTGAGATCCAGGCCGCGTTCGCCGACGTGCAGCAGGTAGCCGGGTGCGCGGGTGACCAGCGCGCAGGCCGCCGCGGGTTCGCCCTCCTCCGTGTCGGCCACCGAGTTGAGGAATTTGCGCAGCTGGGACACGTACACATGGAGTGACGCCGCCGCCCGGCGCGGCGGGTTCTCGCCCCACAGTTCCACCGTCAGCTGCTCCTTGGACACCAGCCGGCCGGCTCTGATCAGGAGCGCGGTCAGCAGCACCTCCATCTTCGGGGCACTGGGTGAGAAGCTTCCGTTCGGCCCCCAGACCTGGAGCGGGCCGAGTACCTCGTAGCGCATGGACACCTCCGTCTTCCGCCGGCACCGGGTGCCTGAGAGAACCCGGCGGACATTCGTGTCGTGACCACTGTTTCCCGTGGGACGACGGGGCCGCATCGTCAGAAGTGCCTACGTCGCTGATAGCGGCTGGAAAGGCGCGGAAACGGCTGAGAAGCGCCGAGAGCAGTGAGGTCGGTACACAGGCCGCAATAGGGGCGCAACAAGGCCGCAACGCGGCGTAACAAGACCGACAGGAACGGTCCTCGCGGGGAATGCCGGGAGAACCGCGGGGGAACGGCGCCGTACGAGTGTTACGCCCGGTAATAGCGCGGTACGGCGCGGATCGATGGGAAACGGCGTGAAAACAGCCTTGGCTTAACGCCTCTTTTAGCGCCGGGTCGCAGTCTCGGGCGATGTGCACTCCCAGCCGTGCGCGCGACGCGCGCCCCCTCGGTAGCCGCTTCCTGCGAAGACGGCAGGTTCGCCCGATTTCGCCCCCGCCGCCGAACGCGTGCCCGCTGCGCGGCGCCGCCTCCGCGCAGCGCCCGGCACCCGCGCGATCCAGCCGCCGCCCACCCGCCCGCTGCCCGGCCCGTCGAACCGGAGACGCCTGCCATGTCTGACACCGCCGCCCCGCCCTACCCGTCGCCGCGTACCGCGGGGCACCCGCTGGACCCGTCCCCCGTCCTGGGCCAGTTGCGCGAGCGCGCCCCCGTCAGCCGGGTGACCCTCTTCGACGGCAGCCAGGCGTGGCTGGTCACCCGGCACGCGGAAGCCCGCCAGGCGCTGCGCGACGACCGGCTCAGCGTCGACTCCCGCACACCGGGCTTCCCCTTCCTGTCCGCCGCGCAGACCGAGATCCGGGACATGCCGCCGACCTTCCCGCGCATGGACCCGCCCGACCACACCGTCTTCCGGCGGCTGCTGGCACCGGAGTTCACCATCAAGCGGATGGAGGCGCTGCGCCCGCTCATCGAGTCCGACGTGGCCGACCTGCTGGACCGCCTGGAGGCGGCGGGCCCGCCCGGCGACCTCAGCGCGGTCCTGACCCTGCCGCTGGCCTCGCTGGTGATCTGCCGGCTGCTCGGCATCCCCTACGAGGACGCCGAGCTGTTCCAGAGCCGCGCCGCGGTCATGACCGACCAGACCGCCACCCCCGAGCAGGTGCGCACCGCGCGGATGGACATGCTCGGCTACCTCCAGCAGCTGCTGGCGCGCAAGGCCGAGGAGCCCGCCGACGACCTGCTCAGCCGGATGGTCGCCCAGGAGGACGAGGCGGCCGGGGTCGGCAGGCGCGACCTGGTGGGCGTCGCCATGATCCTGATGTTCGGCGGCCACGAGACCACCGCGCACAGCACCGACCTGGGCGTCCTGGCCCTGATGGACAACCGCGACCAGTGGGAGGTGCTGCGCGGGCGGCCCGAGCTGATCCCCGGCGCCGTCGAGGAGGTGCTGCGCCACCAGACCATCCTGGAGACCGGCCTGCCGCGGATCGCCAGGGCCGACCTGACGCTGGGCGGCGTCGACATCAGGTCCGGCGAGGGTGTGCTGGTCTCCCTGGTGGCCGCCAACCGCGACGGGAGCGTCTTCGCCGACGCCGACCGGCTCGACGTCACCCGCCCGGCCGCCGAGAACCGCCACCTCGGCTTCGGCTTCGGGGTGCACCAGTGTCTCGGACAGCCGCTGGCCCGCATCGAGATGCAGGTCTCGCTGGCCGCGCTGCTGCGCCGCTTCCCCGGCCTGCGGCTGCTCAAGGAGCCCAGGGAGCTGGACTTCCGCGGCCAGATGGCGGTGTTCGGCCCGACATCGCTGCCGGTCACCTGGTGAGGGGACGGCCGCGGAACAGCCGCTGAGCCGCCCGCCGCCCGCCGGGCCCGGCCCTGTAGAGCCGACGCCGAGTGCGCCGCGACAGGGCCGGGCTCGGGCGCGTGGGGCCCGGTGAAAACCCTGTGGAAGCCATGTCGGTGCGACCGCTTATCCTGCACCGGACGTTCACGTGGACCTGGGGAGGGCGCGGCGGTGTTCGGCAAGCTGTTCGGCAGAGGTGCGCAGAGACCGTCGGAGGACCCGCACACGCTGCCGGTCCCGCGCAGGCAGAAGAACGGCGTGTACAAGATGCGCGCGCTCGGGGACACCCGGGTGCTCGCCCTGGTGGAGGCCGCGGGCACGGGCGACTGGACGGCGGTCAAGGCGGCACTGGCCCCCTTCGACCTCGGCCGCGACCACCTCGTCCTCGGCGAACTGGCCGCCCTGGCCGGGGTCGAGGAGTGGATCGGCAGGGCCGCCGAGGAGGACGAGGAGCACCGGGCGACGGCGCTGCTGATCTCCGGCGCGCGGCACGTCGACTGGGGCTGGGAGGCGCGCACCACCGCGCTGGCGGCGCACGTCACGCAGGACCAGTGGCAGGTCTTCCGCGACCGGCTGCGCATCGCCGAGGAGCAGCTGCTGGAGGCCGCCGAGCTGCGGCCTGACTGGGTCACACCGTGGCGCCCCCTGCTCACCTCGGGCCGCGGCATGTCGCTCGGCCCCGCCGTCAACGAGGCACGGCTCGCCGCCGCGCTGCGCCGCGACCCGCTGGACCTGGACGTCCACACCGAGCGGGTGGTGCAGTTGCAGCCCCGCTGGGGCGGCGAGCCCGGCGAGGCCCTGGCCTTCGCCCGCGAAGCGCTCGGCGCCGCCCCGCAGGGGCACCGGCTCGGCTGCCTGATCGCCAAGGCGCACATCGAGGAGTGGGTCGAGTCGGACCGGGCGGACCGCCTCCGAACCGTGTCCGTCCAGGCCGAGTTGCGCAAGGCCGCAGAGCACAGCATCCTGCACCCCGCCTACGTGCGGCGCCCCGGCTGGCAGTACGACTTCAGCTCCTTCGCCATGGCCCTGGCCCTGGCCGGTGAGCAGCACACGGTCCGGCGCGTCTTCCACGCGCTCGACGGCGCCTACACCGGCCGCCCCTGGACCTTCTTCAACGAGCCGGAGAAGCAGTTCGCCCGCTACCACGGCCGCCTTTGACCGCCGGCCCCGGTCGCGCCCGCCACCCGTCGCTCCTCGTACTACGGACTGCCCGATGACTCTGCCCCACACCGACCGGAACCCGGCCGGCGCCGACCGCACCTTCCAGGTGGACCTGCGCGGCCTGGTCGACCTGCTGTCCCACCACCTCTACTCCAGCCCCCGCGTCTACCTGCGCGAGCTCCTGCAGAACGCGGTGGACGCGCTCACCGCCCGGCACACCCTCGAACCGGCCGCCCCCGCGGGTGCTTTCGGCATCCGCCTGTACGCCGACGGCTCGGTGGTGCGCGTCGAGGACGACGGCGTCGGCCTCACCGAAGCCGACGTGCACACCTTCCTCGCCACGATCGGCCGGAGCAGCAAGCGCGCCGAGCGGATCGCCGAGCAACGCGCCGACTTCATCGGCCAGTTCGGCATCGGCCTGCTCTCCTGCTTCCTGGTCGCCGACGAGATCCACGTCCTCAGCCGCTCCGCCCGCACCCCCGACGCACCCGCCGTGGAATGGCGCGGACACGGCGACGGCAGTTACAGCGTCCGCACCCTGCCCGCGTCCGCCCGCCCCCGCCCCGGCACCACCGTCACGCTGACCCCGCGCGCCGACGCGGCCGAGTGGACCTCGCCGACCCAAGTGCACGCGCTGGCCCGGCACTTCGGCTCGCTGCTGCGCCACCCGGTGGCCTTCGACGACGGCAGGAGCGGCAAGGACGCACCCGTCAACCCCGAGCCCGCACCCTGGGCGCGTACGTATCCCACGCCCGGGGCCCGCTCCCGCGCGCTGGCCGCCTACGGCGAGCAGGTCTTCGGCTTCACACCGCTCGACACCGTCGAGCTGGACCTCCCGGCCGTCGGCCTGAAGGGCATCGCGTGCATCCTGCCCGAGGCGGTGCCCGCCGGGCGCCGCCACGGCCACCGGGTGCACGTCAAGGGCATGCTGCTGTCCGAGCAGGCCGCGGAGATCCTGCCCGAATGGGCCTTCTTCGTCCGCTGCGTGGTCGACGCCGAGAGCCTGCGCCCGACGGCGTCCCGCGAGTCCCTCTACGAGGACGACACCCTCGCCGCCGTCCGCGACGCACTCGCCGAGCGGTTGCGCGCCTGGATCGCGCGGGCCGCCGCCAGCGACCCCGACCTGCTCGGCCGCTTCCTGCAGGCACACCACCTGGCCGTGAAGTCGCTCGCCGTGCACGACGACGAGATCCTGCGGATGCTGCTGCCCTGGCTGCCGTTCGAGACCACCGACGGGCACACCACCCTCGACGAGTTCGCGCGCACGCACCGGACCGTGCTCGTGACGTCGAGCGTGGAGGAATTCCGGCAGGTCGCCGCGATCGCCTCGGCAGCGGGACTCGGCGTCGTCAACGGCGGCTACACCTACGACCGCGAACTGGTCCACCGGCTGCCCGAGATCAGGCCGGAGACCAGCGTCGCCGACCTCGACCCCGCGACGCTGACCGCCCACCTCGACCCGGTCGACCGGGAGACCGAACTGGCCGCCGCGTCCTACCTCGCGCTGGCTCGCGACGCGCTCGCCGTCTTCGACTGCGATGTCGCGCTGCGCACCTTCCACCCCGCCTCCGCGCCCGCCCTGCTGGTCGACAGCCGTGACGCCCGGCACGAGCGCACCCGCTCGCAGATCGCCCGCGAGCAGGAGGGCGGCCTGTGGGGCGACATCCTCGGCGCCCTGCGCGACGAGGCCCCCAGGGCCCAGCTGATCCTCAACCAGCTCAACCCGCTGGTGCGCACCGCTGTCGCCATCGCCGAGCCCGAACTGGCCCGCACCAGCGCGGAAGCCCTCTACGGGCAGGCCGCGCTGCTGTCCAGGCGCCCGCTGCGGCCCTCGGAGTCGAGCCTCATCAACCGCTCCTTCCTCGACCTTCTCGCCCACGCCCTCCGCAAGGACAGCTGACGATGCCGACCGCACCCCAGACCACGGACGAGCTCTACCAGGCGCTCCAGGAGAACGACGAGCGCCCCTACGGCCGCACCCGCACCGTCACCGCCGAGGAACTGGTCGAGGCCGCCGAGCAGTTCGCCGAGCCCGTACCGCTCATCGACGCGCTGCTCGAACTCCAGGAGGCCTACACCTACGGATCGGAGCCGCGGAAGTCGCCCGTCGTCTTCGCCCGGCTGCTCACCCTCTTCGACGAGCAGCCCGACGTCTTCGACGCGCGCCGCCGCCGCACGCTCCTGTGGAGGTTCAAGTGGGTGGCCGGCGCTCTGCGCGCGCTGCCCGAGATGCCGCTGGCCAGCCTGCGCAAGTGGCTGACCGAGATGCGCGACCGCTACGAGAAGGCCGGCCTGGAACTCCAGCCCTACTACGGGCAGGCCTATCAACTCGCCGCCCACGTGGGGGAGGAGGCCGATCTCGCCTACGAGCTGTGGGCGGCCCGCAGCCGCACCCCGTACAGCGACTGCGAGGCCTGCGAGATCTGCGACCGCGCCCTCTACCACCTCACCGCGGGCGCCGACGAGCGGGCGCTGCGCGCCTGGGAGCCCGTGCTCGCCGGGAAGGAGTCCTGCCAGGAGGAGCCGGCCCGCACCTTCTCGCACGCGCTGCTGCCGCTGCTGCGCACCGGCGACACCGACCGGGCCCGCGAACTGCACCTCCTCGGCTACCGCGGCTGCCGCCGCAAGCCGTCGATGGCCGGGGAGGTCGGCCGCCACCTGGAATTCTGCGCGCTGACCGGCAACGAGGCCCGCGGCCTGGAACTGCTGGCCGAGAACCGCAACCTGTTCGACGACGTGGACTCGCCGCTGGCCCTCTTCGACTACCTCACCGGCGTGGAGGTCCTCCTTGCCCGGGTCGAACTGCTCGGCCACGGCGAACTGCCCGCGCCCGGATACGCCGGCCGCACCTGGACGGTGGCCGGCCTGCGCGCCGAGGTGCGCGGCCGCGCCGACGACCTCGCCGCCCGCTTCGACGCCCGCAACGGGACCACCGCCCACGCCGACCGCCGCAGGGAGCGCCTCGACCGCGCCCCGCTCCTGGACGCGCTGGAACTGACCCTGCGCACCCGCATTCTCGACGACGTGTCCCCGGCCGCGCCGGCCGCCGCGCCCGCCGCCCGCGCCGCCACCGCCGTCCCCGACTCCCTGCCCGAACTCATCACCCGGGCGAGGGCGCTGAGCGAGCTGGGCGACCCGGACGCCAGAACCCTGTGGGCGCGGCTGCGTACCCTCGCCGCCGCCCCCGGCTACACCCACCCCGAAGAACCGGCCGCCGGCCCGCTCGCCCAACTGCGCGCGGACCTGCTGGCCGACGAGGCGAGCCAGGCGGGCGAGAAGGACGACTTCGCCGTCTCCGCCGCCCTCCACGAGGAGGCCGCGGGACTCTACGACGACGCCGGGCTTCCGGGACACGCGACGATCGCCCGCGCCTGCGCCCTGCTGGTGACCGCCGAGATCCACCCGGAGGGCGACGGCGCCGACGAGGCACTCGCCGAGGCGCTGACCGACGCCCACGCGGCCCTGGTTCGCCTGCACGACGAGGCGACCGGGCTCGCCCCGCACCAGGAGGCGCGCCTGCTGCGGCTGCGGGCGACCGCGCTGGGCCTGCGCCTCCAGACGTCGGGGAGCAAGGAGCACATCGAGCCGGTCCTCGCCGAGGCGGCCCTGCTGCACACCTTCGCCACCCGGCACGACGTCGGCGGCCAGATCGCCGGCGCCCTGCTGCTGCGGGCGAACACGTACGCCATCAGCGGCGACCTGCCCGCCGCGGTCACCGAGGTCGACGGCCTCATCGCCTGGCTGGAGGCCGACGGCCCCGCCTGGCACCTGCCCCGCGCGCTCGGACTGCGCGGCCGGCTCAGACTGGGCCTGCGGGACGCCGAGGCCGCGTACGCGGACCTGACGGAGAGCCTGCGGCGCGCCGCCGAATGGCCCGGGGACGTGGCCGACGGCGCGAGCCTGCACATCGCGCTGGCCAACACCTGCATGCGCCTGGACCGCCCCGACGAGGCCGTACGGCACCTGACCCGCTCGGCGGAGCTGGAGCTTCGCGGCGGCGACCGCACGGGCGCCTACGTCACCTACAGCAACGCGGCCCGGCTCAGCCTCGACCTGGGCCGTGTCGAGGACTGCATCGCGCTGCTCGACTCGCTGCTGGCCGAACCGGACGTGGCCGCGGGGGAGTTGGACGACCGGCTGGTCGCCCAGCTGCGGCTGACCCGCGCCCGCGCGCTGCACTCGGGAGAGGACCTCAAGGCCGCCACCGCGGAATTCGTCGCCCTCGCCGCCGAGTCGGCCGGCTGGGACGACGACCCGGGCAGCCACCTCATGATCACCACCGAGACGGCGGTACTGCTCGGCGAGTCCGGCGACTTCGCCCGCGCCCGCGAGGTCGCGGACCAGGCACTCGCCGCCCGCATCCAGCCCCCGCGCCACGAGCAGCTCAGCAACTGCCTGCGCGAACTCGCCCGCCTCCAGGCCGAGCAGCAGGGCCCCGACGGCCTCGCCGGCGCCCGGTCCTTCCTCGCCGACGCCGCCCGGATCGCCGACGAGGCACGCGCAGAGGGCTTCGAGGCCGACGGCCGCTCCCTGGACAGCGCCCTGGCCTACGAGCACGGGCGGGTCAACGCCTACGCCGGTGAGTACGAGGACGCCCTGACCGCCCTGGACAAGGCACTCGCGCTGCTCGGCGACCCGGACGAGGACCAGGAGCGGGCCGGCGAGTGGGCCGAGTGCACCCGCCTCGCGGGCGCCGTGGAGGGCATCTACCTCGAACGCCCCGCCCCCGCCCTCACCCGCCTGGACGCGGCCGTCTCCCGGCTGGCCGCGCTGGGCCACACCGAGCGGACCGAGCCGCTGGCATCCCTGGCGGCCGAACTGCGCGACGAGAAGTGACCCGGCGCCCCGGTGGCAGGCGGCCGCCCGCCACCGGGGACGCGGACCCGCCGAGCGGGCCCGCCGCCTGACGCGGGCGGCGGCCAGGCGATCCGCACCACCGACTGCGCGGGCGCGCACCCGCGCCGATAATGGTCCGCATGACGGTTTCTGATGGACGATCACCCGGGGCGGCCGCAGTCGCGGAGGAGTCGGTCCTGCCCCTGGAGGGCGGCGACGTCTACGTACGCCAGGACGGCCCCCGCGACGCGCCCGTCCTGCTGCTCATCCACGGCTCCGCCGCCTCGACCCGCTCGTGGGACGCGATGGTGCCGCTCCTGACGGGGTCCCACCGCGTGATCCGGATCGACCTGCTCGGCCACGGGCGGTCCGCGAAACCCGTCGAGGGCGACTACGGCATCCCCGAGCAGGCGCGGCGGGCCGGCCAGGCGCTGGACCGGCTCGACGCGGAACAGGCCGTCGTCGTCGGCCACTCCAGCGGCGGCTACACGGCCGTCGCCCTGGCCGAGCAGCGCCCCGAGGCGGTGACCGCCCTCGTGCTGATCAACACCGGCCCCCGCCTGGACGCCTTCCTCGCCCGGGAGTCGGGCACCATCGGCCCCGAGCAGTGGCCGCCGACCGACGACCAGCTCAGGAAGTTCGCGAGCGGCGCCTTCCGCGCGGGCTACGAGATCCCGCAGGACCTGGTGGACGAGCTGCGCGGCCTGTCGTACGACGCCTTCACCGCGGCCATGCGGGCGTCCCTGACCTACCTGGGCCGGTCACCCGTGCCGGACCGGCTCGCGCCCCTCGGCACACCGCTCCAGGTGATCTTCGGCGACCAGGACGCGCGATGGAGCCCCGCGTCCTTCGGCGACTACGGCTCCCTGCCGGGCGCCCGGGTCGACGCGCTGCCCGGCGTCGGCCACACCCCCATCCTGGAGGACCCGGCCGGCTCCGCCCGGCTTCTGCTGGGCTTCGCCGCGCAGTTGTGAGGGCGCCGGGCCGCGGAGCGGCGCTGTTCGGGCCGGGCAGCCATTGCCGCGCGGCGGTGCCGTCGCGGTCGTAGAGCCGGGCGGCGGTGCCGTTCGCGGGGGTTCACCGCGTTGCCGGCGCGGGCCGCGCCCGGTTCCGATCACCCGGACGGGTGCAGTCGGACACCGCGCGGACCGCGGGGCCGTGCCGGTCGCGGCGGGGCAGAGATCATCCAGCGGTGCCTCGGACGCCGGACGGCGGTTGCCTGCCGTTCGCCCGGTCCACCTAGTTTCCACATACATGCATCGTCGGTGACGCCAACCGCGACGACGCGCCCCGCCCTTGAGCCACGTCTTCCAGAGGTCGCCCGATGACGCCCAGCACCACCCCGCCCCCGCCCGCCGCAAGCGCAGGGAACGAACTGCGCGTCACCAGGCGCAGGGCGCTGCAGACCGCCGTGGGCGCGCTCGGCGCGCTCGCCGTCGGCGGGATCACCGCCGGCGGCGCGGACGCCGCGCCCCCGGCCGGATACGTCCTGCCGGAAGGCTTCAGCGGCGACATGTCCGACCTGAAGCACGTGGTGATCCTCATGCAGGAGAACCGCTCGTTCGACCACTACCTGGGCCAACTGCCCGGTGTGCGCGGGCAGAACGACAAGCAGGTGCTGACCTTCCAGGACGGCACCAGCGTCTTCCAGCAGCGCGACGCGAGCGGCACCGTCGTGACGCCCTCCGTCTCGACCGCCACCTGGGGGGACAACCACAACTTCTACGGCGCCAACGGCGGCCGGTGGAACACCTGGGTGCAGGACAAGGGCGCCAACTGCATGTGGTACTACACGCCCGACCACATGCCGTGGATGTACTCGCTCGCCTCGCAGTACACCGTCTGCGACATGAACTTCTGCTCGCTGCACGGGCCGACCATCCCGAACCGCTACTACCTGATGACCGGCACGTCGAACGGCGAGACCACCAACGGCGGCCAGAACAACTACTCCCGCGGCTGGCTCTCGGTCCCCGAGCAGCTCCAGCAGGCCGGCATCGACTGGCGCGTCTACTCCGACAACAGCGGCAACGGCGTGACCGGCAGCCTCCAGAGCGGCTACGTCGGCGACTACGGCTGCAACGTGACGAACAGCTTCCAGGCCTTCGACCCGCGCACGGCCGACCCCGAGGACCTCGCGCCGGGCACCGGCAAGGTCTGGAAGGCCAACTCCTTTCTCTACTCCGGCGCGACCACCCCGAACGACGACTCCGAGGCGAACCTCGACGCGGTGCTGCGCGACCTCGTCGCGGCCTGCGAGCCGGCCGCGGAACACCCGCTCCCCGAGGTCTCCTGGGTCGTCATGCCGGCGGCGTGGAGCGAGCACCCCGGCTTCGACACCGTCCACGGCGAGCGCTACATGAACAAGGTGCTCCAGACGCTCCAGGGCAACCCCGACATCTGGAACCACACCCTGGTGATCATCACCTACGACGAGAACGACGGGAAGTTCGACCACGTCCTGCCGCCGCGCCCCGAGCCGGGCACGGCGGGCGAGTTCTCCGGCAGCACGCCGTACGGCTTCGGCCCGCGGGTGCCGATGCTGCTGGTCTCGCCGTGGACGCGCGGCGGCTACGTCGCCTCCGAGGTCTTCGACCACACGTCGACGGTGAAATTCCTCGAAACCTGGGCGGCCTACCTCGGCAAGCCCTTCACCTGCCCGAACATCACCGACTGGCGCCGCTCCATCGCCGGCGACCTGACCAGCGCGATCGACTTCGCCCACCCGCAGCCGGGCCCCGCCGACATCGCCGACCCGGTCTACGGGACACCGCCGCCGATGTCGGGGGACGCGATGACGCCGCGCGGCCTGTCCTTCCACCCGCACGCCACGCTCGCCGAGAACCGCGCCGCGGGCACGGTGACCGCGTCGATGACGCTGGCCGGCGGCCAGGAAGGCAAGGCGGTGAGCCTCCAGGTCTTCCCCGACAGATACCTCGCCTTCGCCAACACGCCCTACACGGTGTCCGCGGCGGAGCCGCGCCACCACACCTGGGACGTGAAGAAGACCGACGGCAAATACGCCTTCTCCATCTACGGGCCCGACGGCTTCCTGCGCTCCTTCGCCGGACAGGTCGTGCCCGCCTCGCAGAAGAACATCGGCATCCCGCGCGCCGACGCCGACCTGCTCGCCGGCTCCGCCGCCGAGGTCCGGCTGACGCTGCACAACGACGGCACCAGGGCGGTCCGCTACACCCTGCGCGCCAACGACTACCTCGGCGGCACCCAGGCGTACACCGTCGCCGGCGGCGCGACCGCCGTCGTGAACTGGCCGACCGAGCTGGGCTACTACGACGTGGTCGTCACCGCCGACACCGGGACCGGCTGGACACAGCGGTACGCCGGCCGCGTGGCGACGGTCTGAGGGGCGGGGACATGAGACGACGAGCCAGGCTCGCGGTGGCCGCCGCGGCCACCCTCACGACGCTGCTCGCGCCGTTCGCACAGACCGTCGCGTCGGCTGACACGCCGTCGGCCACGGCGGTCACCGTTCCCGGCGCCGGCATTCTCGACGTCGACTTCGCGGACGGCACGCCCACCGACCACGCCCAGAACCTCGCGGCCACCGCCAAGGGCACCCCGCAGATCACCCACGACCGCACCGCGGGCAAGGACGCGGCCGCCTTCAACGGCAGCACGGACGCGTACACGTACCCCTTCGCCGCCCAGTGGGGCAAGCTGACCGGCGGCTTCTCCGTCGAGTGCCGCTTCCGCTGGAACGACCCGGCCATCCCGGCGACCGGCCAGAAGGCGATCTGCTCCAACGCCCAGTCCGGCGGCGCCGACCTCCAGATCGACAGCGGCCAGCTGGCCTTCTCCGTCAACGTCGGCGGTTACAAGTACACCCACGCCCCGATCGTGCCCGGCCGCTGGTACGACGCCGTGGCCACCTGGGACGGCCAGAACGTCAAGCTGTACGTCGACGGCGCCCTCGCCTCGGCCACCGCCGCCGCCGGATCGCTCACCGTCCCCGCCGCCGGGGCGCAGAACTGGACGCTGGGCGCCGACTCGGCGGGAGGCGGCGGCTTCGAGACGCCCTCCCCGGTCAGCCTCAGCACGGCCCACGTCTGGAACACCGTCCTCACGCCCGACCAGGTCGCCGCCTTCACCCAGCAGAACAGCACCCCGCCGCCCGGGGCGCCCGACTGCACGGCCTACGACGCGTCGGTGGCGGCGGCCGCCGGCGCCCCCGCGGGCACCGTCGTCCTGGACGACGACTTCGCCGATCCGTCCTCGGCCGGCTGCTGGAACCAGGCCACCGGCTCCACCCCGTGGAAGGTCGGCGACGGCCGGCTCGCAGGCCGCTCACCGGCCGCCGGCGACCAGCCGGTCGTCACCTTCGGCCCGCACCTGGACGACTACGTCCTGCGGGCCACCGCGCGGTTCGACAGCACGCTGAAGCCGGCCGGCCCGTGGCTCGGGCTGATCGCCGACACCCCGGCCTCCGGTGTACGCCCCTACCCGGTCTTCGCGGTACGGGCGGACACCACCGCCGCCGACGGCGTCCGCGCGGCGGTCCAGTCCCCGGCGTCCTCCTCGGTGGTCAAGAGCGCCGCCTACGGCTCCGACCTCGGCACCGGCACCGACGTGGACCTCGCGCTCGAAGTGCACGGCACGCTGGCGAGCTTCTACGTCGACGGCCGGCTCGCGCTCGGCAATGTCACCATCCCCCGTACGGCGACGGGCGTCCTCGGCCTGGACCTCGACTCGGCGGACGTCTCCTACGACGACGTCTCGGTCACCAAGCTCGGCCCGCTGGGCACCGCGGGCTTCATGACCGACACCTTCCACCTCCCCGCGACGCCCGTCTCCGGCGCCGTCCACCAGCCGCTCGCGGGGCTGTGGGCCAGCGGCTGGCAGCAGGCCGGCCAGGCACCGGCCGGCTTCACCAAGGTGTCGGGCGACTCCTGGCTCGACGTGAGCCCCGACGGCGTCGTCACCGGCACCGCGCCCGCCGAAGTGCCGCAGAACGACGGCGAGATCACCGTCGCCGCCACCGACGGCGCGACCACCGCGCAGATCCAGGTCCAGGTCCCGGTGGCCGCGGCCGGCGCGGCACCGCAGATCCAGAGCGCGTCGTGGAACGCCTGGGACGGCGGCGGCCACGTGACCGACGCCGCCGCCAAGAACGTCGCCGTGATCGCCACCCAGGGCATCGGCCTGGTCGGCTTCCAGGACGGCGGCGCCGACATGGCCCGCAAGGTCGGCAGCGCCCTCGGCTGGTACGTCTACGCCGCTGGCGACCTCGGCGTCGTCTCCGCCTACCCCGTCGCGGACGCGGACCGTATCGCCCCGACCGCGGCCGCACCGGCCGCCGCCGTCACCGTCGACGTGGCGGGCACGCGGGTCAGGGTGTGGGACGCGCACCTGGACGAGGCCGACTACGGGCCCTACCGCGCCTGCTTCGACGGCGCCACGGACCTGGCCGCCCACGAGAAGGCCACCGCTCGCTACGCGCAGGCCCGAGCCGTCGCGCAGGAGATGGCCGGCGACCTGGCGGGCAGCGCACCCGTGCTGCTCCTCGGCGACCTGGCGTCGCCGTCCGGGGCCGACTGGACCGCGGCCACCTCGGGCGCCCACTGCGACGCGGGCGCCGTCGACTGGCCCGTGCCCGACGTCTTCGCCGGCCTCGGCCTGACCGACTCCTACCGGGTCGCCGACACCGACCCCGAGGCGGACCCCGGTGACACATGGTCGCCGATCACCTCGACCAACGGCAACGGCAAGGACGAGCCGCAGGACCGTATCGACTACGTCTGGTCCAGCGGCGGCCTGCACGTGGAGGAGGCGCACCCGCTGATCGTCGGCTGGCCCTCCGAGGACGACGTGGCCGACAACTCCTGGGCGAGCGACCACGCGGCGGCGGTCACCACCTTCACCGTCGGCGACGGCTCCACCGCACCGGCGCCCGACCTGCCGACCGTGTCCGTGGACGTGCGCACCCTCGCCTACCAGGCCGGGCACGGCCCCGCCGGCACCACCGCCTTCCTCAGCGCCGTCGGGGCCACCGCGGACCCGGCCGACGCGACCCTCGAAGCCGACCTCACCGACGTCGACTTCGGCACCCCCGGCTGGTACACGGTGCTGGTCACCGCGACCAGCGGCCGCTACACCTCGGACCCGGTCGCGGTGACCGTACGCGTCGCGCCGGTGCCCGGCCTCGTCCTGTCGGCCGACACCGCGACCTTCGGCGTCGGCGACACCGTCGACGAGGCGGCGGTCCTGGCGCGTCTTGAGCCGATCCTCGACGTGCCGGGCGCGGTCGATGTCGACCTGTCGGGCGTCAACCCCTGGGTGCCCGCCCGCTACCCGGTCACCGTGACGGCCACCGACGAGTGGGGCTTCACGGCGGCCGGGCCCGCGACCGTCGCCGTCGTCGGCACACCCGACACGACCGCCCCGGTCCTCACCGCCGCGGTCGCCCCGGCCGCCCCCGACGGCCTGGGCGGCTGGTACGTGTCCGCGCCGGCGGTCACGGCGACCGCGACCGACGACGAGGGCGTCGCCCCGACGCTGGAATACCGGGTCGACGGGGGTACGTGGACGCCGTACGCGGGCGCCCTCACGCCCGGCGACGGCGGGACGGCGTACGACTTCCGGGCCACCGACCGGGCCGGGAACGTCTCGGACGCCACCGTGAAGGTCAGGGCCGACCGGGCCGCACCGCGTACGACCGCGTCGGTGAAGCCCGGCGCGACCGTCTTCGCACCGGTGACCGTGACCCTCGCGGCCACCGACGCGACCTCGGGCGTGGGCAGCATGGAATACCGCGTCGGCGACCACGACTGGGCGGCGTACACCAAGCCCTTCACGGTCACGCCGACGATGTCGGACCAGGCGGTCTCCTACCGCTCGACCGACACGGCGGGCAATGTCGAGCAGACCCGCCAGTCGGTGATCCCCGCGGTCACCTCGGGGACGCCGGCCTGGACCGCCGCGAAGGTCTACGACACCGGTGACACCGCGGTCTACCAGGGCAGGCTCTACCTGGCCTCGTGGTGGACCCAGAACCAGAAGCCGGGCGACCCGAACGGTCCGTGGCAGGAGATCGCCATGACCGCCGACGGCACCCCGGCGTGGACCGCGTCGAGGATCTTCCAGGCCGGCGACATCGCGGTCTACCGCGGAGTCGCCTACAAGGCGAAGTGGTACACCCGCAACCAGCCCCCGGGCGACCCGTACGGCCCCTGGGCGGTGACCGGCTGACATCCCGCCGCCCCGCCTCTCCTGAGGCGGGGCGGCCCACGGCCGCGGCCGGCGACGTCACACTCCGGTCAGCCGAGCGGTGAGGGCGGGGCGGCGGCGCCGTCGGCGAGCAGGGTCCGCGCGCACGCGGACCGGCCGGAGGCGGCCGCGGGGTCGAGGGGGACGCCGTTGGAGCGCAGCACCTCCTTGAGGCGCAGGATCAGCGGGAAGACCTCCTGGTTCCAGTCGTCGCCCTGCTCGTCCCACGCGCGCTGCTCGGCCTCCACGGCCGTGCGGTCCTCGGCGAAGACCCGTTCCGTGAAGCGCCGGATCAGCGGCCACGCCAGGTGGAGCGCCCCGGGGACGCGGGGCTTGGCGATGGTGAGCAGCCCGTGCACCCGGCTGGTGCGCTGCTCGGCGTCCAGCGGTACGTACGCGGCCCACAGCGAGAAGGCCGGGACGGTGGCCCCCTCGGGCACCAACTGGAGCGTCTGGTACGGATACTGCGTCCGGATGGTCAGGACGTCCGGGGTGTCCCGGCCGTTCTTCCCCTCACCCGACAGCAGCCCGGCGCCGCGGTCCTTGCGCCCGCCGCCCGCCGTGAAGCGGTAGCGCGCCTGGAGGAAGTCCGGCCCGTCGTCGTAGCCGAGCAGCTCAGGACGGATCGTGCCCAGCACACCGCGGTGCAGGAACTGGTGGTTCATGTCGAGCAGGTTCTCGTGCATGAAGGAGTAGTGGCAGCCCACCGTCCGGGAGAACCGCATCGTCCGGTGCGTGGAGGAGCCGTACGCCGGCAGGTCGGGCAGCGGCGCTGCGGCGGCCTTGTCGTCGGCACCGGGATAGACGAACACCAGGCCGTACTTCTCCCGGACCGGATACGCGCGGACGCCCCGCGGCGGCCGGCTGGTCCCCTTCGGCAGGTACGGGATCTGACTGATGTGCCCGTTCCCCCGGTAGGCCCAGGCGTGGTAACAGCAGCGGAGGGTCTCCCCTTCGACCACACCCATGCTCAGCGGCACCTGCCGGTGCGCACACCGGTCCTCCAGCGCGTGCACGGCACCGGACGCGGTGCGGTAGACCGCGATCCGCTGCCCGGCGAACTCGGCGGCGAGCACCTTCCCCGGGCGTACGCGCCGGGACTCCGCCACCGGATACCAGTGCTCCGGGTGGATGCCGACGCGCCGCAGGTCGGCAGGCTGATCGGCCCCGCCCTCCGGCCGCGGCCGCCACGGATCAGCCATCACTGTCCTCCTCACGCTCACGCCATGCCCGGAACCCACCCTTCCCCGCGAAGGCCCCGCCGTCCTTTCCAGCGACGCACCCGGGTGACGCCGGGCCGGGCCGGTGAGCCACGCCGTCACGCCGACCGCGCAACGGCCCGGCACCGTGGGCGGACCACGGTGCCGGGCCGTTGCGCCGGCGGGCGGCTGATCAGCCCTGGAAGGCCGTCACCCCGTTCGGGGTGCCGAGCCCGGTCGGGCCGTCGTAGCCCGGACCCGCGGTGCACAGGTACGAGCCGCCGCACGAGCCGTTGGAGCCGCTGGTGACGTCGTAGAGCGCCGAGGTGTGGGCGTACGGGAACGACGACGGGTACGAGCCGGCGGACGGGGTGCCCGCGAGCGCGTAGACCGCGGCGATGATCGGCGAGGAGACGCTGGTGCCGCCGAAGACCTCCCAGCCCGGGTCGCCGCCGTAGGTGTCGTAGACCGCGACTCCGGTGGCCGGGTCGGCGACCGCGGAGACGTCCGCGACCGTGCGCTTGCTGCAGCCGGTGTCCTTCTGCCAGGTGGGCTTGGCGTCGTACCGGGAGCAGCCGGAACCCGCACCGGTCCACGCGGTCTCGGTCCAGCCGCGGGTCGTGCTCGACTTCTTCAGCGAGGTGCCGCCGACCGCGGTGACGTAGCGCGAGGCCGCCGGGTATTCGACGCCGTAGCCGCCGTCACCGGAGCTGACGGTGATGGCGACGCCGGTGTGGTTGAAGTACGAGCTGTCGTAGGAGGTGTCCGAGGAGGACTCGCTGCCGCCGTAGCTGTTGGAGACGTACTTCGCGCCGAGCGAGACCGCGGTGTTCACGGCCTTGCCCAGGTTCGCCATGGACGCCGACGTGGCCTCCACCAGCAGGATGTGGCACTGCGGGCAGATCGCGCTGGCCATGTCGATGTCGAGCGAAATCTCCTCCGCCCAGCCGGCGTTCGCAGTCGGCAGCGAGCTGGTGCCGTTCTGGCCGACCTTCTTGAAGCAGCCGTTGGCGGTGGTGCAGGCGCTCAGCCCGTACGTCGACCGGTACGTCGCGAGGTTCGACTCGGCGTTGGGGTCGTCGTAGGCGTCCACGATGGCGACGGTCGCGCCGGAACCGCCCGTGCTGGGCAGGGCGTAGGCGCTGTGCAGGTCGGCGGGGCCGTAACCGGACGGCGCCGCCGCCGGCTTGGCCGCGGCGGACATCGGCAGGGTGGAGTGGGCCAGCGTCTCGGCGCCGCCGGTGACCTTCAGTGCCGCACAGGCCATCACGTCGGGCCTGCTGCTGACCGCACACGAGCGCGTCGTGGTGAGCTTGTGCGTGGTCGTGGTGCCGGCCGCGTCGGCCGCCGGTGCCGCGAGCGCGGCACCGGAGAGCACGAGGCCGGTCACGGCGGCGAGCGCCAGACCGGCACGGCGCAGGGAGAGCGGGGGAGTGGTGAGAGTGGGGCGCAACTGATGCCTCCTGTCGGGGTGGTGCGGAGGGCTTGCGGGTCGCGTGTTCACTTGGCTGCATGGTGTGAGCCGAGTGACGAGATGAAGGTAGCCTGACGCGTTCGCGTCAAGTCGAGCCGAGGTGGGGATTTGGCCGAGGCAATACGTTCGCTTTGCCATTGCGGGGGGCCTGCGGGCCGGGAGGCGTACGGACCGGAGACGCGCGAGCGTACGCGGCGTCAGTCCGCGCAAGTGAGCCGGGCCAGGCCCCGGTCGGCGTGGTCGAAGGCGCTGCCGCCGACGCCGACGACCAGGCACGGTGTGCGCGCCCTTCGTGTCGGGGCCCTTGGTGCAGGTGGTCCCGTCGACCGTCGGCGGGAGCCCGTCCTCCGAGCCGGTCTCGCCGTTGGACTGTCGCGCTCGACCGGCCCGCAGTCGTCGGCCTCGGTGGCGACCGGCCGGTCGCGGTCGGTACGTCCCTCGGCGGCGGGACGCGCGAGTGCGGCGAAGCCGACGTTGTCGGCCTATTGCTGTGGGAGCGCTCCCACATATTCTGGGTGCCGGCTCACGCGTCCCAACAGCCCCTGACTGCCCGGCCGTACACGCGTGCGCGGCCGGTTCCCCCCACACCAGGCCCCCCGGGGCCGTTGAGAAGGAGACCATGCGTACAGCATCCAAGGGCGCCCTCGCGGCGCTGGTCCTCGCGGTGGTCGCCGCCGTGCCGGCCGGCCCCGCCGGGGCGGCAGCGGCGCCGCGCCCAGTGCCGGCGGCCCGCGCGGCCGCCACCGCGGGCCCGGCGCTCAGCGTCGACACCACCACCGGACGGCATGCCATCGACCCCCACGTCTACGGCATGAACTTCGCCGACGAAGCCCTGGCCAAGGAGCTGCGGCTGCCGGTCAACCGCTGGGGCGGCAACGCCACCACCCGCTACAACTACAAGCTCGACACCCACAACACCGGCTCCGACTGGTACTTCGAGAACGTCGCCTCCAGCAACGACCCCGCCGCGCTGCCCGACGGCTCGGAGGCGGACCAGTTCGTCGACCAGAACCTGCGCACCGGCAGCGACACCCTGCTGACCGTGCCGATGATCGGCTGGACCCCCGCGGCCCGCGACAGCGCCTGCGGCTTCAGCATCGCCGCCTACGGCCCCCAGCAGGGCAGCGACTCCCAGTGGCGCCCCGACTGCGGCAACGGCACCAAGACCGACGGCACACCCGTCACCGGCAACGACCCCGCCGACACCAGCGTCCCGATCGGCGCCGACTTCACCAAGGGCTGGGTGCAGTACCTCGACGGCGCCTACGGGGCCGCGGGGCAGGGCGGGGTGCGCTACTACGACCTCGACAACGAACCCGACCTGTGGCACGCCACGCACCGCGACGTCCACCCCACGGGCGCGAGCGACGACGAGCTGCGCGACAGCACCTACGCCACCGCGGCCGCCGTCAAGGCCGCCGACCCCGGCGCGCAGACCCTCGGCCCGGTCGGCTGGGGCTTCAACTCGCTGACCTACTCCGGCCTCGACCAGGACGTCTGCAGCAAGGAGGGCGGCAGCTGCTGGTCCAACCCGCCGGACCAGGCCGCGCACGGCGGGGTGCCCTTCGCGACCTGGTATCTCCAGCAGATGCGGGCCTACCAGCAGGCCCACGGCAGCCGCATCCTGGACTACTTCGACGAGCACATCTACCCGCAGCAGAGCGGCGTGGCGCTCGGCAGCACCGACGACGCGGCCACGCAGGCGCTGCGACTGCGCTCCACCCGGCAGCTGTGGGACCCCTCCTACGTCGACGAGAGCTGGATCAACCAGCCCATCCAGTTCATCCCGCGGATGCGCTCGCTGGTCGACCAGAACTACCCCGGCACGAAGGTCGCCATATCCGAGTACAACTGGGGCGCGCTCGACCACATCGACGGCGCCCTCGCCGAGGCGGACGTCCTCGGCATCTTCGGCCGCGAGGGCCTCGACCTGGCCACCCTGTGGTCGCCGCCCAAGGCCACCGACCCCGGGGCGTACGCCTTCCGCATGTTCCTCAACTACGACGGGGCGGGCGGCGCCTTCGGCGACACCGCCGTCACCTCGGGCAGTGCCGACCAGGACAAGCTCGCTGTCTACGCCGCCGAGCGCGGCAGCGACCACGCGACGACCGTCATGGTGATCAACAAGACCACCGGCGACCTGACCGCCCCGGTCTCGCTGACCTCCGGCGGCGCGCTGCCCGCCGCGGCGCAGGTCTACCGCTACGGCCAGGACAACCCCGCCGCCATCCAGCACCCGGCCGACCAGTCGCTGTCCGGCGGGAATTTCAGCGCGACCTTCCCCGCGTATTCGATCACCGAATACGTCATCCCGGCCGGCTCCACCACCGCGACCCCGCCGTCCGCGCCCGGCACCCCGACCGCCTCCGCCGTCGGCTCCGACCGCGCCACCCTGACCTGGGCCCCGGCCACCGCGGGCTCCGCGCCGGTGGCGTCCTACCAGGTCTACGCCGGCGACCCGGCGACCACCCCCGCCGTCGCGACCGTCGCCGCGCCGGCCACGAGCACCACGGTCACCGGGCTGAGCCCGTCGACCGCCTACACATTCCGCGTCGTCGCCAAGGACACCGCGGGCCGCAGCTCCCCCGCCTCGTCCCCGGTGACCGTCACCACCACCGCGGGCCAGGCCACCGGCTGCACCGTCGCCTACTCCGTCACCACCGACTGGGGGAGCGGCTTCGGCGGCAGCGTCACCCTCACCAACAAGGCCGCCCCGCTGAACGGCTGGCAACTGCGCTTCTCCTTCGCCGGCAACCAGAAGGTCACCCAGGGCTGGAACGGCACCTGGTCCCAGACCGGAGCCGCGGTCACCGTCAAGGACGCCGGCTGGAACGCGTCACTGCCCACCGGCGCGTCCACCACCATCGGCTTCAACGGCTCCTACACCGGAACCAACCCGGCCCCACGGGCCTTCACCCTCAACGGCAGGCAGTGCGGCACCGTCTCGGGTGCGGCCGCCCTGACCGTCCCCGCGGCCCAGGGCCGCGCACCCGGCGCGCACGCCGTGTCCTGACCCGGAGAGGTGCCGCCGCGGGACCCGCGGTCCCGCGGCGGCACCGCCCGGTCAGCGCGCCCGCTCGCCCTGGCACGGAAATCGCCAACCGCCGAAAACCTGTTTGCGGGGCTCCGTTAACATGTTCGAACCCACGGCGATCACCCGGGTCGCCGCCCTTCGCCGGAAATACCGAGCCGTCCCGGCACGAAGAGTGACCAAGCCAGTCAAAACCGAGCAAATCGACCAGATAATTGATAACCATAGCGTCGCGAATATCCTCGCGAATACATTCCACAACGATGTCCACGGCGTGGCGTCGACCACGGACGATTCTCTGGGCCGCCGTGGGCGCGGTGGCCCTCGTATTCCTTGTCGCGCTGGAGTTCGCCGCGCGCCGTTACGACCTGCCGGGGCCGATCACCACGCAGGCGCAAGAGGTGGTCTTCGCCCCCAAGTCGGGAGCCCTGCTGTACGCCAGCATGGCGCTGATGATGGTGGTGCTCACCTGGCGGCAGCGCCTCGTCGCGTTCGGCGCCGCGATCGGAATCGACGCCGTCTTCCTGCTGGTGCGGTGGGCGGCCGGTGCCGGGCCGACCTTCGGCAACGGTCCGCTGTGGGTGATTCTGGCGGTCGCGGTCATCGCTGTCACCCGTCGCAGGGGGCGGGAACGTGAACTGCTGCTGAAAGGTGTCGGGCTCGGCCTGCTGCTGGTGACCGGCCGCAAGACCGGCGACACCTGGCTGCTGATCACGTCGAAGACCCGCACGGCGGTGCTCGACCAGTACGTGGCGACGGCCGACCACGCGCTGGGCGACCCCTCGTGGGTGGTCGGCCGCCTCGTCGCGGCCACCGGCCCGGTCGGCACGCACCTGCTCGACTACGTCTACATACAACTCGCGGTCGGCGCGGTCGTCGTGGCGCTCTACCAGTTGCGCCATGTCGCGGTCGAGCGCCGCTTCCCGCACCACCACCTGGTGCGCACCTTCCTGGTCATAGGCCTCGTCGGCCCGGCCATCTACATGATCTTCCCCACCGTCGGACCGGTCTTCGCCTACGGCGCCGACGGCGGGCACTGGGCGGCGGCGAACATCTGGCCCGACACGCCCCCGTCGCTCGCGACCCCGCACCAGATGGCCTTCGACGCGATCACCCCGCGCAACTGCATGCCCAGCCTGCACACCGCGTGGGCCACCGCGATCTTCATCCACTCCCGCAAGGGCCCGCGCGCCCTGCGGTACGCCGGGGCGTTCTGGCTGGTCGCCACGCTCGCCGCGACGCTCGGCTTCGGCTACCACTACGGAGTGGACCTCATCGCCGGCGCGGTCTTCGCGCTGACCATCGAGGGAGCGCTGCGCGCCCACGACCGCGGCTGGGACCGCGCGGGAATCCAGCAGGTCGCTTACGGTGCGACGGTCTTCGTCGCGCTGCTGCTCTCCTACCGCTACCTGGCAGTGCAGATGGCCGGCCACCCGTGGGTCTTCGGGCCGCTCCTCGTCCTGGCGCTGGTCTCCGTGATCCACGGCTACGTACGTGCCACGAAGCCGCGCGAGTCGCGGGCCGCGCCGGCCCAGCAGCCGGAGCCGCAGCCCGAACTGGTCTGAGCCCGGTCGCCCGTCGGCGTCCCGGCTCGGCCAGCCGCCGTCAACCGCCGTCGGCGGCCTCGCGGCGGATGGCGACCGCGGCCGCGTCGTCGCCGAGGCGGCCGCCCGCGTGGGCCATCAGGTCCTCGCGCAGCCGGGCCAGCAGGACGTCGGGGGCGTCCGCCGCCCACGCGGCGGCCCGTTCCGCGAGGGGGTAGAAGGTGCCGGAGCCGTCGCGGGCCTCGGTGACCCCGTCGGTGTAGAGCAGCAGGACGTCCCCGGGCCGGAGGGTGAAGGTCTCCGCGCCGTAGGCGCCGGGGCCTTCGGCGTCCGAGGCCCCGGCGGGGGCGTCCGGGCCGACCGGCCCGCCGAGTCCCCCCAGGCCTCCCAGCCCGATGGGCAGATGGCTGGCGCGGGCCGTGACGGCGGTGACGCCGTCGCCCCGCAGGACGAGGGGCGGCGGGTGCCCGCACGGGACGAACTCGACGGTCGTGCCGTCGTCGGGGATGTCGAGCAGCACGGCGGTCGCGAAGACCTCGCCGGTCTCCGGGCGGGTGTCGGTGCGCCACTGGACGCTGTCCCAGCGCAGCGCCCCGTCCAGGTGCGCGGCCAGCGCCGGCAGGGTGGGCTGCCGGTGGGCCTCGGCGCGGAAGGCGCCCAGCAGCAGCCCGGAGTAGTTGATCGCGGCCAGGCCGCTGCCGCGCACGTCGCCGATCAGCAGCCGGGTGCTGCCGTTCGCGGTGCGGGCCGCCGCGTAGAGGTCGCCGCCCAGCTCCGCCTCCTCGTGGGCGGCCAGGTAGAGGCCGGCCATCACCAGCGGGCCGCTCCGCTCGGGCAGCGGCCGCAGCAGCACCCGCTGGGCGGTCTCGGCCACCGACTGCACCCGGCCCAGCCTGCGCTCGCTGCGGTCCTGCGTCAGGCAGAAGCCCACGCACAGGGCGGAGATGCCGATCAGCGCCGCCATCTGCGCCAGGATGTTCGCGCTGCCCAGGGTGCCGCGCTGCACGCCGATCAGGATCTCGGCGGCCACGGCGAGCGCTCCGACCGCCCCGGTCAGCATCGCCCCGGCGAAGGCGACGGTGAAGGCGGGCGCCGCCACCAGCAGCGGTCCGAGGTGGACGCGCGGCGGGGTGAGGAAGCTGGCGACGACGACCCCGACGATCAGCGCCACCGGCAGTGCCAGCAGGGACTGGGGCCGCCCCGGCTGCCCGGGGCGCCGGATACCCGACAGAGGTCGCAGATTCATCCGCCCAGCGTGCCCCCTCACCGCCGCCGCGCCGTCGCGGCACTCCGTTCCGGCCGGGCAGCCGTCCTCACGCGACCGCCTACAGGATGGTCGTGACGGGGCTGCACGCCGGCGAGCTCGTCTGGAACGGGTGCACGCCGACCAGGCGTTCGACCGGGGCTCGCTGTGGGGACGGCTCGACACGAGGGACGCCGCCCGCGCGATCGGCATGGCGCTGGCCGCACCGCTCGACGGCCACACCGTGGTCAACGTGGCCGCGCCCGACACCGCGGCACTGGTGCCGACCGAGGACCTCGTCCGCCATTACCATCCCGGCACCCGCTTCGACGCCTCACTCGAAGGCTTCGCGGTCCCCTTCACCACCGGCCGCAGCCGTGAGCTGCTCGGCTTCACCGCCCGCCACGCCTGGCGGCCGGGGGGCGGGACCGGGGCACGGCCGTGACCGCTGCCTCGCGGACCCGGAATCACCCGGCGTGCGGCACCGCCCCCGCTCCGGGACGGCGACGCCGACGCCGACGCCGACGAACTTCAGTGCCTGCGCAGCAGCCTGACGATGACTGCGAGCGAGAAGACGATCACCAGCACGGTCATGAAGGCCCACACCGGTCCGCCGCTGGGCGATCCCTGGTAGGCCAGCTCCACTAGATCCTGCATTTCGACCTCGACCTCACGATGTCTCTGGCGGCGTCGACGCCCTTCGTCGTGGCGTCGCCGACTCCGCTCGTCCACGGGCGGTCTGCCGCCCTGACCGACCGCCTACCCGCGACTCGCGCTCTCAGCCGGAGCGGCTGCCGCGTACGGCGTACGCCCCTGGGCCCTTCGTCCGCGCGCCGGGGCGGGCGGGGCTCCGGTCAGCGGCTGGAGCGTGAACGGCGGGAGCGTGAACGGCGGGGGCGCGAGCGGCTGGAGCGCGAGTCGCCGAACAGTATCCGGTAGGCGATCAGCAGCACCAGGGATCCGGCGATGGCCGCCAGCCAGGTCTTGCCGTCGTAGAAGTCGTGGGGGATCGGCTTGTCGAGCAGCTTCGCCGACAGCCACCCGCCGAGCAGAGCGCCGATGAAGCCGATCAGCGCCGTGCCGAAGACGCCGCCGGGGTCGCGCCCCGGCAGGATGACTTTCGCTATGAAGCCGGCGACCAGTCCGAGAACGATCCAACCTATGATGCCCATACCGGCCTCCTGCCCTGGGCTTTTGATAACACGCCCGTTCGGGATCGCGGCTGCGCGGGCGCGGGGGCCCCGGCCGGGCAGTCCGTGGACACCGCGACGGCACGTCCGGCAGGACGGGGGACGCGGGAGGCGATAACCGGGCGAGGCTGGGTAGTCGGCAGGAGCACAGCAGGCCGACGCCCGGACCACCGAGGAGAAGTATGTTCGCACTCTCGTCCCGACGGCTGCGTGTCACCGCGCGCCGGGTCTTCGGCTGGGAAAAGCTGCGGCCGGCCCAACTCGCCGCGATGAAGTCGGTGATGAAGGGGCGCGACGTGATCGCCGTGATGCCCACCGGGGCGGGGAAGTCCGCGATCTACCAGGTCCCGGCGGCGCTGCTCGGCGGGCCCGTCGTGGTGGTCTCACCGCTGATCGCACTCCAACGCGACCAGATGCAGGGCCTGCTCGCCTCCGGCGCCCTGCGCGCCGCGGCGGTCAACTCCGCCCAGCGCCGCAGCGACAACGACAGCGCCTGGGACAGGATCAGCGCCTCGTCGATCGACGTGGTCTTCCTCGCCCCCGAACAGCTGGCCAAGAGCGACGTGCTCGACAGGCTCGCCGCCGCGCGGCCCCGGCTGCTCGTGGTGGACGAAGCGCACTGCGTCTCGTCATGGGGGCACGACTTCCGCCCGGACTACCTGCGGCTGCGCCAGGCGCGAGAGCGGCTCGGCGATCCACCGGTGCTCGCGCTGACCGCGAGCGCGGCGGCCCCCGTACGCCGGGAGATCGCGGAACGCCTCGGCATGAAGGACCTGGTGGAGATCGTGTCCGGTTTCGACCGGCCGAACATCGGCCTTGAGGTGGCGGCCTTCCAGGACGAGGCCGCCAAGAACCGCTTCGTGGTGGAGCGGGCGGCCGTGGAGGAGAAGCCGGGGCTCGTGTACGCGACGACCCGCCGGGCCGCCGACGACCTGGCGCGGGAGCTGTCCGGCCTCGGGCTGGACGCGGCGAGCTACCACGCCGGCCGGACGGCCGCCGATCGCGGCGACGTCCAGGACCGCTTCCTCGCCGGCGAGCTTGACGTGGTCGTGGCGACCTCGGCCTTCGGGATGGGCATCGACAAGGCGGACGTGCGGTTCGTCCTGCACGCGTCGGTCCCCGGGTCGCTGGACGCCTATTACCAGGAGATCGGCCGGGCCGGCCGCGACGGCGCCCCGGCCCGAGCGATCCTGGCCTACCGGCAGAAGGACCTCGGCCTGCAGCGCTTCTTCGCCGCGGGGGCCCCGGACGCGGACGCGCTGGGGCGGGTCGCCGACCGGCTGCGCGAAGCCGGGGGACCGGTGCGTGCGACCGCCTTGCGGGCGGACTGCGACCTGTCCGCGACCCGGCTGTCCGCCGTCCTGAACCTGCTGGAGGAGGCCGGTTCGGTCCGTACGGCACGCGACGGCAGCCGCTGGGCCGGTCCCGACGGCCCGGACGCGGTGGACTCCGCCGTCCGGGACGCGCTGGCCGTCGACGCCGACCACCGGAAACTGGAGCAGTCCCGGGTCGACATGATGCGCGGATACGCCGAGACCGCCGACTGCCGGCGCCGCTTCCTGCTCGGCTACTTCGGCGAGACCGTGCCCGAATCCTGCGGGTCGTGCGACAACTGCCGCGGCGGGCAGCCCGGCCTCCCCGACGACCCGGCCCCGCGGGAGGCCGCGCACGCCACGGACGGGCCCGCGACCGCCGGGCGAGGACGCCGGATGCGCCTGCGCAGGCCGGCGGGAAGCTCCGCGCCCGCCTCCGGCGGGGACCGCCCCGGCCGTCCCGCAGCGCCGCGCGAGGCGGCGCCCCACCCCTACCTGCCCGGCGTCCGGGTGCGCCACGAGCAGTGGGGCGACGGCGAGGTGATGAGCGAGGGCGACGGCAAGGTCACCGTGCTCTTCTCCTCCGTCGGCTACCGCACCCTGTCGATGGCGGTGGTGACGGACCGGCGCCTGCTCGCCCAACTGCCCGGCCAGGGCCGATGAGATCCCCGCGCCCCGCACGCCGCCACCTTGCCCGCCCGGCCCGGGAGGGGTCCTAGGATGCGCGCCATGGGCGATCTCGTGAAGGGCCTCGGACTCCTGGCGCGGGGTCAGCACTGGGCGCTGCGGCACAGGTCGGACTGGCGCTATGGGATGGTGCCCGCCCTGATCACCCTGGTCGGCTACGCGGGCGCGCTGGTCGCGCTGGTCATCTGGTCCGGCGACCTGGCGAGTTGGGCGACCCCCTTCGCCGACGGCTGGGCCTCGCCGTGGCGCGACGTCTTCCGCGAACTGGTGACCGCGATGCTGGTCTGCGGCGGGCTGCTGCTCGCGGTGATCTCCTTCACCGCGGTGACGCTGCTGGTCGGCCAGCCTTTCTACGAGTCGCTCGCCCACCGGGTGGACCTCTCCCAGGGGAACGCCCCCGAACCGCCCGACCGTTCGCCGCTGCGGGAACTGTGGATCGGGGTACGGGACAGCGCGCGGGTGCTGCTGCTGGTCGCCGCCTTCGGCGTGGTCCTCTTCGCCCTGGGCTTCGTGCCCGCGCTCGGGCAGACCGTGGTGCCCGCGGTCGGCTTCTGCGTGTCCGGCTTCTTCCTCACCGCGGAGCTGTCCGCGGTGTCCATGCAGCGGCGTGACATCGACCTGCGCGAGCGCCTGCGGCTGATGCGCCGCAAGCCGATGCTGGTGCTCGGCTTCGGGGTGCCGCTGGCGCTGGCCTTCCTCGTGCCCTTCGTGGCGGTCGTGCTGATGCCGGGCGCGGTCGCGGGCGCGACCCTGCTCACCCGCGAACTGCTGGGCGCGGCCCCGCCAGGGCAGTCAGGACCGGCCGGCGACTGACCCGCCCGCGCCGGGTGTCCGGCCACCCGACGCCCGCCGACGGCGTACCCGCGCCCTTGGACCATCACCGGGCGCCTTTTGAGCCTCATGTCCGCAAGAGCGGGCAGGCGGAGACCGAGCGGCTCCGCACGCCAGGGTGCGTCGAGGCAAGCGCCGCTCCATCACGGAGTGGGGAGAAAAGGCGATGGGTGAAGGATCGCTGAAGGCCGTGGGATGGGCACAGTCCTTCCCGATCTCAGGCGGAGTGCAGGCGGGCAGGCAGTGGGCACGCCGGCACCTGGAGACTCTGAAGTGGACGCAAGACGCCCCCGAGACCGTCGACGCCATCGTCCTGACGGTCTCGGAACTGATCACCAACGCGCACATCCATGCCCACAGCGGCGCGCAGTTGGTGCTGGCCTGGGACAGCCGGTGCCTGCATGTCAGCGTCCACGACTCCGACAGCGGTGAACCGGTGTCCCCTTCGCAGGACCCGGACCGCACCTCGGGAAGGGGCCTGATACTGATGAACGCGCTCGCCGACAGCTGGGAGACCCGCCATCAGGCGGACGGCAAGACCGTGACGGCCTGCTTCATCCCGCCGGACCAGGCCGACCCGCACGACTCCGGCACGGCGGAGTGAGCGGACGGCGCCTCCCGTGAGCCGGGTGCGGCTCACGGCGTCATGACGGCTGCCCGCCGGCGTCCAGCATCAGGCGGGTGAGCGCGACGCGGTTCGTCAGGCCCAGCTTGCGGTAGATGCGGTTCAGATGGGTGTCGACGGTCCGCTGGCTCAGGAAGAGTGCGCCGGCGATCTCCTTGCTGGTCATGCCGGTGCTGGTGAGGCCGGCTATCTGCCGTTCCCGGGAGGAGAGCGCGGCCAGCAGGCTGGGAGGGTCCCCGGCGGGATCGGTGAGCCGGCGGCGTTCGCGGGCGGCCTCGTCGGCCAGCCGGGCGGAGCCGCACTGGCCGGCCAGGGCGGCGGCGCGGCCCAGCCAGCCGTCCACCTGCTGCGCGCGCCCCACGTCCAGGGACAGGGACGCGACGGCCAGCAGCGTGCGGCACACCTCGATGCGCTTCCCCGCCGTGGAGAAACCCTCCACCGCCTGCTCGGCGGCCTCCACCGCCTTGCCGGTCTCGCCGCGCAGGGCATGGACCCGCATCCGGGCGCGAAGGCGGAAACCCCCGCGCCCCGCCGAGGGGAGCCGCGCGACCGACTCCTCACCGAGCAGCGCCCACTGTTCGGCCGCAGCCAGGTCGCCGCCGAGCATCGCCACCTCGGCCAGCACGTCGCACCAGCGCGGCCTGCGCAAGTCCGTGAGCAGCGGCAGCCCGGTCCCGCCGACGGCTTCCAGCAGCAGCCATCCGGCCCGCTCCGGGTCGCCGGCCAGCAGCACGATCTCGGCGTGCAGGCAGCGGACCACCACGGCCCAGGCCGACGGCGCGGAGCCGGCGATCCCGGCCGCCTGTCCGGCCGACAGGAGCGCGTCGCGCGGATCGCCCTCCCCGCCCCGCCACAGCAGCGCCTTGGCGCGCAGCGACAGGGCGATGGCCCGCGTCGCGGGACTGCCGCCGGGCCGGGAGAGGACCTCGTCGAGCGCCGAGAGCGCCCGTGGGACGTCTCCCGACCGGAGCAGGACCTCACCCAGCGCCTTGAGGATCGCGGGCAGCACGTGCTTCTGCCCGGTCCGCCGGGACAGCGCCGCGCCGCGGGCGAGGTGGCGTTCGGCGTCCGGCAGCCGGCCCAGCAGGGATTCGGTGAGGCCCAGCTGGTAGACGGACTGCAGATTGGTCAGGAGCGCGGCGTCACCGGCCGCGTCGACGATGTCGGCGGCCCTGGCGGCCGCGGCCTGCGCACCGGCCTGGTCGCACTGGTGCAGGCGGGCGAGTGCGGCCTGCGCGAGGGCGTTGGCCTCACCGGCCCGGTCCGCGGACCCGCCGGCGATCGCCGCCGCGATGCCGGCGTGCCGCTCGGCCGTCCCGTACTGCCGCTGGTCCAGGGCGGCGTCCGCCAGCTCGATGTGCAGGGCGGCGGCCGCCGCGGTGTCGTGGCCGGACAGCGACGCGAGACCGGACCGCGCGATGGCCGCGGCCTCCGCGTAGTGGCCGAGCCGCTGCGCGGCACGGCTGGTGTCGGCGATCACCCGGGTGCGGAAGGGGCTGCCCGGCCGGTCGGCTCCCAGGGTGTCGAGCAGCGCCCGGCTCCTGGCCGGGTCGCCGGTCAGCAGGCGGGCCTGCGCCAGCAGTACGCGGGCCTCGTGCCAGAAGCGCCCGCTCTCCGGGATGAGCGAGACGGCCGTCTCCAGGTAGCCGGCCGCGGTGTGCGGGGCGGAGTGCAGGCAGTCGCGCGCCATGGCGAGCAGCGCCTCGACATGGTCGGGCCGGTTCGGGTCGGCGGCCTGTGCCACGTGCGGCGCCCGCCGGGCGATCGGGGCGCCCCGCCGGGCCAGCGCCGCCTCCGCGCGCCGGTGGAGGGCGAGTCGCCGGCCCGGGTCGAGACGTCCGTAGACGACCGCGCCCAGCACCGGGTGGCGCAGCGCGAGGTGGGGCGCGGGGTGCACCGGCCTGAGGAGATCCGCGCGGGTGAGGGTGTCCAGCGCCGCCATCGCGTCGGCGGCGTCCAGGCCGGCCACCTCGACCAGCAGGTCCGGGTGCGAGGGCTCACCCAGCGCGGCAGCCGCCTGCGCCACGGTGAGGGCGCCGCGGTCGAGCCCGGCGAATTCGCCGAGTATCGCCGTCGCCGCCTCGGTGCCCGCCTCGCCGTCGCCCGCGATCGCCTTGAGATACAGCGGATTCCCGTGGCCCGAACGGTGGATGTCGTCCAGGTCCGGCCGATCGCCCAGCAGGGCGCGGGTCTGCTCCAGGGACAGCGGGCCGAGCCGCCATAAGTCGAGCCGGCCCCAACTCAGCGCACGGGAGAGGGCTTCGGCCATCTCGAAGGAGAGCTGGCGCTCGCGATAGGCCATGACCAGGAGCACCGGGCCCGAAGCCGCCGCCCGGATCAGCCGCGTGACGCCGGGGATGCTGTCCGGCGCCAGCCGGTGGAGGTCGTCCACCATGGCTGTCACCGCGACGGCGGACGCCGCCGGGCCGGCGGATTCCTCCCGCCGGGGGCCGGGTTCGCCCTCCAGGAGCGCGGTGAACGGCTTGAGCGGCTCCGCGACATCGGCGTGTGTGGACAGGACCGGTAAGCCGGCGTCGCACGCCAGGGCGGCCAGCGCGGACATGAGCGCGCTTTTGCCGACACCGGGTTCACCGACGAGCGCGACCGCACGCCCCTGGGCGCCGCGCGGACCCCTCAGCGCCGAACGCAAGGCGCCGATCTCGACGTCCCTGCCGACAAGGACGCGGGGGCCGCCCGCCGCGCCGGTCTCCGGTACGAAGGCGCCCGCGGCACTCGCGCTCTTCCCGTACGCCTGGGGCGGCCCGCCGTTCACGCACATCCCCCAAGGCAAAGGTGGCCCGGTCCCGCCGTCCGAGCATCCTAGGCGGGCCCGACTTTCCGGCGCAACGAAGGAGCCGCCGACCGGGGTTGCCCAACAGGCCGGTCCACCAGGGCTGTTGCGTACGTGGTTTGCGTATTTCTACCGATGTCGCGGAAAGCCGCAGGCCGGAGGGTGGTCGTGCGGTGAACCTCACGTCGCGTGCCGTATCCCACCACCAGCGGATTGGACACCCATGCGCCAGACGACGGACGACCACGAGAACACCACCCTCAAGGAGGCGCTCGACTTCGGCGACCTCGACTTCAGCGACCTCGACCTCAGCACACTCTCGGTGGTCAGCATGGACGGCCCGGCGGCCAAGACCGAGTTCGGCGTCGCGGACTCCTGGCCCCCGTCGTGCTGCTGCTACCCCAACTGACCGCACCACAGGGGCGGGCGGGTGCCCACGGCATCCGCCCGCCCTCCGCTGCCCGCGCGGGGTCTAGGGGAATTCCCCCGGGTCGGTGAGGTCGTAGCAGAAGTCCAGGGCGCGGGGGCGGCCGATGAGCAGCAGGTAGACGGTGTCCTCCCCGGGGCCGGCCCGCATCGCCGCCTCCGCGGCCGGCTCGTCGAAGCTGCGCACCGGGCGGCAGAAGAGTCCCGACACGGCGGCCGCGGAGCAGACGTGCTGGGCGGCGGCTCCCGCCGCCAGCAGCAAGTCCGGATAACCGTCGGGGCCTTGTCCGCGTACCGCGCCCTCGACGTCGCCGCTGACCGCCCAGACCACGTTCATCCCGGCCACGTCCACGGCTGACCGGCTGAATCCGAAGGCCGGCTCGACCCACTCGGTCGCCCGCCCCGGCCGGACCAGGTCCAGGCCGCCTTCGCCCAGTTCGTACAGGCCGTCCGGGATGTCGGCGACCCCGCGGACGGCGAGCCGGTGACGCAGCCGGCCCGCGCCGCTCCGACCGGCGGCGAGCGAGCCGGCGGGCGGGCGGCTGTCCCGGACCACCCGGCGCAGGACCCCGGCGGGCAGGGGCCTGGGATCCGCGGACAGGCCCCGCGGGGCCAGCGCCCCGCTCCGCTCCGCGACGACCTGCCGCCAGGACCGGTCCGCTGCCGCACCCGCCCTGAACTCCACTTCCGCCACGACGCCGGCGCCCCGGGACGACGAGGCGTGCCCGGCGAGCCCCGCGGCGCTGCCCGCCTCGATGAGGCCGGACGTGACGTGCCCGGCCTCCAGCAGGGCGAGCGCGTCACGCAGGGTGCCGTAGCCCTCGGGCAGCCGATGGGGTGCGACGGTCAGTTCGACGGTGGCGGAGACGACCGTGGCGGGGTCGGGCAGCGGCTGTTCGCCTTCGAGTACGAGTCGGACCGGATCGACGGGCCAGCGGCCGCCGCCGATCCGCAGTGCCGTATCGGTCAGGTACACGCAGCGCGGCGAGGGATAGCCCCGGTGGTCGTTGTGCGCGTTCCAGGGCTCCCACCGGCGGGGGGCCAGCGCCGCGGACAGCGTTCGGGCCAGGGCCGCGCCGAAGGCCGGGTCGTCGGCCAGGCGGCTCAGCGGTACGGAGCGGGCCGGCCGCGGCCTGCCGGCCCTGACCGTGCCGCCGACGGGCCCGAGGGATTTGCCCGGGCCGTGCGCATGGGCGGCGGCGAGCGCGGTGCGGACGGGGTCGGTCATGAGGGTGCCCGTTCACGGGAAGGGGTGGGGGTCGAGGGCCAGGTCCTGGTAGCGGGGCCGGGCCGGCAGGCGGCCGAGCCGCCACGGCACGTCGAGCAGCCGGGGCAGGCCGCGCGTACGGCGGTGGACATGGCCGAAGGTCATCGGCAGCGCGCCGGGGACGAGGACCTTGGCCGCGTGCAGGCCGAGCGCGTCGCGGACGACCGGGTCGCTCTGGTCGACGAAGACGACGTCCATTCCCGCCTGTACGACGCGCGCGGCCGTCTCGGCGAGCAGCGCCCCGAGGTCCCGCACGGGCCGCGGACTTCCCGGCCAGACCCGCTGCCAGGGGAGCGGCGGCCCGGAGCCGGCCAGCAGGAAGTCGTAGCGTGTTCGGGCCTCGGGCAGCGTGTACAGAGCCGTGTGGTCCTCCATGGAGACCACCTCCCGCGGTTCGTCCAGCATCCGCAGCAGCCGGTCCCGGTCGAGCTTTCCCGGCGACGTGCGCGCCGTCTCCGCGACGGCTCCCACGCTGACGACGGCCTCCACGACGGCGGACCGGATCGCCTCCCGCGGATCGGGATGGGCTCCTGCCGCGAAGAAGGCCTGCGGGGCGGCGGACGCGGCGTCCCGGCAGAGCACGAGGGACACCACCGCGGGCACACCGAAGTCGTTGCTTGAGTCGAAGAGCCACAGGTCGTAGCCGAGGGCGTCCAGGAGATCGACGCAGTGGCCCACCAGCGGGTCGTCGTCGGGCGGCGCGACCTGGGCCAGCGGGGTCCGCGCGTACCACGCCATCAGGAAGGCGTCCCGCTCCGCCACCTCGAACAGGCCGTGGAGCACGGCCTCCTCCAGGCTGTTGCCGACACCGCAGCCGCTGGAGGTCTCCAGGACGAAGGCGGACGCCTCGGCGCCGCCCCGCCGCCGGGGCAGCCCCCAGTAGGCCATCTGCTCGGGCACCGCGACCGCCCGGCCCTCGCCCGCCGACCAGCCGTACACCCAGTCGGTGACGATGTCCGGGGTGTAGCGGGTGATACGCGCCTCCGGCAGGTCCGCCGCGTGCGGTTCGTACAGCCCGAACCTGGCGGGGTCGACCGCGCGCCGCGGCCCGATCTCCGCGAAACTGCCGCGCAGCGCGGTGCGTCTGCCGCGCGGGGCCGCTCCCGCCATCCGCTCCACGGCCTCGAACAGCGCGACCCGTTCGGCGTCCGCGAAAGTCAGCGCGCGGCCGTAGCCGGCGTCGCGCTCCTCCCGGTCGCCGACCACCGCGGCCCCGACGAAGGCCAGCGGATACGTCTCCTGGCGGGACACGCTCGCGACGGGACCCAGCCGCCAGTCGTACAGCGCCGTCCTCAACCCCGCCCGTGTGGTGGCCGGATTGTCCTGGCGCAGCCGGCGGGGGTCGGGCAGCGGCCGCGCCGCCGGGACGAACCGGGCAAGCTCCGGCGTGTCCTCGGGCAGCGGCCCGCAGGTCGGGCAGCCGCCGCGGCGCGGCCTGGCCCGGTGCGTCGAGCAGGTCCCGTCGTCCGTGCGGACGGCCCACATCGTGCCCGCCCAGCGCGCGGTGTCGGCGAGGGCGTCCGCGGCGAGGGCGGCGACCAGCGGCATCGCGGTCGGGGCGGCCAGGCCGCCGAGCACCAGATCCCCCTGGCCCCTGGGAGTACGCCCGCCCGCCGTCGCCAGCCGCTCCGCCTCGACGCAGCCCAGGCAGGCGGGTGCGCCGCGGTGCAGCGGCGGTCCCACCAGCGCCGTGGACCCGTCGACCCGGACGGGTAGCAGCGCCGCGCCGGTCCGCCAGGCGTGCACGGACAGGGCCACGGCCTGATCGGGAGTCCATCGGTCGAGCGCCACGACCGCGGACTGTCCGGCGGCTTCCAGCGCCGCGTCCAGCCCCAGCACCGGCCAGGCCAGCCCCGCGTCCGCCAGCGCGGCGGCGAGCAGGCCGCTCGCGTGTCCCGCGTCCCGCGCGGTGCCGCTCACGGGGAGACGTCCAGGGCGGCGAGACCGGCGGTGTCCAGGACCGGTACCGGCCAGGGCACCCGCGCGGCGGCGAGCAGGCCGCCCGCATGCGCCATGCCGCTCACGGGGAGACGTCCAGGGCGGTGAAGCCGGCCACGGCCAGGGCCCGGCGCAGGCCGGGCTCCGGCACCACCCGCCGCGCGGATCCGGCGCGCTCGCCGAGCAGACCGCGTAGCTCCCGCTGCAAGGCGTCCTCGCGCTCGGACGCCCCCGCGGGCCGTATCCAGGCGTCGGCCTGTGGCGGTGCGGAGCCCGGTGCGTCCGCCGCCGGCACCGGAAGCGCCCCGCAGGGCGCGTACACCGGCGCCGAGGGGTCACCGCCGGCGGCCCGCCATTGCAGGGTCCCCGCGGCGGCCAGCGCGCAGAAGGCCGCCGCGTCCGCCGCGGTGCTCTCCACCGCCCAGCCCAGGAGCGCCGTCCCGGCGCGCAGGTCGGCGTGGAAGACGCCGGGCCCGAGTCTCCGCACCACGAGGTCGGCGCGGGTGCCGAAGCGGAGCGTCACCGCCTTGAACCAGCGGCGGGCGGCGGGGGACAGCGCCCAGTCCTGTACGGCGACGGCCTCCGCGGGAGGGGCGCCCGCGTGGACGAGCCTGCGCAGCCGGACGCCCTCGGCGTGCCTGCCGTCCGCGCCCACCACCGCCGGGACGCCGCCGTCCAGCAGGATCAGCCGCTCGGCGGCGCCCACAGCGCAGCTCAGCCGGGCCATGGCGGTGTCGACGCCGACACCGCAGACGACGGTGTCGCCGGTACGGCACCGGGCCAGGCCCGCGGGCAGTTGCGGGAGGTCGTCGACCGCGATGACGGGCAGCACGCCGGTCTCGGGGTCGCTCAAGGCCTCCACGCGGCCCGGCAGGGCGTCCGCGTCGGCCGGTCCGCCTCCCGACGGGTCGTACTCCGCCGTGTCCCACCACGGGTGGTAGCCGGCGGTCAACGGGTCGAGGCGCGCGATCAGCGCGGTGGGGCGGCCGAGCGCGGTCGGCCCGGCGGGCGACGCGGCGAGGGTGTCCTCACCGGGGTCGGGCAGCCCGGCGAGCGCGCACACCAGGCGATGCGCCGCGGCCCCTCCGACCAGCGCGGCGAGCGCGGCGGCGGAGGGGGGACCGGCCGGCAGCCCGATCCGTTCGCCGATCAACTCCGCGTCGCGGCACGCCGATACGGGTGCTCCCGCCGGGGTGACGAAGCCGGCCTCGCCGCGGGCGGCTGCGGCTACCGCCACCTCGCCGGAGGAGAGCAGGACGGCCGGGGCGGGAAGGTCCGACGGGACGGGGAAGGCGGCCAGCGCGGGCAGGGCGGTCAGCGCGTGAACGGCGGTCAGCGCGGGAGAGGCGACCGGTGCGGCCGGGGCCGGCAGGGCGGCCAGCGCGGGCGATGCGCCCACGACCGGCGGTGCGGCCAGGACCGGCGGGGCCGGAAAGGCGGGCGGGGGTGCCTCCCCGCGGGTCCGCCCTGACCGCTCGGGCCGGAGGACCCGCACGCCGGACCCCGCCAGCGCTCGGGCGGCGGCGGCCGCCACCGGGCCCGTCCCGCCGACGGCGACCGCGGCGGACCGGATCCGCTCCCAGGCGTCCACCGGGTCCGGCGCGACAGCCGCCAGCCACGCGGCGATCCGCGGGGGAGGGTCGGCGGGATCGTCGGACTCGCCCCAGCCCAGCGGCACTTCGACCAGCATGTCGTGCGTGCGCAACTGCTCGGCCAGCATGGCCGTCGCGGTGCGGACCGCCGGCCCGGGGGCCGCGTCCAGCAACTGCTCGTAGGAGCGCCCGTCCGCCAGGGCCGCCGAGATCGCCCGCCAGAGCCGCCACAGCCCCGCGGAGCCGTTCATGGTGAAACTGGACCGCGCCCCCCGCACATGGATTCCGTCAGGGACGGGGCTGGCGTGCACGATCGGGCGCAGGCGCAGCACCCGGGTACGGACCGCGGTCGCGGGCGTCATGGATGGCTCCGGTAGGTCTCGATGACGAGTTCGACGGCACGCACGCCCGGCATCGGTACGGGCAGGGCTTCGCCGACGACGACGCCGTCGGGGTAGCGGGCCAGGGTGCGCGACAGGCAGCGCAGGTGCAGGGCGCTGCCGAGGTCCACGTACTGCGACTTGGGCTGTGCGAGACCGGTCATGAGCGCACCCGTCCCGGCGGCGCCCCTGGGAGGAGCGGCGGCGACGAAGACGTGCTCGGGGAGGCCGAGCAGCGCGCGCCGGCGGGCCACGGCCTGCACCGGCGGATCCCGGTCGAGTTCGGCACGCCAGGCGTGCACCGCCTCCTTCGGTAGCCGCCACTGGGCGCGGGCCACGACGACGTCGCGATACCGCAGCCGGGGCCGGTAGCCGATCGGGCCGAGGGCGGTCGCGTACGGCCGGTTCTGCGCCAGCGCGCCTCCGAGGTCCACGGGGCCCGCCCCGAGGTCGTCCACCAGCGGCATCCAGCGGTCGGGCAGCACGGACGGCAGGAGGAAGCCCAGGTAGAGCACGCTGATCGGCTCGCCCGTGGCGGTCACGCGCAGCCGCAACTGGTCGGCCTCGGCGTCGTGGAAGAGCTGCAACTCCTCCGGCCGGAGCGTCGCTGCGGCGGCGGCCTCGGACACCTCGTCAGCCACCAGGCGGGGATGCAGGTTGGCGTTGAAGCCGCCCACCGGGCGGACCTGGGCCACGCGCTCGCCCTCGCCGAGCGCGTCGGCTATCCGCGCCGACACCTGCCGTCCCGCGCCCGGGTCCAGGTGGTCGAGGAAGCGGCTGGTGAAGCGGCCCCAGCCGCCGTAGACATGGTTGACGCACAGCCGGGTGGCGGGGCCGTCCGGGACCGGCTGGACGAAGACCCCGTAGGAGGCGGGGCGCCGGCGGACCCAGGAGGGCGTCCTGCGGGCGGCCTCGTCGAGCAGCTCCTCCGGCAGGACCGCCTCGGCGCCGGGACCGGCGGCCGGGACCAGGCGGGCCAGCTCGGCACGCAGGCCCAGCAGGTCGCGAACCTGCCCCCCGGCGCCGGGGGGCGTACCGCCGGGGGGCAGGCCGTCGCACACCTCCCGGACCGCGACGATCTCCTCGGCGAAGCCGGCGAGCGAGTCGCACGTCCCGCCGACGCCGAAACGGGCGACGAAGCGGTCCCGGGTCATCCGGCGGAGCACCGCGTGGCCGTCGAAGACCTCGAACAGCGGGCCGAGCCGGGCGATGTCGGGCAGGCAGGCCTTTCCGTGGCCCGGGCCGAGCGCTGTCACCGAGGGAAGGACGACGTCCTCGGTGAGCGGCGCCCGAAGGCTCCCGGGTTCGCTCCCGGCCAGGGCGAAGGCCTCCGACCAGTGGGAGCGGATACGGGCCAGGGCCGCGGGCCGGGACGCCGCGGGGAGGTGCGGGTAGCCCGCGGTGCCGGCTCCGATGGCGGCCAGCGTGCCGGCCAGTTCGGGGAGCCCGAGGCCGGCCAGCCAGCGGCAGGCCTCGGGGACGATGTCCCGTGCCTGGGGGTCGAAGGGCGGTACGGGCCTGAGCAGCCCCTGGTCGACGAGCGAGGCGACGTAGGCGGCCGCGGCGCGCTCCGCCCTCTCGGGCGGGCCCCCGAGCCGGCGGGCGACGGCATCGGCCAGGTCGTGCTGCCGCACCGCGCCGCCGGCCCGGCAGCGGTCGACCACGAGGCGCAGCGCCGGGGTCGACCGCAGGGTGACCTTCTCCTCCGGGGCCGGACCGGGCGGAGCCCCGTCAGCCCGGGACACCCGCCGGTAGGACAGCTCCACCCCTTCGGCGTACAGGTCAGGTGCCGGCTGGTAGTCCACCGCGGAGGCAAGCTCCTGGCGCCCGAGGACGGCCTGGAGGAGGGCGTCCAGCAGCGACCGCTGCACCCCGGCCACGGCGAAGGGACGGTGGGCGGCCGCGTCGGCGGCGCCGTCCTCCCACCGGCCCCAGCCGACGTGGCAGAACCAGGACAGCGGGCTCGTCCTGGTCACGGCGCGCATCGCGTACCGCAGCACCGTGGCCTCGGACTTGCGGCCCTGCTTGTCGGGTTCGCCGCCCCGGGCGGCCGCACGCCGCACCGCACGCAGGAGGTCCTCGCTGGTCAGCGCGACAGCGCGCTGCAGGTCTTCGCTGCGGCACAGGGCGGCAAGCGCCTCGCGGTCGGCGCGCAGCGCCGAGGGGCCGAGCAGGGCGAGCCGGGCGGCCGTACGATCGATGCCGTCACGTGCGGTCAGCCACGTGTCCAGCAAGGGCGTCCCGAGGTCCAGGTCGGCCAGCGCGGCCCGCAGGGCGCTCCTCGGCGACCGCCCGTTGTGGACGTCCCGCCGCAGCGGCAGCAGCACGCGACCGCGCACATCCGCCGCCGCGGTGCGCGCCCGCTCGTGGAGGCTGTCGCAGAGGGCGGCCCTGACCTGCTCGCACAGCAGGGCCAGTTCGACGAGGCGCCCGGCGCACTCGCGGTGGGCGAGGCTGTCGGGGGAGGGCTCGGCAGCAGCGAGTGCCACGGTCCTGACCAGTGCGTACGGCGACACCGTCACCGCCGGCGCCACCGCTCCCGGAGCGCGGGCGGACCCTTCCGCCACCCCGCCTGTCGTGCCGGCCACCCGGCCTCCTCCCGCAGGATTCGGAGAAGGCGATGATCACAAGCGGACCGGCCCGGCCGCGTCGGTAGAAATGCCTCACCCTCATACGTACCGCGGAGGAGGGCCTCGCCGCCGTCAGGGCGGCGGCGCCGGTGCCGCCGGGGTCTGCGCGTGCCCGGCGCCGGGCGGACGCGTCCGCGGAAGAGGCACCGCGCCCGCACGCACCGGACGGCGGCACCGGCCCCGCCGTGGTCAGGGCGGCAGGACCGGTGCCCGTCGAGGTCAGAGCTCGGTGATCGGGCGCATGGCCAGGCCCTCGGTTCCCGCCCAGCCGTAGACCCGCGCCGCGTCGTCGTAGGAGACGGAGCGGAGGCCGCCCGGCAGGTCGAAGACGAGGGTGCCGCTGAGTTCCGTGCCCTCGCCGGCGACCAGGGTGGCGGTGAAGCGGTCGGCCTGGTCGTACCGCGCCTCGCCCCCCTCGTCGTTGCCGAAGACGTAGAGCCCCGCGTACGCCTTGGCGCCTCCCGCGACGACGAGGGGCTCGCTGTCCGGCGCTTCGAGGGTCCGTACGGTCGGGGAGCCGCTGCCGGCCCCGAGCCGCACCTGCGGGGCGTCGTTGAGGACGCACGGCGACTTGCCGCCGTTGGCGACGGTCAGCAGGAAGTGCCGGGGCGTCTCCCCGGAGGGGTCCTGGAGCTCGACCGCGGTGGTGAGGTCGGCGGCCTTGCAGTCCGGGTGGCCGGTGCCGTTGCCGCCGCCGGTCTCGCCGCCGTCCCCGGTCCTCCCGTCGGCCGGGCTGCTGCTGCCGGTCCCGGTGCCGCCCGGGGTTTCGGCGCTCTGCGACGTGCTCCCCGCGGCAGGGGAGGTGTTGGACGGGGCGGCGACCTCGCCGTCGTCCCCGGACGACTGGCAGGCGGTGGCCGTCAGCAGGGCCGCGACCGCGGCCGCCCCCAGGAGGGTGCCGCGCAGGCCCCTGCGGATCGAACCGACCCTGGATTCCCTCGAGTTCATGCTGGATTCCTCTTCCCCCGACACCGGCCCCCCGGACCGGCCCTGAACGCAAGCGACACCGGTGAGTCTGACCGCTGCCGATCGCCGGGTTCACCCCGTGACGGCGGTTGTTACCGCCCTCGCACGAAGTGGCGACAGGGACGTGACCGTGGCGCCCGCACTCAGTCCCGCGCGGGCCCGGCGTCGGGACCCGGCACGTACAGCCCGGGGACGTTGACCACGATGGCCTCCTGGGTGCTGCGGGCGATGACGACGACGGCCTCCGCGTCGGGGTCCGGGTTCTCCTCGCGGTGGGGGACGAAGGGCGGGACGAAGACGTAGTCGCCGGGGGAGGTGCGCAGCCGCACCTCCCCGGGGGCGCCGCCCGGGCCGTCGGGGGAGTCGAGGAAGACGAACTCGGGGTGCCCGCTCACCACGTAGATGGCGGTCTCCGACTCGCCGTGGTGGTGGTCGGTGGAGGACGTCGCGGCGGCCACATGGGTCTGGCCCATCCACAGCTTCTCCGAGCCGACCGTGCGGCCGCTGACGGCGGCGAATCTGCGCATGCCGCCCGTCTGCGCCGTGTCGCCGTCCAGGGCGCCTGCCCGGATGTGGTGCAGCCGGGACCGCGGCGAGGTTCCCGGAGGGCTCGGGGCGTCGTGGAGGTGGGGGTGGAAGCCTTCCCCCGCGGTCGTCTGCGGCTCGCTCATGGGCGGGACGCTAGGGCCGGGCGGAAAAGGCTGTCAACATCACGTCAGAGCAGGCGCGCGGCCATCAGCGCGACGTCGTCCCTGCCGTCCGGGGGGAAGCGGGAGAGCAGCAGTTCGCAGACGCCGTCCGCGTCCTCCTCGGCGCCGGTGAGGACGTCCGCCATCCGCTCCATCGCTTCGTCCAGGTCGCCGCCGCGCCGCTCCAGCAGGCCGTCGGTGACCATGACCAGCTGGGTGCCGGGGCGGACGGGGAGGCGGACCGCGGCCGGGTGGGACAGCCCCAGCCCGAGCATGGGGCCGTGCTCCGGTACGAAGTACGTCTTCCCGCCCGGGTCGCGTATCGCCGGTGGCAGGTGGCCGGCATTGGCCACCCGGACAGCCCGCCCGGAGTTCTCGACGAGAGCCACGCAGAGCGTCGCGCCCACCGGCGAGTCGACCTGCCGCAGCAGCCGTTCCAGGTGGGAGAGGATGACGGCGGGACCGTGCCCTTCGAGGGCGTAGGCGCGCAGCGCGTGCCGGAGCTCGCCCATCACGACGGCCGCGTCGAGCGAGTGGCCGGCGACGTCGCCCACCGCGAGCAGCAGCCCGTCGGGGACCGGCAGCGCCTCGTAGAAGTCACCGCCGATCTCGGCGGTCTGGCTCGCCGGCAGGTAGCGCACCGCCAGGTCGGCGAGCGTGGTGGCGGGCAGCGCGGCGGGCAGGAAGGTGCGCTGGAGCGTCAGGGCCAGGGTGTGCTCCTCCCGGTAGGAGCGCAGCGCCTCCAGCGACAGGGCGCAGGCGTGCGCCAACTGGGTCAGCACCTCGTAGTCGTCGTCGCCGAGCGCGTCCTGCGGCAGGACGACGCCCGCCGCCGACCCGGTGCCCTTGACCCGCGCCGAGGCGACGGCGAGCGCCCGCGTGCCGCCGGTCAGTGGGTCCCTGCCGGCAGGACCGCCGGCCGGCAGCACCTCCATCCGCACACCCGCGTCGTCGCGTGACCGCAGCCGCAGCACCGCGCGGGCGAACTTCTCCGCCGGTTCGGCCACGGCGGCCGCACCGTCCCGCGTGCCGATCATCTGCACCAGGCCGTCCTCGGCGGTACGGAGCACCACGAGCGCGTCGTTGCCGAACACCCGCCGCGCGCCGCAGGCGGCCCTGGCGGCCAGGTCGGCGGCATTCTCGGCGGAGTAGAAGTCGAGCGTGGCGCGGTTGAGCTCCCTCAGCCGGGTCGCGAGGGTCTCGGCCCGCTGCCGGGCCCGCGCGTAGCGCAGTACGGCGGCCACGGTGGCCAGCAGTTCGTTGGAGGCGACGGGCTCGGTGAGATACGCGTCCGCGCCGCGGTTGAGCCCCTGTGCCCGGTCGGTGACGCTGATCGCCGAGGCCGACACATGGATGATCGGCAGCCGCGCGGTCCTGGCGTCGGCCTTGACGATCTCGCAGACCTCGAAGCCGGTCATGTCCGGGAGCCGGATGTCGACGACCGCCAGCTCCGGCAATTCCGCCGTCCGCCGGAGCAGTTCCAGGGCGCTCCTGCCGTCCTCGGCCTCCACCACCTCGTGCCCCGCGCGGCGCAGGTAGGTGCCCAGCACGTAGCGGTTGGTGGGGTTGTCGTCCACCAGCAGTACCTTCGCGCCGGCGGTGCCGGACGGGTCCACCGTCATCTCTGCCCCGCCCCTTCCCGGGTGGCGCGCCCGCCCAGCACCGGCGCCAGGACGTCGGCCAGCCGCGCCGCGGAAAGGTGGGTCTTGCCGAGCACGGCCTGCGCGTGCGCCAGCCGGGAGTTCTCCAGGCCAGAAGGGTCGTTGGCGGTGAGGACGATCACCGGCAGCCGGTTCAGCCCGGGGTCCTCGGCCAGCCGGGCCAGCAGCTGGTAGCCGTCGGGCGGCGGCATCGTCAGGTCGAGCAGGACCGCGTCGGGCAGCCGGCGGCGTATCACCGTGACGGCCTCGGAGCTGTCGCCGACCTCGACCACTTCCGCGGCCAGCTCGGCGAGGACCGGCCGGATCGTCGCGCGGAAGACCGGGTCGTCGTCGACGATGACAAGCCGCTCCAGCCGCACGGGAAGCCCGGCGGGCTCCCCGGCCGGTGCCGCGGGAGGCGGCCCCGCGGGGATCTCGACCACCACCCGGGTGCCCACGCCGGGGGTGCTGTCCAGCATCATCCGGCCGCCGAGGAGTTCGGTCAGCCGGCGGGCGTAGGGGAGGCCGAGCCCAGTGCCCGAGTGCGTCCGCTGGTGCGGGCCGCGGACCTGGTAGAACTCCTCGAAGACCCGCGGCTGCTCCTCGACGGGAATCCCGATGCCGGTGTCGGTGACGGTCAGGACGCACCACAGCCGGCCGGCCTGCTCGGTCAGGTCCACCCGCAGGACGACCTCGCCGCTCTCGGTGAACTTCAGGCTGTTGGACAGGACATTGCGCAGGATCCGGGTGAGCATCACCTCGTCGGTGATGATCGGCTGCGGCGGGGCCTCGTCGGGGAAGACCAGGGCCGTCCCCGGCCTGGCGGTGCCGCTGAGCGTGCCGCGCATCTGGTGGAGCAGCATCCGCAGGTCGACGGGCACCAGCTCGGGCTCCAGCCGTCCCGACTCGGCCTTGGCCACGTCGAGCAGCTCCTCGACCAGGGCCAGCATCGAGCTGCCCGCCGAGGCGATCATCTGGACCTGCTGCACCTGCTCGTCGCTGAGCGGGTCGGCGCCCGGTGCCAGCAGCAGCCTGGTCAGGCCGAGGACACCGTTGACCGGGGAGCGCAGCTCATGGCTCACGTTCGCCCAGAAGCGGGTCTTCGCCTTGTTGAGCAGGCTCAGCTCCTGGGTCTTCTCCTCCAGTTCGGCGTAGAGCGCCACCACCCCGCTGTTGGTGGCCTCCAGTTCGCTGGACAGCTCCGCGTACAGCGCCATGACGCCCTGGTTGGTCTCCTCCAGCTCCTCGTTGAGCCGCCGCAGCTCCTCCTGGTGGGCGCGGGCCTGCTGCAGTGCGGCCAGCAGATCGTGGTTCTGGCTCCGCATCTCCTCGCCCACGTGTACGCCGCCCAGTCCCATCAGCTCCTCGCGTAGCCCGGCAGCCCGCTCGGCGAGGGGCTGAGGTGTCTCCGTGACCGGCTGCCCGAGAACCACGCGGGGAAACGGGTTCTCGTACAGCTCACAGGTCAGGAGCAGCCGCCGGGCCGCGTGCAGCGCCTCCTCCGCCGGGCGCAGGGCGCCCGACCAGTCGAACACGGCGGTGACCTGCGGGTGTTCCCCGCCGACCAGTGCGAGCCTGCCGGTCAGTCCGCGGGCGCCCAGCAGGCTCCGGCCCACCTCGCCGACCACGGTCGCCAGCCGTACCGTCTCGGATTCCGACATGCCCAGCCGGCGGCAGGCCTCCTGGACGTCCCTGCGCAGGGCCAGCAGCTTCCGCTCGCCCGTGACGGCCAGCGAGAGCAGGGCCAGCCGGTCGCCGTCCGGGGCCGCCGAGGCGCCGGTCACGTCGGCACCTTGACCACGACGATGCCCGCGTCGTCGCGCCGGGTGCCCGCCTGCCACAGCAGCTGGGCCGCCACGACCGCCGGGACCTGCGCCGTCAGCCCGGGGAACTGCGACGGCTGCCAGCGGCCGTTGAGCCCGTCGGAGTGCAGCACCAGGGCGTCGCCGAGGGGCATGGAGGCGCTGAAGGTCCGCGGGCGGGGGATGTTGTGGCCGACGATGCCCGGCATGGACATCAGGGTCTGCCGGGACTCGGCGCCGAGGACGAAGGCGGCGATGTTCCCCACCCCGCACAGCGACACCCGGCGGGCCGCCGGATCCACCCGCGCCACCGCGACCGCGGCGCCGCGGGTGCCCCTGAGACCGGCGTGGATGTCGGCGATGATCCCGGCCGGATCCGGCGCCCGGCTGTTGCGGAAGGCCGTCCGCGCCTCGTCGGCCGCCCGCGCCGCGAGCGGGCCGTGGCCCAGCCCGTCGCACATCATCACCAGCAGGTGCGCGGCGCCCTCGGCGGCCGGCTCCTCCCGTACGGCCCAGGTGTCACCGCACTGCGTCTCGCCGCTGATGGGCCGGGTGAGGCCGCTGAGCTGCGCGGCCGACCCCGGCTCCGCCGCACCGGCCGGCTGGGCGGTGAAGCGGGCGTAGAGGCAGGTTCCGCGGCCCGGCAGGCTGTGGATGGCGAAGAAGTCCGCGAGCCGGCGGATGGCGCCGAGCCCGACACCCAGCGTTCCCGAGGTGGAGGAGCCGTCACGCAGGGCCGCGCCGAGGTCGGCGATGCCCGGTCCGTTGTCCAGCGCAAGCAGCTCGACGGCGGACTGGTCGCCGAAGGCGGCGATCCGCAGGGCCAGCGCCCCGTCGTCGGCGTGCCGCAGGAGGTTGGTGGCCGCCTCGGTGACCGCGAGCGCGAGGTCGGCGGCCCGGCCGTCGGCGAGGCCCACCCGGCGCGCCAGGCCGGCGGCCTCCCGCCGCCCGGCGGAGGCCAGCCCCTCGCCGGCCCGCAGCCACAGCACTTCGCCCGCCTCGGCTGGCGAAGCCGCGTTCACCTTGCCCACTTGACGACCACGACATGCGTGCCCTTGCCCGGTTCCGAGACGAGTTCGAACTCGTCGGCCAGCCGCCGCGCCCCGCTCAGCCCCAGCCCCATGCCCCGGCCCGACGACCAGCCGTCGGTCAGTGCCAGGTCCAGGTCTGGTATGCCAGGGCCCTCGTCGCGGAAGGTCACCTTCACCCCGGTTCGCCCGCCCCGGGTGACGATGCTCATCCGCATGCTCCCGCCGCCGCCGTAGGTCAGGGTGTTGCGCGCCAGCTCGCTGGCCGCGGTGACCAGCTTCGTCTGGTCGACCAGCGAGAGCCGGGCCTGCTGCGCGAGCGCGCGGACCATCTGCCGGGCCTTGACCACGTCGGCGTTGGCGGCGATGGGCGATTCTTCTGCCGCCGATTCCTCGACCGGCCCTACACCGGAGGTCACCTGTCGACCGGACCCTGGTCCCCGGTCCGGCGCAGCGCGCCGAGCCCCTGCTCCAGGTTGAGCGCGGTGCGCACACCGCCCAGCGACAGGCCCAGTTCCACCAGCGTCATCGCGACCGCGGGCCGCATGCCGACCACCACGGTCTCCGCGCCGAGGACCCGGGAGATGGCCGCGATGGTGGCCAGCATCCGGCCGACGAAGGAGTCCACGATCTCCAGCGCCGAGATGTCGATCACCACGCCGTGGGCTCCGGTGTCGACGATCCGCTGCGAGAGGTCCTCCTGGAGGTCCATGACCATCTGGTCCTCCAGGTCGACCTGGATGGAGACCAGCAGCACGTCGCCGATCTTGAGGATCGGTACCCGGTCGGTCATGCCGTCCCGCCGATCCCGGCCGGGGCACCGGTGGCCTGCTGGATCCGGTGCAGCGCGTGCCGCAGCGCGTCGGCGAGGGTGGCCTTGGTGGTGATGTCGCCGAACTCGATGCCCAGCGCGACGATGGTCTGGGCTATCTGCGGGCGGATACCGGAGATCGTGCACTCCGCGCCCATCATCCGGGCGGCGACCACGGTCTTCAGCAGGTGCTGGGCGACCTGGGTGTCCACCGACGGGACTCCGGTGATGTCCACGATGGCATGGGTGGCGTTCTGGTCGAGGAGCGACTGCAGCAGCTTCTCCATCACCACCTGGGTGCGGGCCGAGTCCAGCGTCCCGACCAGCGGCACACCCACGATGCCGTCCCACAGCTTGACGACCGGGGTGGAGAGTTCGAGCAGCTGCTCGGCCTGTGCGGAGATGATCTCCTCGCGGGCCTTGGCGTGCACTTCGACGGTGTAGAGCCCGAGGTCGTCGAGCACCCGGGAGAACCGCGCGTAGACGGCGAGGTCGGTGTTCCCGACCAGGGCAGGCTCCAGCACCTCCTTGAGCGAGAAGAGGCTGAAGGCCGTCTCGGTCGGGCTGAAGCCCTGGCGGGCGCGGTTGCGGGACAGCTCGGCCAGCAGGCTGCGCACCTCGCCGAACTGCTCGCCCCTGGTGGCTGTGTCGCCCTGCCGCAGCGCCACCAGAAGCGCGCGGTAGAGCTCGGTGAGGTCCTGCTGGACCTCGGCCGGTGTGAGCCGGCCGGCCAGCGACGAGGTCACCGTGCGTACCCACCGCGCCAGGATGTCGTCCTGCCCGTCGGTCAGCAGGCTCAGCAGCCGGTCCGAATTGTCCTGCCCCATCGTGCACCTCTCTCGTCCCGCCCTGGTCCGGATGGAGACTACGGCATGGCCCGCCGGAGACACTGTGGCGCGAAGCCGTGTAACAGCGGTCCACACAGGGAAGTCGAGTTCTCGTGTCCCCTCCGTGCCAGGGAGTCGCCGATCGCCGACCCGTTCCGAGACAGTGTCACACCGACTGATCGAGGCCCGTGTATGTCCCAGAATTCCTTCCTCCTGGCAGAAGCCCGGGTGGCCGGCCAGAGCCGGCACCCGGCGGCCGACGCGCGACGGACCGTAGCGGAGGTGCTCGACGGTGTCGCCGGGCACAGCGAACGGGCCAGAGCGGACGCGGAGTTGGTCGTCACGGAACTGGTGAGCAACGCGGTGAGGCACGGCGGCGGCCTGGTCGCGCTCCGGGTCGCCGTCACACCGGACGGGACCGGGCTGTCGCTGGAGATCGAGGACGCAGGCAGGGACCGGCCGCAGGCGCGCAGGGCGCTGGGCGAGGACCCCTACCGGGCCGGCGGCTTCGGGTGGCCGATCGTGCTGCGCCTGGCCACCTCGGTCGACGTGGAGGACCTGCCCGGCGGCAAGCGGATCCAGGTCGTGCTGCCGCTGTCCTGACTCCCGGCCGCCCCGGCGGCCGTGGCGCCGCCGGTCAGAGGGCTCCCACGGCCTGGTCGACCGTGGGGTAGGAGGAGAAGATCGCGTCCAGCCCCGCGATGCCGAAGACCCGCCGGAGGTTGTCGCTCAGCCCGGCGAGCGCGAGCGGTGAGCCGGCCTTCCTGGCCTGCTGCGAGGCGGTGACCAGCTCGGTGATGCCGGCGGAGTCGCAGTAGAGGACACCTGTGAGGTCGATCACCACGCCCGCCGGTGTGAAGGGCGTGTCGCTGATCACGTCGTGCAGATCGGCCACAGTGGAGAAGTCCAGCTCGCCGTTGAGGATGATGAGGGCAGGGCCCGCGGGGTGGCGCTCGGCGGTGACGGTCAGGACGGGTTCCGGATCGGGATCGCTCACGATTCCTCCTTCTGGGCGACTGCTGTCCGTTGCCGTGCCTTTCACTCGTCACGCGGGTCCGCTGTTTGTCCCCCGGTCAGCGGGCAAGCACATCCTACGATGCGTGGCGGGGCCATGGGCTCGGACCCGGTACGACAGCCGGAGCCGGAGCCGGACAGCGGGCCGCCGGCTGAGGCCGGCGGCGGGGCAGGGCGTTTCGTGATCGGCGGCAGGAGAAAGGTCGAGCGTGGCAGGTCGGGACGACGAGGCGGGCCGGCGGCAGGACACCGCCGGGGGCGGGGTTTTCTGCGGGGACGAGGAGATCCATCGGGACCTCGCCGCGGTCGACTGGACATCGACACCGCTGGGGCCCCCGCAGACCTGGGCGCAGAGCCTGCGCACCGCGGTCAGCATCCTGCTGTCCTCGCGCTTCCCGATGTGGATGGCGTGGGGCCCCGAGCTGACCTTCTTCTGCAACGAGGCTTACCGGCGCGGCACCCTCGGCCGCAAGTACCCCTGGGCACTGGGCCGTCCGGCGAGCGAGGTGTGGGCGGAGATCTGGGACGACATCGGCTCCCGTATCAGCGGCGTCCTCACCACGGGAAAGGCCACCTGGGACGAGGCGCTGCTGCTCTTCCTGGAGCGGTCAGGCTATTCCGAGGAGACCTACCACACCTTCTCCTACAGCGCGTTGCGCGACGACGCCGGCACCGTGGTCGGCATGCTGTGCGTGGTCAGCGAGGACACCGACCGCGTCATCGGCGAGCGCCGGATGGCCACGCTGCGCGACCTGGGATCCGACGTGAGCGTGTTGCGCACCGAGGAGCAGACGCTCGCCTTCGCCGCCAGGCAGCTCGCGCGCAACGAGCAGGACCTTCCCTTCTCGCTGACGTATCTGTTCGACCAGGACGGCGGCGCCCGGCTGGCGGCCACGACGGGCATGGCCGCGGGACATCCCGCGGCACCGGCCCGGCTGGCGGACGGCGACCCCGACGCGGTGTGGCCGGTCGGCGAACCGGCCGCGTCCCGCTCCGCGGTGGTGGCCCTGGACGGGCCGCCCTTCACCGGGCTGCCGTCCGGGCCGTGGCCGCAGCCGCCCGCGCACGCGCTGGTGGTGCCGCTGCTCCAGCAGGGCAGCGACCCCTACGGCTTCCTGGTCGCCGGCCTCAACCGCTACCGGCGTGCCGACGAGGCCACCCGCGGCTTCGTCGAACTGGTCGCGGCCCACCTGGCGGCCGGCATCGGCAGCGCCCGCAGCTACCGGGCGCAGCAGCAGCGGGCCGAGGAACTGGCCGAGCTGGACCGCGCCAAGACCGCCTTCTTCTCCAACGTCAGCCACGAGTTCCGCACCCCGCTGGCACTGATCATGGGGCCGGCCGAGGAGCTGCGGCCCCGGCTGGCGGGGGCCGACCCGCAGGTGCGCGAGGAGCTGGAGGTGATCCGGCGCAACGGGATGCGCCTGGGCAAGCTCGTCAACACCCTGCTGGACTTCTCCCGTATCGAGGCCGGCCGGATGCAGGCCAGCTACGAGCAGGCCGACCTCGCCACACTCACCGCGGAGCTGGCCAGCGTCTTCCGCTCGGCCGTCGAAGGCGCGGGGCTGACCTTCGAGGTGGACTGCCCCCCGCTGCCGCAGCCGGTCCTCCTCGACCGCGGCATGTGGGAGAAGGTCGTACTCAACCTGCTGAGCAACGCGCTGAAGTTCACCTTCGACGGCGGCATCCGCCTCACCGTGCGCGACGGGCCGGGGGAGGCGGTCGTCACCGTCGCCGACACGGGCATCGGGGTGCCCGAGCAGGAGATCCCGCGGCTGTTCGAACGCTTCCACCGGATAGAGAACGCCCGCGCCCGCTCCAACGAGGGCAGCGGCATCGGACTGGCGCTGGTCAAGGAACTGGTCGCGCTGCACGGCGGCACGATCGACGCCGCCAGCCGGGAGGGGGAGGGCACCACCTTCACCATCCGGCTCGCCTACGGGCACGGGCATCTGCCACCGGACGCGCTGGCCGGCGGCGACGGCCGCCCCGGGGTCTCCTCCGTCGCCGAACCCTACGTGCAGGAGGCGCTGCGCTGGCTGCCCGACCCGGCGGCCCCAGGCGAGGCCGCCGCGCCCGCGGATCCGCCCGAGCCGGGCGGCGGCACGGCCCGCGGCGGGCCCATCGACGTGGTGGTCGCGGACGACAACGCCGACATGCGCGAATACCTCACCCGCCTGCTGCGCGGCGCCGGCCACCGGGTCCGCGCGGTCGGCGACGGCCGCGCGGCGCTGGACGCCGTGCGCGCCCAGGTCCCCGACCTGGTGGTCGCCGATGTGATGATGCCGCGCCTCGACGGGCTGCGGATGGTGGCGACGCTGCGTGCCGCGCCGCTCACCGCGGGGGTCCCCGTGGTGCTGCTGTCGGCGCGCGCCGGTCAGGAGGCGTCCGTCGAGGGCCTGGAGGCCGGCGCCGACGACTACCTCGTCAAGCCCTTCTCCGCCGCAGAACTGCTGGCCCGGGTGCGGGCCAACGTCGAACTCGCCCGGCTGCGCACCCAGCATGCCCGCTGGCGCCGCGCGCTGACGGACGCGATGCAGGAGGCCTTCTTCGTCTGCGACGAGAACGGCACCGTCGTCGAGGTCAACGCCGCCTTCGCCGATGTGCTGGGCTTCGGCCCCGAGGACCTGCCCAGCGGCCCCGACCAGCCCTGGTGGCCGGACGCCGCCGCGGACCCGGAGGGCCACCGGCTCGTGGCCGAGGCCTTCACCGGTCCCGCGGGGCGGCCCGGCAGCAGCCACATCCTGCCCCTGCGCCACCGCGACGGCCACTCGCTGTGGGCGTCGGCCAGCCTCGCCCGGGTCCAGGACCCGGAGACCGGCGGGCAGATGGTGGTCGGCACACTGCGCGACGTGACCGCCGAGCGGTACGCCATCCAGCGCGAGACGGCGGTGGCGGCACTGAGCGTACGGCTGTCGCAGGCCACCAGCACGGCCGAGTCCCTGGACGGCGCACTGCGGGAGATGGGCACCCTGTGGCAGGCCCGGCGCGGACTGGCCGTGCTCTTCCCCGAGGGCGGCAGGCCCGTGCTGACCGCGACCGGCAAGGTGCCGGACTGGGAGCAGCTGACCGCCGAGCACCGGGCCGCGCTCACCGCTCTGCGCGACGGCCCCTCGCTGACGCCGTCCGTCGACGGGCGCGGCGGCGTGGGGGTCGGCCTCGCCCACCCCCTGGGGCCGCTGGCGCTCTGGCTCGACCTCGGCGAGCGGCGGTCCTTCACCGACCAGGACCTCACCCTGCTGTCCCTGCTGGCCGGGCACCTGGCACAGGGCCTCTCCCGCGCCCACCGGATCGACCAGCAGCGGGAGACGGCCCTGGCCCTCCAGCGGTCCATCCTGGGCCCGGCGGAACTGCCCGAGGGCTTCGCCGTGCGGTACGAGCCCGCGGCACGCCCGCTGGAGGTAGGCGGCGACTGGTACGACACCGTCGCCCTGTCCGAGGGGCGCATCGGCATCGTGGTCGGCGACTGCGTCGGCCGCGGCCTGCAGGCCGCGGCGGTCATGGGCCAGCTGCGCAGCGCCTGCCGCGCGCTGCTGCTCCACGACCCGCGTCCGGACCGGGTGCTTCTCGCGCTCGACAGCTTCGCCGCCAACATCCCCGGGGCGATGTGCACGACCGTCTTCTGCGGCGTCCTGGATCCCGGCAGCGGCCTGCTGGCGTATTCCAGCGCCGGCCACCCGCCCGGGGTGCTGGTCCACCCCGACGGCGGCGTCCGGCTGCTCGACCAGGGGCGCTCGACCCCCCTCGCGGTTCGCACCGCCGACTCCCGCCCGTACGCGGAGGCGGAGGTCCCGCCGCACGCGACCCTGCTGCTGTACACCGACGGCCTGGTCGAGCGGCGCCGCCGGCCGCTGACCGAGGGCATCGAGCAGGCCGGGGCGGCGGTGCGTGAGGGCCGGCACATCGGTGTCGAGGACCTCGCGGCGCGCGTCATGGACCATATGGCGCCGCCCGGGGGCTACGACGACGACGTGGCGCTGCTGCTCTACCGGCACCCCGCACCGCTGTCCGTGCGATTCCCCGCGGAAGCGGCACAGCTCGCCCCGGTCCGCAGGGCGCTGCGCAACTGGCTGAACCAGTGCGCCCTGCCGCCGCAGACCGTCCTCAACGTCCTGGTCGCCGCCGGCGAGGCCTGCGCCAACGCCGTGGAGCACGGACACCGCGACACCCCGGGGGACACCGTCCGGCTGCGGGCCGAGGTCGAGCCGGACAGCATGCGCCTGACCATCTCCGACACCGGGCGCTGGAAGCCCCCCAGGCCCGAGATGAACCCGCACCGCGGCCGCGGTATGGCGCTCATGCGCGCGCTCATGCAGAACGTCACCGTCACGTCAGGTCCCGACGGCACCACCGTCGCGATGCACACCAGGATCCCTTGATGGCCACACCTCTGAACCTCACCTGCGGCAGCCGGGCGGACGGCGCCGTCGTGCTGGTCGTCGCGGGCGAGGTGGACATGACCAACTCCGCCGACCTCGCCGACGCCGCAGACCGGGCGCTGAGCGGTGGTCCCGGCCCGCTGGTCGTCGACCTGAGCGCGGTGGACTACCTCGACAGCGCCGGCCTGAAGGAACTCCTCATCCGCGCCGACCGCATCGAGATCGTCGCCGCGGCCGTGCTCGGCCCGGTGCTGGCCATCTGCGGTCTCACCGAACTCACCACGGTCCACGGCCTGGAGGAGCCGGAGCACTTCGGCGGCTGACCCGCCGGGGCGGGTCAGCGCAGCGACATGGTCAGCCGGACGGTGGTGCCGTGCTCCGGCGTGGAGCGGATCTGGACCAGGTCGCAGAGCTGGTGGACCAGCCACAGGCCCCTTCCGCCGTTCTGGCCGGGCGTCGGGCGCGAGCGGCCCGCGAGGGGATCGCTGATATGGCCCGCGTCGTGGAATTCGCAGACCAGCAGGTCGCCGTCGCCCCAGGTGCGCAGGGTGCCGGAGCCGCCGCCGTGCCTGATGCTGTTGGCGGCCACCTCCGTGACGGCCACCAGCAGCTCCTGCAGCCGGGCGCCCCGCAGCCCGCAGCGGGTGGCGCACTCGGTCACCGCGCCGCGGACGGTCGCGAGAGCGCCGGCACCGTAGGCCAGGGTCCTGCCGGGGTCGCAGGCGGGCGCCAGGTCCTCGAAGCGGAAGGGCTCGTCGGAGAAGGCGGGGTTGGTGCCGTGCGAGCCGTCGGCGAGCTGGAAGGGGTGGCACAGGCGTGCCGACTCCAGGGCGGCCGCCTCGACGGTGGTGACGTCGTAGGGACACAGCAGCCACCAGGCCGGGGAGGCGGCGAAGGTCAGGTTCAGCAGCCACTCGTGGTAGCGCAGCTCGCCCCGCTCGGCCGGGGTGGCCGTCCCCCACGGGGACTCGCTGATGCCGCGCACCGGCAGGCCGTCGCTGACGCTCTTGGCGATCCAGTCGTGCCAGGCCGGGATGAGCCGCCCCGGGTTGCGTCCCAGCGCGCCGGTGTCCACGAACGACACCTGGCGGTCCGCGTCACTGCCGCCGAGCGCGTCGCGCAGCATGACCTGCTTGTCCTCGCCGACCGCGACGAGGACCGTCTCGTCGGCCGCGAGCGCGTCCTCGATGAAGGACACCGCCCCGCTCAGGAAGCCGGACTCGCCCTGGTAGGCGTAGAGCTCATGGCGGAAGGCCGGCGCCTCGGCGGCGTCGTGCTCTGCTGTGCGGGGCGGGGTCACGGCACCAGCTCCGCGGGCACGGCGGGATCGTCGTAGCCGAGCAGCTCCCAGCACCTTCGCACCGTGGGATTGGCGCGTTCGAGCACGATCTTGCGGCCGGGCAGCGCGGCGGCCGCCTCGGCGAGCGTCCGCATGCCGGCCGCGTCCATCAGCTGCAGGCCGTCGCACCGCAGCCGCAGTGTCGCGAACGTCCGCAGGAGCCCGGTCACGGCGACCCGGAAGGCGCCCGCGCCGTCCGCGTCGACCACGCCGCTGACCCTCCAGCAGTCCGCTGCCTCGTTGAATATCTGGAACGAGGGTGGCCGTGCGGAATGACCCGCGAAATGAGGATGCACGCTCGCCGCCTGTTCGAGCACCTTCGGTGCAAAACCGGGACCCGTGTAGGCGCACACCATCATCGCGCCCGAGCCGCCGGTCAGCGCGTCAAGCCTCAGCTCCTGATCGGCCACCTGCTCGGCCGTGATGTCGGCAGGCCAGATACGGTCCATGTCCGCCAGTACCCGCAAGGCCCTGAAGCCCTGCCGGTCTGCTGTCTCCGCCTCCTGCCGCACCAGTGACACCAGTGCGTCCACACCCCAGGCTACGCCGCCGGGCACGACGACGGGGTCGACCAGCAGTCCGTGCGGGTCGTGGAATTCCAGCCACGCGGGGGACGACGACCCGACGACCATGATCTTGTCGCCCTGATCCGTGCCGTCGGACAGGTATCCCCGCGCCGCGTGCTGGAAGTCGCCCGGCCGCGGCACCACCCAGCACACGTGGTCACCGATGCCGACCCGGCCGAGGCTCGCGACGCTGCGAGCGATCCTCACCCCGCCCTCCTCGCCTCGACTCCGGCTGAATTCCCCTCGGTACAGTCTCGCACCCCGCGCGGACCGCACGGCGACACCCCCGCCCCAGGGGTCACGGCCGTCCGCCCCGATCGGCTACTGGTCGGGCTCGGCCGTCGGGTTCACCAGGTCCTCGTACGCGCTGAAGACGGCCTCGGCGCCGGTGAGCCGCAGCAGGCGGTCGACCCCGGCGCCGGCGTGTGCCAGGGCCGTCCGCCGCTTCGAGGCGGTGCGCACCAGATGGTTGAGCAGCGCGGAGTCGCAGAAGGAGACCAGCGCGAGGTCGAAGACGAGCGGGCCGTCGAAGGCGGCGAGCACCCGCGCGGTGACGTCCTGGACGTCGGGCAGCGTGTCCAGGTCGAACTCGCCGTGCAGGGCGATGATCCACACCGCGCCGTACTGCTCCGAGTAGTAGACGCCCGCCGGCACGCTTTCGTCCCCGAAATCCACGGACGCCACCCCCTTTCCTCCGCGGCAGCGGCGACTCCGGCCGCGAACATCCACCAGAGAGTGCCACTCCGGCAGCGGGTCCGCCACTTGACGGCGTGACAGCCCCGCCACCGCCCCCCCCGCGCCCCGCCGGGCCGGGCGCGGGTTCAGCGGGCGGAGGCGACATCCAGCGCGGCGATCACCTCGGCTGAGGTCAGCGGGAGCGAGAACATCGGGTAGTCGTACGTGATCGCGTTGTCGTGCTCCTCCTGGGACGTCGCGGCGAGGCAGTCCCGCACGGTGACGACCCGGAAGCCGTGCTCGTAGCCGGTGCGCATCGTGGACTCCACGCAGCAGTTGGTGAGGAATCCGCCCAGCACGATCGTGTCGATCCCCTTGCTGCGCAGGATGAAGTCGAGATTCGTGCTGGCGAAGGTGTCAAGGCCGCGCTTGCCCTCGATCAGGATGTCGCCGTCGGCGGGTGCCAGCTCGTCCACGATCGCCGCGCCCCAGGTGCCCTTGACGAAGGCGGAGCCGTCCACGACCCCCTTGAGGATGCCGTACGGGTGGCGCGTCAGCTCGCCGTAGCCGGCGGCGAAGGTGATGGGCGCGTGCATGACGGTGACGCCGCTCCCGCGGGCGGCCTCGACCAGGGCCACGGTGTTCGCCAGCATCCCGGTCTTCGCCATCACGTCGGCCACGGCGCCGTGGAGGACCCCGCCGGGGCTGGTGAACTCGTTCTGGTACTCGATCAGGACCAGCGCGGTCTTGGCCGGGTCGAGGCGGAGGGTGTCGGACATGGCGGCTCCTCGGGTGAGCTGGGACACATCAGCTGCCTGACCCAGCTTGCCCGACGAAGGGCCCGCGCAGGTGCGCGGCGCGGTTTTCCGTCGTCTCCCGGACGCTGGCGCCGCCACGCGCGCCCTGCGACGGCGGCGCGCCGCCCGGGGCCGGGCGGGGTCAGCGGCGCACGGGCCGCGGCAGCAGCTCACCGTCGACGTAGAGGTCCACGCGCTCGTTGTAGAAGCACACCAGGCCGGTGATCGGCGACAGCTGGCGGGTCGGGAAGTCGTACGCCCAGACGAGGTCCCGCTGTGTGCCGCGGGGGGTGCGGACCGACCAGTAGCCGCTGGTGGTGCCCTTGTACGGGCAGGCGGTGACGGTGTCGCTGGGCGTCAGCAGGGTGAAGTCGGCGTGCACGCGGTCGACGTAGTAACGGGTGGGCAGCCCGGTCTCGAAGACCGGTACGCAGGACGGCGCGTCGGCCAGCACGAGCCCGTCGAGCTCGACGCGGACGTGGCTGCTGGAGCGGAGCGCGTCCACCCGGGTGTACGGATTCCTGGGGTGGACGAAGACCTGCTCGTCCTCCTCGAACCAGGCGTCCAGCGCGCCCCATTCGAAGCGGACCGTGCCGGCGAGGCCCTCGGCCGCGTCGTCGGCCCACACCCAGGCGGCGCCCGGCCGCAGCTCCTCGCCGACCCGCAGCGCGTGCCGCCGTACGGTGCCCGGCGCCCGGCTCTCCTCGTGCCCCTCGTCGACCAGCTCCCCCGAGGCCAGGTCCGCGACGGGGATGCTGTACTGCGGGTAGCCGGACCACTCCCACACGTAGCGGGCCCGCCGGGTGTCCAGCACCGGGCGGCCGCCCACGAAGCCGCGGATGCGCCGCGGCACCGGCTCGACATGGCCGGCGGGCACGAGTGTCCCCGGATAGTTCCGCGCGGGCTGTTCCTGGTGCTGTGCGGCGTCCTTCATGAGCCCTCCTCGGGCCGGGGATCGATCGCGGAGGCGTGGCGGGCGCGGTGCCCGCGACCGCCTGCGGGGTCCTGCTCCGGCGATCGTACGGAGCGGGGGCCGGCGGGCGCCGGGCGGCGCGTCCGCTACCCGGTGACCACGACCTCCCCGGCCGTGATCTGCGGAGGCTGGGGGAGGTGCGACCCGAGGCTGTCGCGGATGAAGTTCGACGCCCGCAGCGTCGACTCCTCGGCGCCCGCCCGGTCCTGGAAGACGCTGGTCGACAGGACCACCCCGTCTCCGGCGTCGAGCCAGTAGAAGGCCACGAAGCCGGGGACCTGGCGCACGATCGGCAGGAATCCCTCCTCCACGAAGCGCGCCACCTCGGCCGGATCGGCCACTCCCTCATACCGCCGTACTGCTGCGTACATGGCCGATCTCCTCGCGCCGGTCCGGGTTCGACGTGTGCTGAGATGCCTTACCCCGGCGGCGGCCGCCTCGCTCGTGAAGCACCGCGCAATCACCGGAAGGGCCGCTTGCGCCGCCGGGCCGGGACCCGGGCGGTTTCACCGGCTCGGGCGGCCGGTCGCCGCGAGGTCCGCGAGGACTTCGCGGGCGGCGCGGGCCCCCGAGGCCAGCGCGCCCTGGACCGAGCCGGTGGCCCGGTGGTCGCCGCAGACGTAGCGGCCCGGGGAATGCCGGGTGGTGCGGCTGAGCGGCCACGGCGGGGGCATGGCCGGCAGCGCCTCCGCCACGCGGTGGACGGCCACCGGCTCCCAGCCGGCGGTGTCGGCCTCGTAGATGTCCGCCAGCGCGCCGCGGACCTCGGCCTCCTGCGCGGGCCGCTCGTCCGCGCCGAGCACGGAGGTGGAGACCAGCGCCCGGCCGCGCGGCGCGTACGTGGGGCTGACCTCGCTGATCACCACGGTGTTGAGGACGCGCCGCGCGGTGTCGGTGATCAGGGTCGGCTCGGCCAGCGGGCTGGCGGGGGCGGCGTGGTAATACGTGGTGACCGAGCGGGTGGGCGGCACTTCCAGGCCGGGCAGCAGGGCGGCCGCCGCCGCGGGTCCCGCGGCGACGACCACCGCGGCGGCCGCGACCTCGTCCCCGTAGGAGGTCAGCACACCGTCGTCGGTGAGCCGCTCCACCGGGATGCCCAGGCGCACGGTGCCCTCGGGCAGCGCGGCGGCCAGCTGCTCGGGCACCGCCGCCACCCCGCGCGCGGGCAGGCACAGGGTCCCGCGCAGCATCGAGCGCCACACCAGGTGGAAGAACCGGCTGGAGGTCTCCAGCTCGCTCTCCAGGAAGACGCCGGAAAGGAACGGCCGGAAGAACGTCTCGACCAGCTCCTCGCCGATCGCCGCGTCGGCGAGGGCGGTACGGGTCGTGCGCTCCGCGGCGTGCTTGATGACGCGTGGCGGCAGCAGCAGGTCCCGCCCGCAGAGCATGACCAGGGCGGACAGGTCGCGGAGCGACGCCAGGCGGCCCGGCAGCAGGTCGGCGGCCAGCCGGGGGGTGCGGGTCGGATCGGCGAAGCGCAGCCGCCCGTGCGGGGTGTGCAGCAGGACGCCGGGGGTGAACGGCCGCAGCGACAGGTCAGGCAGCCGCAGGCGCCGGCGCAGCTGCGGGTAGGAGGTGTTGACGACCTGGAAGCCGCGGTCGAAGCGGAAGCCGTCCCGCACGTCGGTGCGCATCCGGCCGCCCACCGCGTCGGACGCCTCAAGCACCTGGACGTCGAGTCCCGCCGCCGCCAGGTCCTGCGCGCACGCCAGCCCGGCCACGCCCGCCCCCACGACCAGCACGTCCGCTGTCCCCGCCACCGCCGCCACCGCCCTTTCGGCCGCCTGCCTGCCGCGTGCCCGCCCAGCGGGCGGCTACCGGAGCCAGCGGACCACCTGCGGCTCGGCCGCGGCCGCCGCCACCCCCTGCGGTCACCCGATCGGCCGCGCCTCGTGCGGCCGTGCGCATGCACATTCGCGTCCGAACATCCCGTCAAGGGTCCGGACCAGGGAAGTGAATTGGCCGTCAAGGGCAGGTTCACCAGGTGGCATGCGACGTTGCGCCCTGTGCAATGCCGGAGAAAGGCCGGATGAGTTCATTCAGGACTTGTCGGATCGACCGTCGGGCCTGCCCGCGCCCCCTGTCGGACTCAGGCGGACGCCTGCGTCAGGCGGTCCACCTCGCCGTCCGTCAGGGTCAGGTCCGCCACTCCCAGCAGCGCCGGCAGCTGCTCCACGGTGCGGGCGGAGGCGATGGGCGCGGTGATCGTCGGCTGGGCGGCCAACCAGGCGAGGGCGACCGTGGCGACAGGGGCCTCGTGGGCCGCGGCGATCTCGTCCAGGGCCGCGAGGACCTGCCGGCCCTGCTCGGTTTCGAGATGCTTGGCGGCGGAGCCCGCGCGGGCGCTCTCGGTCGTGGCGCCGGGGCGGTACTTGCCGGTGAGGAAGCCGGAGGCGAGAGCGAAGTACGGCACGGCCGCGAGGCCCTCGCGGGCGGCGAGGTCCTGCAGCGCGCCCTCGTAGGTGTCGCGGGAGACCAGGTTGTAGTGCGGCTGGAGGGCCACGTACCTGGCCAGGCCCTCGCGGTCGGCGAAGTCCAGCGAGGCGCGGAGCCGCTCGGGGCTGATGTTCGAGGCGGCGACGTGCCGGACCTTGCCCGCCTTCACCAGTTCGTCGAGCGCGCCGACGATCTCCTCGACCGGCACCTCGGGCTTGTCGAAGTGCGTGTAGTAGAGGTCGATGTAGTCGGTGTCGAGCCGGCGCAGCGACGCGTCGGCGGCGGCCTTGATGTTGGCCGCGGACAGGCCGGGGAAGTCCGGGTGCTGGCTGACCTTGGTGGCGATGACGATGTCGGACCGCTTGCCGCGGGCCTTGGCCCAGCGGCCGATGATCGTCTCCGACTCGCCGCCCTCGTTGCCGTCGACCCAGGCGGAGTACGCGTCGGCGGTGTCGACGAAATTCCCGCCGGCGGCCGTGTACGCGTCCAGCACCTCGAACGACGCCTTCTCGTCGGCGGTCCAGCCGAAGACGTTGCCGCCGAGGGCGAGCGGGAAGACCTCAAGGTCGGAGGAACCGAGTTTGCGCAAGGAAGTCATGAAGGCGGCAACACCGGTAGTCGATCATGTATTCCGCTCAGCCGGTCCGGAGACCGGCCGCCTGTGACGACGCGTCCCGGCCTCCCCTCCGTATCCGCTTCACGCCCGGGTACGGCGACGGGCCGCCCGCGGGGAGCGGGCGGCCCGTCGGAGTCGGGCGCGGGGTCAGCCGCGCTGCTGGCGGGGCATCTGCTGGGTGGCACCCGGGCGGGCGGGCATGGGCTGGGTGGCGGCGGTGGCCTGGGCGGCCAGGTTGGCCGCGGCCGTGGTGGCGTCGAACTGCGGATTCGCCGGGGCCGGCTTGCGGTCGTGGAGGTGGAGGGCCCCGGTGAAGTCGCCGAAGGTGCGGCGGCGCCACTTGCTGATCGGGCCGAAGGTGACCGGGCCGCGGCCGGACAGGCCGCCCGCGGCGGCGATCGTCTCGATCAGCCGGAGGCCCGAGGTGTGGTCGGAGACCTCCGAGTAGATCCGGCCGCCCACCGTCCACGGGGACACGATGATGCACGGCACCCGGAAGCCCGCGCCCACCGGCAGGCCGCCGCCGGGGGTGCCCTTCGGGGACGGCACGTCCACGAACTCCTCGGGATACTTCTGGCGGTTCGGGACCGGCGGCGGGACGTGGTCGAAGAAGCCGTCGTTCTCGTCGTAGTTCAGCACGAAGACGGTCGAATTCCACAGGTCCTCGTTGGCGGCGAGCGCCTCCAGCTTGGACGCCAGGTACTGCGCGCCCGCCGCGGGCAGGTTCGGCGGGTGCTCGTCGGCCTCGCTCGGCATGAACAGCCACGACACGTCGGCGAGGACGCCGTTGGCGCAGTCCTCCTCGAAGCCCAGCGACGCGTCGGCCGCCGGGGTCGGGCTGGTCGGGTTGCCGACCCGGCCCGGCGTGCCGTCGCCGAAGAGCGTGCCGCCGGTCATGACGGAGTTGTACAGGCTCAGCGGCAGGGTCGTCTTGTTCTGGAAGTTCGCGAACCAGCCGAAGACGTTGAAGCCGCTGGTCGCGCCGGAGAAGTACGTCTTGCAGCTGTAGCCGGCGTCGTAGAGGATCTCCGCGGCCGACGGGTAGGTCAGCGGGTTCGGCGTGACGGTCTCCAGCACGGGCCCGCCGTAGGCGCCCTGCGGGTCGTTGGTGCCGGACATCCACACCAGCCGGTTCGGGTCCGTCGGGCCGAGGACCGAGCAGTGGTAGTTGTCGAGCAGGGTGAAGGACTCGGCGAGGGCCCAGTGGAAGGGGATGTCCTCCCGGGTGAAGTAGCCCATCGTGTACGACCCGTTGACCTGGCCGTCGGAGGCCAGGTGGGTGGTCAGCCAGCCGTCCATCGCGCCCTGGTTCCACGAGGCGTGCTGGTCGCGCCAGTCGTGGGACAGCGACGGGATCGCGGCCGCGCCGGTGGTGATGGTGGACATGTGGAACGGCTCCAGGTAGCCGTCCGGGTTGGCCGGGTCGGGCTGCTGGAAGACGGAGTTGCCGTTCGGCAGCCTGACGGCGGTGCGGTCGCTGAAGCCGCGGGCGCCGGGGAAGGTGCCGAAGTAGTGGTCGAAGGACCTGTTCTCCATCATCACGTACACGACGTGCTTGATCTCGGCCAGGCCGCCCTTGGCCGGCCCCGCGGTCGCGGCCCTGGCGAGGCTCTCGGGGAGCACGCCGGCGATGCCGGCGGCGCCGGCGAGCGCCGCCGCGGTGGTCACGAAGCGCCGGCGGGACAGCCCGGGACGAGCGGAATCTGTGCTGCTCATGGTCTCTCTTCTTCGTCTCGTGGGGCCGGGTCAGGACTCCGCGGGGGCCACCGGGCCCGGCGCGGCGCCCGGCCGCGCGACACCGATCACCTGGGCGACGGCGTTGTTGTGCGTGTCCGCGATGTAGAGGAAGTCCGTGGACGCGTCGAAGGCGACCGCGCCGGGGGTGTTGAGCTTCGACGCGGCCGGGGCCGCGCCGCTGCTCTCGCCGCCCGGCACCGCCGCGGAGTTCACCACCGTGGTGATCCTCCCGTCCGGGGTGACCATGCGGACCGCGTTGTTGAACGTGTCGGCGACGAAGAGGTCGCCCGCGCCGTCCACGGCCACGCCCTGCGGGTCGTTGAGCCGCGCGGAGGTGGCCGCGCCGCCGTCGCCGGAGAAGCCGCCGAGGCCGTCGTGGGCCTTGCCCGCGGCGAAGTCGCCGGCCACCGTGGTGATCACGCCGGTCCGCGCGTCGACCCGGCGGATCACGTTGTTGGCCGAGTCCGCGATGTAGAGGTTGCTCTTCGCGTCCAGCGCCAGCCCGGTCGGCTGGTTCAGCCGCGCCAGCAGCGCCGACCTCCCGTCACCGGCGTATCCGGGGCCGGCGACGCCGATCACACCGACGACGAGCCCCTTCGCGGACACCTTGAGCACCCGGTTGTTCTGGGTGTCGGAGATGAAGACGTCCCTCGCCGCGTCGACCACGACGGCCGCCGGGTGGTCGAGCTGGACCGACGTGGCGGTCAGGGACAGCCCGTGGCCCGCGGTGCCGGTGCCCGCGAAGCGCTGGATCACGCCGTTCGCAGTGACCTCGCGTACGACGTTGTCGCCGCTGTCGGCGATGAAGAGGTCGCCCGCGGCGTCCACCGCCGTGCCCGCGGGCTGGTAGAGCGTCGCCTCGTCGGCCTTGCCGCGGTCGCCGTGCTCGCCGTAGCCCTCAAGGGAGCCGGCCAGGATCGACGTGCCGCCGCCGCGCAGCCGGGCCACCACGTTGTCGCCGGTGTTCGACACGAAGACCGAGCCGGCGCCGGCGGACACGCCCGCCGGGCGGTAGAGCGAGCCGGGGGTGACGTTGGGGACGACCGCGCCGGAGCCCGGGTCGATGTGGGTGCCCGCGTCGTCGCCCACCGACGCGTACGGCATCGTCTGCAGGATCGGGCCGGTCGGGGCCGCGCTCGAACCGATCGTCAGGTCGACGTTGTCGGCGGTGCCGTCGCTGTTGGCGCCGCTGCTGACGCCGACCGTGGCGATCGTGACGACGACCTTCCTGGCGCCGGCCGGGACCGTGCCGTGCCAGGCCTGGTGGACCAGGCTGGAGACGTTGTTGCGCTGGCCCGCGGTGACCGGGCCGATGACCGCGGAGCCGAGGGCGGCGCCACCGGCGTCCTGGAAGGCGGCGGTCACGGTCGCGTAGTCGCTCTGCGTCGCGTAGCCGCCGAGGTCGCCGGACAGGACGAACGGCTGGCCGCCGGTGTCGAGCGAGCTGATGTCGATCGCCTGGGTGCCGGTGGTGGCGATGCCCGGGATCGAGACGGTGCTGGGGTTCGTACCGCCGTAGAAGACCCGGCTGCCGGTCACGCCCGGGTAGGTCGAGGTGCGCGACTCCTGGGTGCCGTCCGGCGGGTTGAGCGGTGAGGCGCTGGTCCAGCAGTCGGCGACGGTCTGGTCGTCCCCCAGCGGGGCGCCCAGCGCGGTGGCCGCGGTGAAGTCCTCGGCGCCGGGGTTGGAGACCAGGTTGGTGTTCAGCGCCGGGGTGACCTGGTCGGCGGCCGGGCAGGGCACCGTGTAGCTCTGGCCCGCCGCCTTGTCACCGATCGTCAGGTTCAGGTTGTCGGCGGTGCCGTCGCTGTTGGCGCCGCTGCTGACGGCGACCGTGATGACGGTGACGAGGACCTTCCGCGTACCGGCCGGGATCACGCCGTAGGCGCCGTCCGTCAGCAGGACGGAGGCGTTGCCGCGCTGGGCGGCGGTGGCCGGGCCGATGCCCGCGGTGCCGAGGCTCGTGCCCCTGGCGTCCTCGAAGGTGGCGACGACCTGGGCGTAGTCGGTCTGCGTCGAGTAGCCGCCGATCTGGCCGGTCAGCTTGAAAGGCTGGTTGTCGGCCTTCAGCGAGCTGACGTCGATGAGCTGGGTGCCGGTGGTGACCACGCCCGCGACCTGGACCGTGCTGGGGTTCGTACCGCCGTAGAAGACCCGGCTGCCGGTCACGCCGGGAGAGGACGACGGCCGCGACTCCTGCGTGCCGTCGGGGGCGCTCAGCGGGGAGCTGCTGGTCCAGCAGCTGGCGACGGTCTGGTCGTCGCCCGCCGGGGCGCCGAGCGCGGTGGCGTCGGTGAAGTCCTCGGCGCCGGGGTTGGAGATCAGGTTGGTGTTCAGCGCCGGGGTGGCCCGGTCGGCGGCCGGGCAGGGCGCGGTGTAGCTCTGGCCGGTGCCGTTCGCGGCGATCGTCAGGTTCAGGTTGTCGGCGCGGCCGTCGATGCCGTAGCCGGAGCTGACGCCGGTGGAGGCGACCGTGACCAGGATCTGCGTGGTGCCGGCGGGGACGGTGCCGACCGCGGCCTCGGGGACGAGGCTGGTGACATTGCCGCGCTGGGCGGCGTTGACCGGGCCGATGACCGCGGAGCCGAGGGTGGCGCCCCCGGCGTCCTCGAAGGCGGCGGTCACGGTCGCGTAGTCGGTCTGTGTCGTGTAGCCGCCGATCGCGCCGGTCAGCGTGTACGACTTGCCACCCGCGTCCAGCGGGCCGACGTCGACCATCTGGCTGGCCGTGGTGGTGACGCCCACGATCGAGACCTGCGGGGTCTCGTAGTCGTAGCCGCCGTAGAAGGTGCGGCTCCCGGTCTGGCCGGGGACCGCCGACGCGTACGACTCCATGACGGCGCCGGGCGCGTCCATGGGGGAGGATGCCTCCCAGCAGGCGGGGACGAACTGCGGGTCGCCGTCCGGCGCGCCCATGTCGGTGACCGCGGCGAAGTCCTCGGCGCCGGGGTTCCTGATCAGGTTGGCGCCCAGCGCCGGGGTGACCTGGTCGGCGGTCGGGCAGGTGGCGGTGTAGCGCTGGCCGGAGCCCGGCGCGGCCGCGGCCCCGCCGCCGCTGTTGGCCGCGACCAGGCCGAACACCGTCGCCGCCGCGGCGACCGCCGCCACCACGGTCCAGCGGGCCTTCTGTTGACGTCTCATGATCCATATTGATGTACAGGGCAACGGATATCATGAGGACCGACACTGTCCGGCAGCCGACTCCCGGGTGAACAGTCGTCATGTGCACGTGGGAAACGGGTGAGTTGGGCCGAGCTGCGCTGAGACGGACGCGCCCCCATATGGGCGATCGGCCGGGGAACGGCCACCGGCGGCCGTCGGCGGCATCAGATCGTATGGCACGACGGCCACCGGGACGGGGGTGGACGCGGAGGACGGCAGGCGGACAGGTGCCGGCCGACCGCTACCGGTTGCTCCGGCTGCTCGGATCCGGCGGCGGCAGCAGCGTCCACGAGGCCGAGGACGCGGCGCTCGGCCGCCGGGCGGCCGTGAAGATACCCGCGGGCGGACCGCAGGCCCCCGACCATGTCGCGGTCCAGCGCTTCCGGCGCGAGGCGGCGACTCTCGCCAGGATCAGCTCGCCTTACCTGGTCGGTGTGCTCGACGGCGGGGCGGGCCGAAGGTCAGCGCTTCGCGCAGGGTGCGGCGCCGCCCCGGGTCGGTGCCGCGCTCGCGGTGGTGGGCGACCGCGCCGAGCAGGGTCCGCCGCCCGGCGCCGGGCTCCAGTTCCGCGGCGCGCGCGTCGTGCAGCCGCCTGACGGCATCCGGGTCGCGCTCGGCCGCCGCGGGCAGCCGGCCCCTGGTCGGGCGTCCCCTGCCTTTCCGGCCAGATGCGGCGAATTCGGCTTGCCTCATTGCCCGACTGGCGGACATGCGGCGCCCGGTGCGGCTGTGCGCCCCGCCGGATGCCCTGGGCGCCGGTATTTGCGCCCTGTTAGCTACCCATAAGGTGCGAAATAGTGTGGAGTGCCGATATCCGAGAGGGGCACGCCTTGGCGGAGGAAGAGTTGGCCCACGCGGTCGTGGTGGGCGCCGGGGTGGCCGGGCTGCTCGCGGCTCATGCGCTGGCGCGGCGCTTCGAGCGCGTGACGCTGGTCGAGCGGGACGCCTTCGCCGGCGAGGCGGCCAGGTTCCGGGCGGGCGTACCGCAGTCGAGGCATGTGCACATCCTGTGGTCGCGCGGCTTGCAGGCGCTCAACGAGCTGCTGCCCGGCGTCGGCGCGGACCTCGAAGAGGCCGGGGCCGTCGTCATCGGCGCCCCCGACCAGATGCGCTGGCTGTCGCCCGCGGACTGGTTCGCGGGCGTCCGGGGGACGGGCTACCTGTCCGTGTCACGCGAGGTGCTGGAGTCCACGCTGCGGCGCAGGGTCGTCGGCCGGTCCGCGATCACGGTGCTGGACCGCCACGAGGTGACCGGACTCGACCCGGCGCCGGGCGGGGACGCGGTGCGCGGCGTGCGGGTGCGCGAACGCGGGGGAGCGGGGCGGGAGTCCACGCTCCGGGCGGGCCTGGTGGCCGTCGCCACCGGGCGCGGCTCCCGTACCGCGCAGTGGCTGCTCCGGCTCGGATACGCCGTTCCGGCCGCTGAGCGGATCGATGCGCACCTCGGGTACGCCTCCCGCTACTACCGGCGCCCGGTCGTCGAGGCGGACTGGAGGGCGATCTACCTCCAGGGGAATGCCGATGTGCCGCGCGGCGGGGTGATCGTCCCGATCGACGGCGAGAGGTGGCTGGTCACCCTGATCGGGCAGGGTGAGCACCAGCCGCCGGTGGAGGAGCGGGCCTGGCTCGACTTCGCGTCGTCGCTGCGCTCCGGCGAGCTGTCGGAGGCACTCAAGGGCGCGGAGCCGCTGTCGGACGCGGTGGCCTTCCGGGCGACCGCGAACGAGTGGACGCATTTCGAGCGCGCGAAGCGCTGGCCGCGCGGGCTCCTCGTGACCGGCGACGCGCTGTGCCGCTTCAACCCGGTCTACGGCCACGGCATGACGGTGGCCGCCCTCCAGGCGCAGGCGATCGCCGCCCAGGCCGCGGGGCGTGAACCGGCCGAGATCGCCGACCGGGCGCGCGGGACCCAGAAGGCCGTGGCCAAGTGCCTGCGGGCGGCCTGGATGATCGCCACCGGCGAGGACTCCCGCTATCCCAGCACCGACGGCCCGGCGCCGGGCCCGCTGGCCCGGATGCAGCAGGGCTACCTGTCCCGGGTGCTGGGGGCGGCCAACACCGACCCGGTGGTGTCCGAGGCCTTCTTCGCGGTGCTCTCGCTCAACCGCCGCCCCGAGTCCCTGCTGGCCCCCCGCATCGCGGTACGCGCCACCCGCCGCCGCGGCTGACCCGGCTGACCCGGCTGGTCCCGCGGTCCGGCGCGGGGCCGCTCATGTCTCCGAAGTGCCGTACACCGGGCGCGAGTCCGCACGGGGTCCGGTCGACGACGTCACGTCAGCCGGCGGTGGCCTCGCTCATGGCGGGCGGCTGCGGGGAAGAGGCCGGCGCCGTGTAGCGGCGCAGTTCGGGGACCGCCCGGACGATCACGAGCACCGTGGCCGTCGTGAGCAGGCCGCCGGCGCAGATCACCGGGCGCGGGCCGAAGACCGAACCCGCGGCGCCGTGCAGGAGGTTGCCGATCTGGGGGCCGCCGATGGTGACGACCGTCAGCGAGCCCTGGATACGGCCGCGCAGCGCGTCGTCGCCGAGCGCCTGGGTGATGGCGTTGCGGAAGGCGCTCAGCACGAAGTTGGCCGCGCCGCCGAGGGCCAGGGCGGTCAGCGCGAGCCACAGGCCGGAGGCCAGGCCGAGCACGACGACGCAGGCGCCCCATGCCGCCGCGGCCGCCGCCAGCAGGACGCCGTGGCGGGCGGCGCGGGTGAAGGTGCCCGAGACCAGGCCGACGGCGAAGACCCCGGCGGGGTAGGCCGCGTAGAGCAGGCCGAGCGCGGGGCCGCCCCCTGCCGGGTCGCCGTAGGTGTGCCGGGCCAGCTCGGGGAAGAGGGCCGCCGGCATGCCGAAGGCCATCGCCGCGAGGTCCACCGCGAGCACCGCCGCGAGCAGGCGGCTGCCCGCCACGTAGCGGAAGCCCGCGAGCACCCGGCCCGGCGTGGAGCGGTCCCGGCCGGGGCGGGGCGGCAGCGCAGGCAGCCTGACGACGGCCCACACGACGGCCAGCAGCGCGACGGCGTCGCACAGATACAGCGTGCCGAGTCCCAGCAGCGGGATCAGCACGCCGGCCAGGACGGGGCCCAGGATCGACCCCGCGTAACGGACCAGCGAGCTGAGGCTGTTGGCCGCCGGCAGCAGCTCGGCGGGGACGAGGCGCGGCACCGCGGCACCCATCGTGGTCATGATCGCGCCGAGCGTCAGCCCCTGGCAGGCCACCAGCACCAGCAGGACCGGCACCGAGCGCCAGCCGAGCGCCGCCTGGGCCCACAGGCCCGCATAGGTCAGCGCCAGGCCGCAGTGCGCGGCCAGCAGCACTGTCCGCCGGTCCCTGGCGTCGGCCACCGCACCCGCCCACAGCGCCGCCACGACCAGTGCGACCAGCGACACCGCGGCGGACGCGCCCACCGCCGCGGACGACCCGGTCACCGCGAAGAGCTGCGCCGGAATCGCCACCACGCTGAAGGACCCGCCCACCGCGCCCACCGCGGAGGCCAGCCACAGCCGCCGGTAGGCCGCGATCGCCAACGGGCGGCGGTCCACCGCGTAGGCGCCGGGCGACCGGAGCCCCGGCCGGCTCACCGCCCCGTCCCGCCGCCCGGTGCGGCCGCTTCCTCAAGACCGACGACCTCGGCCACCGCGCAGGCGATGTTGTCGGGGGCGCCGGCGGCGTAAGCCCGCGCGAGCAGCTCGTCCAGCACCTGGCGCGGCCCCGCGGAAGCGGCCAGCACCTCGTGCAGCCCCCGGTCGGGCACCACGGCGGACAGGCCGTCCGAACACAGCAGATAGCGGTCGCCGGCCGCCGCCTCGTGCAGCGACAGATCGGGGCGGTGCGCGCCGGTGCCGCTCAACGCCCTGATCAGCAGCGCCCGTTGCGGGTGGGAGGCCGCCTCCTCCGCCGTCAGCCGGCCCTCGTCCACGAGCGACTGCACATAGGTGTGGTCATGGGTGATCCGGAAGAGCTCCCCGTCCCGTACGAGATAGGCCCGGGTGTCGCCGATGTGCACCAGGGCCAGCCGGGAGCCCGACCACAGCAGGGCGGTCAGCGTGGTCGCCGCCGTACCGGTGTCCGTCGAAGCGGCGATCTCCGCGATCGTCCGGTCCGCCGCCCCGACCGCGTCGGCGAGCGCCCCGAGCAGGTCCCCGGCGGGGACGCGCAGGGCCTCCAGGGGTCTGAGCGCGGCCACCGCCGCCGCGCTCGCGAGATCGCCGCCCGCGCCGCGGACTCCGTCGGCCACCGCCAGCAGCCGGGGTCCCGCGTAGGCGGTGTCCTCGTTGCTGGTGCGCACCAGCCCGGACTCCGACCTGGCGGCATAGCGGAGGCCGAGCACGGCGGGGGCCGCCTCGACGGAACTCCCACTTCCCGCGAGGTAGTCGACCAGGAAGCCGGCCAGCCGCTCGCGCGCCGCGGTCTCGGCCAGCACCTGGTCCCAGTAGCCGCCGATCTCCTCGGCGGCCGCGGCCGCCGGCAGGTCGCAGACCCGGCGGATACGCGCCAGCGGCATGCCCAGCCGCCGCAGCCAGGCGATCAGCCGGGCCCGCTCCAGCTGCGCCGGGTCGTAGTAGCGGTATCCCGACTCGCCGTCCACCGAGGCCGGTTGCAGCAGCCCCAGCTCGTCGTAGTGCCGCAGCGCCTTCGGCGACAGCCGTGCCGCCCGCGCGAACGCCCCGATCGTCAGCAACTGCCGCACGACCCCTCCTCGCCGCGGCCGCCATGACCGCTGCCGGCAAGGCTGCCGCTTCCCCCAAGGTGAAGGTCAACCCGCGCCGTCCCCCGGCGGTGGGCCGGCAGGTCGCGGGAGCGCCGGACCGGTGAGAAGAGCAGGATCAGGGCGGCGAGCGGGACCCCGGCCGTGGTGACCGCCATGGCCGTGCGCAGGCCGAGCGCCGTTCCGAGCGCGCCGCCCAGCAGCGCCCCGAGCGGGATCGTCCCGTAGCCGAGGAAGGCCGTGCTCGCGGTGAGGCGGCCGAGCAGTTCCGGCGGGCAGTAGCGCTGCTGGAAGCCCGCCTTGATGATGTTGCCGGCGACGACGCCCGCGGCGACGCAGAAGCCGCCGGCCACGAAGAAGAGGACTCCGGCGCCGCGGCCGGTCAGCGGGATGAGCAAGGCCGGTACGGCGAGGCCCAGTTCGAACAGCAGCGTCGCGCGGGCCGTACCGATCCGGCCGGCGACCCGGCGGGCCGTGAAGGCCCCGGCGACACCGCCGGCACTGGTCGCCGCGATGAGCACGCCGACCGTGCCAGGGGCCAGGCCGACACCGCGGACCAGGAAGACCACCTGTATCGACTGGTATCCCATCAGGGCCAGGTTGGAGGCGGCGCCGAAGAGCGTCAGCGTACGCAGCCACGGGTCGCCGGCGATCAGCCGCAGCCCTTCGCCGACCTCCCCGGCCAGGGACCGCCCGCGGGTCCTGGCCGGCGGCTGCTCGCGGTGCCGGATGCCCGCCAGGCACAGCAGCGAGACCAGGAAGGTCCCCGCGTTCGCGAACATCCCGTTCACCGCGCCCGCCACCTGCACGATCAGACCGCCGGAGCCGAGCCCGGCGATCTGCGCGGCCGACGCGCTGCCGTGCAGCTTCGCATTGCCCTCGGCCTGGTCGTCGGGCGCCACCACCGTGGGGAGGTAGGCGCTGTAGGCGGTCTGGAAGAAGACCGCCGCGGTGCCGGCCAGGAGGGCGACGGCCAGCAGCAGCCCGATGCTCAGCCTGCCGCACCACGCGGCCACCGGCAGGCCGGCGAAGAGCGCGAGGGAGACCGCGGCGGCGGTGAGCATGATCGGCCGGCGCGGCAGCCGGTCCACCCAGACGCCGACCGGCAGCCCGATCACCAGCCAGGGAGCCCAGGTCGCGGCGCTCAGCAGGCCGACCTCGAACGTACCGGCGTGCAGGGTCGAGACGGCGGTCAGCGGCATCGCCACCCCGGTCACCGACGCGCCGAACTTGCCGGCGGTCTCACCGCACCACAGCAGCCGGAAGTCCCGGTGGCGGCGCAGCAGTCCGCCGCCGGAGTGCCGGCTCATCCGGTGTCCCGCGCCTTGCGGGGGAAGGACTGGAGCTGTACGACCACCGGGCACGCGTCGGGCCCCGGCTCGGCGCCCGCGGCAGGGGTGTGCCGGGCGACGACGGCCATCAACTCGGCATTGAGCGAGGCCAGTTGCTCCGGGGTCAGCCGCAGGTCGCGCCAGTCCGCGATGGTGCCGGCACTGCGCCACCGGTCGTCCCAGTCCTCGCCGACATAGGTCACCACCCGGCTGAAGTAGAGCTGCAGCAGCTCGTGCAGGTAGACCGACAGCGCGCCCCTGCTGTCGGGGTCGTCGCGGAAGTCGGCGGTGTTCAGCTCGTTGGTGACGCCGGTGCGCCGCCACCACCGCTCGCGCTTCGTCCCCCGCCCGGTCTCCTCCTCGATGAAGCCGTGCTCGGCGAGCTGGCGCAGATGCCAGCTGACGGTGCCGGTGTTCTCCCCGAGGCGCTCGGCGAGCCCGGTGGCGGTGGCGGGGCCGTCCAGGCTGAGCAGCTCGAAGATGTTCATCCGCAGCGGATGGGCCAGCCCCCGCAGGCTGCGCGCGTCGATGCGCCGGGTGGGCCTGGCGGGCGGGTCGGCCCGCGGGGTGCCTTCGGGTTCCTCTGACATGCCGGCAGCCTAGTATGCAGAGACTTCTCTGCAAAGGGTTCTTTGCAGAGAAGTCTCTGCATACTAGGCAGGGCGCCGGGCGGGCACTGCTCGACGGCCTGCTGGCCGAGGCGCGGCGGCGCGGATTCCGCCGGGTCAGCCTGGAGACGGGCACCCAGGAGGGCTTCGCCGCGGCGCGACGGCTCTACCGCGGGGCAGGCCTGGCCGCATGCCCGCCCTTCGGCGACTACCGGGCCACGCCGGACAACGTCTACTTCACCCGCGAGCTGTGAGCGGGCCGGCGCCCGCGGGCAGGGCGACCTCGACCAGTTCCAGCGGCCCCGGCGCCGGAGGGGAGACTGCCCTGCGGCGGTATCCGCTGTCCGGGTCGGTCCACTCCGGCTGGTCCGCCGCTCGGGCGACCCGCGGCTCGTCGTGCTCGGCGCGCGCGATCAGCTCGGACAGCGTCAGCCCGAGCGCGGCGGAGAGCTCGCCGAGCAGGGCCGCCGTGGGCTGCACCCCGCCGCGCTCGATCTTGCTGATCATGGCCCGGGAGACCCCGGAGGCATCGGCGAAGCCGCTCACCGACAGCCCGCGCCCGGTCCTCGCCGCACGCACGACGGCCGCCAGCCGCTCGGAGAGATCGTCCACCATGGCCGTCACCATAGCGCCGCCCCGGCCCACTGTCTGAAACGCGACTCTGCCCGGAAAACGCTTGGACTCCGCCCGCGCCACCACGGGACACTCGACGGCTCGGGGGTGGAAATGGAAACGCCTGATTCTCGTGAGGATGTGCCGCGGCGGGGTTCGGTGGTCCTCGCGCTGCGCTACTACGGCCGGGAGCTGGTGCGGCTCCGCCCACTGGCCGTGCCCGGGATGCTGCTGCCCGCGCTGGGCACCACCGGCATCAACTACGTCGCTCCGCTCTTCGTCGCCAAGCTCGTCGGCCGTATCGCCGACGACTCCGGCATCGCGGCCGGCGCGGCACTGCCGTACGTGCTGGGCTTCGCCGGCGTCCTGCTGTTCGCCGAGCTGCTGTGGCGTATCGGCTTCCACTGCCTGAACCGGGTCGACGCGCTCGGCGTCGAGCACCTGTACGTGATCGGCATGGACGAACTCTTCGCCAAGGACGCCGCATTCTTCCAGAACAGCTTCGCCGGATCGCTCACCAAGCGCGTGCTGAGCTTCGCGTCCCGCTTCGAGGAATTCGTGGACACGCTGACCTTCTCGGTCATCGGCAGCCTGGTCCCGCTGGTCTTCGGGTCCGTGGTGCTGTGGCTCTACCAGCCGCTGCTGGTCGTCGGACTGCTGGCGATGCTCGCGCTGACGGCGCTGTGCGTGGCCCCGCTGATCCGCCGCCGCCAGGCGATCGTCGACCAGCGCGAGGCGGCGATCGCCCGGGTGGCGGGCCATGTCGCCGACAGCCTGACGAACATCGACACGGTGCGGGCCTTCGCCGCCGAGGAGCGCGAGGCCGCGGAGCACCGCTCCCGCGTCGCGGAGTCCAAGCGGCTCAGCCTGCGGTCCTGGGACTACGGCAACCTGCGCATCGACACGCTCGTCGCGCCGATGTCCGTCCTGACCAACGCGCTGGGCCTGCTGCTCGCGGTCACCCTCGGCGGGGGCAGGCACGGCGTGGAGGCGATCGTGGTCGCCTTCACCTATTACAGCAACGCCACGCGGATCATGTTCGAGTTCAACCAGATCTACCGCCGCATGGAGAGCTCGGTCACCGAGGCCGCCCAGTTCACCGAACTCCTGCTGACGCCGCCGACCGTGGTCGACCCCGTCTCGCCCGAGCCGCTGCGGTCGCGGGCCGCCGACATCCGCTTCGAGCGGGTGGCCTTCGCCCACGCGGGCGCGGAGCCGCTCTTCGAGGGACTCGACCTGGATGTGCCGAGCGGCACGAGGATCGGCCTCGTCGGCCGGTCGGGCGGCGGCAAGACCACTCTCACCCGGCTGCTGCTGCGGATGGCGGACATCGACGCCGGGCGGATCCTGGTCGGCGGCCAGGACATCAGCCGGCTGCGCCAGGCGGACCTGCGCGGCCTGATGGCCTACGTGCCGCAGGACCCGGCGATGTTCCACCGCACCCTGCGGGAGAACATCGCCTTCGCCCGGCCCGGCGCCACCGACGCGGAGATCCGCCGCGCGGCGGAGGCGGCGCACGTGGCGGACTTCGCCGACGGGCTGCCCGACGGCTACGACACGCTGGTGGGCGAGCGCGGCGTCAAGCTGTCCGGCGGGCAGCGCCAGCGGGTCGCGCTGGCCCGGGCGATCCTGCGCGACGCGCCGATCCTGCTGCTCGACGAGGCCACCAGCGCGCTGGACTCCGAGAGCGAGATCCTCGTCCAGGAGGCGCTGTGGCGGCTGATGGACGGCCGGACGGCGCTGGTGGTGGCGCACCGGCTGAGCACCGTCGCCACCATGGACCGGCTCGTCGTCCTCGACCGCGGCCGGATCGTGGAGCAGGGCACGCACCAGGAACTGCTCGCGTCGGAGGGCTCCTACGCCAAGCTCTGGCAGCACCAGTCGGGCGGCTTCCTGACCGGGACCGCCCCGGCCCGCGCCGACCTGAACTGACGGGCCGCAGTCGGCACCGATCCGCGTCCGGCGCGCCGGGGCCGCGCTCCGTCCGGCGCCGTCCCGGGTGCGGCGGGCCGGCGCCGTGCTTAGGGTGGAACAGCAACCGTCCTGGAGGCGCGAGCCCTGCACAGGAGACATGAGGTGGCCGTGGTGCCGGTGCCCGGAGGAGTGACCCGCTGATGGACGAGGACGTCTTCGCGGACCCGGAGGCGCTCCGGCGGCTGACCGCGTACGGCCGGGACGGCGAGCGGATCGGCCACGTCGCCGACGTGTACGTGAACGACATGGGGCGGGGCGCCGAGTGGGTGACGGTACGCACGGAGGCGGACGACGCGGACCTCCTCGACCGACCGGAAGGCGACATCTTCGCCCCGCTCCACGGCGCCACCCACACGCAGGAGGGCGTACTGGACCTCGACTGCACGGCCGAGACCGTGCGCAGCGCGCCCAGGATGGACAGCGAGCAGCACCTCGACCTCGTACAGGAGCAGGAGCTGTTCCTCCACTACGGGCTGCCGACTCCCGAGCGGGAGGCGTCGGCGGCGCCCGGCGTCTTCGGCGACGGGCGGCCGAAGTGGCCGGTGGTCGAGGGCGAGGCGGACCTGCGGGACGTCAAGGAGCTGGCCGAGGAGCCCCCGGCCCCGACCGCGCGGCTGCGCAGATACGTCCCCGGCGAGTCCGTCTCCGAGCCCCAGCCCGACCCGGACCCGGCCCCCTACTCCGGCGGGGACCACGGCTGAAGCCGGTCAGCGCCCTTCGCGGCGGTGCGGGTGGGCCGGGTAGACACCCAGCAGGCGAACCTCCGACGAGAAGAAGTCCAGCTCCTCCAGCGCCAGCGTGACCCGGCGCTCGTCCGGGTGGCCCTCGATCTCGATGTAGAAGCGGCTCGGGTGCAGGCCCGCGCCGATCTGGTAGCTCTCGATCTTGGTGATGTTCACGGCATTGCTGGCGAAGCCGCCGAGTGCCTTGTAGAGCGCGCTGGGGATGTTCCGCACGCAGAAGAACAGGCTCGACATCGTCGGCGCGCCGGTGTCCGCGGGCAGCCCGGCCTTGCGGGACAGCACCACGAAACGGGTGGTGTTGTCCGGGTCGTCCTCGACGCCGGCCCGCACCACCTTGAGCCCGTACAGGCGGCCCGCGGCCGGCGGGGCCAGCGCCGCGTGCCGGGGGTCGCCCAGCTCCGCCACCTCGCGGGCGGCGCCGGCCGTGTCCTGCGTGACCAGTGTCCGCCAGCCGCCCTCGCGGAGGACCTTGCGGCACTGCCCCAGCGCGTGCACATGGCTGCGGACGCACTCGATCTGCTCGGCCGATCCGGCCGGCACGGTGACCAGGTCGAAGCGGATGGGCAGGAAGTATTCGGCGACGATGGACAGCCCCGACTCGGGCAGCAGATGGTGCACGTCGGCCACGCGCCCGGCGGCGGAATTGTCCACCGGGATCACCGCGAGGTCCGCGGTGCCGAGCGTCACCGCTTCGAGCGCCTGCTCGAAGCCCGTGCAGGGCAGGCCCGTGCTGCCGGGGTAGAGGTCGGCGGTCGCGGCGGCGGAGTTGGACCCCGGCTCCCCCTGGTAGGCGATCGTGACCACGCGAACCTCAGCTTCCCACCCGTCCGGGTGCCTGCGCCCTCCCGTCGGAAGAGCTGCCGGAATTCTACGGCCCGCGCCCTCCGTCACGATGCGGCAACGAACCCGCGCGGAGATCGAGGGGCGGCCCGACCTCGGGATGTAATGGACCCATGCCTACTTCATCTCTTACGCCGCTGGTGTGGTCCTGGATCGAGGGATGGATCGTCTCGCGCGGCGCGGCGGACCCGGAGCCGGAGCCCTGGGGATGGAGCATCGACGTCGGGATCTTCACCCAGGCGGCCCGGCACGTGGTGGTCGACGGCGACGAGGCCACGGTGCGCGGGCTCGCCGCGGACCGCGCCGCGCCCGGCCGCTGGCTCAAGGTCTTCCTGCCGCGGGTGAGCACCGCGCACGACGCGCCGAACGCGGCCGAGGACATCGTCGCCCCCTGGCTCGCACCGGGCTGGACGCTCGGCCATCCCGGCTTCCTGATGACCACGGAACTGCGGCACACCCCGGTCGACGTCCCCGAAGGCCACCGCCTGCGGACCTGGACCCGCGGCGGGGTGACACGCGTGGCCGTCACGGCACCGGACGGCGCGCTCGCCGCGCGCGGCCAGATCGCCCCGACCGGCGGGACCGCCGTCGCCGACCAGATCCGCACCTCGCCGCTGCACCGGCGCAAGGGCCTCGGCTCGGTCGTGATGCGCGCCCTGCACCGCGAGGCGCTGGAGCGCGGCGCGCACACCGGCGTCCTGGTCGGCACGGTGGAGGGCCGCGCGCTCTACGAAGCGCTCGGCTGGCGGACACACGCGCCCATGGTGAGCGCCAGCTACGACTCACCCTGAGCGGGCGCACCCGCCGAGCGGCCGGGCCAGGCTGAGGAGGGGGCCGCACAAGCCAGTTCCGTACCGCTCCCCTCCGGCGGTAGGAGGCCGGGCGGGGACGGCGGCGGCCGGCGGGACCGCCCTCAGCCCGCGGCGGCGAAGCGGCCGCAGAGCCAGTTCCCCGGTTCGACCGGATCGTCGCTGGTCCAGAACTGCCGCCACAGCAGGGCGAATTCCTCCCGGCTGAGATGCCCGTCGCCGTTGAGGTCGAGCAGTTCGAAGACGCCCGTCATGTCGACGGGCCGGCCGTTCCAGGTCTCGACCAGGGCGCGGTGCTCCGCCGGGGAGATACGTCCGTCGCCGTTGGCGTCCACCGCGTCGAAGACGGTGTCGGCGGTCGCGGTGACGTCCGCGATCATCAAGGGCAACCGGTCCACGAGCAGCAGCACTTCGCCGAGGTCGACCGCACCGTCCCCGTTGACGTCCCCCTCCTCAAGCAGCGCCGCCCACCAGCCCATCAGCAGGGTCTCCATCCCCGTGCGCAGCTCCGTCCCCGGGCCGACCGCCGGCAGCCGGCTCCAGCGGGCGACCAGCGCCCTGAAGTCCTCCTCGCGCAGATAGCCGTCACCGTCCGTGTCGAACGCGGCGAACATCCCTGTGAGCTTGCGCTCCTGAAACGCGCTGGCCATACGCGGCCTCCCTTGTCACACGCCGAACCGGGCATATGTGACCATAGGCGCGGAAGCCCCCGTATGCCCACGGGTACATGCGTACGAAGCGTCACCCTCGCGGTCACGGCAAGGGGCCCGGACCGCGGCGGTCCGGGGCCCCTTGCCGTGATTCAGGAGCCGGCACCTCCCGTGATCACGAACTGCGAGCCCGGTTCGACCAGGACGTTCCCGTCGGCCGAGTCGGTGACGGCCACGTTCGTCAGCGACGCGCTGCCGCGTGCACCGCCCTGCGCCCGGATGCCGGCGCCGTTGTTCGACTTGTCGATCTTCACGTTGCTGATCACGACGCCCGGCATGCTGCCGCCGCCGGTCTTGAACTGGATGCCGTCGTAGGTCGAGTCGTAGATGTCGGTGTCCTTGATGGTGACGCCGGTGATGTCCCGGGTCGACGCGAAGAGCGTGATGGCGCCGAATTCCTGGGCCTCGCCCCAGAAGGCGCCGCCCGTGCGGTAGAGCGCGTTGTTGGTGACCAGTGTCTGCCCGGAGAAGGGCATCGGGTCGTGGTCGGTCGCCAGCATGATGCCCGGGTAGTTCATCGTGTCGTAGACCAGGTTGTTCTCGATGGTGTTGCCGTAACCGCCGTAGATCGCGATGCCGTTGGCCCGCCAGGGCAGCTGGATGGTGTTGTTGGTGAAGTGGTTGTCGTGCCCGATGTCGACCGACTGGTCCTTGACGTACTTGTTGGCCCAGACCGCGAGCGAGTCGTCGCCCGTGGTGCGGAAGGACGAGTTGAACACCTGCGAATTGCGGGTGCCGTTGGTGAAGTTGATGCCGTCGGCGTAGGTGTCGCGGATGCGCATGCCGCTGAACTGCAGCCCGTCCGCGGGACCCCACAGGGCGGGGATGTTGTCGTAGTCGCGGCCGACCCAGACGCCCACGTTGGAGTGCTCGATCCACACGTTGCTGATCTTGGTGTTCTTGCCGAACCGGCCGTTGAGGCCCACGCCGCCCTCAGCGTTGCCGTCACCGCCGCGGATGCGGCCCGAGCCGAAGATCGCGATGTCGGAGATCTGCGTGTTGTCGTCGATGTCGAAGCCGAAGTTGCCCTCGTGCGGGTGGTTGATGCCGTGCGCGTCCTGCGGCTGGGTGAGGGTGTACAGCTGCGAATACCACATGCCCGCACCGCGGATCGTGACGTTGCTGATGCCCACCTGGTTGTACTGCCCGCGGTTCAGCGGGTCGTCGGTGAGGATCTTCTGCTCCTGCCGCCACTGGCCGGCCGGGATCCACACGCAGGTGATCTGGCCGTTCTGGTCGGCCGTCACCGCCTTCTGGATGGCCGCCGTGTCGTCGATCCCGTCGTCGGGCACGGCCCCGTAGTCGGTGATCGAGGTGCACTCGGCCGGCTTGCTGGTCGGGGGCGCCACCTGCTCCAGGTCGACCAGGTCGATGATGTAGAACGACGCGGTGTCGGTGGCGTCGCGTTGCAGCTTGAAGGTGGTGCCCGCCGGATACGTGGTGTTCAGCAGGGCGCTGGACTCGTCGAACAGCCGCCGGGCGTCACCGCCCGGCCGGTTCGTCAGCCCCTCCGGGTCGTCGCTGCTGCCGTAGAGCCAGCTGTGCGTCGAGGAGAAGGTGAGCTTGCGGGCGAAGCTGCCGTTGACGTAGAGGCTGATGGTGGCGTCGATGCCGCCGCCGGCCGCCGCGTCCGGGATGGAGTTGCGCACCACGATGGAGTCGGTCGGCACCGTCGAGGTGAACTGCACGTACTGGCCGGTGGAGTTGAGCTGCACCGACTTGCGGCCCGAGGACTCGGTGGCGAAGTCGGTGTGGCCGAAGGTGCGCTCCTGGTCGGTGGTCAGCAGCGCGCCCGTGTAGGCGCCGTTCTCGGCCTCGTATTCGGTGAAGGGCACCGCCGCCCCGCGCCCGACCACGATGGCCTGCGAGAAGATGTTGTTGCTCTCGTCGGTCTCGGTCACCACGTTGGTCGCGTCGGCGGTGGCCACGATGGTGGCGCCGCCGCTGGTGGCCGTCCAGGTGCCGCCGACGTTCACGGTCGTGGTCGAACCGGCAGCGACCGAGGGCGTGTTGGTGTTGAGCGTGGTGCCGCCCACCGTCAGCCGGGTGACCGTGGTGGCGCCGGAGGCGGTGGTGCCGCGGTTGTGCACCGCGACGGTGAAGGAGACCGGTGCGCCGACCGCCGGGTTCGCCGGGCTGGACGTGATGCCGAGCACCTGGAGGTCCGGTCCCGGACTCTGGGCGACGACCAGCTGGGTGGGCGCGGTCAGGCTGTTGTTGGAGTTGTTCTGCTCGATGACGGTGTCCAGCGGGTCCACCATGGCGGTGACGGCGTAGCTGCCCGTCGCCCGCTTTCCCGCGGAGACCGACACCGTGGTCGAGGCGCCCGCGGCCAGTGCGCCGACCGAGGCGGTGCCCGCGACGACGCCGCCGACGCTGACATTCACCGTGGTCGCGGCCGAGGCCGCGGAGCCGGCGTTGCGTACGGTCGCGCCCACGGTGACGCTGTCGGTCTCCACCGGGGCGGTGGGGGACCACGACAGCGCGGTGACCGTCAGGTCCGGGTTGGGCGCGGGTATGCCGACGGCCTGGAATTCGGCGACCTGGCCGCCGGGCGCCCCGGAATTGCCGGTGATGGCCAACTGCACGTCGGCGGCCCGGCCGTTGACCGGGATCCGGACCGAGTTCTGGTTGGTGGCCGGGTTGAAGGTGTAGGCGGTCGCGGCCGCCAGTGAGGTGAAGCCGCCGCCGGACTGCCCGCGGCCGAGGACCTGGATGGTCTGCGTCCTGGCGCCCCAGATGCTGTCGGGGTTGAGCTTGACCACCACGGAGGTGAGATCGGCGTCGGCGCCGAGCTTCGCGGTCAGGGTCGACGGGAAGCCGTTGGACTCCCAGTAGGTGCCGACCTGGCCGTCGTTGGCGTTGGCCGCGACGAAGGACTGGGTCGTGGAGGACGCCTCGATCGGCTTGCCCTGTGCGAGGTCGGTGCCGTTGCCGTCGCCCGGGTCACCGCCCGGGTCGCCGGGGTCGGTGGTGTCGGTGCCGTAGACCTCGAACTCGGAGACCTGGGCGGCGGGCCAGCCGGTGTTGGCGGTGATGTTCAGCCGCACGTAACGGGCGTCGGCGGCCGTGAAGTCGATCGTCACGGTGTTGGCTGTGCCCGGCGCGAACGCCCGGCCCTGCGAGGCGCCCAGGGTGCTGAAGGAGGACCCGTCGGCGCTGCCCTGCACGCTGAGCGTCTCGGTCCTCGCCTCCCACGAGGCAGGCAGCTTCAGCACCACCTGGTCGACGGTGGCGCTGTGCCCGAGGTCGACCTGGAGCCCCTGCGGGAAGACGTTCGTGGGGCCCTCCCAGTACGAGCCCTGGTTCCCGTCGGTGACGTTCGAGGCGGGGTAGCCCCCGACGGAGCCGCCGGCGGAAGCGGCCTTGCCCAGCGCCAGGTTGGGGCGGTCGGCGGCCGTGGCGGAGGCGGTGAGGGGGGAGAGGCCGAGGGCGATCAGGCCGACCGCGAGCACGCCGGTGATCAGGCGTCGGAGCTGCTTGCGTTTCATGGTCTCCTCTGTTCTGTCCGGAACGAGAGAGCGGGTGGGGGGAGGTTTCCGGCCGCGTCCGCAATCTGGTCGCGCACCGCCGGGCATGGCAGGGCAGCGATCCCTGCGACGAAGTTGCAAGCAGCCGCTAATAAATATGGAAGCCTTGGCCTGGTTTTTGCGAGTCAAAGGTTGCAATCGTGTATCTGCTTTGTCAACAGTTTGCGCAGGGTTGGCGAGTTGCTGACATGCCGGGTCGGCGTTCCCGCGGGGAACCGCGGCGGGCGGACGGGGCGTCACTTCCGGTGGGGGTGGTCGACATGAGTCAGCCATGGGGAATGAGCGGCCCGGACTTCCTGGCCGCGTACGCCGCGGCCTTCGCCGCCGCGGGGATCGTGACGGCGCTGCTGCGAGCGGGCTTCCGCAAGCGGCAGGACACCGACCCGACCGCAGGGACGGGTCCTGCGGACGTCTACACGCTCGCCGTCGTCGGCGGCGGCACCGTGCGGGTCGTGGACACCGCGGTGCAGGCGCTCATCGAGGACGGCCGGCTGCGGGTCGGCAGGGACCACAGGATCACCGCCTGCGGCACACCGACGGCATACGAACCGGTGCAGCAGGCCGTCCTGGCCTGCTGCGGCAGCGCCAAGGGCGTCGGCCTGTCGGCCGTCCGCGCCCGCACCGTCGTCAGCCGGCCGGTCCAGCGGATCGCCCAGGACGCCGTCGAGCGCGGCCTGCTGTTCGGACCCGGCAGCCGGGGGGCGTCGACGGCCGCCGTCCTGCCGCTGCTCGCGGTCTTCTGCGTGGGCGTGGCCAGGCTCGTCAACGGCATCCGCCTCGGCCGCCCGGTCACCTTGCTGATCCTCGCCCTGGCGGTCAGCGGCTTCGTCCTGGTGGCCGTCGCGGCCACCGTCCCGCGCCGCACGCTGGCGGGGGACAGGCTGCTGGAGCGGGGGCGGCAGGGCGCAGCGCTCGACCCGCGGCTCCTCTTCGGCGCCGGCGGTCACGCTCCGGCCGGCGGCGGCGGCGACCCGCTCGTCCCCGCGGCGGTGCTCAGCGTGGCGGTGCTCGGCGCCGCGGGCGTCGCCGACCCGGTCCTGCGGCATGCGATCTACGGCGGGTTGTCCAGCTCCTCGGGCTCCGGCGGCGGGGGAAGCTGCGGAGGAGGAGGCGGCGGCGGATGCGGGGGCGGCGGGTGCGGCGGTGGCGGGTGCGGCGGATGACCGCCGCGCCCCCCGCGCTCGGCTACGGCATCGGATGGCGCCCGCGCATCGACATCACCGTCGAACGGCTCTCCGGCGTCGACTTCGTCGAGGCCATCGCAGAGGGGCTCTCCCCGAAGAGGCTGTTCACCTCGCTGCGGGTGCTGCGGGACCGCGGCACACCGGTGATCCCGCACGGCGTCTCGCTGTCGCTCGGCGGCGCCGAGCGCCCCGACCCCCGGCGGCTGGCCCATCTCGCCGCGTGCGCGGAGGCGTTGGGCTCACCGCTGGTCAGCGAGCACATCGCCTTCACTCGGGCCGGCGCGTGGAACGCCGGGCACCTGCTGCCGGTGCCCAGGACCAGGGACGCGCTCACCGTGCTCACCGAGAACATCAGGATCGCCCAGGACCAGCTGCCCGTCCCGCTGGCGCTGGAGAACATCGCCCCGCTGCTGGCCTGGCCCGACGACGAGCTGACCGAGGGCCAGTTCCTGGCCGAGGTCGCCGAGCGAACGGGCGTGTTGCTGCTGGTCGACGTCGCCAACCTGCACACCGCGCACGTCAACCTCGGGGCCGACCCGCACCGGGTGCTCGACGAACTCCCGCTGGAGCGGCTGGGTTACGTCCACGTGGCGGGCGGGGTCGAGCGCGACGGCGTCTGGCACGACACCCACACCCATCCGGTCGGCGGGCCCGTGCTCGACCTGCTCGCCGACCTCGCCGCCAGGACCCGGCTGCCCGGCGTCCTGCTCGAGCGGGACGGCGACTACCCGGCCGACAGCGGGATCGCCGCCGAACTCGCCGCCATACGCGGCGCCGTGGCCAGGGGCAGCGGTGTCCGCGGCTGAGCGGGCCGCGCTCGGCGCGGCGCAGGAGCGGCTGCTCGCCGCCCTCGTCGGCGGCGCGGAGCCGCCGCCCGGCTTCGACCCGGAGCGCGTCCGGGTCCAGGCGCGGGCCCTGCGCGCCAAGCATGCCCACGCCCCGGCCGCGGCTCCCCGCCGCCCGCGCCTTTTCGCCCGCCGAGGCGGGCGCAACGGGGGCGACGGGCAGTCCGGCGCCCGCGAGTGAGGGCGCGGACCGGTCCGCCGGGCCGGGCGGCCGTCAGCCGCCGGGGGTGTTCTCGCCCTGGGTGCAGACGACGAACAGCGTGAGGTCGGCCGGGGCGACGTGCGCCCCGGGGCGGCCGCGCTCCGCGGGCGCGAGGTTCTTGCGGACAGTGACGACCCAGCCGGTGGCGTCCGGGGTCGGGCGGCTCTCCAGCAGGTCCGCGGCACCGTGGCCCAGCACCCCGCCCTGGGGGGCCGAGATGGCGAATCCGCCACTGAGGACGTTCTCCTCCGGCGGGCACATCAACGTCCGCGGGGTGCCGTCGGCACCGCCCCTGATCACACTGCCTTGCACCGCCTGCGGCTGAACCGTGGTCTGCGCCACGGCTGTCGCTCCGCCACCGGCCATGACGACGAGCACCGAGGTGCCCACGGCCGCGGCGGCGCGCTTGAGGGTCCTGCTGATCACTGAACGCGCTCCTTCCAGCTGTCCTCGCACTTCCGCCGAAGCGGTTTCGGTCATTGCAGCACGCCGGTGACCGGAACCACGTCCGGACACTCTCAGTGACTTCGATCGAGTGACCATGCGGGATTCGATGCTGTGTCCCCCCACGATGATGAACGGAGCGTGATCAAATGTGGCTGTCCGTTACCACGCGCGCGGCGTCGCGGCCGCTGCATGCCGCACGCCGTCTGCCCCGTCCGCCCGCGCGGCCGGGCTGAGGAGTCCGATGTCACCCACCAGATCAGGTACGAGCCCGCGCACCAGGCGGCCGAAAGCGCGGGCGGCCTGGGGCGCCGTGCTCGCCCTGGGCACGACCGCCGCCCTGACCGCGCCGCTGACCGCGGCCTCGGCCGCGTCCGACCCCGGCACCGGGGACCGCGCCGTGCGCGCCGTCCAGACCGACTACCCGCAGACCACCCGCACCCTGCGCCTGAAGATGCTCACCGACACGCAGGCCAAGGACAATGCGAAGTTCGACCCGGCGGAGTTCGGGAAGTTCACCGACTACTTCTCCAGCCCCGACTTCGCCGCGCACGTGGCCATGCTGCCGACCGGCAAGGTGCTGCTGTTCTCCTTCGAGAGCGTCGAGGACAACCCGCAGAAGGAGCCCGCGCCCACCGACGTCATCGGCAGCCGCAACGCGGGCACCGCCTATGTCTGGGACCCGGCCGCAGGCGAGGGCCCGAACGCCTTCAAGGCCGTGCCGCCGCCGATCGTCGACATGCCCGACGGCACGAACCAGCCGCGCCCCGCCCCGTTCTTCTGCGCCGGCCACTCCTACCTGCCCAACGGCATGGTCGGCGTCTTCGGCGGCAATCTGGGCGGCAACGGCGGCACCGGGGCCAAGCTCGCGCTGGTCTTCGACCCGTGGACCGAGACCTGGCACCAGCAGCAGGACCTGTCGGTCGGCCGCTGGTATCCGAGCGTGGTCACCGACGCCCAGGGCCGACAGGTCATCATGTCCGGCCAGTCCGAGCTGGGTTGGGGCACCCCCACCCCGGTCATCGAGGAATTCCCGGCGCGGCCCGCCGCCGTCCCGCTCGACCCGGCCAAGGCGCCCGACGGCGTCGCCTCCGGCCAGTGGAAGTCCGAAGCGCCCTACCGCATGGACTACCCGCACCTGTTCTCGCTGAACGACGGGAAGATCTACGGCTTCGGCCGTGACGCGGACCAGGAATGGCGCTTCGACCCGGCCGACCAGTCCCGTACGCAGCTGCCCGACCGCCCCGACGGCGGCCTGCGCAACTACGGCTCGGCCGTCGCGCTGCCCAACGGCACGCAGGGCCCCGACTCGGTCCTGATCCTCGGCGGCAACCGCAACGACCCGAACACCTACCGCTTCTCCGGCGGCGCGTGGCACAAGGACACCCCGCGCGCCTTCGGCCGGACCCAGGACGACACGCTCATCCTGCCGAACGGCACGCTGTTCACGGTCAACGGCTCCTACGACATCCGCAACTACGGGAACGGCGACCTCAACCCGAACGCCGACCTCAAATACCGCCAGACCGAGATGCGCGACGCCAACGGCACCTGGCGGCTCGGGCCCTCCCAGCGCCTGCCGCGCGGCTACCACTCCAACGCGGTCATCCTCCCCGACGGCCGCATCATGGTGACCGGCGACGAGCTCCAGCAGATCGCCAACAACCCGGACATCAAGTCCGGCCTGAACGGCACCATCGAAATCTACGAGCCCGCGTATCTGCACCAGGGCGCCCGCCCGGTGATCAGCACGGTGCCCGCGGGCGCGGTCGGCTACAACACCGCCATCAAGGTCGGCACCACCACCCCCGGGCAGGTCTCCCGCGCGGTCCTGCTGGCGCCGATCACGTCCACCCACGCGGTCGACACCAGCCAGCGGCACCTCGACCTCCAGATCACCGGCCGCTCGGGCAACCAGCTCACGCTGAAGACCCCGCCGTCCGCGAAGGCGGCCCCTCCCGGCTACTACATGCTCTTCCTGCTCAACGACAAGGGCGTCCCCAGCGTCGCCAAGTGGGTCAAACTGGCCCCCTGACCCGGCCGTGCAGAGTACGTCCCCGGGGCAGCCGCGGCCGCCCCGGGGACGTGCCGTCGACCGTCAGCTCACGCCGGTGAGGCGGCGGGCCGCGCCGAGGTGGCGGGCGAAGAAGCGGACCGCGCTGTCCACCTCGAACCTCGGCACCTGCTTGTGCCTGCCCGCGTTGGCGTGCAGCGTCTTGTCCTGCGACGCGAAGGCGTCGAAGAGCGCGAGTCCCGAGGCGCGCGGGATGTGCTCGTCGTCCCACTGGAGCACGAACTCGACCGGGATGCTGATCCGCCTCGCGGTCTCGGCCAGCGGGTCGTGCCAGAAGACACCGAAGACCGCGGCGCTGATCCTGGGGTCGGCAGCCGCCAGCGGCACCCCGATCGCGGTGCCCATGTTCAGGCCGAAGTAGCCGACCGGCCCGTCGGCGCCGATCTCCGGCAGCTCCTGGAGCGCGTCCAGCGTCGCCCGCCACTCGGGCACCGCGCGTTCCGCGAGGTGGGCGTTGTAGCGCACGACGATCGGGCCGACCGGCTCGCCCGTCGCCATCGCCTGCTGCATGACGGCGATCTCCTGCTCGTCGTACGCGGTGCGCGGCCGGTCGCCGTGCCCCGGCGCGTCGATGACGGCGACGTGGAAACCGCAGTCGGCGACGATCCGCGCCGCACGGCCCGCCATCGCGGGTGCCTTCTTGTGCGTGCCCCCGCCGTGGCCCATCAGGACCAGAGGCGCGCGATCGGGACCGTCGCCCTCGCCCCGGTCCGGCGACCAGAGCACGCCGGGTACGCCACCGACGGTGAAGTCGCGTTCGAGGACGCCGTCCGACGAGGTCGCGGCGCTGAAAGTCAATGCATTCATGGGTGTTGCCCTTCGGGAGTGCCTGGATTGTCGAGGCGCTCCCGGCGACGGCTACGTCAGTCGCCCGGCCGTGAGGGAAAGGGGGAGCGCCCACTCACATACAGCGGTCATGGGTCTCACCTCCTCGCGCGGTGTCACGGTGCTCCGGACGTTACCAACGAAGCGCCGCACGACCAACTCCTTTTCGCAGCGCACCGCGGCCGCGCCGCCCCGCGCCGGATCAGGGCCTCGCTGTGACAGCGTGAGAGCCCACCCTGCTGGGACGTGAGAAATTCCCGCCCTCACCTTCGATTCCCTGTTAGAATCCCCGATCCAGCCAGCTTTTGCAGGCTACGGGACACCTGCGGGCTTGTTCTTTTGATTTCCGCTTTTTTCATTGACAGTGGAAAAGAACGCCTCTACGTTTCCGGCCATGCCCTCAGCGCCCCCGCACGAGACGGTTCCCGCGACGACGCCCGCCGCGTCCCTGGTCTTCACCACGGTGCTCTCGCACGGCCCGCTGACCCGGGCCGAGGTCGCGCGGCGGACCAGGCTGTCGCCGGCCGCGGTCACCAAGGCGGTGCGGCCGCTGATGGAGGGCGGCTATCTGGTCGAGGACCTGGACGGGGGTGCCAGGCCCGCCGTCGGCCGGCCGGCCGGCCTGGTGCGGGTCGACGGCGGGCGGGCGCTCTTCATCGGCGTCAAGGTGACCGGCGACGAGGTCATCGCGGTGCTGACCGACCTGTGCTGCCGTATCCGGGTGGCGCGGCACATGCCGCTCACCGGGCGGGAGCCGGCGGTGGTGCTGCCGGCGCTGATCGCCATGGTGCAGGAACTGCTCGTCGAGGCCGACGGCTTCGGCGTCCGGGTGTGCGGTCTGGGGATCGCCGTGTCCGGCGACGTGGACCGGCTGGACGGCGTGGTCAGGTACTCGCCCTTCCTGGACTGGCGGGACGTGCCGCTCGCCGACGTAGCCGGGACCGCGACCGGGCTGCCGGTCACCGTCGACAACGACGTACGGGCGCTCACCGTGGCCGAGCAGTGGTTCGGGGCCGGGGTGGGGCTCTCCGACTTCGCCCTGGTGACGGTGGGGGCCGGCATCGGCTGCGGCCTGGTGGTGCACGGGCGGGTGGTCTCGGGGGCGCACGGCGTCGCCGGCGAGATCGGGCACCTGTCCATCGACCCGCTCGGACCGCGCTGCCACTGCGGCAACCAGGGCTGCGTCGAGGGCATCGCGTCCGACCCGGCGATCCTGCGCGAGGTCCGCGCCGCCACCGGCAGACCGCTGGCCTCCGTGGCCGAGGCGCTCGAACTGGCCCGCCGCGGCGACCCGGCGGCCCGTGAGGTCTACGCGCGGGCCGGCGAGGCGATCGGCCGCGCCATCGGCTCCGTGGTCAACGTCCTCGGCCCGGAAAGGGTGATCATCTCCGGCGAGGGCCTGGCCGCCTACGACCTGTTCGCCGAGGACATCCGCACCGCCTTCGCCCGCTCCGCCTTCGGCACCGCCGCCCAGTGCGACCTGACGACCCGCCCGCTGCCCTTCGAGGAGTGGGCGCGCGGCGCCGCGGCCACCGCGATCCAGTCCTTCATCGGACCCCACGCCTACCAGGACTAGCGGCCGCGCCCGCCTGTCCCCTCCGCCGGAGCGCGCACGCGGCTCCGGCACGCCTTCCCCCGTTTCCCACAACAGGAGGTCCGACCCTCATGCGGTCATCCTCGTACCCGGCACCGCGCGTCGGCGCCGTACGCCGGTCCGTCAGAGCCCTGCTGGTGCTGGCCGTCACGGCCGGCCTGGCCACTGCCGCCCCTGCCGCCGGCGCGGCCGGCCCCGCCCCCGAGCCGACCGCGGGCGGTACCGCCACGACGCCGTACATGGGCTGGTCCAGTTGGAGCATGCAGTCCTCGCAGTACCCGGGGCTCAACCCGAACGGCAGCTACAGCTACCTCACCGAGGCGAACGTCCTGAAGCAGACGGACGCCCTCGCCTCCAAGCTGAAGCAGTACGGCTACACCTACGTCAACATCGACGCCGGCTGGTGGATGGACAACAGCTGGACGCCCGGCTACGACCAGTACGGCCGGCAGCGGCCCGACCCGGTCCGCTTCCCCCACGGCATGAAGCCGGTCGCCGACCACATCCACGCCAAGGGCCTCAAGGCCGGCATCTACCTGCCCGTGGGCATGGAGAAGGGCGCCTACGGCGACGGCGAGGTGCCGATCCTGGACGCCCCCGGCTGCACCACCGCCGACGCCGTCTACCCGGACCTGCGCACCACCAACGGCTGGGACAGCGCCTACAAGCTGGACTTCGACAACCCCTGCGCGCAGAGCTACGTCGACTCGCAGGCGCAGGCGCTCGCCGGGTGGGGCTACGACTTCCTCAAGCTGGACGGCGTCGGACCCGGCTCCGGCAAGTCCGGCGACAACTACGACAACGTCGCCGACGTCGCCGCCTGGCACCGGGCGATCGCCGCGACCGGGCGCCCCATCCACCTCGAAGTGTCCTGGTCGCTGGACATCGGCCACGCCGCCGACTGGCAGCGCTACTCCGACGGCTGGCGCATCGACACCGACGTCGAGTGCTACTGCAACACCCTTGTCACCTGGGAGAATTCGGTCGACGACCGCTGGAACGACGCCCCCGCGTGGAGCGGCAAGGCAGGCCCCGGCGGCTGGAACGACCTCGACGCGGTCGATGTCGGCAACGGTGCCATGGACGGCCTGACCAAGGCCGAGCGGCAGAGCTACCTGACGCTGTGGGCCATCAACAAGTCCCCGCTGTTCACCGGTGACGACCTCACCGCGCTGGACGACTACGGCGTCTCCCTGCTGACCAACAGGGAGGTCATCGCGGTCGACCAGAACACCTCGCCCGTCGCACGCCCGGTCACCCCGGTCGGCGACCAGCAGGTCTGGGCGACGCGGAATCCGGACGGCAGCTACACCGTCGCCCTGTTCAACCTCGCCGCGGCGCCGGCGTCCGTCACCGCCGACTGGGCGGCCCTCGGCTTCACCGGCGCCGCCTCGGTGCGCGACCTGTGGAACAAGCAGAACCTGGGCACGTACAAGGACCGGATCACCGAGGCGCTGCCCGCGCACGGCTCCCGGCTCCTCACCGTCAAGCCCGCCGGGCACCCGGTGGCGACGACCGGTTACGAGGCCGAGTCCGCGGCCAACACCCTGGGCGGCAACGCCTCCACCGCCGCCTGCGACGCCTGCTCGGGCGGCGCGAAGGTCGGCAACCTCTACGGCGGCGGCACGCTGCGCTTCAACGGCGTCACCGTGCAGAAGGCCGGCATCTACACCGTCAAGGTCCGCTACGTCAGCGGCGATCCGCGCGCGGTGACCGTCTCGTCGAACAGCGGCCACGGCAGCAGCCTGCCCTTCCCCTCCACCGGCGACTGGAGCACCCCGCAGGCCGTCAGCGTCCAACTCGCCCTGAAGGCGGGCGCCAACACGATCACCTTCGACAGCGGCGCCGACGGATACGCGCCCGACATCGACCGGATCGACGTACCGCGGACCCCCTGACCGCACCCGGAGGGCGGGGGTCCGGCACACCACCGGACCCCCGCCCCGGGGCCGCGCGACCCCCCATGACCGCAGGACCGCTCCCGTCGTCCCCTCACCCTGGAGTGCAGCACGTGGACACCCAGCCCAGCGCATCGCCCGAACACCGCCCCAGCCGCAGGGGCTTCCTGGCCCTCGCCGCCGCGACCGGCGCCACCGCGGCACTCGGCGGCCTCCCGGCCTTCACGGCGTCGGCCGCCCCGCTGCGCCCCACCACCTCGCCACTGCTCTCCGACGCCGACGCCGAGCGCAACCAGCTGTGGTGGCAGGCACCGGGAGCGGCCGGCTCGATGATCGGCCAGGGCCTGCCGGTCGGCAACGGGCGGCTCGGCGCGCTCACCGGCAACGACCCGGCCGCCGAACTGCTCATGGTCACCGACGCCACCCTGTGGACCGGCGGCCTCAACGACACGCTCCAGGGCGACGGCCAGTTCCCCTACGGCCGCGACGACTTCGGCTCCCTCACCCTGCTGGCCCAGCTCACCGTCGCGATACCCGACCACGACCTGGGCGCGGTGAACAACTACCGGCGGGTCCTCGACATGGCCCAGGGCGTGGTCACCACGACCTACGACATCGGCGGCGCCCACTACCAGCGGCAGATCTTCGCCAGCCGCCCCGACGACGCGATCGTGCTGCACTTCTCCCAGCGCGGCGGCGGCAGTTACACCGGCACCGTCGCGCTGGCCGGCACCCACGGCGAGACCGCCACCGCGGACGCCGCCGCCCGCCTCGCCTCCTTCGGCGCGGCCCTCGGCAACGGCCTGAGATACGGCGCCGCCGTCACCGCCACCAGCAGCACCGGCAAGGTCGCCGTGCACGGCACGACCCTGGCCTTCACCGGGTGCGGTGACCTCACCGTCGTCCTCAGCGGCGGCACCGACTACGCCCCCGACGCGGCCTCCGGCTTCCGCGCCCCGTCGGTGGACCCCGAAGCCCTGGCCGGGACGAAGGCGCGGGACGCGGCCCGGCACTCCGCGACGACCCTGCTGCACACCCATGTCGCCGACTTCCGCGCCGTCTTCGGCCAGTTCGACCTCAGCCTCGGCAAGTCCTCGCCGGCGCAGCGCGAACTCGACACCTGGCAGAGGGTGCAGGCGCGCCACCGCGACGACGTCCCCGACCCGGAGCTGGAGGCGGCCTACCTCCAGTACGGCCGCTACCTGATGATCTCCGGGTCGCGCGGCAGCCTGCCGATGGGCCTGCAAGGCGTGTGGCTGGACGGCAACGACCCCGACTGGATGGGCGATTACCACACCGACATCAACCTCCAGATGAACTACTGGATGGCCGACAGGGCGGGCCTGTCCGGCGGCTTCGACGCCTTCGCCGACTACTGCCTGGCGCAGCTGCCCTGCTGGACCGACACCACCCGGCGGCTGTTCAACAGCCCGGCCAACCGCTACCGCAACTCCAGCGGAAAGATCGCCGGCTGGACGGTGGCGATCTCCACCAACCCCTACGGCGGCGGCGGTTGGTGGTGGCACCCGGCCGGAAACGCCTGGCTGTGCCACAACCTCTTCGAGCACTACGAATACACCCAGGACCGCTCCTACCTGGCGAAGGTCTACCCGCTGATCAAGGGCGCGGTGGAATTCTGGGAGGCGCGGCTGGTCACCACCACCGTCACCGACGCGTCGGGCGCCGCGCGCGAGGTGCTGATCGCCGACAGCGACTGGTCGCCCGAGCAGGGGCCGCTGGACGCCAAGGGCATCACCTACGCCCAGGAGCTGGTGTGGAATCTCTTCGGCCACTACCGCACCGCGACGCAGGCCCTCGGCCGCGACACCGCCCACAGCGCGGCCGTCGAGGCGCTGCGGGACCGCCTCTACCTGCCTGTGGTCAGCCCGACGACCGGCTGGCTGGAGGAGTGGATGTCGCCGGACAACCTCGGTGAGACCACGCACCGCCACCTCTCGCCGCTGTTCGGCCTCTTCCCCGGCGACCGGATCCGCCCCGACGACTCCACCCCGAAGGACATCCTGGCCGGCGCGACGGCGCTGCTCACCGCGCGCGGCATGAACAGCTTCGGCTGGGCCAACGCCTGGCGCAGCCTGTGCTGGGCGCGGCTGAAGGACGCGGAGAAGGCGTACCAGCTCGTCGTCACCAACCTCAGGCCGTCCGCGGACGGCGGCAACGGCAGCGCGATGAACCTCTTCGACATCTACGAGGTCGAGGCGGGCCGCGGCATCTTCCAGATCGACGCGAACTTCGGCACCCCGTCGGCGATCGTCGAGATGCTGGTCTACTCCCGGCCCGGCCGTGTCGAGCTGCTGCCGGCGCTGCCCGCCGCCTGGGCGGCCGCAGGCTCGGTGTCCGGCGTGGGTGTACGCGGCGGCTTCGTCGCCGACCTGGCGTGGCGCGACGGCAAGGTCACCCAGGCGACGCTGCGCAGTATCGGCGGCCGCACCACGACCCTCGCCGCCGGCGGCACGTCCCGCCGTGTGGACCTCAGGCCGGGGGAGTCCGTCACCCTGCGTCACCTGTCGTGACCGCCGGGGCGGGCGGGGGAAAGGCCCCGTCCGCCTCCGGTGTGCCGCCCACCTGCACAACTATGATCTCCGGCGGCTTGTCCGTGTGTGATGAATGCATTATCGTCTTGCTCATGTCCAGTGCACGCAGTGTCTTCGACGCGCCCACGGCCGGGGGAACCCCGCTCGTGATGTGTCGGCATGTCGACCTGGGCCACTGCAACGGCGACCTCTGTACGCCCTGACGCGTATCCGCCCCTGACGTCCGTCCCCCCGCCGCCCGCGTGAGCCGCGGCGGCGGTTCCTGACGGTCCGGGCGGTCATCCGGCGCTCTGCGCCAACGCCTCACCACCCGGCCCGGTCGTCCGCCTGCCGCTCCTGACCTGCCTCACCGCTGTCGAGAGCGCGGCACCAGCTGCACCGCGCCGGTCCACCCCCCCCGCGGGTGCCCGGCTGTGTCCGCTCTCTTCCAGGAGTCCTCCCTTGCCTGCCTTGCTCAAGAGAACCCCGTTCTGGGCCCAGATCCTCGGCGGTCTGGTCCTCGGAGTCGTCCTCGGGCTGATCGCCCGGAACGGCGACGTGAACTGGCTCACCGAGACGCTCACCCGGATCGGCAACATCTTCGTCCAGCTGCTCAAGCTGGCCGTGCCGCCGCTGGTCTTCACCGCCGTCCTGGTCAGCGTCGTCAACCTGCGCAACGTCACCAACGCCGCGCGGCTGGCGCTGCGCACGCTGATGTGGTTCTGCATCACCTCGCTGATCGCGGTGAGCATCGGCATGCTGCTCGGCCTGGCCACCAAGCCGGGCGACGGCGTCCACCTCAAGGCCGCCGCGCTGCCCGACGAGCTGCACAAGGGCAGCTGGGTCGACTTCCTCACCGGCATCATCCCCACCAACGTCGTGGACGCCTTCAGCAAGCCCAACGTGCTGCAGATCGTCTTCCTCGCCGTGGCGGTCGGCGCCGCCTGCCTGTCCGTGGGCGAGAAGGCCGAGCCGCTGATCGACTTCTCCAAGGTCGTGCTCGAGGTCGTGCAGAAGGCCCTGTGGTGGGTGATCCGGCTCGCCCCGCTGGGCACCCTCGGCCTGATCGGCAAGTCCGTCGCCACCTACGGCTGGGACTTGCTCAGGCCGCTCGGCACCTTCACCGTCGACGTCTACGTCGGCTGCGCGCTGGTGATGTTCGTGGTCTACCCGCTGCTGCTCGCCCTGGTCGGCAAGCTCAACCCGGTCAACTTCTTCCGCGGCGCCTGGCCGGCCATCCAGCTCGGCTTCGTCTCCCGCTCCTCGGTGGGCACCATGCCGGTCACCCAGCGCGTCACCGAGCGGCTCGGCGTGCCGCGCGACTACACCTCCTTCGCGGTGCCCTTCGGCGCCACCACGAAGATGGACGGCTGCGCCGCGGTCTACCCGGCGCTGGCGGCGATCTTCGTCGCCGAGGTCTACCACGTGCACCTGGGCATCGGCGACTACCTGCTGATCGCCTTCGTCTCGGTGATCGGCTCGGCCGCGACCGCGGGCCTCACCGGCGCCATCGTGATGCTGACGCTGACCCTGAGCACGGTCGGCCTGCCGCTGGAAGGCGTCGGCCTGCTGCTGGCGATCGACCCGATCCTGGACATGATGCGGACCGCGACCAACGTCGCGGGCCAGGTCCTCACACCGGTCCTGGTCGCGTCCCGCGAGAAGATCCTCGACCTGGACGCCTTCAACAACCCGCGTGACCTGGAGGCCGCCGACGAGTCGCCCGCCGACGCCGACGCCGCCGAGCGCAAGGAGCTGGTCGGGGTCTGACCCCCTGCCGGTGCCCGCGGCGGCCCCCGGTCCTCCAGACGGAGACCGGGGGCCGCCGCGTTCCCACCGCCGTCCGACCGGGCGGGTCAGAAGACGCGGACGGGGGTCTGCGCCGGGTCCGCCAGCAGGCCGTCGATCTCGTCGTCGAGGCGGACCAGGGTGACCGAGGCGCCGGCCATGTCGAGCGAGGTGCAGTATTCGCCGACATAGGAACGGGTGACGTCGATGCCGCGGTCGGCCAGCAGCCGGTGGGCGATGCCGTAGACCAGGTACAGCTCGCTGTACGGGGTGCCGCCGAGGCCGTTGACCATCAGCGCCACCTTGTCGCCCGACGCGTACGGCAGGTCGTCGGCGACGGCGTCGACCAGCTCGCGGACCATGGTGTCCGCGTCCCGCAGCTTCTCCCTGCGGCGGCCCGGCTCACCGTGGATGCCGACGCCCATCTCGACCTCGTCGGCGGGCAGTTCGAACAGCGGGGAGCCCTTGGCCGGGGGAGTGCACGCGGTCAGCGCCATGCCCATGGTGCGGGTCACCGAGTTGACCTTCTCGCCGATCCTGACCGCCTCGTCCAGCTCGGCGCCGCGTTCCGCCGCGGCCCCGACGGCCTTCATCACGAAGAAGTTGCCCGCCACCCCGCGCCGCCCCACCGTGTAGGTCGAGTCCTGCACGGAGACGTCGTCGTCGATGAAGAGGGTGCGGACCTTCGTGCCCTCGGCCTCGGAGAACTCCTGGGCCATCTCGAACGCCATCCGGTCACCGGTGTAGTTGTTGACCAGCAGCAGCACGCCCTTGGGCGACGCGACCCGCTTGATGGTCTCCAGCACGTAGTCGGTGGGCGGCGCGGAGAAGACGTCACCGGGGCAGGCCGCGTCCAGCATCCCCTTGCCGACGCTCATCACATGGGCCGGCTCGTGGCCGGACCCCGAGCCCTGGACGACCGAGATCTTGTCGTCGTCCGGGGCGTCCGCCCGCATGATCAGGTTGTACTCGGGGACGTACCGCAGGGTGTCGGGGTTGGCGAGCGCCAGCCCCTGCAGCATCTCCGGGATGTAGTTCTTCGGGTCGTTGACGAATTTCTTCATCGTGTCACTCCCTGTGTCGGCATGGGTCAGGTGGCTCGTCGGGCCCACTCGTCGGCCACGCGCTCGGCCATCACCGCGACCGCCACCGCGCCCGCGTCCGGCGAGCCGATGCTGCGCTCGCCGGTGTAGCTCGGCCGGCCCCGCATGGCCTGCATCGGGGTGGTGGCGTCGGCGGCGGCGCGGGCCGCCGTCGCGGTGGACCGCGCCAGCTCCGCGGCGCCGCCGTGGCCCGCGGCCAGTTCCTTCTCCAGCGCGTCCGTCATCGGGATCAGCGCGTCGAGCAGCGTCTTGTCTCCCAGGTCGGACTTGCCGCGGGCCTTGATGCCCTCGGCGGCCGCGCGCAGCATCGCCACCGCGTCCTGCCCGGTCAGCCCGGCCAGTTCCGCCGTGTCGTTCACCGCGCTCGCCGCCCGCAGGAAGGCGGTGCCCCACAGCGGGCCCGAAGTGCCGCCCACTCGCTGCGAGATGACCAGCGCGACCTTCTTCAGGAAGGCCGACGGCGTCGAGCGGTCGAAGCCGTCCCAGTCGGCGAGCACGATCTCGAAGCCGCGTGCGAGCGAGTAGCCGAAGTCCCCGTCGCCGACGACCGCGTCCAGCTCACCGAACTCCCGCTCGTTGTCGACCGCGGTCTGCGCCACGCTTCCGACGACGAATTCCAGGTCACTGACTGCTGGTGATGACGTTGACATGTCTCTCCTTGCGGTCGCGGCGTCAAGCGGCCTGCGGGGGCGCGACGCCGAGCAGGCGCCCGAGGTCGGCGAGCGTGACGTACGGTCCCGGTTTCACGCCGAGCGGGTCGTCGAGCACCCGCGCCTCGACCGGGTCGGGCGGCGGGGAGCCGAGCGTGCTGACCACCAGCGAGGCGCCGGTGAAGTCCTCGTCCCCGGTGTAGGCGCTGGTCGTGACGGTGCACCTGAGACCGGCGGCCAGGGCGGCGAGCAGCCCGTTGCGGCTGTCCTCGACGACCATCACGCCGGCGGCGTCCGCGCCGAGATGCTCCACGGCGTGGGTGTAGATGTCGGGGGCGGGCTTCTTGTGCCGCACGACGTCCCCGGCGAAGACCGAGAAGCGGGCGGCCAGTTCGCTGCCCATCGCCATGTCGAGCACCGCGCGCACCGAGGGTTCGGCGGAGGTGGAGGCGACCGCCAGCTCCCATCCGGCGCCCCGGGCCTCCTCGGCGAGCCGGCGCACCCCGGGCCGCGGCGGGATGCTGCCGCTCGCGATGATCGAGGTGTAGACCTCGGTCTTGCGCCGGTGCCAGCGGGCGACCTCGGCCTCCTGCGACTCCCGGTCGGCCGGCAGCCCGGCCTCGGCGACGAATTCCGGCGTCAGCAGCGTCATCATCCGCTCCTTGCCGCCGCCGACCTGCACCTTCTCGGCGTAGTCGGCGTCGCTCCACCGCACGGGCAGGCCGAAGTCCTCGAAGGTCCGGTTGAAGGCGGGCAGATGGCCGTAGCGCTCGGTGTCGGCGAGGACGCCGTCGCAGTCGAAGACGAGTGCGGGCATCGCGGTCACGCCGCCCTTCCGGCGCTGCCGAACAGCCGCATGAGCGAACCCGCCAGGTCGGCCACGTCACCGCCGACGTGCCGGAAGAGCGAGGGCGGGTCCCACTTCTGCTTCCGCGCGGCCTCTTCGAGGAAGGCCAGGTTCGACTTCATGAAGGTCTCCTTGAGCGCGGTGGAGATGTTGACCTTCGCGCAGCCGCGGGCGATCAGGTCGCGGAACTGCTCGTCGGACAGGCCGCTGCCGCCGTGCAGGGCGATCGGGATCGGGTAGGCGTCGACGATGGCGGTGACCCGCTCAGCGTCCAGTACGGGCGCCTGCTTGTAGCTGCCGTGCGCATTGCCGATGGCCGGTGCGAAGACGTCGACCTGCGTGGTCCGCAGGAATTCCAGCGCCACCGCGAGATCCTGCTGCTGGGCCGCGGTGTCGGAGCCGATGTCGTCCTCCACCCCGGTGATGGACTCGATCTCGCCCTCCACGTGGGCCCCGTACCGCCGGGCCTCGGCGACCACCTCGACGGTCTGCCGCATGTTCTCCTCGACCGGCATCCGCGAGGCGTCGAAGAGCACCGAATTCCATCCGTGCCGCAGACACTCGGTGATCACCTCGCGCTCCGGGCAGTGGTCCAGGTGCAGCGTCACCGGCACCTCGATACCGGCGGTCATCGAGCGCCACATCGCGTAGAGCACGTCGTAGCCGACCGCCTTGACCGTCTTCACGGACGTCTGGACGATCAGCGGCGACGAATTCTCCACGGCGGCGCCGAGGACAGCCTCCAAGGTGAGGTCGTTGACCACGTTGACGGCCGGCACGCCGTAGCGCTCCTTGTAGGCGTCGGACAGGATGTCGGTCAGCGGTACGACGGACACATCGACTCCCCGGGCTCGGGTTCGCCTGGCACTTCCACGCTAGGCGCCGCGGCCGCCCCGGTCAGCGGGGGTTCCCCCCATGCCGGGGCGGGAAATCCCCCCATGCCGGGGCTCAGTGCCCGGCGGCCCGGTGCGCCAGGACCGTGCGGTTGGGCGCCCCGGTCTTGCGGAGCACCGCCCCCACGTGCTTCTCGACGGTCTTCACCGAGATGGCCAGCCGGGCCGCGATCTGCTTGTCGGGCAGCCCCCGCTCCACCAGCGCCCGCACCTCCCGCTCCCGGTCGGTGAGCGGGTCGGGCGCGGGGCGGTCGCGGTCGGTGAGCCCGCGCAGGAAGCGCTCGGTGAGCAGCGCGTCGCCGCGGGTCGCGGCGAGCACGGCGCGGGCCAGCCCCGGCCCGTCCAGGTCGGTGCCCACACAGCCGCGGGCGCCCGCCCGCACCGCCTCCTCCAGCCGCTCGTCGCCGAGGTCGTCGGTCAGCATCAGCACCGCCGTGCCGGGGCTGGCGGAGCGGACGTAGGAGGTCAGCCGGACACCGTCGAGCCCGGCCATCCGCAGGTCGAGCAGCACCACGTCCGGCTCCAGCGCCCGCACCGCGTCGACCACCCGGCGGGCGTCGTCGACCTCGCCCACCACCTCGATCTCGGGCCCCGACCTGGACAGCAGCCGCGCGACCCCGGCCCGCACGACCGGCCGCCGGTCGACCACCAGGACCCGCCACGGCGTCAGCGCCGGGTGCGCGGGGTCGCGGCCGGCCGTGTACGGGATACGCGCGGTGAGCCGGGTGCCCCAGCCGGGCGTCGACTCGACGCGCAGATCCGCGCCGCGCTGATGGGCGCGCTCCACCATGCCGGTCAGCCCCGTGCCGCGCCGCCGCACCCCGGCGTCCGCCGGATCGAAGCCGCGGCCGTCGTCCTCGACGACCACCGCGACCTCGTCGTCCCCGTACATCACGCCCACCCTGACGACCTCGGCGCGGGCATGCGCGACCACGTTGGTCAGCGCCTCCTGCACCAGGCGCAGGGCGTGCGCGCCGACGTCCGCGTCCAGCCGCCGCCGGTCCCCGGTGACCACCAGGTCGGTCCGCAGCCCCGCCGTCGAGTGCGCCCACGCCAGCTCGACGGCGATCGCCTCGTCGAGCGAGTGCGCGTCCAGCAGCGCGGGGCCCAGGCCCAGTACGGTCCGCCGGGTGTCGGCCAGGGCCGCGCGGGCCACCGAGCGGGCCGCCTCCAGCCGGTCGGCCGCCGCTTCCGCGTCCGTGGACGCGAGCGGGCCGCCCGCGTCGAGGTGGCGCAGGATCGAGCCGAGCGCGCGGGCCACCGTGTCGTGGACATCGCGTACCACCCGCTCCCGCTCGGCGCTCACCGCGAGCCGCCTGACCCGCTGCTCGGCCTCCTGGTGCAGCCGGGCGTTGGCGATGGCGATGGCCGCGTGCCGCGCGAAGACGTGCAGCAGCTCGACGTCGCCCTCGTCGAACCGGGTGGTCGGGTCGGTGCTGAAGACGACGCACACCCCGATGATCTCGTCGCGCCAGATGATCGGTACGGCGACGGTCGCGTGCAGCCGCACCCGGTCGGCGGGGTCCACATGGCCGCCCGGCACATCGGCGTAGCTGTCGAAGACGCAGCTCCCGCGCCGCGCGACCACCGCGCCCGTGACGCCCTCGCCGAGCGGGAAGACCGCGCCCTCCTGGCAGCCGACACCGAGGTCGGCCTCCTCGCGGTACGTCCCGGCCCGCTCGTCCACGGTGCTGATCGAGCCCGCGCCGGCGCCCAGCAGGCCCACGGCCCGCCGCAGGATGCGCTCCAGCAGCGGCTGGAGCGCGAACTGCCCCGCGAGGTCCTCGACCGCGCCGCTCAGCGCGTCGACCTGCGCGGCGCTGCGATCCCGGGCAGCGGGGCCGCCCCGCGCGCGGGCCACCTTGCCGCGTGGGCCGCGCACCTCACCCACGGGACGACCACCTCGTCCGCATGCTCCTCAGGATAACTTCGGCGTGCCCGAAATGTCCTGACTCTCGTCCGGTCCTGGCGGCGACGCGGCCACGCCCGGCGGCGGTGCCATCGCCCAGCGGATCGCCCGGGTCAGGCCCCGGCCCGCCAGCCGTACCCCGGTCTCCTCGATCACCGGCAGATAGGGCACCCCCAGCGGCACCCGGGCCCACAGCGGGAGCAGGGCGACCGCGTTGGCGGCCAGCACCGCGTAGGGCGGGCGGGCCGCCCACGGCAGCGGAGGGCTGAGCAGCATGAAGCGGGCGGCGTCCCTGGCCTGCGGGGTGGCGCGCAGCTCGGGGCGGTAGGCGTCGAGCTGCGCGGCCAGTTCCGCCTGGTCGAGGGGCGGGTCCTGGACTCCCAGCGCACGGGCCACCCGGGCGGTGTCGGCGACGTACGCGTCATATCCGTCGTCGTCCAGCGGCCGGGCCCCGTAGCGCCGGTGCGCCCGCAGGAAGCTGTCCACCTCGGCGGCGTGCACCCAGCCGAGCAGGTGCGGGTCCGATGCCCGGTAGGGCTCGCCGTCCGGGGTGGTGCCGGAGACCCGGGCGTGGATGTCCCGCACGTGCGCGACGGCCTCCTCCGCGTCCCGCGCGGTCCCGAAGGTCGTCACGGCGAGGAAGGTGCTGGTCCGCTGCAGCCGGCCCCAGGGGTCGCCCCGGTAGCCGGAGTGCGCGGCGACGGCCGCCATCGCCAGCGGGTGCAGCGACTGGAGCAGCAGCGCGCGCAGGCCCCCGACGAACATCGAGGCGTCGCCGTGCACCGCCCGTATCGGCCGCTCGGCCCCGAACCACCGCTCACCGGCGGACCCGTGAATCCGCTCCCGCCTGGCATCCCCGTCCGGCCCGGCCACCCGCGCGAACAGCTCAGCCCCCACCCGGCGCCTTATCGCGCCGAGTCCGGGTATCTCCGGGTAGCCCACCACAGCCCCCACTCTACGACGCCACCCGCCTCCGGCGCGGTGGCCACGGCGGGGCCGTCCGCGGCGGCGGTGAGGCGTACGCCCGCCTCCGGCGAGGCGACCGGGACCGGTGGTTGCCGCGCGGCGATACGCCCCCGGGACGGGTGCGCCCGCGCGGACGCGAGCCTCACGGCGGCGTGACCCACTGGGCCCACGGCCGGCGCGCGAGACGCGGTCACCCTGCGGGGCGCCGGCGCGTACGCGAACCCCGCGTACCTCCTGCCGGCCGCCCGCAGGGCGTGTGCGAGGGTTCCCCCCGGTGCCGCGAGCGCGTGCGGGCGCACGTCCCGCGGGGCAGGATGGGCAGCGGATCGTACTGGCTCCGTCTGTGGAAGGTCTGGCCCCATGCCCTTCAGCCATCGCAAGGACCTCGGCCTGCTCGCCCTGCGTCTGGGGGCCGGCGGGGTGCTGCTCGCGCACGGTTCGCAGAAGCTCCTCGGCTGGTTCGGCGGGGGCGGTATCGACGGCACGGCCGCGGCCATGGAGAGCATGGGCTTCCTCCCCGGGCGGGAGAGCGCCATCGCGGCCGGCCTCGGCGAGGCGGGCGGCGGCGCGCTGCTGGCGCTGGGGCTCGCCACTCCGGTGGCGGGCGCGGCAGCGGCCGGCGCCATGGCCGGCGCGGTGGCCGTGCACGCCCCCGCGGGGTTCTTCGCGAGCCAGGGCGGCTTCGAATACCCGGCCTTCCTCGGCTTCGTCGCGGCGGGCCTCGGCCTGGCGGGACCCGGCTGCTACTCGCTCGACCGGCTCACCGGCCACCGGCTGAACAGTCCGGGCACGGTCCTGCTGGCCTTCGCGGTCAGCGCCGCCGCCGCCACCGTCGTGCTCAACCGCCGCACGGCCACGCTCGTGGCCGCCGGGGAGCCCGGCCCCCAGGCGGCAGCCGAGTAGCCGCACCGCACATGCGAGGAGGGGCCCCCGGCCGGCTGCCAGGGGCCCCTCCTCGCACGTCAGTGCCGGATCAGTCGGTCTCCGCCGACGGGATGTAGGCGCCGGGGACGTCGTCCGGGGCGAGGATCTTCTTGTCGCCGGGGTAGGGACTGGCCCAGTTGTGGGCCTGGTACCAGGTGAAGCGGTCCATCTGCTCGGGGTTGGCGTAGTCCGGGACCGCGTTCGGGCCGGTCAGCCGCTGGTGGGTCTTCCAGGTGTCCCACTGCGCCGCCACCTGCCGCTCGGCCGCGGGCACCGCGGTCGTGGCCGGCACCGTGGCGGCGGTGGGGTCCTGCGCCGCGGGGGTGTCCAGGCCGCAGGACGGAGCGGTGGCCAGGCCGTCGGTCAGCGAGGTGCGGTTGGGCACCGCGGTGAACGGCGTGTAGTTCGGCTTCTTGGTGAAGGCGCCGAACATCGGGGTGGCCGCGCTGTCCTTCTGGTTCATCGGCTGGATCCCGAGGATCTGCTCGATGGTGCGGACCATGGTGATCTGCGAGTAGTAGTGGTCGTCGACCGTGCCGTGCTGGGCGTAGGGGCTGATGACCTGCACCGGGGCGCGGTGGCCGTCGATGTGGTCCAGGCCGGCCTGGGAGTCGTCCTCGACCACGAAGATCGCGGAGTCCTTCCAGTACTTGCTGTGCGTGATCTCGTCGACCATCTTGCCGACCGCGAGGTCGTTGTCTGCGACAGCGGCGGCCGGGCTGGTCGGACCCCCGGTGTGGTCGTTGGAGAACCAGAACATGTTCAGGTTCGCCGGGCCGCTCTTCTCGAAGTCCTGCTTCCAGACCTGGTACTTGTACGTGTCCGGGACGTCGAGGTCGAACAGCGGGAAACCGGGCACCGAGACGCTGTTGAGCGAGGGGATCGCCGAACCCGTCGAGATCGGGTACGCCGAGGGGGCGCCGGTGGCGTCCATGGTCTTCGCGTCGCAGTACAGGTTCTGCCAGTTCGCACCGGCCGGCTTGCTCTCCAGCGACTGGAATTCGCCGAAGTCCTTCACCGACTTGCCCGCCGCCTGCGCGCCGGTCCAGATGAACCCGGTCTTCTGGTGGCCGAGCACGTCGTTCTCGGTGTCGTAACTGCGCGTGTACTCACCGGCCGACGACTCGGTGTATTCCGGGTTGTCGGACTGCATCAGCCAGTTGTGGCCCTCGGCCGAGTTCGTGCCGACGTCGTAGAAGTTGTCGTACAGCCCGAACTGCTCGGCCAGCGCGTGCTGGTTGGGCGTGACGTTCGCGCCGAACTGCGTCAGCGCCGGGTTGCCGTCGCCCTGCGGCATGTCGCCGAAGAGCTGGTCGTAGGTCCGGTTCTCCTTGACGAGCAGGAAGACGTGCTTGATCGTCGAGGGGTCGCCGATCCGCGCCGGCACCGGCACGGCCTTGGCCTTGCGGCCCTTGGCGGTGGTGACCGAGCCGTGGTCCCAGCCGTTCTGCCGGAAGACCTTCGCGGTCTGCTCCCGGATGACGCGGTCGGCGGGCAGCGTGAAGCGGGTGAGGCTGGAGGTGGTGTCGTGGGTGCCGTGCCCGGCCGCGGTGGTGGGCCGCAGGGCGTCGATACCGCGGGTGTTGGAGACCACCACCTGCTTGCCGACCGTGGTGATCTCGGCCGGGAAGTAGTCCGTCGGCAGCAGGCCGACGTAGCTGACCGGCTGCTGCGCCCCGGAGTATTCGTAGACCGCGACCGCGTTGGCCCGGCCGAGGGTCACCAGCAGGTGGCCGTCGTCGGTGAGCGTCACCGCGTTGGGCTCGTAGCCGACCGATGCCTCCGGCCACGGCTGGGTGGCGATGGTCTGCACGACCTTGTCGCGGGCGGCGGAGATGACCGACACCTTGTTGTCCGCGGTGTCGGTGACGAAGACCGCGCCGTTCTTGGCGTAGACCGCCGTCGGGTGCAGACCGACGTCGATGGTGCCGACGGCGGCGGCGGTGTCGGCGGTGTTGATGACGCTGACCGTGCCCGTGGTCGACGCACCGGTCTTCGGATTGGCCGGCACCTCGGTGCCGTAGGAGTTGATCGTGGTGTCGCCGGCCTTGGCCGGCCGGCCGCCCTCGTTGCTGACGTAGAGCTTGCTGCCCACCAGGGCCAGGCCGCGCGGGGCGGTGCCCACGTTCCAGCTGTGCGTGACGGCCCCGGTCGCCGCGTCGATGGCGACGACCCGGTTCTGGCCGTTGACCGCGGAGTAGACGGTGGCGCCGTCGGCGGAGAAGACCGCCGCGCCCACCAGTGCCTGCTTCGTACCGTCGGCCGGGATCGGGACGGCCACCGGGGCGGCCAGCGTGCCGTCCGCGTTGACCGTGAACCTGGTGTAGCCGTTGCTCTGGCCCAGCCACAACTGCTTGCCGTCGGGGGAGTACGACGGGCCTTCCTGGCCGACCGCGGCGCTCGGGATGCGCAGGCCGTCCGCGGCGTTGGTGCCGACCTTCTGCTTGACCGCACCGGTCTTGAGGTCCATCAGGACGAGCGCCGCGTCGCCGTCGGTGACCGCGGCCGCCAGTGTGCCGCCGTCCGGGCTGACCGCGGACGACATGATCTTGCCGTCGTTGATGACCGTGCGGGTGCCGTACGGATCGATGTACTGGTCGTCGGCGACGACCTGGCCCTTGGGGGTGACCTGGCCGACGTGCTGGGTGCCGAACTGCTGCGTCGAGGCAACAGCGGTGCCCGTGACGCCGAGAGCGACCGTGATGCACGCCGTCACCAGTGCGCTCCGGCGGCCGACACGCCGGCCGAGAAGGCTGACCTGCGCCTTCTCTCCGGTCCGGCGCTGTCGTACTACCTGCATGAAATTATCCCTTCGGGGTGGTGCGGAGCAGCTCGACATTGCCGTCGAACTGCCACAGCGGGTTCGGTGCGTCCCCGATCGGGGTCCGTACCAGGAAGTAGCCGTTCACTTCCTTCGGTCCGTCGCCGTCGGCCACGAATCGCCCGTCAGAGGTGATGTCGAGCTGGTAGATGGCCGTACCCACCGCCTGGACGCCGGGGAGGTGCCAGGACACGACGCAGCGCCAGTCGTTGCCCGCGCCCTCGGCGGTGCGCTGTCCGCCGCCCTTGTTGCAGGCCGCCGTGACCCGCAACTGCGCCTCGGTGACGGCGGGTCGGTTCAGCTCGCCGGTCTGCATGCGGTAAAGGTGGGCGAAGGCGACGGCGACCGAGCGCTGGACCTTGTCCTGCTCGATGCCGGAGCCCGTGGAGGGCGTCGCGACGGCGACCCCCGCGACGGTGGCGCCGAGCAGGGCGGCCAGCGGCAGTGCGCCGAGGGTCACCGCCCGCCGCCCGGTGCCGTCGTAGGAGGCGTTGGTGAAGTCGCGGCGGACGAAGACCGCGTAGGCCAGTGCGGTCGCGGCCACCGCCCACACCAGGCCGACCGCGACGCCGGTCATCAGCGGGCGCAGCTGCGCCGGGTCGGTGAAGAGCCCGTTCCAGGAGATGAAGGCGTAACCGGGCAGCGCGAGGCGTAGGGCCACCGGCAGCGGCAGCATCTGGGCGAGCTGCATGGCCAGCGCGACAAGTGCGGGCAGCAGCAGGCCCATCGGGGACCGCCCCAGCGCGACGGAGCCGAGCAGCCCGATCGCGGCCAGCGCCAGCGTCGGGGCCAGCACGCAGACCCAGGCGAGCAGCACCTTGCCCGCCGCGTCGGAGGGCGCGAGCAGGTGGCCGTCGAGGCCGACCAGCGGGTGGTCGCCGACGGCGAGGAGCCCGCCGCCCGCGCTGGAGCAGGCCAGGCCGGCCACGAGCAGCAGGATGACGGTGAGGCTGGCCAGCGCCTTCGCGGCGAAGATCCGCCGCGGCGACCTGACCGCCACCAGCAGGTGGCGCCAGGTGCCGAGCCGGTCCTCGGAGGCGAAGACGTCCCCCGCGACCAGCGAGGTCAGCAGGGGCAGCGCCCAGGTGCCGGAGAAGCCGAGGACCACCAGCGACCCGGCCCACCCGCTGGCGTGCATCCAGCGGCCGAAGAGGGTGTCGGAGGGCAGCGTGCTCTGCCGGCTCACCGCGGCGACGAAGAGCGCGGGCGCGATCCAGCAGGCGAGGACCACCAGGCGGATACGCCACTGGGACACCAGCTTGACCAGCTCGAAGCGGTAGCCCCGGGCAACCGAGACGCGGCGGACCCCCGCGACGTCTCTCCCGGCGGCCGGCGCGGTCGCTGTCACGGTCATCGGCCGGCCTCCTGCGGTTCTGTGAGGGCGAGAAAGGCCGCTTCCAACGGCGATACCACGGGGGCCAGTTCGCGGATCGCGACGCCTTTACGCACCAGCCGCGCGACCAGTTCGTCGAGGGCAGGCACCAGGGCGCGTACGACCAGCGCCTCGGCGCCGCGCCACTCCCCGGCGCCCTCCACGACGCGGACGCCGTCCGTGTCCGCGGCGAGGGCGCCGGCGGCCCGCGGGTCGGAGGTGAGCAGCCGGTAGTCCAACTCGCGGTTCTCGGCCGCCAGTTCACTCAACGGACCGGAGAAGACGACCCGCCCGGTGGCGAGGATGGTGACCTCGGAGCACAGCGCTTCCAGGTCGTCCATCCGGTGGCTGGACAGCACGACGGCGGTGCCCTCCGCCGCGAGGCGGGTCAGGACGCCGTGCACGTGCTTCTTGCCCGCCGGGTCGAGGCCGTTGGACGGCTCGTCGAGCACCAGCAGCCTGGGCTCGGCGAGCAGGGCCGCGGCCAGCCCGAGCCGCTGCCGCATGCCGAGGGAGAAGCCGCGGGCCTTGTCGTCGGCGACGTCGGTGAGCCCGACCTGGTCGAGCACGTCGTCGATCCCGGTGGTCCGCCCGCCGCGGCCGCCGCGGAGCGCGGCCAGCGCGGCGAGATTCTGCCGGGCGGTGAGCGAGGGGTAGAGCCCCGGCCCGTCCACGAAGCCGGCGACGCCCTCGGGGGCGGCGAGCGCCCGCCCGGCCGGGGTGTCGAGGACGCGGAGGCTGCCGCTGTCGGCGGCGGCCAGGCCCAGCAGGAGGCCGAGCAGCGTTGTCTTGCCGGCGCCGTTGGGCCCGACCAGGCCGTGGATCCGGCCCGGCGCCACATCGAGGTCGATGCCGTCGAGCGCGACGACCTCATCAAAGCATTTGGTGATCCCACGAGCCCGCACTGCGGGGGGAGTTTCCATGAGTCCCTTCTTCCACACGCCTCCCAGGGACCCTAGGGACCGCCCAAATCCCGTGCGCGGTCGAGCGGTTGAACGATGTCTGAACGAAAGGCGACGACCTCCCGCCACGGGCTCCGGCCCGATCGCGGCCGCCGGGCCCGTGACCACCGCGTCTTCGCGGGCGCGTCGCCCGGCGACGGACGGCCAGGTCCGCAGTGGCCACACGCGCCCCAGTGGTGTCGATCGCGGCGGCCGATTGCGTTCATCTTCTGGACGGTTGATGACTACTTCTTTATTGACGCTGCATAGCCCTGATGCTTCACTTCGTCCCTGAGAGCGCTCTCTCGCGGTTCAGGACCAACCGTGACCACCTCCCCAATCCACCACTCCAGGGAGAGCCGTGTCCGTTATTCCCTCTCGCCGTTCCGTACTGCGCGGGGCGGCCGTCGCCGCCGCGGTGCCGCTGGCCGGCGGTATCGCCGCCGGGTCGGCCGCCGCGTCGTCCTCGCACTCCTCGCACGACCGGCACCACTCGCACGACCCGCACCGGGGCCCCGACCTCGGGGCGAACGTCCTGGTCTTCGACCCCTCCATGGGCGACGCGGCGATCCAGGCGAAGGTCGACGCCGTCTTCGCCGTCCAGGAGTCCAACCAGTTCGGCGACGAGCGGTACGCGCTGGCCTTCATGCCGGGTACGTACAACGTCGACATCAACGTCGGCTTCTACACCCATGTGCTCGGGCTCGGCGACAGCCCCGACGACGTGCTGATCAACGGTCATGTCACGGTCGACGCCCAGTGGTTCGACGGCAACGGCACACAGGACTTCTGGCGGGCCGCGGAGAACCTGAGCATCGCGCCCCCGGACGGCCTGAACCGCTGGGCCGTCGCGCAGGCCGGGCCGATGCGCAGGGTCCACATCAAGGGCGACATCAACCTGATGCCGAGCCCGCCCGGAAACGGGTGGTCCAGCGGCGGTTACCTGGCCGACAGCGTGGTGGACGGCCAGGTGCAGTCGGGCTCGCAGCAGCAGTGGCTGTCGCGCAACGACACCATCGGCAGCTGGGTCGGCTCCAACTGGAACATGGTCTTCGTCGGCGTGCAGGGCGCCCCCGCCCAGTCCTTCCCCACGCCCCCCATGACGACCGTCGACCGTACCCCGGTCGTCCGCGAGAAGCCCTTCCTGACGGTGGACCGGCACGGCTCCTACCAGGTCTTCGTGCCCTCGCTGCGCACCAACAGCACCGGCACCACCTGGGCCCGCGGGCGGGCCGCGGGACACAGCATCCCGCTGTCGGAGTTCTTCGTGGCCAAGCCCGGCGACTCGGCCACCGAGATCAACCGGGCGCTGGCCCGGGGCCGGCACCTGCTCTTCACGCCCGGCATCTACAACCTGTCCTCGACGATCCGGGTCACCCGCGCCAACACCGTCGTGCTGGGCCTGGGCTACACGACGCTGCGCTCCACGCACGGCAACACCCTGATCGACGTCGCCGACGTCAGCGGTGTCAGCGTCGCCGGCGTGCTGGTCGAGGCCGCCTCCGCGCACACCCCGGTCCTGCTCCGGGTCGGCGACGGCAGCAGCCGCCGCCGCCACGACGGCGACCCCACCGTGCTCTACGACGTCTTCGCCCGGATCGGCGGCGCCATCGCCGGCGGCGCGGGCATCAGCGTGCAGATCGACAGCAACGACGTCATCTGCGACCACCTGTGGCTGTGGCGCGCGGACCACGGCCTCGACGGCACCGTGGGCTGGGCGGTCAACCCGGCCGACACCGGCATCCTGGTGAACGGCGACCACGTCACGACCTACGGCCTGTTCGTGGAGCACTACCAGAAGTACGAGGTCATCTGGAACGGCGACCACGGCCGGACGTACTTCTTCCAGAACGAGAACCCGTACGACGTCCCCACCCAGTCCTCCTGGGTGCACGGCACCACCAACGGCTACGCGTCCTACAAGGTCGGCGACCACGTGCGGAACCACCTGGCGTGGGGCCTGGGCAGCTACTGCTTCTTCAACCTCAACGCCGACATCTACACCGACCGCACCTACGAGGTGCCCGACACCCCGGGCGTCGTCTTCACCGACCTGATGACGGTCTGCCTCAACGGCGCGGGCGGCGGCGGCATGCTCCACTGCATCAACAGGAGTGGCGACCCCGTCCAGAACGGCTTCGCTGTCTACAACATGAAGAAGTACACGAACGGCGTCGCGACGGTCTGACCGCCGAACCACGCCGAGTCCGAGTCCGACGGTCGGGCGGGTCCCCCGTGGACCCGCCCGACCGGCCGTTCCCGCACGTCGGACGCCCGGCACGGACGCTCGCAGCAGTCGCCTGTTACGGTCCCGTGACCCTTTGGGCAACCTGCGATCACCTGGCACACGCAGGGTGAACCGCTATGCAGCACGCTAACAAACGCAGGTCACAGGCCACGAGGCCGGTCAGGGGCGGGAGAGCCAAGGGGCGCGCCCGCAGGCGCCGCCTGTCCACGCTCTTCGCGGTGGTGGCCGTGGGGCTGGCCGGCGCTGTGGCGGTCTCGCACACGTCGAACGGGACGTCGGACGCGGCGCGGGACGCGACGCCCGGCGCGGCGCCCGGCGCGGCGGCGGATACGGCGGCGGGCCCGACGGCGAGCAGCCGCCCTGACCCCGGCCCGCAAAAGGGAGACGGGGTCTTCAGCACCGCCACCGTGTCCGGCTCGGCGGTGGGCTCGGGCAAGGTCCGGCGCTACAAGGTGCAGGTCGAGCGGGGGACCGGCGTCTCGGCCGACAGCGCGGCCCGCGAGATCGAGCGGATACTCGGCGATCCCCGCGGCTGGACCGCCGACCGCCGCGACGCCTTCCAGCTCGTGTCGAGCGGTTCCTACGACTTCGTGGTGAAGATCGCCAGCCCGGCGACCGTGGACGCCATCTGCGGGGCCGCGGGCCTGCACACCCACGGCGAGGTGAACTGCGACGTCGGCGCCCAGGTGGTCGTCAACCTCAAGCGCTGGAACACCGGCTCACCGGAATTCCCCGGCCCCGTCGGCGAATACCGGGCGCTGATCATCAACCACGAGGTGGGGCACCGCATCGGCCACGGCCACGAGGGCTGTCCCGGTCCCGGGCGGCCGGCGCCCGCGATGATGCAGCAGATCGACGGCCTGCACGGCTGCGTCGCGAACGCCTGGCCCTACGACTCCCGGGGCCGCTACCTCGGCGGCCCCCACGTGCCCTGAGAACGGGGACGGACACCGCGAGCACCCCCCTATCCGGACACAACTCCCGGCCGGTTACACATAGTTGACGAATCGCCACAACCCCCCTGGTCCGCACGGGTTTTCGCGTGACGGCCCTTGTCCGTCCTGAGCACGGTGAACTACGGTTCTCAAATTAATGTGCGCCCGGCAAACCCGCGGTGGCGTGCATGTGAACGGGGGGTTCATGGACTTGGGTGGGTGCAGACGCGCGCGCTCGCGCAGGACGCTGACGGCTGCGGTCGCGGTCGTGGTCGTCGCGGCAGGGCTCGCGGCCGCCGGGCAGGCGGCCGCGGCGGCGCCGGCACAGGCGGTCAAGCCGGCGGTCAGGACGGCGCAGGCCGCGAAGAGCGGCGGCGCTCACAACCGCACGGCGCCGACGCAGAGCGCGGCGGCGGCCGAGGCCGCGAGCGCGGGCCGGAACGTGGAGATCAGCTCGCTGCGGACGGAGTCCAGCGAGACCTATGCCACCCCGGACGGCGGCATGGAGACCGACCAGCACCTGCGCCCGGTGCGGGCGCGCGTCGGCGGCGCGTGGAAGGCGATCGACAACACCCTCGTCGAGCAGCCCGACGGCAGCATCGCGCCGGCCGTGGCGTCGGTCGGGATGACCCTGTCGGGCGGCGGTTCCGCTCCGCTGGTGACACTCGACCGTGACGGGCGGAAGCTGGCGTACACCTGGCCTTCCGCGCTGCCCGCCCCGACGCTGCTCGGCGACACCGCCACCTACCGGAACGTGCTGCCGGACGTCGACCTCCAGGTGCGCGCCGACATCGACGGCTTCCACGAGCTGGTGGTCGTCAACACCGCCGAGGCCGCGCAGAACCCGGCGCTCGCGCAGCTGACCTTCGGGGTGCGGGCGACCGGTCTGGACGTCGCGCGCACCGCGGACGGCGGCCTGACGGCCACCGACACCGCGGGCGGCGGCGAGGTCTTCGCCGCACCGCAGCCGATCATGTGGGACTCCGGCACCCAGGCAACGGCGAGCACGGCGAAGAAGTCCAAGGCCGCGACCGCCGACGCCGCCACGGCTGGGACGGGCGCCGCGGACGACCCGGCGCAGGGCCCGACCGACACCTCGAAGATGGCGCCGATCGGCGTCGCGGTCGACCAGGCCGACACCCGGCTGACCCTGACGCCCGACCCCGCCCTGCTGACGGGCGCGGCCACGTCCTTCCCGCTCTACATCGACCCCCAGACGTACACCCCCAAGGCGGGGGACTGGACGATGGTGTCGAAGTACTGGGCGTCCAGCCCGCAATACCACTTCAACGGCGACTCGGACTCCGGCCTCGGCGACTGCGCCTGGTCCTACTGCGCCCCCTACGACGTGAAGCGGCTGTTCTACTCCTTCCCCACCTCGAAATTCGCCGGCAAGACGATCGTGGACGCCACCTTCGTCGCGCACGAGACGTGGTCGGCCTCCTGCAGCGCCCGCAAGGTCGAGCTGTGGCGGACGAAGGGCTTCACCTCGGGCACGACGTGGAATTCGTCCTCCGACAACTGGCTCGACCTGCTCGACACCCAGAACGAGGCGCACGGCTACGACGGCTGCGCGGCCTCCGACGTCGAGTTCAACGCCACCACCGGTGTGCGGTACGCGGCCTCGCACAATTCCTCGACCACCGCCTTCGGGCTGCGAGCCGACGACGAGGGCGACAAGTACGGCTGGAAGCGCTTCACCGACGACGCGTATCTGCGGGTGCACTACAACATGGCGCCCAAGCAGATCCCCATGTCGCACCTGTCGATGAGCCCCGGCAGCTCGTGCCACAGCCCGTCGGCGCCGGTGCGGATCCGCACCCTGCCGACCATCAACGCCAGCGACGTCACCGACCCCGACGGCGACCAGGTCAGCGTGCAGTTCGCCGTGGCGTGGGACGCCGGTGACGGCAAGGGCCTGACGACCCAGTGGATCTCGGCCAGGATCGGGCCGAAGAAGTCCGGGTCGACCTTCTCCACGAAGCTCACCGCGGCCCTGTCCGGCAGGACGATCCCGAAGAACAAGACGATCGCCTGGCAGGCACGGGCGGTCGACTACGACCAGGGCACCTATTACAGCTACTCGCCGTGGTCCTCCACCGGGTCCGCGACCAGCTGCTACTGGGTGTACGACACCAGCGTCCCGGCCGGCCCGGTGATCAGCTCCGGCGACTACCCGGCGGTCGACGACAGCGACCCGAACGACCCGTCGTACGACGGCGTCGGCCGGGACGGCGCCTTCAGCTTCGACTCGGCGTCCACGGACGTCGTCAAGTACTGCTACGGCGTCAACGCCGACCCGGTGTGCGACACCGACCACACGGTGACCACCACCGGCGGTGCGGCCAAGTCGGTGGAATTCAGGCCGACACGGGCCGGCACCAACTTCCTCTACGCACAGAGCTTCGACAGCGCCGGCAACGGCAGCGAGCCGGAGGAATACCAATTCCGCGTCAAGGAGGGCCAGCCCGCCCGCGCCGAGTGGCAGTTGGACGACGCGGCGGGCGCCACGCAGGCCGCGGGCACCGCGGGTGAGCGCACCCTGAGCGTGGTGGGCTCCCCGACGCTCGGTGCGCCGGGCAGGTCCGGCACCGCGATCGACTTCAACGGGACCGACTCCTACCTGCAGTCCGACATCCCGACCGTGCACACCGACGCCGGCATGACGGTGGCCGCCTGGGTGAAGCTCGACCGGATGCCGACCACCGCGGCGATCGTGGCCGCCCAGCCGGGCAACGACGCGCCGGGCTTCGAGCTGTACTACTCGCACGACCTCAACCGCTGGGTCTTCAACCAGTACAGCGCCGACACGGCCGCGGCCACCCCGGTGCGGGCGATGTCCGCGACGGCGGGCGGAGTCGCCGCCGGGCAGTGGTACCACCTGCTCGGGTCCTACGACGCGTCCAAGCACACCCTGGCGCTGTACGTGAACGGGACCCTGATGGGGACCACGAGCTACACGACGGCGTGGGACGCGCGGCGCGGCCTGCAGATCGGCGCGGGCAGCTACTCCGGGGCGCCGGCGTCCTTCTTCCCCGGCACGATCGACGACGTCAGGATCTACGACAAGGCCCTGGTCGCCGCCGACATCACGCACCTGGCCAACGGGCAGCCCATCGGCGGCGGACGCCCCGCCCGCGCGGTCTTCCCGCTGGACGAGCCGGCCGCGCAGGACGACGGCACGGCGACCGCCCAGGTGCACGGCAGGGCGGACGTCGACCCGGCGGTGCTGCACGGCGGGGTCAGCGCGGGCACCGCGGGAGCGCAGGACGGTGCGCTGAGCTTCGACGGCACCACCGGCTACGCGTCCACCGTGTCCTCGCACGTCGACAACCTCGACAGCTTCTCCGTGGCCGGCTGGGCGAAACTGTCCTCCAAACCCGACCACGCGGCCATCATCGCCACCCAGGTCGGGGCCCACAGACCGGGCTTCGAGCTGTACTACTCGGCGACCTACGGCTGGTCCTTCGACGCCTACACCGCGGACACCAGCACCGCCGGCATCGTCCGCGCCGCCCAGGGCGACACCACCCACTCGCCGGCCGGGGTGTGGACGCAGTTGCTGGGCTCCTACGACGCGAACACCGACGACATGCGGCTGTACGTCAACGGCGTCTGGGTCGCCACCACGAAATTCGCCGCCCCCTTCTACGGCGGCGGCGCGACCCAGATCGGCGCCGGGTCCTACGACGGCGCCCCGGGCAGCTTCTTCCCCGGCCAGATCGACGACGTGCAGCTCTACGACCGGGCGCTGTCGGCGCCGGAGGCGGCGTCGCTCTTCCACAACCAGCTCCAGGTCGAGGGACGCTGGCGGCTGGACGGCGCGGCGGGCAGCCCGCAGGTCTCGCCCGACTCGCTGTCCACAGCGGCCGACCAGCACCCGCTGACCCTCGGCAGCGGCGCGCGGATCGACGCCACCGGCGCCGCCGGCATGGTGGGCACCGGGGCACTGGTGCTGGACGGCACGGCGAACGGCTACGCGTCCACCAGCAGTTCACCGATCCACACCGACAGCAGCTTCACCGTCGGCGCGTGGGTGTCCACCCCCGCGCGGCCCACCAAGCCGGTGACGGTGATGAGCATGGCCGGCGCGACCACCAGCGGATTCGCGGTGCGCTACGTGCCCGACTCCGCCGATCCGGCGAACGCGGGCAGCTGGCAGTTGCGTACGGCCAACGCCGACAGCACCACCGCGGTCGTCTCGACCGCCTCGGACAGCAGCTTCCAGAACAACGGGGCCTGGGACCACATCGCGGTGGTCTACGACCTGATGGCCGGGCAGATGCGGCTGTACGTCAACGGCCAGCTCCAGCAGGCGCTCTGCGCCGACAGCGACGACGACGGCGTGCCCGACGACCCGTCGTGCACGGAGTCGGTGTCGTGGAATTCCTCCGTGCTGCCCTTCGACGCGACCAAGGGCCTGCAACTGGGCCGGGTCAAGACCGGCGCGTCCACCTGGGGCGAGTTCTGGCCCGGCGTGATCGACGACGTGTGGGTCTTCGGCGGAGTGGCCTCCGACACCCAGATCGCCGCGCTGGCCAGCGGAGTCGATCTGGACACCACCGCCGGGCCCTGACCCGGCAGCACCACGGGGGGCGGCGCGCGGGCATCGCGCGCCGCCCCGCGCACGCATGGCGTGACGCGGAAAACGTCGAGGGATATGGGGACGGGGCAGGCGTGATCAGGAGACGGAAGACCGACAGACGGATACGGCCCGGCGGGGCGCGGGGCAGGGCGGCGCTGCTGGCCTGCGGGGCGCTGGTGGCCGGCATGCTGCAGGCAGTGGCGCTGCCGGCGGCCCAGGCGGACGACCTGGTCCACCGGCCGTCGCCGGGCGTGCCGGTGGCGGGCCACTCGGGCAGTACGACGGTGCCGCGCGCCCAGGACGGGCTGCCGCACAAGCCCGGCCGGACGGGCGAGCACTCCTGGGCCCGGCCCGGAAGCGCCACCGTGACGCTGCCGGCCGCGGCGGCGAAGACCTCGGCGGTACGCGCCGGGAGCCTTCCTGTGACGCTGACGGTGCCCGCGGCGGCGAGAGCGGCGACGTCCGCAGGCACCGCGAAGTCCGGCACCGCCGGGAAGACGGCAGCCCCGCTGACCGGCTCGGCGACCGTACGGGTCCTCGACCAGGAAGCCACCCGGGCGGCGGGCGTGGACGGCCTGCTCTTCACCGTCACCCCGCGGCCGGACGCCGGCGGCGGCACCGTGGGCGTGAGCGTGGACGACAGCGGTTACGCCCAGGCCTACGGCGGGGCCTATGCCGCACGGCTGCACCTGGTGCGGCTGCCCGGCTGCGCGCTGACCACCCCCGCGAAGGCGGCCTGCACCGAGCAGACCCCGGTCGCCGCCACGAACGACACCGCCGCCCACACGCTGACCGCCGACGCGGTCGCCCTGACGTCGGCGTCCGCCACGGCCGCGTCCGCCACGGTCTTCGCGGCGACCGCCGGCACATCGAGCGACCACGGCGACTACGCCGCCACCTCGCTGTCCCCGTCCTCGTCGTGGGACGTGGGGCCGAACACCGGCACCTTCACGTGGGTCTACGACTTGCCCGCGCCGGACGTCCCGGGCAGCTTCGCCCCGAAGGTGGCGCTGACCTACGACTCCGGTGCCGTCGACGGCCGCACCAGCAGCACCAACAACCAGTCGTCCTGGGTGGGCGACGGCTTCGACATGTCCCCGGGGTTCATCGAGCGCAGCTACAAGCCCTGCGCGGACGAGAACGTCAAGGACTCCGACGGCAACAAGGTCGACGACCTGTGCTGGGCCTACGACAACGCGACCATCTCCTTCGACGGCCACTCCGGGCAGCTGGTGTCCACCGGCACCAACTCCTTCCGCATCAAGGGCGACGACGGCACGAAGGTCGACCGGGTCTACGGCAGTTCGACCGACGTGCGCTCCAACGGCGCCCGCAATGACGAGTACTGGCGGGTGACGACCACCGACGGCACCCGGTACTACTTCGGCTACAACAAGCTGCCCGGCTGGGCCGGCGGCAAGGCGACCACCGACTCCGCCTGGACCGTGCCGGTCTACGGCAACAACGCCGACGAGCCCTGCCACGGCTCCACCTTCGCGACCTCCTGGTGCCAGCAGGGCTGGCGGTGGAACCTCGACTACTCCGTCGACCCGCACGGCAATGCCATCGCCTACTACTACAACAAGGAGACCAACTACTACGGCCGCGACAGGACCGCGTCCAGCCCCACGGCCTACGTCCGCGGCGGCACCCTCGACCACATCGACTACGGGCTGAAGTCCGGCGCGGTCTACTCGGCCAAGGCCCTGGCCCAGGTGCAGTTCACCAGCGCGGAGCGCTGCCTCGACACCACCGCCGGGGCCTGCGACGCCTCGAAGATCGACACCGACTCCTTCCCCTGGTACGACACGCCGTGGGACCTGAACTGCAAGTCGACCGGTGACTGCGACGCCTTCGGCCCGTCCTTCTGGACCCGCAAGCGGCTGACCGCGGTCACCTCGCAGGTGCTCACCGCGGCCGGCGCCTACACGCCGGTGGACACCTGGAAGCTGGCCCAGCAGTGGGGCATGGCCGACATCGACTACCAGCTGGAGCTGGCGTCCGTCGAGCACACCGGCCGGGCCGACACCCCGGAAGGCGCCCCCGACCTGACCCTGCCCAAGGTCACCTTCGGCTACGACCAGCGCACCAACCGGCTGGACATCCCGGGCGACAACACCTCGCCCTTCGTCAAGGAACGCGTCGCCACCATCGACGACGAGACCGGCGGCCAGACCGACATCACCTACTCCACCGCCGCCTGCGACGCCGCCCACCTGCCGACCCCGGACTCCAACAGCACCCTGTGCTTCCCGCAGTTCTTCACCAAGCAGGGGGACGAGGACCCCAGCCTGCAGTGGTTCAACAAATACGTGGTCGCCAAGGTCGTCCAGTCCGACCGGACCGCCGTCTCGCCCGACGAGGTGACGGCGTACGACTACCTCGGCGCACCCGCCTGGCACTACGACTCCGACGACGGCATCACCAAGGAGAAGTACAAGACCTGGTCCACCTGGCGCGGCTACGCGCACGTACGGGTGGACACCGGCGGCCAGGACCCGGTCGGCATGCTCTCGCAGACCGACCACTACTACCTGCGCGGCATGGACGCCGACAAGACCAGCGGCGGCAAGCGCAGCGTGACCGTGTCCGACGACAACGGCGGCACCATCACCGACCACGACTCGCTGTCCGGGTTCGAGTACAGGACGGAGCACTACTCGGGGCCGGGCGGCAAGGTCCTCGACAAGACCGTCAACACCCCCTGGCACCACGAGACCGGCTCGGTCACCCGCAGTTGGGGCACCATCGCGGCGAACCTGACCGGGACCGCGGAGACCCGCTCCTGGGTCTCGCTGGACGGCGGCGCCGGATCCGCGTGGCGGATCACCGACGTCACCCGCGGCTTCGAGAACACCGCGGGCCGCGTCCTGACCACCGACGACCACGGTGACGTGTCCACCACCGCGGACGACCGCTGCACCACGACCACCTATGCCGACAACACCACCGCGTGGATCCTGGACACCCCGTCGCGGATCCTGTCCGTCGCGGTGTCCTGCACCGCCACGCCCGACTACGCCAAGGACGTCCTGTCCGACATCCGCACCGCCTACGACGGCCTCGGCTACGGGGCGGCGCCGACGGCCGGTGACGCCACCCGGGTGGCGACCCTGAAGTCCCACAACGGCACCACCGCCACCTACCTGGAGACCGGCGCCGGCTACGACGGCTACGGCCGCACCACCTCGGCCACCGACCTGACCGGCGATGTCACCGCCACCGTGACCGGCGCACCCCAGCGCACCGACCGCGCCGACGGACGGACCACCACCACGGCCTACACCCCGGCGAGCGGCTTCCCGACCACGGTGACGGTCACCACGCCGCCGGCCACCGCGGGCGACGCGACCACCGCGCAGGCCACCACGACGACCCTCGACCCGGTCCGCCGGCTGCCGGTCACCGTGTCCGACACCAACAGCAAGCGCACCGACACCACCTACGACGCGCTGGGCCGCAAGCTGAAGATCTGGCTGCCCGACCGGTCCAAGGCCAACAGCCAGACGCCGAACGACGCCTTCGCCTACACGACGGCCGACGGCAAGCCCCCCGTGGTGGCCACCACCACCCTGGCCGGCACCGGCACCCACACCTCCTACGCCCTCTACGACGGCTTCCTGCGGGTGCGCCAGGCCCAGACGCCGGGGCCGAAGGGCGGCATGCTGGTCTCCGACACCTTCTACGACTCCCGCGGCCTGGTCGACAGGACCTTCGCCTCCTACTACGCCGCCAAGGCGCCCTCCACCGTCCTCTACACGCCGGACGACGCGCTGTCGGTGGAGACGCAGGTCTGGAACACCTACGACGGCCTCGGCCGGATCACCCTGAGCCGGCAGGTGGCGGGCAACGGCGACGGCGGCACGGTCCTCGCGACCACCGCGACGGCCTACGGCGGCGACCGCACCACGGTCACCCCGCCGCAGGGCGGCACGCCGACCACCACGGTCGTCGACGCCCGCGGCAACACCCGCGAGCTGGACCAGTACCAGGCCGCGACACCCACCGGGGCCTACGACAAGACGTCGTACGGCTACACCCCGGCGGGGCAGCTCGCCACGATCACCGACCCCGCGGGCACCGCCTGGACGTTCGGCTACGACCAGCGCGGCAACCAGACCAGCGCGGTCGACCCCGACAAGGGGACCACCGCCAGCGTCTACGACGACCGGGGCAGGCTGGTCTCCAGCACCGACCAGCGCGGCAGGACCATCACCCACCTCTACGACGGGCTCGGCCGGGAGACCGAGACCCACGACGGCGCCGCGAGCGGCCCGCTGCTGACCAAGCACGTATGGGACCCCGCGGGCTTCAAGGGCCTGCCGGCCTCCGCCACCCGCTACGTCGGCGGCGCGGCGGGCTCGGCCTACACCGTGGCGTACGGGCTGTACGACAACCTCTACCGGGCCCACCGCACCACCACCACGATCCCGGCCGCGGAGGGCGCGCTGGCCGGCTCCTACCAGAGCACCGTGCAGTACAACGCGGACGGCACCACCCAGTCCGTCGGCTACCCCGCGGCGGGCAGCCTGCCCGCGGAAGCGGTCACCCCGGCCTACGACGAGGTGCTGCGGCCCGTGACGGTGTCGGGCTCCGGCGGCGCCACCTACACCACGGCCACCGCCTACAGCTACACCGGGCAGGCGCTGCAGTACACCTTCCAGGCGGCCGGGCAGAAGATGACCCAGGTCACCAACACCTACGAGTGGGGCAGCCAGCGGCTGTCCAACTCCCGGGTCGACCGGCAGGACGTGCCCGGCACCGACAAGTCCGCGACCTACGGCTACGACGCGGCGGGCGACATCACCTCGCTCACCGACGTCTCCCGCGACGGCACCGACGCCCAGTGCTTCCAGTACGACTACCTCGGCCGGCTGACCGAGGCCTGGGCGCAGGGCGCGGCGGGCTGCGCGGTCACCCCCTCCGCCCAGGTGCTCGGCGGACCGGCGCCGTACTGGCAGTCCTTCGGCTACGACAAGGCCGGCGACCGCACCAAGGAGACCGACCACTCCGCCACCGGGAACGCGGCCCAGGACACGGTCAGCACCTACACCTACCCGGCTCCCACCGCCCCGCAGCCGCACACGCTCAGCCAGGTGCGGACCACAGGCCCCGGCGGCACGACGGTGGGCTCCTACACCTACGACGCGGTCGGCGACACCGCCACCCGCCCGGCGGGCGGTGTCGAGCAGACCCTGACGTGGGACGGCGAGGGCCGCCTCACCCAGGTGGCCACCGACGACGGGAAGACCACCTCCTACGTCTACGACGCCGACGGCAACCGGCTGATCGCCCGCACCGGCAGCGGCGGCACGCTCTACCTCGGAGGAACCGAGGTCACCGCGGCCACCGGGTCGGCCACCGCCCACGCCACCCGCTACTACGACCTCGGCGACGGCAACCAGGCGATGCGCACCGACGACAACAAGGTGTACTTCCTCATCGCCGACAGCCAGGACACCGGCCAACTCCAGGTCGACAGCGCGGGCCTGGCGATGCAGCAGCGCCGTACCACCCCCTTCGGCTCGCTGCGCGGCACACCCCCGGCCGGCTGGTCGGGCGACCGGGGCTTCGTCGGCGGCGTCACCGACCCGGGCACCGGCCTGACCCATCTCGGCGCCCGCGACTACGACCCGGCCACCGGCCGCTTCGCCTCCGTCGACCCCGAGATCGACAGCGGGGACCCGCAGTCGCTGAACGGCTACGCCTACGCCGGCGACGACCCCGTCACCCAGTCCGACCCGACCGGCCTCTACACCTGCCGCAACGGCCACGAGGGCTGCAACGAGCACGGCAACCCCTGCGGCAGCGACTGCAGCGCGTGGGCGACCCAGGCGGGCGACTGCGTGCACACCGAGTGCGGCCCGAGCAAGGTCAACCAGAACCCGGACGTGAGCCTCAAGCAGCAGCACCAGGTCACCTACGCGCGGACCCACTGCGACGACCTGTGCGGCACCCTGGGCATCACCACACCGAAGGATCCCCAGTGGCAGGACCTGATCAAGGACCTGTACGGGGGCAGCCCGCCGCCGGTCGAGCACGACAGCTACGCGGCCGAGCACGCCCAGGAGAAGTCGGTCGCCTTCACACCCGACCCGGGCTACTCGTACACCACCTCCGAATACCTCGGGCCGAACAGCCTGGGCACACCGGAGGAGATCATGGCCTTCTTCAAGGCGCACCCCAAGGAGGTCTTCCCCTTCAAGGTGACCGGCTGCGACACGTTCGCGCAGGGGACGAAGTGCACCCTGCACCCCGCTGAGTCGATCATGCACGGCCTCGGCAGGATCGCCGGCGGACCGGGCAAGGTGACGGTGTCCGTCAAGGACAAGACGTCGTTCACCTTCACCGTGACCAACAAGGGGTATTTCGACGAGCCCGGGTCCCAGATCAAGTTCTCGATCTCGTCCCGGAAGAATGGCGTCTATCTGACGCAGAAGGGCCACTCGACGGGTTCGAACTGGTTCGCCTGGGTCGGCGTCACGCACTTCGACGCCGCGAAGAGCCAGTGGCAGCAGCAGGCCCGCAACCTGACCAAGCTGCTGGAGAACCGGTAGGGACGGAAAAGGACCGCGGCCCCACCCCGTTTTCCAGGGGGTGGGGCCGCGGTCCTTTCGCTGCGGCTGCCGGGTGCGCTACTTGCCGATATGCGGCAGGCTGTTCAGCTGGCCGGGAAGCACGGTGTTCGTCTGCTGGGCCCGCATGAGGGCGATGACGGCGCCGGCGCCCGCGAGGATCAGGCTGATCCAGAAGCTGAAGGCGTGGCCGCCGCCCGGGCCGAAGTCCGAGTGCGCGAAGATCGCGATGAGGTAGAGCACGAAGCCCACCGCGAAGGCCAGGAAGGACAGGCTCCTGGCCGGCGCGGGCAGCGTGACCGTGGGCGCGAAGAGGCTGACGGCCAGAGCGGCCGCGCCGAGCACGGTGAGGACCATCGCGAACCAGGCTATGAAGAGGCCGTGGCCGAAGTGCCAGGCGCCCCAACTCACACTGGGGATGTTCAGGCCGAGTTCGTTGCCGAAATCCCAGGAGTAGTAGTCGAAGAACGAGAAGATGAACACGACGGCCCCGATACCGAGAATCGCCCAGTCGAGGCGGTTGACCGATGCCGGGTCGAACGGAGTTCCTGACGGGCCGCCTGGGTTCGGCGGCGGAGCCGGCGGGCCGGACGGCGGCGGCACATCGTGCGTCATGGTTCTGTGTCTCCCTGCTGAAGTCGTGCGACATACACGTGGGGGCTGAGACTAGCGGCACCCCGCCCGCGCCGTAAGCCGGTTGGCCTGCCCGGATTCGCATGGGTCCAATTGGTCGTCTTGGTGCTGTGGTGATCCCCGTGGCACAAGTCGATTTCCCGGGCGCGAGGTTCAAGCACCCGCAAATTCGATGTGACCCGATTCCCCGGCGCGGACCCCCGGCCATCCGATGTGTGCACCCCGGAGCGCACTGTTTCCAGCGAACTGCGCAAAATTTTCTTCGGCAGCGCGGAACCTTGCGGAGGGCCGGGGTGCTCAGTACCGTACGGACGCCCCTCCCCCCACCTTGAAGGAGCATCCGATGCGTGCGATCCCAAGGCCGTTGCGGAAGGCGCGGGTCCTCCCACGTATGTCCGCGGCCCTTGCCGCCCTGGTCGGTCTGGCCTGGATGTCCGTCGCGCCGGCGGGCGCCGCCACCCCGCACGCCGCCGCCCTGCCGCAGGCACAGGCGCAGGCGGCCGCCGCCGGCGCGTCGACACCTTTCACCATCTACGAGGGCGAGGCAGGCACGCTGGCCGGCGGCGCGACCGCCGTGTCGCTCACCTCGGCGCCCGCCACGCAGTATTCGAGCGCGACCCTTGAGGCGTCCGGGCACGCCTACGCCCACCTCGGGGGCACCGGACAGTCGGTGCAGTGGACGAACGCCACGGGCCAGCCGATCAGCTTCGTCAACGTCCGCGCGAGCATTCCCGACTCGGCGTCCGGCGGCGGCATCACCGGCACGCTCGACCTGTACGTCGACGGTACGTTCCGGCAGGCGCTGAACCTCAACTCCAAGCAGACCTGGGTCTACGAGGGCAACAACAACTACAACACCAGCGACAACCAGAACCCGGGGGACGGCTCCCCGCGGGTGTTCTTCGACGAGTCGCACACCTTCGTCACCGGCACCCCCATCGCGCCGGGCAGCACCTTCACGCTGAAGAAGGACGCGGCGAATTCCGCCCCCTCCTACGACATCGACTCCATCGACGTCGAGAACCCGCCGGCCCCGCTCTCCCAGCCCGCCGACTCGATCTCGCTGACCAGCTGCGGAGCCGTCTCCGACAGCAACCCGACCAACGGCGCGGGCGACAGCCAGGCGGTCGACAGCGGCGCCGCCATCCAGAGCTGCATCGACCAGGCCCAGTCGCAGTCCAAGACACTGTGGATCCCACCGGGCACCTTCTACGTGAAGGGCACCGCGGGGCTGCACGCCACCGGCATCACCATCGCCGGCGCCGGCCTGTGGTACAGCACGATCTACCGCGATGTGCCGGTCCCCAACAGCACGCCCCTGGGAGCCCTCTTCTCCGTCACCTCGTGCACGGTGAAGAACTTCCACATCGACGCCAACGCGGTGAGCCGCAGCACTATCGGCGGTGACGGCGGCGCCATGGACACCACCGGCACCAACTGGGTGGCCGACGGCATCTGGACCCAGCACACCATGTCCGGCTTCTGGGCCTCGGGCACCGGCGGCAAGGTCCAGAACAGCCGGCTCACCTCGATCTGGGCCGACGGGATCAACCTCAACAACGTCTCGCTGAACGCCGACACCGGCAACAACCTGACCGCGACGAACAACTTCGTCCGCGGCACCGGCGACGACGCGATGGCGATCAACTCGGTGAACTACAACACCAATAACGGCACGAACACGTACTACCACCCGATGAGCGGCATCACCTTCACCGGCAACACCGCCATCGCACCCTGGGGCGGCAAGGGCATCGGGATCTACGGCGGCAGCGGCCACCTGGTCAGCGACAACTACATCAGCGACACCGCCCGCTACATCGGCCTGGGCGCGGGGCGGTTCGGCGTCAACGGCAGCGACCTGCTGTCCGCGACGGTCACCGGCAACGTCGTGGTGCGCTCCGGCGGCAACGCCTACAGCCAGGGACAGCCCGCCCTGCACGTCGGCAACGGCGGCGACGGCCAGAACACCGGCACCGTCGACCACGTCACCGTCACCGGGAACACCGTCGCCGACTCGGTCTACGACGCCGTCGGCTTCTCCACCTCCACCAACACGCTGCTGCAGAACAACACCATCACCAACCCCGGGCGCAACGGAGTGGTGATCTCCCCGCCGTTCTACCCGGCGCCCAGCGGGTCCGCCACCATCACCGGCAACACCCTGACCGGCCTGCACACCGGCGGCACCGCCTACGCCGACAACTCCGCCGCCTTCACCGCCACGCTGAGCGGCAACAGCTGGCAGACCTCCACACCCCCCGCCGGCGGCCCCTACGGGGGCACGCCCGCCGCGGTGCCCGGCACCGTACAGGCGGAGAACTACGACACCGGCGGGCAGGGCAGCGCCTACAACGCCGACTCCGGCAACGGCAACGGCACCGCCTACCGTGCCGACGGCATCGACCTGGAGGCCACCTCCGACACCGGCGGCGGCTACAACCTGGGCTGGACCAGCGGCGGGCAGTGGTTCCGCTACACCGTGAACGTCGCCTCCGCCGGTACGTACACCGTCGGCCTGCGGGTGGCGGCGCCAGCCGCGGTCACCGGCGCCCTGCACCTGTCCGACGCCTCGGGCGCCGACCTCAGCGGCGCGGTGAACCTGGCGGCCACCGGCGGCTGGCAGAACTGGGCCACCGCCACCACCACCGTCACCCTCCCCGCGGGCCGCCAGGTCCTGACGCTCAACCAGGACAACGGCGGCTGGAACCTCAACAGCGCGGCCTTCGCCGCCTCCGGCGGCACCACCCCCGCCACCGACCTCGCCGCGGGCCGCGCCACCAGCGAGTCCAGCCACAACCAGACCTACTCCGCCGCCAACGTGACGGACGCGGACCGCTCCAGCTACTGGGAGAGCGCCAACAACGCCTTCCCGCAGTGGGTCCAGGTCGACCTCGGCTCGGCGCAGAGCGTCTCCCGCGTCGTGCTCCGGCTGCCGGCCGGCTGGGGCGCCCGCACCCAGACGCTGTCCCTCCAGGGCAGCACGGACGGCTCCACCCTGACCACCGTCAAGGCGGCCGCGACTTACACCTTCGACCCGGCGGCCGACAACACCGTCACCGTCACCTTCCCCGCGACCACCCAGCGCTACCTCCGGGTGACCGTCACGGCCAACTCGGGCTGGCCGGCGGGCCAGCTCTCGGAATTCCAGGCCTGGAAGTCCTGACCCCACCCGCCGCGGGCCGCCGTCCCACGGGGGCGGCGGCCCGTACGCGTCCGCCCCTGCCGCCGCCGGGGTCAGACCCCGGCGGTCCGGGACGCGCCCTCGACGACCGGTCGTCCGGACACCGGCACGGACAGCCGGACCAGCGGACCGTGGCGGAGCATCACGCTTGCCTGGCCGAGCGTCAGCGCCAGCAGCGCGGCCTGCGCCGCGCCGCACGCCAGGGGCGACCAGCCCAGCGGAAGCATCGACTCGTGGGCCAGCAGCGCGAGCAGCGTCCCGCGGCCGAGGATCGCCGCCGCCGTGATCAGCAGCGCCTCGCGGCGCGGATGGGCCTCCGCCGCGAGCCGGCGCAGCAGCCACAGGACCGTCACGAGCTGGACGGCCGACACCGCGACCAGCGCCGGTGCGGGCGACGGGGCGCCGGCGAGCATGAGGGCGCAGCCCACCGTCCAGCCCGCCGCGCTGAAACGGCAGGTCCAGACCCTGCCGTGGCGGACCAGGAAGGTGCGCTTGCCGAACAGCGCGTCGCCCCGCACGTCGCGGAAGTCCTTGAGCAGGATGCGGCCGACGAAGCCGACGTAGAGCCCGGCCGGCAGCAGCAGCCCCCGGCCGTGCGGCGGTGGCGCCGTCGCCAGCCACCCCAGCAGATAGGGGACCGCGACATAGCAGCCGGGCAGCACGAGGGCCGCCACCGCGCCGCGGTCGGACAGCCGGACCGGCCGCAGCGAATAGCCGGCGCTCAGCAGGAGCCCGGCGGTGACCACCAGGCCCGGCCCGAGGCCGAGCAGGAAGCCGCCGGCCGTGGCGACGGCCGCGCAGACCACCGCGACCGCCGTCATCTCCGCGCGCAGCGCGCCCGCCCCGACCAGCGGCCGGCGCGGGTCGCCCGGCAGGTTGACCCGGTCGATCCGCTCGTCGGCGAGGTCGTTGACCGCCACCGAGAACATCAGGAAGGCGGCGACGGGCACCAGCGCGCGGCCCAGCAGCAGGCGGTCCTCCGGGTGCCCGGCCCCGGCCAGCCCGAGCGCGGTGTAGACGGCGAGGAGCAGGAAGACCGGCGGCCTGGCCACCGCGAGAAGCGTCCGCAGCCGGTTCGCCGGCGTCCGCAGCCGGCGCTCCACCGGCCGCGTCATTTGTTCGACCCGAAGCTGTTCATGCCGACCACGACCAGCACGATGAAGCCGACGAGGACCAGCCCTGACACCACCAGCACCACGGACAGCAGCGCCCCCAGGCATGTCCACGCGGTCCGCGCCGGGGTCCGCCCGGCCCCGCGGCCGTCCGGGCCAGGACGCGCCGGGCCGGAAGCCCCCGGCGGTCGAAAACGGTCACTCATGATGCCCCCCGGCACTCGTCGGCGTATCGGACTCCGTGTCCCGAACGCAGCATGCCCGGCCGGGCCGGGCGGCGCATGAGCACCCGTACTCAGACCGCCCCGGACGCGGCGCCCTCGGCCGGTGGCGGGCCGCGCGCGGCGAGCACATAGCATCGGGCGATGCGTTCAACGCCCGCTGCGATATGCGTACTCGCCGGCCTGCTGGCCGGCGCCCTGCTGACAGGCTGCGGTGGCTCCGGTAGCGGAAACGGGGACACCGCGGCGCCGCCGTCACCGTCCCCGTCCGCGACGGCCGCCCCGGCCACCGCGAGTGCCGCGCCCTCGGCGACCACGGCCAGCACCCACCGGCCCAAGCCCGCCCCCGGCACCACCGCGCCCAAGCCGGCGCCGCCCGCCCCCGCCCCCGCCGGCAATCCGGACGGGCACGCGGCGGTGCCCGCCGCCGCACGGGCGGTCGACACCTCGAAGCCGACCAGGACGGTGGGCAGCGGGACCGCCGCGAGCTGCACGTCGGCCGCCGTGGTGGCCGCGGTCGCCGCGGGCGGCGTCATCACCTTCGACTGCGGGCCGCGTCCGGTGGTGATCACCATGAAGGCGACGGCCAAGGTGCGCAACGCCTCGGCCCGCGTCGTCCTCGACGGCGGCGGGAAGGTCACCCTCAGCGGCGGCGGACGACGGCGCATCCTCTACCTGGACACCTGCGACCAGGCGCAGGGGTGGACGACCTCGCACTGCCAGGACCAGAGCACACCCGAACTGACCGTGCAGAACCTGACCTTCGCCGACGGCGACTCGACCGGCGAGACGGCGGAAGGCGGTGGCGGCGGCGCGATCCTCGTCCGCGGCGGCCGCTTCAAGGCCGTCAACGACCGCTTCGTGCGCAACCGCTGCGACCGCAGCGGACCGGACCTCGGCGGTGCGGCGATCCGCGTCCTCGACCAATACCACGGCCTGCCCGTCTACATCACGGCGAGCACCTTCGGCGGTGCGGCCGGCCAGGGCGGCTCCTGCTCCAACGGCGGCGCGCTCAGCAGCATCGGGGTGTCGTGGGTGGTGCTCAACAGCGTCATCACCTACAACTCGGCGGTGGGCAGCGGCGCCAACCCGGCCCGCGGCGGCACCCCCGGCGGCGGCAGCGGCGGCGCGGTCTACACCGACGGCAACCTCTACACCGTCCGCGTCGAGGGCTCGCTCATCGCGCACAACGACGCCAAGGAGGGCGGCGGCGCCTTCTTCTTCGTCAGCAACGACCGCAGCGGCACCCTGGCGGTGCGCCGGTCGACCCTGCACGCCAACCCCAGCCACGGCTTCTCCACCGCCGGCTATCCCGGTGTCTTCTTCCTCGGCGCGGGGAAGCCGGACGTGTCGGGCAGCACTCTGGACTGACCCCGGGGCGCCGCGCGAGGGCGGCCTCCGCGCGCAGACCGGGCGCCCGTCAGGAGGAGGACTTCTCGCCCGGGTCCAGGGAGAGCAGGGCCAGCAGCGCGGCCACCGTCGGGCCCGCGTCGGCGGGGTGGCGCAGCGATGTGCCGCCGGGGATCTCGTAGGTGTTGGTGCGGCCGGTGCGGGTGTGGGTGAGATACCCGTCCGACTCCAGGTCCGCGATGATCTTCTGCACGGCGCGCTCCGTCAGCATGCAGCGCCCGGCGATGTCGCGGACGCGGATGTCCGGATCACGGGCGATGGCCGCCAGAACGCGGGCGTGGTTCGTCAGGAATGTCCATCCGGTCCTCGGGCTGGCGGTGTCGTCCATTGCGTCATCGTACGACGTGGGATTCACGCGATGCAAAACATGAAACGGATTTCGCGTATCAGTTGACAGGGGTGGCCGCGACGCGCAATCTGGAGCCGCCGAGTTCGGAAACCGAGGAGGTCTCAGCCATGTCCGGTCGTAGGCGCTGCTCGATTCCCTCCGCCCGGCCCGGCACGGTCACCGTCACGTCGGCGACCGCGGAGCGGGACGTGCGCGTCGTCAGGCACCTGCGGTCCGGGCTCGTGGTGCGGCTCACCGAGACGGACGGCCGCGCCCGTGTCGCCGTCCACGGCGAGGTCGACCTGGACTGCGCGGAACTGCTCGAACATGTGCTGACCGACGCCCTGCGGTCGGCCCCCGCCGGACTCCACGTCGACCTGGGCGGCGTCGGCTTCTTCGACTGCGCCGGGCTCAACTCGCTGCTGCGGGTCCGCTCGCTGGCGCTCGCCGACGGGTGCGAGATGACGGTGACCTCGGTGTCCGCCGCGGTGGGCCGTGTCCTGGACCTCACCGGCACCTGGGCCGCCTTCCCGCAGGCCGCCGACACCCGCGCGGTGCCCGCGATACACACCATCGGCCGCGCCTACCCCGCCTGACGGCCCAGGTCCCGATGAACCCTTGCGGCGAAGCCCGTCAGACCTGGGCCCCCAGCGCGATCAGCAGGCCCGCCAGGCCGACCGTCAGCCAGGTGACGTAGTCGCCGAGGTGCCCCGAGTGCAGCCGGCGCAGCGGGAGGACCAGGCCGCGGTCGGCCAGCCGGACCGCCGCCCGCAGCCGACCCGGCGCGTGGGACACGCGACGGAGGGCGGCGCACGCCAGCGCCACCGCCAGCACCGTCGACAGCACGCCGAGCAGCACCCCCGGCACATTCCAGGCCGCGTCCGGCGGCGGCCCGGCCGGCGCGTGCGCGGGCAGCCCCGAGACCTGGGCGAGATAGCCGGCCCGGTCCTGGAAGGCGGCAGCCGCCGACGCCACCGCCCGCCCGACCCCCGGGAAGACCCCCGCCGCCAGCGCCCCGGCCAGCAGCACCGCGGGCACCGCCGTCATCGTGGCGGGCAGTGGCCGCAGGGGGTCGCGGACCTCCGGCTCCTCGTCCTCCCCGCAGGTCTCCACGTCGGAGTGGCCGAGCTCGGGCGCCGGCCCGGCGCCGTAGAAGACCCGCAGCCCGGCGCGCAGCACGGCGCCGCCGGTCAGCGCCGACACCAGGACGTAGACGGCGGGCAGCCAGGCCGCGTGCCCGCCCGCCGCGTGCTCGGCGACCGCCTTGCCGAGGCCGAGGCCGAACGGCGGCAGCCCGGCGAGCGCCAGGCCGCACGCCATGAAGAGCGCCCCCGCCCGCGGCGAGCCGCGTTCCGTACCGTAGAGCTCGTGCTCGTCGACCGAACCGTGCCGGTCGAGCAGGACACCGGCCAGGCCGAACAGCGCGGCCTTCACCCCGGCGTGCCCGGCGACGTAGAGGGCGGTCCCCGCGGTGGCCGCCGGGTCGAGCAGGCTCAGGCCGAGCAGCCACAGGCCGGTGTGGCCGATGGTCGAGAAGGCCAGCAGCCGCTTGAGGTGCCGCTGCTGCCAGCACATGACGGCCCCGACGAGCGCGGTCAGCACGCCGAGCGCGCCCAGGGTGTGCGTGTAGGCCGCCGCCGGGATGCCGCCGGGGCCCGCGAAGACCGTCAGGTAGACGCGGGCGATGCCGTACACACCGAGTTCGACCATCACTCCCGACATCAGCATGCAGACCGGTGTGGGCGCCACCGCGTGCGCGTCGGGCAGCCAGAAGTGGAAGGGCACGGTCGCGGACTTCACCAGCAGGCCGGCCATCACCAGGACGAACGCGGTGACGGTGAGCGCGTCGGCGCGGTGGCCGGCGAGCGCGCCGCCGATCTGCGCCATGCCCAGCTCGCCGGTGCGCGCGTAGAGCAGTCCGATGCCGAGCAGTGTGCCGTACGCGGCAAGGGAGTTGACCACCCCGAAGGCCAGCGCGCCGTGCAGCGAGCGGGGGTCCTCGATCCGGAAGCCGGTCAGCGCGTAGGCCACCACGCCCATCAGTTCGAAGAAGACGAACGCGTTGAACAGGTCGCCGGTCAGGGCGAATCCGCACATGCCCGCCTCGAAGAGCAGCAGCAGGGCCGGGAAGGTGCCGCGGTGCCGCGCGGGCGGCTCGTCGAAATACCGCCAGGAGTAGGCCAGTACCGCCGCCACCAGGATGGCGACCAGCAGCGCGAGGCCGACGCCGAGCCGGTCGCCGACCAGCACGATGCCGACGCTGTGCCCGCCCCGCGGGGTCCAGCCGCCGAGCCAGGACACCGTACGGCCGCCGGCATCCCCCACCCGGCTCCACAGCAGGGCGAGTTCGGCCACCGTGCCGGCCGCGAAGGCGCTCGCCACCACGTCGAGCGCGGCCCGCGGCAGCACGCGCCCCGCCAGCACCAGCACGGCCGCGCCGAGCAGCGGGATCACGACGGCGAGCGGCAGCAGGTCGGCCGTCTGCCAGCCGGGGTACGGCACGGGCGGCCCTCAGCCCTTCAGCTCGGAGAGCGCCTCGGGGTCGACCGTCCCGGTGCGTTTGCGGATCTGGATGACCAGGCTGAGCAGCAGCGCCGTCACGGTGGCGCCGACCACGATGTCGGTGAGGACCAGGGCCTGCACGACCGGGTCGACCACGGGGGTGCCGACGGGGATGTCGGAGAAGACCGGGGCGGTCCCGCCGCGCCGGAATCCGATGCCGAGCAGCAGGACGTACGTCGAGGACTGCGCCACGGCCAGGCAGCCGACCGCGTGGACCAGGTTGCGGCTGGTCACCATCCCGTAGATGCCGACCAGGAAGATCCAGCCGGCCGCGAGGAAGGGCAGTACGGTCATCGGTCGTCCTCTCGCTGCCCGGCGGCGCGCGGCGTCCCCGGGGACTCGATCTCCACCGCCTGGTCGAGGAACTGGGCGACCAGCACGATCACGCCGGAGGCCACCTCCACGCCGACGGCTGCGTTCAGCAGCGGCACCAGGCCCGCCGACGACAGCTGGTTGAACGTGCCGAGCGGCAGCACGTTCTGCAGATACGCCGCCCCGACGCACAGCCCGGCGAGCCCCAGCGCGGTGAAGGCGCCGGCGGCCACCGCGTCCAGCGCGCCGAAGACCGCCAGCGGACGCACCCGGCGCAGCACGCGGTAGTCGGCGGCCACATAGGCCAGATGCAGCCCGGTGGCCAGCACCACCCCGCCCTGGAAGCCGCCGCCCGGACTGAGCTGGCCGTGCGCCACCACATAACCGCCGACCAGCACGGTGACCGGCAGCAGCGCGGCGCCGAGCAGCAGGGTCGAGGGAAGCACCCGGTTCGGCTCGGGCTCGGCCCGGTCCTCGTCCCGCGCGCGGCGCAGCAGGACCACGGAGCCCAGCACGGCGCCGAAGAGGATCGACTCCTCGCCGAGGGTGTCCAGGGCGCGCTGGTCGAAGTTGACCGAGGAGATCACGTTGGCGGTGCGGTGCCGCACCGCGGCGGCGACCGCCCTGCCGCCGTACGGGTGGACGGTGGTGCCGAAGTGCGGCAGCCCCGTGCAGGCCAGGGCGAAGGCGACCGCGAGGACGGCCGCGGCGAGCAGGAAGACCGCGGTACGGACCCGGCGGCTCACCGCTCGCGCCCCTCGTCCTCCTGCGGTCTGCCGCGCGGCGCGCGGCGGACCTTGCGGACCGTCAGCAGGATCAGCAGCGGTGTCACCGCGCTGCCCACCGCTAGCTGCGACAGCGCCACGTCGGGCGCCTGCAGGACCAGGAAGAGCAGCCCCAGGCACACCCCGAGCACCGAGAGCACCACCGACTGGCGTACCGGGTCACGCGTGAGCGCCGCGCACGTGGCGGCGGCCACCACCAGCACGAGGCCGGCGGCCACCAGGAAGTCGACCGCTGAAGTGCTCACGCCGGGGGCCCTTCCGGCCCGCCGCCGGCGGCCTGGTCCTCGATCGCCATGGCGCGGCCGATGACGATGGTGGTGACCGGGCCGGACACGGCCGTCAGGGCGCCGATGACCAGCAGCTTCGCCGCCTCCCTGCCGGCCCCGGCGTCCACCGCGAGCCCGAGGCAGAGCAGCGGCACCCCGAGGCTCGACGCCGGGGCGAGCGCGTGCAGCCGCCCGTACGGCGTGGGCAGCAGCGCCAGCGCCGCCGCGGACAGCAGCAATGCGGCGCAGCCGCAGCACAGCAGCACCAGGGCCAGTACATGGGTCGCGGTCATCTCAGTCCCGACCCCCCGCTCGGTCGGTCCGGGCCGTCAGCCCGTGATTCGCGGTCGTCGTCATCTCAGTCCCGACCCCCCGCCTCTTCGGTCCGCGCGCCGCCGGCGAGGCAGCGGGCGAAGACCAGCGTCCCGGTGGGCGCCAGCACGGCCGCCACCAGGGCGACGTCGACGTACGAGGTGCGGTGCAGGCCGCGTGCCGTCAGCAGGAAGACGGCGACGGCCATCACCCCGGCCAGCGCCATCGCCGGGAGCCGCCGGGCCGGCTCGCCGCGGCAGGCCCGCCACAGGCACGGCCCGAGGCCGGCGGGCAGCAGGACGCAGGCGGCCAGCAGCCAGGCGTTCACGCCGGCCTCCGGCCGCCGAGTGCCCGCTCGACCGCGGAGGGCGGTGCCGCGCCGCCGAGCAGATGGACGGTCAGCTCCCGCCCCGCGATGTTCAGTACGCACGCCCCGGGCGTCGCGGACAGCAGCACCGCGGCAAGGGCGGGATCGGTGTCCGCGGGCAGCCGGACGGCGACCGGCCGGTCGGTGTCCGGCTGCCGGGCCTGCGTACGTCGGGTGGCCGCCCCGTCGCCGGGCCGGTCGGCGCCGTCGCGCCCGCCGGTCCGGCTCGTGGACGCTGCCCCGGCGACCGGCCGGTCGCCGTCGCGCCCGGTCGCGTGCGCGACCTCCACCGCGAGGCGGGCCGTCTCGGCGAGCAGGGACGCGGGGAGTGCGGCGAAGGCGGCGGCCAGGCGGCGGCTGCCGTGGACGCGCGGGTGCTCGGCCCGGCGTACCGCCTCGGCGGCGACTCCGCCGAGAACGGCGAGGGAGCCGCCGACCGCGGCCTCCAGCGGGGTGACGTCGGAGATGAGGACGACATAGAGGACGAAGAGCAGGCCCGACCATCCGCCCACGGTGGCCGCAGTGGCCAGGACCCGGTGTGCCATCCGCGATCGTCTCCTCACCTGTGCGGGGCCGCCTGCCCTGCGCCGCGAACACCCCGCTGCCCCGGTATACCGGCCGGCCGGCGCGCACCCGGCAGAAGCGCGGGACACGCCTGAGCGGGCCACTCCTCTGCCATGCGCACCGTCTGTCCCGGCGGGCCGGCGGGAAACCCGGCCGCCGGGCCGGGGGTCACCGCCCCGGCGGGCCCTCCCCGGCTGCCTGTTCCGCGACCGCCCGGTCGACCTCCTCCTTGCGGGCCCGCGCCCGCTCCCGGTCCTGGTGGTCGGCGTCGACGATGTCGAGGAAGACCTCGGCGAATTCCGGGCACCTCTCCCGCAGTTCGCCCTTGATCCGCTCGCTGACCTCCTCGACCACCTCGCTGTCCATGCCCTCCCGCAGGTCGACCCGCGCGGCGAGCAGCGCCGAGCCCACCCCGAGCCGCATGGTCTGCAGGACGGTCACGGTGTCGATCTCCGGCTGGTCGGCGAGCAGTTCGTGTGCCTCCTGCTGCAGCCGGGGGTCGACGGCCTGTCCCACCAGGAGGTCGCGGGCGGAGCGGCCGAGCCAGTAGGCGACAAGGACCAGCAGCAGGGCGATGGCCAGCGCGGCGGCGGCCTCCCAGCGCGGCGAACCGGTGAGCTGGTGGCCCAGCACACCGCCTGCGGCCAGCAGTACGCCCAGGACGGCCGTGGAGTCCTCCGCGAAGACCGTGCGGACGGTGGGGTCGACGCTCCCGGCGATCTCCCGTGCCAGGGAGTGCCCGTGGGAGCGGGCCCGCGCGCGCATCTGGACGACGGCCCGCAGCAGCGAGATGCTCTCGGCGACGAACGCCACGGCCAGCACGGCATAGGTGGCCACGAAGCCCTCGGAGCCCCCCGTCTCCGGCGACAGCCACCCGTGCAGGCCCTGGTAGAAGGAGAAGCAGCCGCCGGTCACGAAGATGCCGACGGCCGCGAGCAGCGCCCAGAAGTAGCGCTCCTTGCCGTAGCCGAAGGGGTGCCGCGCGTCCGGCTCGCGCCGACTGATGCGGACCGAGACCAGCAGGAAGACCTCGTTGAGGGTGTCCGCGACCGAGTGCGCCGCCTCGGCGAGCAGGGCGGGGGAGGCGGTGAGGGCGCCGACGACGGCCTTGGCGACGGCGATGGCCACGTTCGCCAGCAGTGCGATCAGCACCGTGCCCCGGGTCTTGTCGTCGTCCTTCTGACCTCCGGCGCCCGAGCCGGCCTCGGTCGCGGCTTGGTTCTCTGATTCGGCTTCGTTCTCGGGTTCGGTGTCGGTGTCGTGGCTCATGGGCGGTCGGATCCAACTCCTTGCCGCGGTGGGCGGCTTCCGCCGCGCTGTCGCCGCTCGGCTACCCGACGAGGCGCCCCCTTACGCGGGTGCCTTTTCGATCCCGCCCGTACGGACGCGGCTGTCTGGAGCCGGTGCATGAGTGCGGCGTCCTGGGGCACACGGCCCGCTGGAGGTTGATAGAGATGGGACCGTTGCTGGTAGTTCTTCTGCTCGCGCTGCTGCTGTTCGGCGCGGGGTTCGCACTCCACCTGCTGTGGTGGATCGCCGTCGTGGTGCTCGTGCTGTGGCTGTTCGGTTTCGTCGCACGCGGCACGCACTCCGGGGGCGGCCGGGGCCGCTGGTATCGCTGGTAGCTCCAGCCGGCTCGGACGGCGGGCGCCGCCACCCCCGGGGGGTGGCGGCGCCCGCCGTCCTTGTGGTGCGGCGCCCGCCGGGGCGTAGCGCTCACTCCTCGGGCGCGCCGGTCTCGGCCAGCTCGCCGCCGGCCAGCCGCAGCCACCGGTCCACGCCGATCTCGCGCAGGAAGCGGTCGTCGTGGCTGACCACCATGAAGGCCCCCCGGTAGGAATTGAGGGCGCTCTCCAACTGGCCCGTGCTGACCAGGTCCAGGTTGTTGGTCGGCTCGTCGAGCAGCAGCAGGTGCGGGGCAGGCTCCGCGCACAGGACGCAGGCCAGGGTGGCGCGCAGCCGCTCGCCGCCCGACAGCACGCCGACCGGCAGGTGGGCGCGGGCGCCGCGGAAGAGGAAGCGGGCCAGCAGGTTCATCCGCTCCGCCTCCGGCCGGTCGGGCGCGTAGGCCGCGAAGTTCTCGGCGACCGTGCGGTCCGGGTCGAGCAGGTCGAGCCGCTGCGACAGGTACGCGATCCGCCCGTCGGCCCGCCTGACGTCGCCGCCCTCCGCGGTGAGGTCGCCCTGCACCAGCCGCAGCAGCGTGCTCTTCCCCGCCCCGTTGGGGCCGGTCAGCGCGATGCGCTCGGGACCTCGCACCGCCAGGTCGACGCCGTGCCCGGCGAAGACCTGCCGGCCGCCGAGCGCGACCCGCAGCCGCTCGCCGAGGAAGAGCGTGCGCCCCGCGGGAACCCGGGTGTCCGGCAGGTCCAAGGTGATGCGCTGCTCGTCGCGCAGCGACCGTCCCGCCTCGTCCAGCCGCGTCCTGGCCTCGTCCACCCGCCCCGCGTGCACCTGGCCCGCCCGGCCCGCGGACTCCTGGGCGCCGCGTTTCATGTTCCCGGCGAAGATCCGGGGCAGTCCCGCGCTCTTGAGGTTGCGGGCGGCGTTGCTCGCGCGCCGCTCGGCGCGCTCGCGGGCCTGCTGCATCTCCCGCTTCTCCCGCTTCAGCTCCTGCTCGGCATTGCGGACGTTCTTCTCCGCGACCTCCTGCTCGGCCTGCACGGCCTGCTCGTAGTCGGTGAAGGTGCCGCCGTACGAGCGCAGTTCGCCTCCGTCCAGTTCGGCGATGCGCCCCATGCGGTCGAGCAGCCCGCGGTCGTGGCTGACCAGCAGCAGGCAGCCGGTGAAGTCCTCGACCACGTCGTAGAGCCGGTGCCGCGCCTCGCGGTCGAGGTTGTTGGTGGGCTCGTCGAGCAGCAGCACGTCGGGCCGCCCGAGCAGCCGGGCCGCCAGGCCGAGGGAGACGACCTGGCCGCCGCTGAGGGTGCGCAGGCTGCGGTCCAGGGCGAGGCCGGCCAGGCCCAGGCGGTCGAGCTGGGCGCGGGTGCGCTCCTCGATGTCCCAGTCGTCGCCGATGGCGGTGAAGTGCTCCTCGCCGACGTCGCCGGACTCGACGGCGTCCAGGGCGCGGATCACGTCGGCGACGCCGAGCACCTCGGCCACCGTGAGGTCGCCGGTCAGCGGGAGGGTCTGCGGCAGGTAGCCGAGCGTGCCGGCCGTGGACACCGATCCGGCGGTGGGCCGCAGCTCACCGGCGATCAGCCTGAGCAGGGTGCTCTTTCCCGAGCCGTTGGGCGCGACGAGGCCGGTGCGGCCGGCACCGACGGTGAAGGACAGGCCCTCGAAGACAGGTGTGTCGTCGGGCCAGGAGAAGGACAGGTCGGAGCAGATGACGGATGCGTCGGACATGGAGGCACCTCGGAGGAGCGGGGCAGCGGGAAAGCCGTACCCGTGGCAGACATGGAGGGAGGGGACGACGACATGGCCACTGCGGCGGCGCTCATCGGCGCCGGCCGGTGGCCGGTCGGATCCGGGTCTCACCCGGAGATGTCGTCGTCCACCACCATGTCCGTACTCCTCGACAAACGATCAACGTCCCCGCCAGTTTACCGCCGGCGCCCGCCGGCTCGCGGGCGCCGGCCCGACCCGTCCGCCCCGGCGTGTCACAGACGGCGGCGCTGTCTCGTCCCAGTCTGCGAAGGTGTACCGCGGTTTCGGGGAAGGTGATGGCCATGCGGATGTCCGTGGCGGGCGGGACCGGGGGCGGCGCGGCGCGCACGGAGGAGTTCGAGGAGCTGAGGCCGCTGCTGTTCTCGATCGCCTACCGCGTCCTCGGCAGCGTCAGCGAGGCGGAGGACGCCGTCCAGGAGACCTGGCTGCGCTATCGGACCTCCACGACGTCGCCCGCCTCGCCCAAGGCGTTCCTGTCGGCGGTGGTGACCCGGATCTCGATCGACGTGCTGCGCTCGGCCCGCGTGCGGCGCGAGGAGTACGTCGGGCCGTGGGTCCCCGAGCCGCTGCTCACCGACCCCTACCAGGACCCGGAGCGGTCGGCGGAGCTGGCCGACTCCGTGTCGATGGCGGCGCTGCTGCTGCTGGAGCGGCTCAGCCCGCTGGAGCGCGCGGTCTTCGTGCTGCGCGAGGTCTTCGGCTTCGGCTTCCCCGAGGTCGCCTCCGCCGTCGGGCGCTCGCAGGCCGCCTGCCGGCAGCTGGCCGTACGCGCGCGCCGTCACATGGCCGCCGGCCGTCCGCGCTTCGAGGCCGACCGCAAGGAGCGCCAGGAGCTGGCGGACCGGTTCTTCGCGGCATTCAGGGCGGGCGACGTGGACGGGCTGCGGGAGTTGCTCGCCGCCGACGTCCACATGGTCGGCGACGCAGGCGGCAAGGCGCCGCAGGTGGCCAGCCGCTTCGACGGGGCCGACGACGTGGTCGCGGTGCTGATGGCGGTCTTCCCGATGTTCGTCAGGATCGGCGGCGTCGTGGAGCCGCACGAGGTGAACGGGCAGCCGGGCGCGATCTTCCGCAAGGGCGACGGCAAGGTGCTCAACACCATGGCGCTGGACATCCTGGACGGCCGCATCCAGACGATCCGCACGGTGATCAACCCTGACAAACTCGGCCATGTCGGCCCGGTGGCGGACGGCTGGGAGGTGCTCGACGAGGCGAACGGCGGACGCCTGCCGGAGGCCTGACCCGTGGGCGAGGTCCGGCCGGCGGCCTGGAATCGTACGGCCTCCCGGAGCGTTGACCCCACAGGAGCCGGTGGGCCGGCGGCGGCGGCGAGCCGCGCCCCCACCCCGGCGGCTGTCCATGACGTGATGACTGCGGAGAGGATCGAGATGGCCACGCAGATGCAGAAGGCGGTTCTGGCGGGCGGCTGCTTCTGGGGGATGCAGGACCTGCTGCGCCGGCTGCCGGGAGTGACCGGGACCCGGGTCGGCTACACGGGCGGCGACGTGCCGAATGCCACGTACCGCAACCACGGCACCCACGCCGAGGCCATCGAGATCACCTTCGATCCCGAGCGGACCGACTACCGCGCGATCCTGGAGACCTTCTTCCAGATCCACGACCCGAGCACGAAGAACCGCCAGGGCAACGACATCGGCATGAGCTACCGCTCGGCGATCTACTACGTGGACGACGAGCAGAAGCGGGTCGCCGAGGACACCATCGCCGACGTGGACGCCTCGGGCCTGTGGCCCGGCAAGGTGGTCACCGAGGTGGAGCCCGAGGGGCCCTTCTGGGAGGCCGAGCCCGAGCACCAGGACTACCTGGAGCGGTATCCGGACGGTTACACCTGCCACTTCCCCCGCCCCGGCTGGCGGCTCCCCGCCCGCGCCCAGGGCTGACCCCGCCCGCCCCGCGGCCGACCCGCTGCGGGACGACGGCACCCGTGCTGTACTGGCCAGATGGAGCGCAAGCACCCACTGGCGACCTGGCGGTCGGAACACGCCGGGCGGACGGGAGCGGCCGCCGCCGAGGCCGACGCCGCCGCCCGGCAGGCCGAGCAGGTACGCGCCAGGGTCCGGCTGACGATCGAGATCACCGCCCGAGCCGGCGAATACCGCAGGGGCCTGCTGGCGGCCGTCGGCCGCCTCAGCCCCGAGGAGGCGGCGATCGTCGCCGACCTGGAGCAGCACGGCCTCCAGGTCCCGCAGCTGCACGACGTGCTGTGCGGCGGGCACGTGCTGGTGGACGACACGGCGCTGTACGAGAAGTGGCGCGCGGCCAAGGGCAGCCACGCCCGGCTGTCCAGCCACCACCGCGACATCGACAAGGCGCGATACCCCGACATCGGCATGCGCGGGCACGTCGTGCGCGAGAAGCTGCACGGCCGCACCGCGACCGGCACGTGGGTGCAGCTGGAGAAGACGCCGGCCGCCTTCGGCGGCAGCAAGATGCCCAGCGTCGACGACCTGCGGCACCTGATGGACTACGTGGTCTACCGCTTCACCGGCAGCAATGTCGGGCCCTGGGGCCTGTCCCGGATGACCGAACGGCGCCCGATGTACCTGTCGCCGATCGTGGCCGTGCCCACCACGCTGACACCGCCCGTCGCGGCGTCGCTGACCAAGGCGCTGCGCAGGATCGAACAGTCCGACGACGTCACGGCGGTCTCGGAGCGGCTCGCGGCCCGCTTCCCGCCCCCGGAGAGGGAGGACCTGGCAGGCGAGCTGGGCCAGGCGCTGTCGGACCGGGGCGGGCGCGGGCTGTTCGGCAATTCCGAGGTGTGGATCACCCAGACACCGTCAAGCACCGCCTCCGCCGTCCTGCGCGGGCGCAGCGACCAGGCGTCCGCGGTGACCGTATGGCCGACGGGAGGCCCGCGATGAGCCATGAGCAGCACGACGGCGAATACCGGCCCAGCACCCCCGAGCAGCCGCCGGGCCCGGCACCGGGCGAGGCGGCCGTGCCGTCCGGCCTGGTCACCGCCGTGGTCAACCTGGTGCACACCGGGCCCGTGATGCTCGGCGCTTACACCATCGCCGAGCTGACCGCGGTCGACGCGATCGTGGACTTCCTGGAGGCCAGGCCCTCGGAGGACGAGCTGACCGAGGCCGTCAGGTCGCTCGCGGCGCGGGAGCTGCTGCTGGCCGGCGACACCGGCGAGCAGGTGCAGGTGCGCGGCGACCTGGGCATCGCGGTGGCCTTCCAGCAGCGGGCCCGCATGGTGCTCGACGCCCGTATCACCGGCTCGGAGCAGGGGGAGCCGTGGCGCATCCTGCTGCTGCCGCAGCCCGAGGAGATCTGCCTGATGGTCCGCATCGACGCGCTCGGCGTCCACCAGATCGGGCTGTACGTCCTCGACGAGGCCCTGCGCATGCTCGCCGAGTGGCTGCCCAGGGGCAGCGCGGTCGAGCACGACCGCGCTGTCGACGTCGACGCGCTGCTCACGGGGGCGTCGCGCTCCGCGCTGGTCACCGTCACCCACTACACGGCGGAGGGGTCCGCGGAGATCGCCGGCGAGAGCACCGACCTGGTGCTGGCCCGGCACGACGGCCGCCTGCACGCGCTGTCCCGCGACCCCGACCGCCCCGACGAGCTGGTCCCGACCGTGCTGGACGGCAAGGAAGGCGTCCGCGACCGGCTCGCCGGCCTGCTGGCCTAGAACCGGTCGCGGACCCCCGACGCTGCTCCGGCGGTCGGGCTGCCGGGGGACCCGCGGGCCGAGCTGCTCGTCGTCGACGCCGACGGGGTCCGCACCACCTGGGCCCGGCGGACACCGGCCGCCGGGCGGACCGGGCGGTCGCCGCGGCGGACGGCGGAAGGGGCCGGTGCGGTGCGCAGGCGCGCACCGCACCGGCCCCTGGGCAGGGCCGAGTCGGGTCAGGAGCAGGTGATGGTGGCGCCCGCCCAGTCGGCGTGGTCGCTGTCGTTGCCGTCGCCGCCGTCGGTGACGACCAGGTGGACCTCCTGGGCGCCGGTGACGTCGGCGGTCAGCGGCCTGCTGCCGTCGGCGTTGGTGAGGACGCCGGTGCCTGCGACCTGCTTGCCGTCGGCCACGACCTGGAATTCCACCGAGCCCTTGCTGTTCTTCTTCTCGTCGTCCACACCGACGGTGGCCGTCAGCGTGGTGCACTTGCCGGCGGTGTAGTAGGCCACGTCGCTCGGGGCGTGCACGCCGAGGCCCTTGGCGTAGACGGTGCCCTGCAGCGTGATCGGGTGGCCGTCGCCGGCCTGGGCCTCACCGTTGCTGGTGTCCAGCTCCACCGGGCCGTAGCCGTTGCTGACCGACTCCCACCGCAGGTCGCTGAGGTAGGAGGAGCCGGCCGGCGGCGGGACCGCGACCGAGACCTGGCCGCTCAGCGGCTGGCTCACGGAGCTGTGCGCCAGTAGGCCGCTGTAGCCGACCGAGCCGGACAGCGGGTAGGTGCCGGTCGCGGTGCCCGCGGGCACGTCGATGTGCCAGGTGGTGGCGAAGGTGTGGCCGCCGGGCAGGGCGATGGTGCTGGTGCGGCCCTTGGGGCGTACCGTCCAGCCGTCGGGCGCGGTCAGCTCGACCTTGACCTCCAGGGCGGGAACGGTGCCGAGGTCGGAGGTGTAGGTGGTGACGTCGGCGCCCTGGCCGGGCTGGATGTGGACGGTGGTGCCGTTGACACCCGAGTCGACCAGCGGTGCGTCCTGCAACAGGCGTCCTGGCCTGCTGACCCGCAGCAGGGTGGTGCCGTGCGCGGGCACGGTCGCGGCCAGCGTGCCCGCCGACTGGTAGGAGCTGTGCTGCCACAGGTCCCGTACCTGGTAGCCGAGGGCGGAACGGGACAGGCCGATCGCGGCGGCGGTGGTGGAGATGTGCTGCGGCTGGTCGGACTCGTTGTAGAGGGCGACCGCGCGGTCGCCGTTCGCCAGCTGCTTGACGACCACCGAGGCGCCCCCGGCGGAGGACAGCACGGTGGCCTGCTTGCCGAGCGAGTCCTGGTCCAGGGCGATGACCTCCTTGTTGAGCAGGATGTTCATCGTCTCGGGGGTGGCCTTGCGCAGGTCGGTGCCGATGAGCAGCGGCGCGTTCATCATCGACCACAGCGAGAAGTGGGTGCGGTATTCCGTGTCGGTCATGCCGCCGTTGCCGACCTCCAGCATGTCCGGGTCGTTCCACTGGCCAGGTCCCGCGGCGGCGGCCAGCGGCAGGTTCTGGGCGGTGATGGACTTCAGGCTGGCCCAGTTGTCGCTGATGTCGCCGGTGGTGCGCCACAGGTTGCCGACGCTGGCGGCCCATTCCCAGGGCTGCTGCTGGCCCCACTCGCACAGCGAGTAGACGATCGGGCGGCCGGTCGCCTTGAGCGCGTCGCCCATGGCGGTGTAGCGGTTCACGAAGTCGGCCCGGGTGCCGTCGCTCTTGTTGTTGCAGTTGTCGTACTTGAGGTAGTCCACGCCCCAGTCGGCGAAGCTCTGGGCGTCGACGGTCTCGTGGCCGAGGCTGCCGGGGTAGCCGGCGCAGGTCGCGGTGCCCGCGTCCTCGTAGATGCCGAGCTTGAGGCCCTTGCTGTGGACGTAGTCCGCCGTGCCCTTGATGCCGTCGGGGAATTTCACCGGGTCGGGGACCAGGCGCCCGCCGGCGTCGCGGGAGTGGGTCAGCCAGCAGTCGTCGATGTTGACGTAGGTGTAGCCGGCCGCCTTGAGCCCGGAGCTGACGAAGTAGTCGGCGGTGTCCTTGATCAGCTGCTCGTTGACGTCGCAGCCGAAGGAGTTCCAGTCGTTGAAGCCCATCGGCGGGGTGATGGCCAGGCCGTTGTCCAGCGCCGCGGCGGGGGGCGCGGTGGCGACACCGGCGGTGAAGGCGGCCAGGCCGAGCCCGCCGGCCCACATGGTTCCGGCGGTGACGCAGGCGAGGATCCTGCGGGGGATCGGCATACGGGGTCCCATCGTTCGTTCCGGGAGATCGGGGGGTTCTCGGGGGCGGCCCGGGCGGATGCGGCTCCTACGGGCCTGTCAGGTCGGAACATAATCCGACGCAACTCAACAGTTGGCCACATGACAGCTCTCAGCTGCCCGAGCTGTCAAGGGATCTGACGTGAACCGTTCCAACAGGCCACCTCTGCCTCGCGCCTGGACCTGAGCCCCGTTCCGGCAACCTTCGTCCGCACTATTGTGTCGTCGTTCACCCGCTCCTATTGTTCGACTCCGATTGAATCTGTTTGGAGTTGGCTCATCGGGGAGTGTGGAGGCAGCAGTGCAGAGACAGCAGATCGGTTCCGGGGCCGTGAGACCCCGCCGCCGGGCACGATGGTGGGCGGGCATCGCCGCGGGCACGGCCATCGCCCTGTCCGCGGGCATGACGGGGCCCGCGATGGCGGCGGGCGCCGGGCACGCCGACACCGCCGCGAGCGCCGCCGCTGCACCCGCGGCAGCGCACAAGCCGCGTACGGTGACCTTCGACGGCTACTCGTTCATGGTCGACGGCAAGCGCACGTACCTGTGGTCGGGGGAGTTCCACTACTTCCGGCTCCCCAGCCCCGACCTGTGGCTGGACATCTTCCAGAAGATGAAGGCGGCCGGCTTCAACGCCACCTCCCTCTACTTCGACTGGGACTACCACTCGCCCGCGCCGGGGGTCTACGACTTCACCGGCGTGCGCGACGTCGACAAGCTGCTCGACATGGCCGAGCAGGCCGGGCTGTACGTGATCGCCCGCCCGGCGCCCTACATCAACGCCGAGGTCGACAGTGGCGGCCTGCCCGGGTGGCTGACCACCAAGGACGAGAAGAACCGGACCAACGACCCGAAGTTCCTGAAGTACGCGGACGAGTGGCTGACCCAGATCGACCGGATCATCGCCCGCCACCAGGTGACCAACGGCACCGGCTCGGTGATCGCCTACCAGGTCGAGAACGAGTACTACAACGGCTCGGCCGACGCCCGCGCCTACATGAAGCACCTGGAGGACAAGGCCACCGCCGACGGCATCACGGTGCCGCTCACCGGCAACAACAACGGCACCTTCAACTCCGGTGACGGAGCCCTGGCCGTGGACGGCCCCGACTCCTACCCGCAGGGCTTCAACTGCTCCAACCCCACCAAGTGGAGCGGCGTCCCCGACCTCAGCTACGACCACCCGGCCGGCAAGCCGCTCTACTCGCCCGAATACCAGGGCGGCGCCTTCGACCCGTGGGGCGGCCCCGGCTACGACAAGTGCGCCCAGCTGATCAACGACCAGTTCGCCGACGTCTTCTACAAGCAGAACATCGCCGTCGGCGCGACCGCCCAGAGCTTCTACATGACCTACGGCGGCACCAACTGGGGCTGGCTGGGCGAGCCGCAGAACTACACGTCGTACGACTACGGCGCCGCGATCCGGGAGAACCGGCAGCTCGACCCGAAGTACGACGAGGACAAGCTGATCGGCTACTTCACCCAGTCGGTGGCCCCGCTGACCAAGACCGACGCGATCAGGGCGACCCCGCCCGACGACAGCGCCGTGATCGACACCGCCCGGATGAACCCGGACACCAAGACGCAGTTCCACGTCCTGCGGCACGGCGACTCCACCGCCACGACGACCGACACGACGCACATCGCCCTGGACTTCAACGCCCAGCCGGTCACCGACACCACCTACACGTGGGACGACGCCGACTCCGCGCTGCAGTACACGGGCACCTGGTCGCATGTGGTGAACCAGAGCTACACCGCCGGCGACTACAAGAAGACCGAGTCGTTCTCCAACAAGGCAGGCGACTCCGTCACCATCCCCTTCGACGGCACCGCGGTCCGCTGGATCGGCCCGAAGACCAACAACCACGGCTACGCCGACGTCTACCTCGACGGCGCCAAGGTGGCCACCGTCGACGACTCCGGCAGCGAGAACCAGGCGGTGGTCTTCCAGAAGTCCGGCCTGGAGGCCGGTGCGCACACCCTGAAGATCGTCGCCACCGGCACCCACAACAGCGCCACGTCCACCGACAACTTCGTGTCGGTCGACGCCGTCGACGTGCCGACCGCCGGCACAGCCGAGCCGACCTACCCGGTCGTGCCGCAGCAGCCGGGCACCGCGATCACCCTCGACGGGCGCGACTCGCACATCATCGTGGCGAACTACAAGCTCGGCGACTCGCAGCTGCAGTACTCGACCTCCGAGATCATGACCACCGCGACCATCGGCGACCGGGACGTCTCCGTGCTCTACGGCGACGCGGGCAGCGACGGCGAGACCGTGCTGCACTACACCTCCCGGCCCACCGTGACGAGCAGTGGCGGCGAGGTCAGCACCACCTGGGACGCCGCCACCGGCGACCTGCGGCTGAACTACCGTCACCAGGGCCTGATCCCGATCGCCGTCAGCGGCGGCGGCTCGCGCCCGCAGCTGCTGCTCGTCGGCGACAAGGCCACGGCCGCGACCTTCTGGCGCCAGGACACCGCGACCGGCCCGGTGCTGGTACGCGGCAGCCACCTGCTGCGCACCGCCACCAGCGAGGACCACGGCCGTACGGTCGCGCTCACCGGTGACAATGCCGACGACAAGGACATCGAGGTCTTCACCTCGGCCGACCGCGTCAGCTGGAACGGCCGCACCCTGAGCACCAAGGCGTCGCCCACCGGCAGCCGTACCGGACAGATACCGGTCGCCGCCCCGGTGCAACTGCCCGCGCTGAAGAACTGGAAGCACGAGGAGGAGTCCCCGGAAGCCGCGGCGGCCTTCGACGACTCCAGCTGGCAGGTGGCCGACAAGACGACCACCAACAGCTCCTCCGGCGTCAACTCGCTGCCCGTGCTCTATGCCGACGACTACGGCTTCCACACCGGCAACACCTGGTACCGCGGCCGCTTCCGCGCGGACGGCGGCGAGACCGGCATCCACCTGGTCTCCGACTCCGGCGGCAGGGCGCAGGCCTTCTCCGCCTGGATCAACGGCACCTTCCTCGGCAGCTCCACCACCGGCAGCGCCGACTTCACCTTCCCGGCCGGGTCGGTGAAGCCGACCGGGGACAACGTCATATCCGTCCTGACGGTGAACATGGGCCACGAGGAGGACTACAACTCCTCCAACGGCAACAAGACCGCCCGCGGCCTGACCAGCGCCTCCCTCGTCGGGGCGCCGCTGACCCCGGTCACCTGGCGGATCCAGGGCGTCCGCGGCGGCGAGGACCTGCTCGACACGGTCCGCGGTCCGCTCGCCAACGGCGGCCTCTACGGCGAGCGCGCCGGCTGGTCGCTGCCCGGCTACCCGGACAGCGGCTGGAAGCCGGTCTCGCTGCCGGCCACCGACAACCGCCCCGGCGTGTCCTGGTACCGCACCGACGCCGACCTGGACCTGCCGCGCGGGCAGGACACCTCGGTCGGCCTGACCTTCACCGACGACCCGTCGCGCAAATACCGCGCCACGATCTTCGTCAACGGCTGGCAGGTCGGCAACTACGTCAACTACCTGGGCCCGCAGCACACCTTCCCGATACCGAACGGCATCCTCGACCCCGACGGGCACAACAGCATCGCCATCGCGGTGTGGAACCTGGACGGCAGCACCGGCGGGCTCGGCAAGGTGGAGCTGACGAACTACGGCAGCTACGCCTCGTCGCTGCACGTCGCGCAGAACGCGAGCCCGCGCTACGACCGCGCCACGTACGCGATGCCGGCCGCGCCCGGCGTCGCGGTGGCCCTCGGGGTGCCGAACACCGTGCAGCCCGGCCAGGCCTTCACCGCCTCGGCGACCGTCGGCGTCCCGGCCGGGCAGCCGGTCGCCCTCGCACTGAAGGCGGCGCTCGACCTGCCCGAGGGCTGGACGGCGACCGCTGCAGGGCCCACGTCGGCGGCCCTGCTGCTGCCCGGCAGATCGGCCACCTTCCAGTGGACGGTACGTCCGCCGGCCGGGACACTGCCCTCCGCGTCGGCGCTCGGCGTCACCGCCCAGTACCTCCAGCGCGGCCGCAAGGCGACCGCGGGCGACGAGCGCATCGTCGGCGCGATCCCGCCGCCACCGGCGGCCGGCGAGGACGCGGTCAGCGACCTGGCCTTCCTCTCGTCCACCAACGGATGGGGCCCGGTGGAGCGCGACCGCAGCGTAGGCGGGCAGTCGGCCGGTGACGGCCGGGCGCTCAGCATCGCGGGCACCGCCTACGCGAAGGGAATCGGCACCAACTCCGTCAGCGACGTGCAGCTCTACCTCGGGGGCACCTGCACCCGGCTGACCGCCCAGGTCGGCGTCGACGACGAGACCGGAGGCGCCGGTACGGTCACCTTCTCGGTGATCGCCGACGGCAAGACACTGGTCACCACCCCGACGGTCCGCGGCAAGCAGGCGGCCCTGCCGATCGACGTCGACGTCACCGGGGCCAAGGTGCTCGACCTGGTGGTCGGCGACGCGGGCGACGGCAACGGCAACGACCACGGCGACTGGGGGACGCCCACCCTGACCTGCGGCTGACGCCCGCTCACCCGGCCACGGGCCGGCGGGGGGACTTCCCCCCGCCGGCCCGTTCCGCATGGGCGGGTGACGGCGGCCCGCGCGGCGGGACCGCCACGGAGGCCTCGGGCGTCAGGCCAGGAAGGCCGCGGTCGCCGCGGTGAAGGCGCCCGGGTCGTCCAGCCAGGGGTAGTGGCCCGCGGCCGGCTGGACGATGAGGGTGGCGCCGTGGAAGAGGGCGGCGACCTCGGCGGTCGGCTGCGGGGGGCTGTTCAGGTCGAACTCGCCGGTCAGCAGCAGGACGGGGGAGCGGATGGCGGCCAGGGCGGCGCGGGTGGCGGCCGGGGTGAAGGCGTCCCCGTCGCCGAAGAGGGCGACGGCTTCGTCGTTCGCCGGGCGGCCCAGCGCGTGGTGCTCGCGGGCCGCCGCGTCCCAGTGGCCGTAGAAGAAGGGGGCGACGGCCTCGGCGTCGGCGGGGGTGCCCGCGCCCGAGGTGAGCGCTTCGAGGGCGGTGAAGGCCGCGGGGAACCACGGCTCGTGCGCGCGGAGCCGGGCGGTCTCGCGGCGGGTGGCGCCGTCGACCGCGATGCCGACGGCCCGGGTGCTGGGGCCGATCAGGGCGAGCCTGCGGAGCCGGTGCGGGTGGCGGGCCGCGTACTGCATCGCGGTGTTGGTGCCGCCCGAGTGGGCGAGCAGGTCGGCCAGCGGCAGGCCGAGGTGGGCGCGCAGCGCCTCGACGTCCTCGACCTGGCGGTCGCTGCGGTAGGAGGAGGTGTCAGCGGGCGCGGCGGAGCCGCCGGTGCCGCGCGGGTCGAGGAGGATCAGCCGGCGGTGCGCGGACAGGCCGCCCAGGTCGCCGAGGTAGCGGGCGTCGGTCGGGCCGCCCGGCAGGCAGAGGAGCGGGTCGCCGTCGCCGGCCTCGCGGTAGGCGAGCCGGGTCCCGTCGGGTGCGGTGAAGGTGGGCATGGCCCGCAGTCTGGCAGCTCATAACCGGGTTGTACAACCGGGTTATATTCGACGGGGTCAGGTATACACCCCAGTTATGGCAGAGGACATGCACCGCACACCCCAGACGCTGACCGAGGAGCAGGCCGCCCGCATGCTCGCCGACATGAACGACGTCATCCGCGCCGGCGAGGAGATGCGCAAGCTGCGTACGGAGATGATCCTGGTCTTCGCCGGCTTCGGCTGGACCCAGGACAAGATCGCCCGGCTCACCGAGGTCAGCCAGCCCGCGGTGTCCAAGCAGATGGCCAGGCACCGCACCGGCGCTTCCCCGCCCCCGCTCGGGCTCGACCTCGACCAGCACGACGCGCCCTGGCTCGAAGGGCGGCTGTGGGCGCTCGCCGACGCGATCGCCGAGACCTGCGACGCGGCCGCCTGCGCACGCCTGGCGCACGCCATGGCCAGGGGGCGCAGGCACTTCACCCCGCAGCACGTGGACGAGCTGCGCCGGCTGGTCGAGGAGGACCTGCGGCTGCGCCGGGCCGAACTGCCCGCCGGCTACCGGGCCGCGTACGACACCATCAGCCGCGGCCTCGACCTGCCCCGCACCGCGGCGGCCGCCCCCGCCGCGCCGGCCTCGGTCCGCCGCACGCTGGCCCGCCAGGTCCAGCGCGACCGGCTCACCGGGGGCTGAACCGCCCTGCGGTCACAGGCTCGCGAGCAGCCCGTCCAGCGGGGCGGGGACGCGGTCGGGGCCGAGCGCCTCGACCAGGACCCGGCCGTAGCGGATCTTGCGCCCCTTCTTCGTCCCGAGGAAGCGCCGCATCTGCTGCTCCGCGGTGCGCTCCCGCTGGGCCGGCTGGCTCAGGAAGGTCTCCAGGGCCCGCCCGTCGCCCTCCGCCCGTGCCAGCTCCGCCACCCGGGCCGGGCCCAGCGCGCGGATCAGCTCGTCCTCCAGGTCCGCCGCGCACACGAAGAAGTCCCGCTCCGGCACGCCGGCCCCCGCCAGCGCGCGGGCGTAGAACTGCCGCTCATTCTGGTCGCACAGCCCTGTCAGGCGCAGGCCGAGGCCCGGCGGCCCGAGCAGCCGGACGAAGCGCCCGACGCTCATCGCACCGCCCATCGGCACCAGGCAGACCCCCTCGGCCGCCAGGTCCCTGCCACGGCTCGCGGCCAGCGCGTCGACCGCGGCGGCGTCGCTCGGCCCTTCGAGCAGGACCGCCGCCCGCACCGGCAGCGGCGCCGCCAGCTCGCGGGCCAGGTCGCCGGGGCCACCGGCCGCCCACCCGGTGACCGCCTCGCGGAATGCCGCCATGTCAGCCATGGCAAGAGTCTCCGCCTTCCGCGGCCACCGCGGTACGGGATTTCCCCCGCCGGGCGGCCGCCGGCGCTACCGTCCTCACCGCCCGCGGCCCGCGGCGCCCCCGTTCATCGCGGCGTGGAAAGGGTCGCCGGTGCCGATCCCGCTCGGCGGCTTCTACGCCGACCGGTACGGCACCGAGGTGGTGCTGCTGCGGATCGGCTCCTGCTTCGAGCGGCCGGCCTCGGTGCGTATGCTCTCGACCTGGCTCTCGCCCGACGACTTCTGCCGCCTGGTCGGCGCCGCGCTCCGGGCGCCGGTCAGCGGCTGCGTGCCGGTGTGGGGTGTGTCGGCCAACACCCGCCGCTGGTGGTCGACCGAGGGCGGCGACGCCCCCGGCTACCACCCGCGCGACGACGCCGAGGCCTTCGCCTCCGCGGTTCCGGCCGAGCCTTCTGCCGGGCCGGTCGCGCCGGCGGAGACGGTCGGCGGCTCCTTCCCGGGCGGCCCCCGGTGACCTCCGGGCCGACGGCAGGCCGGCCCGGCCCCGAACCGGGGCCGGGCCGTGGGACGTTCCGGGTCGGCGGTCGGGCAGGTCGGCCCGCCGGCCGGGGGGTCAGCAGGCGCCGAGGTCCTGCCAGACGCCCCATTCGCCGGTGGTGCCGGGCTCCTCGCCCTGCGTCCACCACTTGGCATTCCAGGTGTGGCCCTTCCAGGACACCTTGTTGCCGCCCGTGTAGACCTGCGTGGAGCTCCAGGCGGCGACGGTGCAGCTCGTGCCCCCGGTGGTTCCGCCGGTCGTGGTCCCGCCCGTGGTGGTGCCGCCGGTGGTCGTCCCGCCGGTGGTGCCGCCCGAGCCGCCCGCGTACCGCATGAAGGTGTCGGTGAAGGCCAGGCTGCTCTGGCTGATCTGGCTGCACGTGGACAGCGAGTTGGCGCCGCCGCCGCACGGCTGGTCGCGGTTGACCGACCAGAAGGCCAGCCGTGCGATGCTGTGCTGCGCCGCGAAGGCCTCCACGGTCTGGGCGTCCGCCAGGGTGAAGGTGGAGCCGTCGTCGTTCTTGCCGATCATCGGGGTGATCCCGAGGTTGCCGTAGCCGTAGCCCGAGTCGACGGACTGCATCTGGGCCAGCGTGGCCTGGGCCGCGGCGACCGAGCCCTGGCCCATCTCGGTGCCGGTGCCCGCGTAGAAGTCCATGGTCATGATGTTGACCACGTCGATCTTGACGCCCGCGGTCTTCGCGGCCTTGAGGATGTTCACGCCGTCGTTGGTCAGCCCGCTGGTCAGGACCGGCAGGGTCACGGAGAACTTGAGGTCGGGGTTGGACCCCTTGAGGTCCTTCATCGCCTTCATCTGCCGTGCCGCCGCGGCCGTGTCGGCGATCGCGGCGCCTTCGATGTCGAAGTCCAGCTGGCTGACGCCGTAGTCGTTGACGAGGGCCTGGTAGCCGGCCTCGATCGAGCTCTGGTTGGAGCAGGTCCAGGCGAGCGGCAGGCCGCTGGCGCCGCCGGAGGAGATGATGAGGGAGGCGCCCTCGGACTCCGCCTTGGCGATCAGCGGGTCGGTGAAGGAGTCGGCGCCGATGGGAAGGGTGTCGCCCCAGATCTGGTTGCAGCCGGAGCCGAGCACGAAGGCCGCGGTGTAGGCCTTGAGGCCGTGTCCGGTGATGGCCGTGTCGAGGAGGCCTTCCTGGCTGTTCGACATGTCGACGTAGGGGGCCACGGAGTAGACGCCGGCCGCCGCGGCATTGCCCGCGGGGGCCAGGGCGACGACCGCGCCGGCGGTCGCGAGCGTGAGCGCGGAGGCGGAAGCCGCCCATTTCGCAAGGTGCATGGGAGTCCCTCGGGCGTGGAAGTGGTGGGGGAGTACATCTCGGGCCTGAGTTGGTACGTACCAAACAGCGCGCAGGTATGCCGCGTCAAGAGGACTAGACCAACTTCCCGCTTCCCCTGAGTCTCACAACTCCCGCCGCCGGGCGGCGGATCGCGCCATAAAGCACCTGAATCGGGCGTAGGATCCGAGTCGGCGGACGCGAGGACCAGGGGGTCGGGGAAGCTCGCAGAGGCATGTGCGGCGTTGGCGGCGGCGGGCGGCACCTCAGTGGTGCGGGCAGCCGGCACCGGGGCATGGGAAGAATTCCGGCAGCAGGTGGCGAGGCTGTTCGGCCGGGGCGACGTGCGGCGCGAACAGGCCGAGCTGCTGCGGCTCGACCGGACCGCGACCGCCCTGCGGGATGCCGGTCCCGGCGGGTTCGAGCTGGTGCGCATCCGCCAGGAGGCCACCTGGCAGGCCAGGTTCGAGTCGCTGCTCGAAGGTCTGGACGACCGGGAGCGGGACCGGGTCGCCGATCAAGCTGCGCGACCTGCTGGGCGAGCACGCCGGGGCCGCGGGTCCGGTGACGGCCGGCTCGGGGGGCCTCGCCGTCGGCGGGAATCATCCGCGCCGAGCGGGGTTCGATCGCCGCCGCGATGATCCACGGAGGTGCGGGCATCGGCACCCCTTGGACGCCGGATCCGTCCCAGGGCCGGACGGACCGGCCTTTCCCAGCCATCGCGCTGACGAGGACCCAGCCGACACCTCCGCCGTCCCGTCGGGACTCTCGGCCTACGCTGCCGACCACAGCCTCGCCGTCGGCCGCGCCGACCACGTCGCCTACTACGCCGCGCCGCGCGGACCGGTGTCGTGGCCGCAACAGGTCGGGGTGATACCGGGACAGGCCGACTGCTTCCGATACCGCGCGGCCGTCGAGGCCCTGGACGTGGCGACGGCCGACGCCGGGACAGCCGTCCTCCTCCAGACCCAGGTGCCCTCCGGCACCGGCGGCGTGGGCAAGACCCAGCTCGCCGCGCACTACGCGCGACGCCGCTGGGAGTCCGCCGCGGTGGATCTGGTCGTGTGGATCACCGCCAACACGCGGGACGCGGCCATCTCCGCCTACGCGCACGCCCGTCGACAGGTCGGCGAGTCCCACAGCGACGACCCCGAGATGGCGGCGCGCGACTTCCTGTCCTGGCTCGCGGCCGCCGATCGCCGCCGGCTCGTCGTCCTGGACGACCTCGCAGACCCGGCCGACCTGAGCGGCCTGTGGCCGCGACCCGTCCCACCGGCCGGACGGTGGTCACCACCCGGCGCCTCGACGGAGCGCTGACCCACAACGGGCGGCGCCTGGTCCCGGTCGGCCTTTTCACCCCGCGGGAGGCCGCCGCCTGTCTGTCCGCGGCTCTCGGCGCCCACCGGGACGAGGCCGCGGAGCACCTCCACGCCCTGGTCGAGGACCTGGGCTTCCTGCCGCTGGCGCTGTCCCAGGCCGCCGCCTACATGGCGGACCGCGGCCTGGACTGCGCCGCCTACCGCCGCCGCTTCACGGACCGGCGCAGGACGCTCGCCGAGATATTCCCCGAAGCCGGCGCCCTGCCCGACGACCAGCGCGGCACGCTGGCCACGACCTGGTCCCTGTCGATCGAGCCGGCCGACCAGCTCGCGCCGGTGGGCCTGGCCCGCCCGCTGCTGGAGCTCGCCGGCATGCTCGACGCCAACGGCATCCCCGCGGCGGTCCTGAGCAGCCCGCCGGCCCTGGCGCATCTCGCGTCCCGCCGCGCCCGCACCGCACCGGCCCCGGCAGCGGGCGACGCCGGTGAGGCGGCCGTGGACCCGGAGACGGCCGGCGACGCGCTGCACTGCCTGCGGCGGCTCAATCCCGTCGAGCTCGCGGCCGACGCCGCCGGCGGCGTGGTGCGCCTGTGGCAGATCGGCCGCGCCGACCGCACCGGTGGTGAGTTCGCGCTCGCCACCCAGGCGCCCGCCATGCCCAGCCCGCGCGACCACGTCAAGCCCGGCCTGGTGCCGGCGAGCCTCGACTTCACCGTCGGCAAGGACTGGGAGCCGGAGAGCTGGTATTACGCCCAGACCGAGCCGGGCGTCTGGAAGGTCCACTTCCCGCTCGCCAAGGCACTGGACGGCACCGCCTACCTGACGGTGTCCTCCTCCACGCAGGGCAAGCCCCCCACGGTCACCGTCAACGGCACCGCGGCGGCCATCGTCGGCTCGCTGCCGAACGGCGGCGACTCCGGCATCTCCCGGCAGGCCGACCGCAGCGCGGTCCGGGTGCTCTCGGTGCTGACCTTCCCCGCCTCGCTGCTCACCGTCGGTGACAACACCGTGAATTCACCTACGGCAACGGCGTCCCGGTCGAGACCGCCGACCCGCCGTCCGGCGGCTTCGGCTGGGACACCGTCGTCCTTGAGGTGGACCAGGCGCAGGCCCCCAGGCCGGCCCGGCTGACGGGCAAGGTGACGAGCCCGGGCACCTCGCGCGGGACGAGCAGCTGGCGGGTGGAGGTCGCCAACCGCGGTTCAGGACCGGCCAACGACGTACGCCTCGACGCCGTCGACTGGTCGGACGGCCGGCGCCGGGCGAAGGACCGCCCGGCCGTCGTGGGCGCCGGCCCCAACAGCTTCCCGGTCCCGGTGGCCGCCTCGATCCCGCCCGGCGGGTCCGCGTCGGTGATCGTACGGACGCGCGGGAACCGTCCGCACGGCGGCTACGACGCGCTGGAGGTCGGCGTGTCCGCCGACGGCGGCCGTACCCGCACCACGGCAGGCAGCCGCCCGGGGCACTGAGGTCGTGCCGCAGGGTCCCCCGTCCGACCGGACGGCCGTCGGTGATCCGTCGGCCGCCGCGCCCCGGACGGGGGGACCCGTGAGCGGCGGCTCAGCGGCAGAAGGCCTCCCGCACCGAGCCGCCGACCACGGCGCACCAGGTGCTGAGGTCGACCTTGCCGTTGGGCGTCAGTCCGTGCAGGTGCTGCATGGACTGCACGGCCTTCATCGTCGGGTGGTCGAACTCCCCGGTGGCGGTCACCTCCGGGTAGCCCTTGCGGCCCAGCATGAACTGGAGCGCGGTGACCGGCAGGCCGGCGGCGTGCTTGTCGAGCGGCGGCGCGAGCGCCTCCCAGGTGGCGGTGTCGAAGGTGGCGTCCGGGGTCACCGGGATGCCGTGGGTGGTCTGGAAGTCGGCGAGCGCGGCATTCATGTCGTAACCGAAGACGCCGTTTGCGGTGAGCGCGTATCCGGCGTTGTCGAGCAGGTACTGCCCCACCTGGACGACGGGGCTGTCCACGAAGCGCCAGATGTCCGGCCACCGCCGCTTCGGCGCCGCGGAGGACTTGACGCCCAGCTCGCGCAGCACCCGCGTGCGGATCATCGGGAACTGCGCGTAGAAGGCGATGCCGGGACAGTCGGTGATCCGGAAGTCCCAGTGGCCGAAGATGTCCCACGCGTTCAGGTCGAACTGCCGGCACACCGCGACGCACAGCTGCACGAGCGAGTCGAGCAGCGCCTCGGGCGGCGTCTCGGTGATGTAGGTGCCCTCGTTCTCGATGCCGATGGCATTGCCGTTCTCACCCGGGCAGTGGGCCGCCGTGACCTGGTGCTCGCCGGCGTCCAGGGTCTCCAGGCTGCGGTGCCTGCCCTCCAGGACGTAGCCGCCCCGGCTGACGGTGAAGTGCTGGCCGGTGTCCGCCCAGCCGTTGGTGTCCATGTGCAGGTCCTGGCAGTCCTTGGCCAGCTGGACGGCGTGCTCGCGCGAGTAGTCCGTGACGTTCGGGAAAGCCATGTGGTGCAGGATGATCTTGTTCGTCGTGTTGCCGGTGATCTGGATCGGACTGGACGGCGGCCGGGCGCCCCAGCTGTCGCAGTCGATGATCCAGGGGAACTCGGCCGAGGGCACCGCCTCGGCGGTGCCGGAGAAGGCGAGTTCGGTGCCGACGACCGCGGCGACCGCGGTTCCCAGTCCTACCCTGAACAGCGTTCGGCGATCCACCTCGTGCTCGTGCAAGGCCATGCATACTCCGCAGTGGACAGTGGGCGGCAGTTTTCGACTGCCGATGACCCCCGGAGAATAAGGAGCGAACTGACGTCCAGCCAGGAACTTCTCAAGATTGGGGTCCGCTTGCGGGGAAGATCCCCTTTGCGGGGCCCTCTCCGGGCCGCCCCCGGACCGTCGCCGAGCCGTCCCTGAGCCGGCTTCGGGATGCCCTTTATGACCGGAATGGGTAGTCGGGCCGTACCTGGGTAGTCGACGTGCGCACGGACCTTCCCGGGCGAGCATCGGAGGACCACCATGGCGGTCACCCACCCCGTACGTTCAGTGAACCCGCACCTGCCGGACGAGGGGCTGAGCGTCCCCGAGGACGCGGTGCAGCTGGCGGGCCAGACCTCGCCGGCCGAGTCGGGCGTGTCCTCGCTCGACGGGCCGGAGCGCGGCCCGCTCAGCCGCGGCTGGGCCACCGCCCCGGTCATCGGCATCATGCTCGTGGTCGCGGTCTTCGCCGCGGGGACGCTCGGGATGGCGATCGAACTCATGCTGTGACCCGTGGTGACTCCTTGTGGCGAAGGGCGCTCCGACGTGGCGGCCGTCACGCCGGCCGGGGGAATTGATCAGCCCGCCGGGCCGCTGTCCCATGACGGCGGGCCGCGGACCCCTGGGGCCCCTTCGGACAAGGAAGTTGATCGCATGTACAAGAACATCCTGGCCGCCGTCGACGGTACGCCCCACGGTGCAGGGGTGCTGGACACCGCGGCGTCGCTCGCCGGGCTGACCGGGGCGTCCGTGCACGTCATACACATCAGGCCCACCCAGGTCATCACGGACGGCATCTCCGGCGGCGCCTACGCCACGGAGGAGGCCGCCGAGGGCCGCCAGGTCGTCGAGGACGCCCTGGCCCGCCTCCGCGCCGACGGCATCACCGCCGACGGCGAGGTGGACGAGGGCCTGCGCGAGGACCTGGCCGGCATCCTGGTCGACCGCGCCGCCGCCCTCGGCAGCGACCTCATCGCCGTCGGCCCCGGCCACTACAGCGGCATCTCCGCCCTGCTCCACAGCAGTGTCAGCCGCGGTGTCGCGAAGGCGTCCCCGGTCTCGGTCCTCCTGGTCCGCACCGAGGCCTGACCCCGGGGGAAAGATCGACCCGGCCCGACCGCAGTCCGCGGCCGGGCCGGCTTGCGTACGGGCGGCGGGTGGGTGCGGAGCGCCGCCCCGACCCCGCCGCTCTCCAGGAGCGGCAGCCTCCCGCGCACGATCTGAAACGGTTCACCGCTGATCGAATTCGGGTCGGCCGCCTCCCGGCCCGCCCAACACCGCTCTGACCTGCGGTGATTGACGTATCGCCAAGTCCCGCGGCGGCCCGGATGGCTGGCCCGGCGATATTGATGCGTGCTGCATCATTGACGCTGCCGGGTGTCGAGTATCAGGATTCCTCACGGCTCACTCGTGTGTCCGGCACCTCGTGCCTCTGGCATCACAGGTGTGGTTGGCCTTCTGACAACGTTGTCAGAAGGCGGAGAGAGGACGGTATGTCTCCAAGAACGCAGCGCCTGCGCACCGCCGTGGCGGCCGCGGCCACGGCGCACCCCGCCGCGGTGGCGGCGATGCTGCCGGCCCAGCCGGCCGGCGCGGCAGGCGGCGCCGGAAGCGGCGGCGACCTCACGCACCTGGTCGACTCCTTCACCGGCACCCGGAACGACGGCAACACCTGCCCCGGCGCCGCCGTCCCCTTCGGCATGGTGCAGCTGTCGCCCGACACCGGGCACAACACCGGCTACGACGACGACCAGGACCACATCCTCGGCTTCAGCGCCGTCCACCTGTCGGGCGTGGGCTGCGGCCTCGGCGGCGACCTGCCGGTGCTGCCGACGACCGGCGCGCTCACCGCGAGCGACGCCACGCGGTACGCGGCCCGGTTCAGCCACGCGGACGAGACCGCGTCGCCCGGCTACTCCAAGGTGAGGCCCGGCACCGGGATCACCGCGGAGCTGACCTCCACCGACCGCACCGGCCGGCAGCGCTACACCTTCCCCGCGGGCACCCCCGACGGGAACCACCCCGTCACCGTCGAGGTCGCGCAGGCCGGCGGCCCCGCCGTCACCAGGACCGTGCAGGTCTCGGTGACCACGGCGACCTGCGAGGGCGCCACCGGGTCCTGCCCGCAGGACCTGTCGGCACAGTATTCGGTCGACGGCGTCGGCACGGCCGGCGTCACCGGCGCGGACTTCGACGGTACGGGGACGAGCTTCCCGGCCGAGCAGCTGACCGCCCCCGACCGGGCGGCCGGCGCCCCCCGGCTCGGCGAGGACCGGGCGATCCACGCCGACAGCCGCTACGGCGCGCAGGGCGCACCGGACGGCGTCGCGGTCGACATCTGGCACCTGACCGTACCCCTGGACCCCGCGCGTACCGCGGTCTCGCTCACCCTGCCCGACGACCCGCGGCTGGCTCCCTACGCGGTCAGCGGGCGCAACGCATGACACGGGGGGACCGCCGGCGAACCGGCACGGGAACCGCCGTCACCAGAAAAGAAAGGCAGCACCGCATGAGAAGTGGCCGAACCCGCCGCACTCTCACCAGACCACTGCTGGCCGCAGTCGTCGCCCTGGGCCTGACCGCACCGGCGTCCGCCCTCGCGCACGCCGAGTCGGCCGGCTCCGGGCACGGCCCCGCCTTCAGCACGTCCTTCGAGTCCGGTGACCCGCAGCCGGCCTGGACCGACACGGCGGAGACCGACGCCCACGGCGACCCGGAGGTCTCCGGGGTGACCGCGGGCACCCTGCCCGTGCTCGCCGGCAGCGTCAAGGACAGGATCGCCGAGGTCACCGCCAGCGCGGACAACCCGCCGAACGAGGTCGCCGCGAACGCCGCCGACGAGGACGCCAACACCAAGTGGCTCACCTTCGCCGCCACCGGCTGGGTGCAGTACAAGCTGTCCGAGGACGTGACGGTCAAGAAGTACGCGCTCACCTCCGCGAACGACTCCCCGGAGCGCGACCCGAAGGACTTCACCCTCCAGGGCTCCGCCGACGGCACCGACTGGACCACCGTCGACACCCGCAGCGGTGTGAAGTTCAGCGGCCGGTTCAAGAGCAACATCTACGACGTCGCGAACCCCGCCGCGTACCGCTACTACCGGCTGAACGTCACGGCCAACACCAGCGGCACCATCGTGCAGCTCGCCGACCTGATCCTGTCCGACGGCTCCGTGCCGCCGCCACCGGTGCAGGGTATGACCAGCGAGGTCGGCGCCGGCCCCGTCTCGGGTCCGAACGTCAAGCCGAGCGTCGGCTTCAGCGGCCTGAAGGCACTGGAGTACGCGGGCACCCACACCCGGTCCGGCGCCGTGCACGCCTGGAACAAGCTCTACGACGTGCACATCCCGGTCCGGCGCGACACGCAGCTCTCGTACGACATCTTCCCGGAGCTGACCGGCGGCGACCTGACGTACCCGAGCACCTACGCCTCGATCGACCTGCACTTCACCGACGGCAGCTACCTCAGCAGGCTGCGGACCCCGGCGCAGGACCAGAACGGCGTCACGCTCAGCCCGAACGGCCAGGGCGCGGCCAAGATCCTCTACGCCGCGCAGTGGAACGCCGTCGCCTCCGCGATCGGCAAGGTGGCCGCGGGCAAGACGATCGACCGCATCCTGCTCGGCTACGACGACCCGGCCGGCAGCGCCGAGGCGGGCGCCAACACCCGGTTCAAGGGCTGGATCGACGACCTCGCCATCGGCGCGGCACCGCGGGACGACCACTCGGCGAGCTACGCCGAGCACGTCGACACCCGGCGCGGCACCAACGCCTCGGGCTCCTTCTCGCGCGGCAACAACCTGCCGCTGACGGCCGTCCCGAACGGCTTCAACTTCTTCACACCGGTCACCGACGCCGGCTCGACGAGCTGGGAGTACAGCTACGCCGCGCAGAACAACGCCGACAACCTGCCGACGCTCCAGGCGCTCGGCATCAGCCACGAGCCCAGCCCGTGGATGGGCGACCGCGACATCTTCCAGGTGATGCCGTCCGGGGTGTCCGGCACCCCGGACCTGAACCGGAGCAAGCGGGCGCTGGCCTTCGACCACAAGGACGAGGTGGCGCAGCCGCACTACTACGGCGTCACCTTCAAGAACGGCATCAAGGCCGAGATAGCGCCCACCGACCACGCCGCCGAATTCCGCTTCACCTTCCCCGGCGACAGCGGCGACCTGCTGTTCGACAACGTCGACAACAACGGCGGCCTGGCCTTCGACGCCGCCGCGGGCACCCTGGACGGCTACTCCGACGTCAACACCGGCGGCGGCGAGGCCGCGACCCGGATGTACGTGCACGCCGAGTTCGACCGGGCCCCCGGCACGGCCGCCAAGGTCACCGGGCAGGGCCGGGACAACGTCACCGGCTACGCCCAGTTCGACACCTCGGGCGACAAGGTCGTGACGATGCGGATCGCCACCTCGTTCATCGGCGCCGACCAGGCGAAGAAGAACCTGGACCTGGAGATCCCGAAGGGCACGTCCTTCGACCACGTCAAGAACAGTGCCGAGCACCAGTGGAACGCCAAGCTGGGCAAGGTCGAGGTCCAGGGCGCCAGTGACGACCAGCTCACCACGCTGTACTCCGACCTGTACCGGATGAACCTGTACCCCAACTCCGCCGCCGAGAACACCGGTACGGCCGCGAAGCCGGTGTACCGGTACGCCAGCCCGTTCTCCCCGGCCACCGGGCCCAGCACGCCCACTCGGACCGGCGCGAAGATCGTGGACGGCAAGGTCGACGTCAACAACGGCTTCTGGGACAGCTACCGCAGCGAGTGGCCCGCCTACTCCCTGCTGGAGTCCAGGACCGCCGGTGAACTCGTCGACGGCTTCGTGCAGCAGTACAAGGACGGCGGCTGGACCGCCCGCTGGTCCTCGCCGGGCTACGCCGACCTGATGACCGGCACCAGCTCCGACGTGGCCTTCGCCGACGCCTTCGCCAAGGGCGTCGACAACTTCGACGCCAAGGCCGCCTACGAGGCGGCCGTGAAGAACGCCACGGTCTTCCCGACCGCCGGCGGCGTCGGCCGCAAGGGCCTGGACACCTCGGTGTTCGACGGCTACACGGACACCTCGGTGGACGGCAGCGTCTCGTGGTCGCTGGACGGCTACATCAACGACTACGGCATCGGCACGATGGCCGCCAGGCTCGCCAAGGCCCCGCACACCTCCAAGGCCGACCGCGAGCGCTACCAGGAGGAGTCGGCGTACTTCCTGGGCCGCGCCCAGAACTACACCACCTTGTTCAACCCGAACGTCGGCTTCTTCGAGGGTCGCAAGGCGGACGGCTCGTGGCGCGTCCCCGACGCGCAGTACGACCCGCAGCAGTGGGGCAACGAGTACACCGAGACCAACGCCTGGAACTACGCCTTCACGGTGCCGCAGGACCCGAACGGCCTCGCCTCGCTCTACGGCGGCCAGAAGGGCCTGGAGAAGAAGCTCGACGCCTTCTTCGGCACCCAGGAGACCGCGGACGGTGACGGCGGCGGCTACGGCGGCACCATCCACGAGATGATCGAGGCCCGCGACGTCCGGATGGGCGAACTCGGCATGAGCAACCAGCCGTCGTTCGGCATCCCGTACATGTACGACTACGCCGGCGACCCGGCCAAGACCCAGGCCGCCGTCCGCGAGATCCAGCAGCGGCTGTTCACCGGCAGCTCCATCGGCCAGGGCTACCCGGGTGACGAGGACAACGGCGCCACGTCCACCTGGCAGATATTCACCGCGCTGGGCTTCTACCCGCTCCAGGTCGGCAACGACAACTACGTGATCGGCTCCCCGCTGTTCACCAAGGCCACCGTCCACCTGGACAACGGCCGCGACATCGTCGTCAACGCGCCGGACAACAGCGGCAAGAACGTCTACGTCCAGTCGCTCAAGGTCAACGGCAAGCCGTGGAACAAGGTGTACCTGACGCAGAGCCAGCTGGCGTCGGGCGCACGGCTGGACTTCACGATGGGGTCCAAGCCGTCCTCGTGGGGCACCGGCAAGGACGCGCTGCCGGCCTCGCTGACCCCGGCCGGCAGCACCCCCGACCCGCTCACCGACACCACGGGACCCGGCCTCGGCGCCGCCTCCGCGGCCGGCGGGACGGACGTGGCCGGCCTGTTCGACAACACCTCGGCCACCCAGGTGGAGCTGCCCGGCGCCACCCCGGCCGTCACCTACGCCTACAGCGGTACGGGCGGCAAGCCCGCCACCGCGAGGAAGGCCGCCTTCTACACCCTCACCTCGGGCAGCACCGCCGCCGCCCGGGACCCGAAGAGCTGGCAGCTCCAGGGCTCCACCGACGGCGTGCACTGGCGGACGCTGGACACCAGGGGCGGCCAGGCCTTCACCGACCGGCTGCAGACCCGCCCGTTCGAGATCGCGCACCCCGGCGCCTACACCTCCTACCGTCTGGTGGTGACCGCCAACAACGGCGACCAGGACACGACCTCGCTGGCGGAGGTGGAGCTGCTGGCCCACCGCTGAGACCGCACCGCAGCCGGAGCCCGCCGCCCGTCCGGGGCGGCGGGCTCCGGCGCCCGCGCGGGCTACTCGCCGCGCCAGATGTTGTCGAAGGCCGCCTGCTCTATGTCCCGCCGCTGCCGCACGGAGTCCAGCTCCATCACCGCGCCGCCGGTCGTCGCCAGCACCGTCACGACCGCCTCGTCGGCGACCGCGGGGGCCGGCTCCGCCGACTCCGGCTGGATGCCGAGGGAGGCGGCCAGCAGCGCGAGCACCGGCTCGCGCTCGGCCCAGCGCGCGGCCGCGTCCCGGCGGGCCGGCGAGTCCACCAGCTGCGCGGGACCCGGGCGGCCCGGGAGCAGCCGCCGGTGCCTGCGGGTGACCTGCCCGCCGGCCTCCATGGCGGCCAGATAGGCCGCGGACAGCGCCCGGCCCCTGCGCCACAGCCAGTCCTCGACCGACTCGTACGGCAGCTGGCGCACCAGCGCCGCCCCGGCCTCGGCCAGCAGCCGGTCACCCGGCGCCGGCCCGACACCGGGCACTATGAGGTCGCCGTCCAGCGAGGCGAGGCCGCCGTCGAGCAGATCGACCAGCTCCGCCCCCGCGAGGGCGAGCGAGAGGTCGCCCGACTCCACGGGCCGGCTGGACTCCACGTCCATGGCGACGATCAGCAGGTCCTGCGCGGTGGTCATGGGGCACTCCACATCGGGGGCGTGGGCGGCTGGTGCTCCGCCCGGCCGGGCGGCACGTCCTTGCCCACAGCACCGACGGTAACGCGATAGGCGGGGCGCTGTACCGAGCGGGCGGTTCGGGTGGCCTGTAGCGTGAAGAGGAGGATCGCCGGCGGGATGCCGGGATCGTCGACCGACGGCCGGCGGACGAGTGGAGAAGGGGCTCTGCATGGGAGCGGATGCGGCCGGCGCCGACCGGGCCGGGCAGCCCGGACAGGTCGACGGGCAGGTCGACGGACACGGCGGTGCCCCGGAGGGCCGCGGGCCGAAACTGGCCTCCGTGGTGGTCTTCGTACGCGACCTCGACCGGGCCATCGACTTCTACCAGGACCTGCTGCTGATGCGGGTCGCGGTCCGTACGACCACGGCGGCGCTGCTGGTCGGCGCCGACGACACCCAGCTGTATCTGCGCGTCATGGGCTCCGGGGGCGAGCACCCGCTCGGCGCCATCGGCGTGCAGTACGTCATCTGGACCGCGGACAGCGCCGACGACCTCCGGCGGTGCGAGCGGCTGCTCAAGGAGCGCGACGCGCACATCGCGTCGAAGGAGACCGGCGACGGTGTGACGGTGGTCGAGGGCCGCGACCCCGACGGCCTGCCGCTGGTCATCGCCCATCCCGGGCCGCACGGTGCGGCCCGGCAGGAGATCATGGCGCGGATCTACGCCTGGTGACGGGCGGCGGTCCCACCGGTCCGCCCTGCGAGGAGGTGCGGGCATGACCGAGGACACCCGGAAGGCCGACCCGCGCCTGGACGGGTCGGCGGCGTCCCTGGAGGAGCAGCTGCGCCGGCTCACCGCGGGCCAGAGCAGGCAGCGCCGGCTGCTGGACGCGGTCGTGGCCATCAGCTCCGACATCGACATGCACAGCGTGCTGCGCCACATCGTGACCGCGGGCACCCATCTGATCGACGCCCGCCACGGCGCGCTCGGGGTGCTCGGCGAGGACGGCGACGTCGTCGACCTCATCACGGTCGGCGCGCCCGAGTGCGACACCGCGCTCGCCCCGCCGGGCCGCCCGTCGACACGGACGGTGCTGGGCGTCCCGCTGACCGTACGCGGCACCGTCTACGGGAATCTGTGCCTGACGGGCAAGAACGACGGCACGCCCTTCACCGACGACGACGAGGCGCTGCTGACCGCGCTGGCCAGCGCCGCGAGCGTCAGCATCGAGAACGCCAGGCTCTACGAGCGGCTCAAATACACCACCGAGCAGTTCCAGCGCCGCATGCTGCCCGACCTGCCCGACCTGGGCCCCATCGAGGTCCGCGCCCGCTACCAGCCGGCCTCCGAGCTGCCCAAGCTCGGCGGCGACTGGTACGACGTGCTGGTGCTGCCCGACGGTGTGGCGTGCATCGTGGTCGGCGACGTCACCGGGCACGACCCGGGCGTCGCGCCCGTCATGGGGCAGTTCCGCAACATGCTGCACGCCCTGGCCCACGACCGGGGCGGCCCGCCCGGGACGATCGTCTCGAAGCTGGACGACGTCATCGGCACCCTCGACGACCCGCCCGCGGCGACCCTCATCCTCGGCCGGCTGGAGGAGCGGCGCCCGGGGGAGTACACCTTCCACTGGACCAACGCGGGCCACCCGCCGCCGCTGCTGATCGCCCTCGACGGCACGGTCTGCTTCCTCGCCCCGCCCCGGCACGGCATCCCGGTCGGCGTCGACCCCCGGCTGCCGCGTCCCGACCACGAGCACCCGCTGCCGCCGGGGAGCACCCTGCTGCTCTTCACCGACGGCCTGGTCGAGCGCCGCGACCAGGACATCGACGACAGCCTGCGCGCGCTGGCCGCGCAGGCGGGCTCACTGGCCACGGTGGACCTCGACGCGCTGTGCGACGAGGTCATCGCCCACCACGGCCAGGTCTTCGACGACGACGTGGCGGTCCTGGTCGTCCGCGTCCCACCGCTGCCCGCCGGCACGTCCGGAGGCGGGTCCTTGACCGCCGGCGGCCTAGACTCGGCGGCAGGCGATCGACTCGGCCGTGGCGGCGCCCCTCCCTGACGGGTCGCCGCCCCTTGGCAGCGTGCCCCTTTCCACCGGCGGCCGCCGCCCGCGGCCGGTCCCGCACGCGGGGGAGAGGCGGAGGAGGCCATGGCAGCCGACACAACAGGCTCAGATCCGGACGCCCCGCGCTTCCCCGTGGCGGCCGCCGCGCGGGCGGACTCGGTGCCCGCCCTCGACGACGCGCTGAGCACCTGCCGGGCCTGCCCGCGGCTGGTCGCCTGGCGCGAGGAGGTCGGCCGGGTCAAGCGGCGGGCCTACACCGACTGGACGTACTGGGCCAGGCCGGTGCCCGGCTTCGGCCCGCAGGACGCCCCGCTGGCGATCGTCGGCCTCGCCCCCGCCGCCCACGGCGGCAACCGCACCGGCCGGATGTTCACCGGCGACCCGTCGGGCGACGTGCTCTACGCCGCCCTGCACGCGGTGGGCCTGGCCTCCCGGCCCACCGCCGTGGACCGCGCCGACGGCCTCGAACTCCTCGGCGTACGCGTCACAGGACCCGTGCACTGCGCCCCGCCCGACAACCGGCCCACCACCGCGGAGCGCGACACCTGCCGCCCCTGGCTCGCCCGCGAGTTCCAGCTGCTGCGCCCGACGCTGCGGGCGGTCGTCGTGCTCGGCGGCTTCGGCTGGCAGGCGCTGCTGCCGGTGCTGCGCGACGCCGGCTGGCAACTGCCCCACCCCCTGCCCGCCTTCGGCCACGCCGCCCATGCGCTGCTGCGCGACGCGGGCGGCGGCGACCTGCACCTCTTCGGCAGCTACCACCCGAGCCGGCGCAATGTCTCGACCCGCACGCTCACCCCGGCGATGCTCCGCGATGTGCTGCGCACCGCGGCCCGTACGGCGGGCCTGCCCGCACTCGACTGAGCGCCCCGGGCCCGCCCGTACGGGGGACGGCTGCGGCTGTCCGTACGCCCGCGGGGGCGCGGCTGCCGCTATCCGTGCCGGCCGAGCCGGTATTCGCCTCCCAACTGCTCGGTCAGGACGTTCAGCCGGTTGAAGGCGTTGATGAGGGAGATCTGCGCCACCAGGGCCATCAGCTGCTCGTCGTCGAAGTGCTCGGCCGCGTCCGCCCACGCCTCGTCGGTGACCCGGCCGGCGTCGGCGAGGCGGGTGCCCTGCTCGGTCAGCTCCAGCGCGGCCCGCTCCGCCTCGGTGAAGACCGTCGTGTGCCGCCAGGCCGCGACCAGGCTCAGCCGCAGCGGGGTCTCGCCCGCGTTCGCCGCCTCCTTGACGTGCATGTCGAGGCAGCCGCCGCAGCCGTTGATCTGGCTGGCGCGGATGTTCACCAGCTCCACGACCGACATCGGCAGCGACGAGGCGGCTACTACCCCGTGCGCCGCGACGAGGTGCTTCCCGAACCTCGGCCCGGTCTGCGTGGCGCGGGGGTCGAGTCGAGTCTCCATGGCGGTCTCCTTCGTCGTCCGGTGTGCTCTCACCTCCTTGGACGAGCGGGCCCGGCCGGACGTAACACCCGGCCTATTCGGGCCGGTCCGGGACGCCCATGGACGCCAGGCGCTCCGGGGCGCTCACCGACAGCATCCCGACGATCCGGCCGCCGACCACCGTGCAGGCCATCACGCCCAGCAGCCTGCCGTGCGCGTCCCACACCACGACCCCGGAGTCACCGTTGACCAGCACGGGCCGCGCGGTCACCGCGGCACGGACCCCGCGCTGGGCCCGGACGGCCACCTCGGCGGCGCCCAGCCTGACGACCACGCCGCGCGCGGTGTAGGAGCGCCAGGTCACGTCCGGGTCGAGCACCCGCAGCAGCCCCTCGAAGTCCCCGCCCCGCGCCGCCGCGAGAAAGGCGTCGACCACCGCGCGCTGCCGCGTCAGCTCGTCGGGGGGACGGTGGGCGTCCTGCACCTTCCTGCGGGCCCGGCTCGCGAGCATCTTGGCGGCGTCCGCGGTCCTGTCGAGGATCACCCCGATCTCGTCGAAGGGCACCGCGAACATGTCGTGCAGCACGAAGGCCAGCCGCTCGGCGGGCCGCAGCGTGTCGAGCACCACCAGCAGCGCGAGGCCGACCGACTCGGCGAGCAGCGCGTCCTGCTCGGGCGCCGCGCCGTCGTCCTCGGCCACCGTGAACTCGGGCAGCCGGTCGTCGTACGGCGCCTCGGGGCGGGCCTTGCGCGCGCGCAGCACGTCGATGCAGACCCGGCCGACGACGGTCGTCAGCCACCCGCCCAGGTTGCCGATCGCGTCCGGGTCCTGCCGCGCCAGCCGCAGCCACGCCTCCTGCACCGCGTCCTCGGCGTCCGCCCTCGACCCCAGCATCCGGCAGGCGACCGCCACGAGCCGCCCGCGCTGCTCCTCGAAGGCCGCCGCCAGCGCGTCGTCAGGACCTGGTCCGGTCATGGTGTCACCTTCCTCGCGCGTATCCCGTCACCGGTCTGACGGTCCCGCCGGGTCCGAGGTAACCGAAGCGAACACACCCCGCGCCGCCCGCCGGTGCCGCCGACCTCAGCGCTGCGCCGCTCCCGGTGCGGCGGGGGCCAGCAGGGCGAGGCAGGAGTCGGGCTCGGCGAAGGGCCGCAAGTCCGTCGCGGCCAGCGGGGCGCGCAGCTCGGCCAGCGCGCCCTGCATCAGGCCCAGGTGCACCGAGCACACCACCTGGCCGTATTCCTCGGCCAGTTCGAGGAAGGGGCAGTGCCGCAGCCGGATCCGGCCCGGCCCGGTCCCGTCGCCGGCCGGCTCCGCGACGGGTTCGAAGCCGAGGTCGGCCAGCAGCGCGGTGAGCCGGTCGGCGGACTCCAGGGCGGTGGGCCGCCGGAAGGGCGGCATCGGGTCGATCAGGAAGCGGCCCCACTCGCGGCCGGCCTCGGCGGCGGCCCCGGCCGCGGCGGGCCCGGTGGACGCGAGCCGGCTGACCAGCACCTGCGCCAGCAGGCGGTAGGCCCGCATGCCGCCGCGGTCCATGCCGGGGCGTGGCGCGTAGACCGTACGCGGCCGTCCCGGCCCCGCCGGCTCCTCCACCCGCCGGTGGACCGCGCCTTCGGCGACCAGCGCGTCCAGGTGGAAGCGCACGGTGTTGGGGTGCACGCCGATCCGCTCGGCGAGGTCCGCGACGCCCAGCGGCCCGTCGGCGGCACGCAGCATGCCGAGCACCTCCCGGCGGCGCGGACTGTGCCGCGCACCGGACACGTCAGCCCTCTCCGCCCTGCGGCGGCAGCGCCGCGATCAGCGGGTGGTCGCGCTCGATCAGGCCCAGCTTCGCGGCGCCGCCGGGGGAGCCGAGCTCGTTGAAGAATTCCACGTTCGCGTTGTAATAACCCTGCCACTCGGCCGGGACGTCGTCCTCGTAGAAGATCGCCTCGACCGGGCAGACCGGCTCGCACGCCCCGCAGTCGACGCACTCGTCGGGGTGGATGTACAGCGAGCGCTGCCCCTCGTAGATGCAGTCGACGGGGCATTCGTCGATGCACGCCTTGTCCTTCACGTCCACGCACGGCTGTGCGATCACATACGTCATGTGGGCCTCCCCGGAGTCGGCCGATCATTTTTATGAATCGTACATATAATAATTGTCGCCCAGGAGTCCACCAGTCGAGGAACACGTGATGACGCCACCTTCCGAGCCGGGCGAACCCGCAGCACTGCCCCAGGTGCTGTGCGACACGCGGGCGCTGACCGCCGTACCGCCCGCGGCGACCGGAGTCCCGTGGAAGCTGGCCGAGGGCGGCCGCCAACTCGACGCCAACCTCGTCCACCTGGCACCCGGCGAGCACATCGCCCCGCACGCGGAGCCCGACCTCGACGTCCTGGTCCTGGTGGTCGCGGGCGGCGGCCTGCTCGGCGCCGGCGGCACGGCGGAGGCCCTGCCGCTCGCCGACGGCGCCCTCGTCTGGCTCCCGCACGGCTCGACCCGCGCCATCACGGCGGGCGACGACGGCCTCGCCTACGTGACGGTCCACCGCCGCCGCCCCGGCATGGGCATCCGCCCGAGGCCGTGACCCGTGCGGGTGGCGCGGGTCGGCCGGCGGCCCGCCTGTACGGAACAAGGCATGGGGATTGACAAGCGGCGACGGGGGTTCCACTCTGTGGCAACGTTGTCAGTCGCGATACGGGCGTGGTTCCACCGCGTTACGGCAACGTTGTCATCCGGGGCGGCCGCACCGCTCCTGATTGCCGGTCAGCAGGACTCGTACTCGTGATTGGACCTCGCGCATGGCGCATCAGTCGCAACCGTCGGCCCGCCCCTCCCGGCGGTCCGTCGTCGCCACCGGCTCGACCCTGCTGGCCGGATTCGGACTGGCCTGCGTGCCGGGGGTGAGCGCCGCGGCGGCGCCCGGCGACCGGCCGGGCAAGCCCGGGGCGCCGGGCGGACCGGCCGCGCCCGGCGAACTGGCCGCCTACCGCCCGGTCGAGGTCTCCTCGACCGACTACGCGCCCACACCGGCCGAGTTCGCCGTCGACACGGTCAACTCGCCCGGCGTGCGCGGCACCGGGTGGCGGGCCGCGGACGGCGATCCGCAGTGGATCTCCGTCGACCTGCAGGCCGACTGCCCGGTCACCGCGATCCGGCTCACCTTCGAAGGCGCCGAGCACGACCCGGTCTTCACCAAGCCCTCCTCGGGGAACTGGTCCGACGGCACGACAGGGCAGGAGATCCTGTCCAGCTACGCCGTCGACTTCGTCGTCGAGACCTCCCGCGACCGGCGCTCGTGGACCAGCGTCCACCGCACCACCACCGGCACCGGCGGCGTCGTGGACATCGCGCTCGACAAGCCGGTCGTCGCCCGCTGGGTGCGGATGACCTCCCGCAAGCGGTCGAGCCCCAACCCGCTGGGCCTCAACGGCTTCGAGGTCTACGGCACCCCGCCCGCCCACCGGGCCGGCGCCACCGGCTGGACCGACTGGGGCCGGCACGACCACCGGGCGCCCGCGCTGGCCGTCGCCGCGGACGGGACCGTGCCGCTGGAGTCCGGCTGGACGCTGACCATGGACGACTGGGCCGGCGGCGAGGGAGCGGACCTGTCCCGTACCACCGTCGACACCAGCGGCTGGCTGCCCGCGACCGTCCCCGGCACCGTGCTGGCCTCACTGGTCGACCAGGGCAAGCTCCCCGACCCGGTCGAGGGCCTGAACAACCTGCACATCCCCGAGGCCCTGTCGCGCCACTCCTGGTGGTACAAGCGGGACTTCGAGCTGCCGCGGGACTTGCGCACCGGCGCCGGCCGCCGGGTCTGGCTGGAATTCGACGGGGTCAACCACCAGGCCGACATCTGGCTCAACGGCCGGCAGGTCGGCGGGCTGCTCTACCCCTTCGCCCGCTCGGCCCACGATGTCACCGCCCTGCTGGCGGCGCACGGCGGCAACGCGCTCGCGGTGAAGATCACGCCGATGCCGATCCCCGGCAGCCCCGGCGACAAGGGGCCCGCGGGGGAGTCCTGGGTGGACGCGGGCGCCGGGCAGATGAACCTCAACTCGCCCACCTACCTGGCCGTCTCCGGCTGGGACTGGATGCCCGCGGTGCGGGACCGGGTGTCCGGGATCTGGAACCACGTCAGGCTCCGCTCCACCGGCGACGTCCTGATCGGCGACCCGCGGGTGGACACCGTGCTGCCCGTGCTGCCCGACACCTCCGTCGCCGAACTGACCCTCACCGTGCCGGTGCGCAATGCCGCCGACGCCGACCGCACCGCGACGGTCTCCGCCTCCTTCGGCGACGTCCACGTCTCCCGCAAGGTCACCGTCCCCGCCGGGCAGAGCCTCGACGTCACCTTCGCCCCCGACGCCTTCAGCCGGCTGCGGCTGCGCGATCCGAAGGTGTGGTGGCCCAACGGCCTCGGCGAAGCGGCCCTGCACGACCTGGCCACCACGGTCTCCGTCGGCGGCACCGAGAGCGACCGGCGCACCACCCGCTTCGGCATCCGCCAGTTCGGCTACGAATACGCGGTGCCGCTGCCCTTCAACGGCAGCGGCGACGCCTACACCCAGTCGGTGGACGTCGGCGCGCAGAACGCCCGCCACGTACGGATCCACTGCCTGACCAGGGCGACCGACTGGGGCGCCTCGCTGTGGACGGCGGCCGTCGTGGACAGCTCGCAGCCCTCCGTGGACCTCGCGCTGCACGCGACCGCGACCTCCTCCACCGTGGACGAGGACGACCACGGACCCGGCAACGCCACCGACGGCGACCCCGCCACCCGCTGGTCCTCCGCCTTCGAGGACGACCAGTGGCTCCAGCTGGACCTGGGGGCCGTACGCTCCTTCGACCGGGTCGACCTGACCTGGGAGCAGGCCTACGCCAAGACCTACGTGGTGCAGGTCTCCACCGACGGCTCGGCCTGGACGGACGCCAAGACGGTGGACAACTCCGCGGTGCCGCTGCCCTTCAACGGCGGTGACGCGAGCCTGCAGACCGAGGAGTTCGAGGCGCGGACCGCCCGCTACGTGCGGATCGACTGCGGAATACGGCAGACCAGCTGGGGCAACTCGCTGTGGTCGCTCTCGGTGGTCGACAGCAGCCGGCCCGACACCGACCTGGCCCTGCGCCGCGACGTCACCGCCTCCACCGAGGACCCGTCCAACCCGGCGGCCAACGCCACCGACGGCAACCCGAACTCGCGCTGGTCCTCCGAATACGCCGACCACCAGTGGATCCAGGTCGACCTCGGCTCACCACAGACCTTCGACCGGGTGGCGATCCTCTGGGAGGCCGCCTACCCCAAGACCTACGTCATCCGGGTCTCGGACGACGGGCAGACCTGGACGGACGTGAAGTCCGTGAAGAATTCCCCCGACCCGCTGCGGATCAGCGTCAACGGGGTGCGGGTGCTGTGCCGCGGCGGCAACTGGGGCTGGGACGAACTGCTGCGCCGGATGCCCGCGGAGCGGATGGACGCGGCGGTGCGCATGCACCGCGACATGAACTTCACCATGATCCGCAACTGGGTCGGCAGCAGCGACCGCGAGGAGTTCTTCGCCAGCTGCGACGAGCACGGCATCCTGGTGTGGAACGACTTCCCGAACGCCTGGGGCATGGACCCGCCGGACCACGACGCCTACAACGCCCTCGCCCGCGACACCGTGCTGCGCTACCGCAGCCACCCCAGCGTCGTGGTGTGGTGCGGCGCCAACGAGGGCAACCCGCCCAAGGCGATCGACGACGGCATGCGCGACGCCGTGCAGTCGCAGGCCCCCGGCATCCTCTACCAGAACAACTCGGCCGGCGGCATCATCACCGGCGGCGGCCCCTACAACTGGGTCGAGCCCGAGCGCTACTACGACCCGGCGACCTACGGCAGCAGCAGCTTCGGCTTCCACACCGAGATCGGCATGCCGGTGGTCTCCACCGCCGAGAGCATGCGCAACCTCGTGGGCGACAGCCCCGAGTGGCCGATCGGCGGCGCCTGGTACTACCACGACTGGAGCGAGCGCGGGAATCAGGCCCCGCAGAACTACAAGGCCGCGATCGAGACCAGGCTCGGCACCGCACGGGACCTCGACGACTTCGCGCGCAAGGCGCAGTTCGTCAACTACGAGAACACGCGCAGCATGTTCGAGGCGTGGAACGCCCATCTGTGGGACGACGCCAGCGGGTTGATGCTGTGGATGTCGCACCCGGCCTGGCACAGCACCGTGTGGCAGACCTACGACTACGACTTCGACGTCAACGGCACCTACTACGGGGCCAGGTCGGGGTGCGAGCCGCTGCACGTCCAGGCCGACCCGGTGACCTGGCAGGTCATCGCGGTCAACCACACCGCGGGCGAGCTGCGCGGCGCCCGGGTCACCGCCCAGGCGTACGACCTGGCGGGCCGCAGGCTCGGCGCCACCCGCACCGCCCGGGTGGACGTCGGCTCCGCCGCCACAGCCGCGGCCTTCACCGCCGGGTGGACCGACGACCTGCCCGACCTGCACCTGCTGCGGCTGGTCCTGGCGGACGGACGGGGCCGCGAGCTGTCCCGCAACACCTACTGGCGCTACCGCACCCCCGCCGCCATGGCCGCGCTCAGCACGGCCCGGCAGGTCCGCACCTCCGCCACGATCGGCCGGGTCACCACCGACGGCTCGCGCCGCGAGCTGACCGCGACCGTACGCAACCGGGGGTCCGCCGTCGCCGCGATGGTACGGCTGTCGCTGCTCGACCAGCACACCGGCGGGCGGGTGCTGCCGACGCTCTACGGCGACAACTACCTGTGGCTGCTCCCCGGCGAGTCCCGTACGGTCACGCTGTCCTGGCCCGCGCACGCGCTGCCCTCGGGCCGGCCCGAGCTGCGGGTGGAGGGCTACAACAGCCCGGCGGTCACCGCGAGGTGAGCCGGCGCCGGACCGGCGTTCTTGTTATCGCCAGGACGCCGGTCCGGTCTCCATGGGCATGAGGCACGCAACGACACGCACCCGGCACCAGCGACGGCACCGGGCCCGCCCCCGCTGGCCGCGGACCGCGGCGGCGCTCGCGGTGGTCGCCGCCGTCGCGATCGCCGCCTGGCTGGCGTCATCGCAGGACCCCGGCTCCGGCGGCGGCGCCCCCGCCGCCGCCCGGCCCGCCGCGAGCACCACGGCGGCGGCTCCCGCCACGACACCGACCCCGGCCGCCACGCCGACCACGGCCCCGCCGACGGCCACGAGGACGCCGACGCCCAGCCGCCGGGCCACCCCCACCGGGCGGGCGACACCGAAGAAGACGGCGGCGCCGCCGGCCAAGCTGTCCGCACCCGGCGGGCAGCGCAGCATCGTCATCGTCAACCGCACCCCGCAGACGGTCTGGGCCGTGGCCACCGGCACCGCCGCCTACCCCGAGGGCCGCGAACTGGCCCCCGGCGCGAGCACGTCGCTGCTCGTCGGCAACTCCTGGGGCGGCCGCATATGGGGCCGCACCGGCTGCACCGGCGACGCCTCGGGCCGCTGCCTGACCGGCGACTGCACCACCACCTGCGGCGGCCCCGTCACCCCCACCACGCTTGGCGAATTCACCTTCGACGCCTTCGACGGCATGGACTTCTACGACGTCAGCATGGTCGACGGCTCGAACCTCCCGATGTACATCAACATCTCCCACACCACCAGCACCGACCCGCTCACCTCCGGCGGCTGCTACCACGGCGCCTGCACCCGCACGGTCGCCTGCCCCACCGCCATGCAGGCCACTTCCGGCGGCCAGGTCATCGGCTGCAAGCCGCCCTGCGCGGCCTTCGGCGGCGACACCTACTGCTGCCGCGGCGCCTGGTCCGGACGCGAGAACTGCCTCCCGGCGAAGTGGCCGGTCGACTACACCCAGGTCTTCAAGAAGGCCGAGCCGTACGCGTACTCCTACGCCTTCGACGACAGCGCCACGATGGCCTGCAAGGGCGCCTGCTATTACCGGGTGACCTTCGGTACGAGCTAGTGCTGTGACCGCACAGGTCCGCCGCACTAGCATGGGCCGGATGCGCGACGACACGCCAGACGAGGCCCGACGGGCCGGCCTGAGCCGGATCTTCGACGAGGACGCGGAGCTCTACGACCGGGCCAGGCCCGGCTATCCGCCGGGGCTTTTCGACGACCTCGCCGCGCTGGCCGGCACCGGGCCGGGGTGCCGCGTGCTGGAAGTCGGCGCCGGCACCGGCAAGGCCACCGTGCCGCTCGCCGAGCGCGGCTGCCGGATCACCGCCGTCGAGCTGGGCGCGGGCATGGCCGCCGTCGCCCGGCGCCACCTGGCCGCCTTCGAGGCGGTCGAGGTCGTGACGGCGGACTTCGAGACCTGGCCGCTCCCGGCGGAGCCGTTCGACGCGGTCGTCTCGGCGACGGCCTTCCACTGGATCGACCCGGCGATCCGCGCGGTCAAGTCCGCCGACGCGCTGCGTCCGGGCGGCGCGCTCGCCGTGATCGCCACCCACCATGTGGCAGGCGGCACCGAGGACTTCTTCGCCGAGGCCCAGGCTTGCTACGAGCGCTTCGACCCGGCCACCCCGCCGGGCCTGCGGCTGACCGCCGCGGCGGAACTCGACATCTCCTCCCACGTGGCCGAGATCGCCCGCACCGCCCGCTTCGGCCCGGTCGCCGTCCGGCACCACGAGTGGGACCTGACCTACACCACGGAGCAGTACCTGGAGGTCCTGCGCACCTACTCCGGCCACCGCGCCCTGCCACCCCCATCCCGGGAGGCCCTGCTCGCCTGCATCGCCGGCCTCATCGACGGCCACTACGGCGGACACGTCACGAAGCGCTACCTCACGCAACTGCGGGTGTCGCACACGCGGTGAGCCGGGTCCCCCCGGCCGGGGGCCGGCGCCTCGCGCCGCAGCTGCGGGGTTCCCCGCCGCTGCGAACGCCGTGGGGCTCAGGGGAGCCTGGTGGCCGTACCGCTCACCCGGACGCGGGGGTCTCCCGGGCGGAGTTCGACCGTGAGGGTCCCCGGGCGGCCCATGTCGGTGCCCTGGTGGAGGGTCAGCACGGCGTCCGACGGGACCAGCGCGAGGTCGCGGGCGTACGCGCCGAAGGCCGCCGCGGCCGCGCCGGTCGCCGGGTCCTCGACCACGCCGCCGACCGGGAAGGGGTCGCGGACGTGGAAGGTGCGGTCGGACTCGCGCCACACCAGCTGGACGGTCGTCAGGTCGAGCCCGTGCATCAGCGCTTCGAGCCGTGCGAAGTCGTAGTCGAGGTCGGCCAGCCTGGCGCGGGTCGCGGCGGCGAGCACCAGGTGGCGGGCGCCCGCGTAGGCGATCCTGGGCGGCAGGGCCGGGTCCAGGTCGGCGGCTGCCCAGCCGAGCGCGGCCAGCGCCTCCGCGACGTCGGCCGGGTCCGCGTCCTCGACATGCGGTTCGACGCTCGTCAGCGTCGCGCGCAGTTCGCCGCCCTCCCGGGCCACGCTGACCGGCACGGTCCCCGCGGCGGTCGCGAACACCAGCTCGCCGGGACCGCCCCGCTCGGCCAGCGCGACCGCGGCGGCGACGGTGGCATGCCCGCAGAAGGGCACCTCGGCCTTCGGGCTGAAGTAGCGGATCGTGTACGCCCCTTCGCCGGTCCGCTCGGTCAGGAAGGCCGACTCGCTGTAGCCCAGCCCGGCCGCGACGGCGAGCATCCGCTCCTCGTCGAAGCCGGACGCGTCGAGGACGACACCGGCGGGGTTGCCGCCCGCGGGGTCGGCGGAAAAGGCGGTGTAGTGCAGAATTTCGCTCACGCCCAGCCCAACCGCGCCACTCGGCGAGGCATTCCCACCACCTGCCCGCCCAGCGGGGGTTCGGCCCCCGCGGGCTGCCACCCCGCGCTCGACGAGCCGGCACGGCGCGCGTCACCGAGGGATCGGGCACCCCCGCCGAGGTGCCCGCGACGGGCAGCCGGGCGCCCCCCGCTCACCGCCGGCGCCGGGCGAACCGCGTACCCGGCGCGCAGCGCGGGTCAGTGGCCGATCACCGGGTGCGGCCGGTACGGCGCCGTCAGGCGGGCCGCGTCCTCGGGGGACAGGCGCACGCTCACGGAGGCCACCGCGTCGTCCACATGGTGGGGCTTGGTCGCGCCGACGACCGGGGCCGTCACGCCCGGCTGGGCGAGGAGCCAGGCGAGGGCGATCCTGGCCGGGGGGACGCCGTGGGCGGCGGCGACCGCGGCGAGGGCGTCCACGACGTCGAAGTCGGCTTCGGCGTGGGCGTCGAAGCGGGCGTCGGCCAGCGGGTCGGAGGCCGCCCGGAGGGTCCGGCGGGCGCCGTCGCGGGTGCGGTTGCCGGCGAGGAGGCCGCGGGCCAGGGGGCTGTAGGGGATGAGGCCGACGTTCTGGTCGAGGCACTGGGGGAGCATCTCGCGCTCCTCCTCGCGGTAGACGAGGTTGTAGTGGCTCTGCATCGAGACGAAGCAGGGCCCGCCCGCCGCCCGGGCGGCGTACTGCGCCTTCGCGAACTGCCAGGCGTACATGCTGGACGCCCCGACGCAGCGCGCCTTGCCGGAGCCGACGACGTCGTCCAGCGCCGCCATCGTCTCCTCGACCGGGACGTCGGGGTCGTAGCGGTGGATCTGGTAGAGGTCCACGTAGTCGGTGCCGAGCCGGGTCAGCGAGGCGTCGATCGCCGCCATGATGTGCCGGCGGGACAGGCCGCGGTCCTCGGGGCCGGGGCCGGTGGGGAAGTAGACCTTGGTGGCCAGGACGTAGTCCTCGCGGCGGGCGAAGAGCCGGGACAGCAGCCGCCCGGTGATCTCCTCGCCAGTGCCGCCCGCGTAGCTGTCGGCGGTGTCGAAGAAGGTGACCCCGGCGTCGACGGCCCGGCGCACGATCGGCTCGGCGGCGTCCTCCGTGAGCTGCCACTCGCGCGCCGGTGTGTCGCCGAAGCTCATCATGCCCAGGCAGATCCGCGAGACCGTCAGGTCCGATGACCCCAGCCGTGCGTATTCCATCCGCGCCTCCTGCCGACGGGGGCCCGGGGCGGACCCCGCGCCACACCGTACGGGACCGCGGCGGCGCCGCGCGCGGCCATATCCTGGCGCCGTGCACATCTGCTTCGTCTGTACGGGCAACATCTGCCGGTCGCCGTCCGCCGCGCTCGTCCTCGCCGAGCGGCTGCGCGCGGCGGGCCTCGACGACCGGGTGCGGGTCAGCAGCGCCGGGCTCGGCGGCTGGCACGCGGGGGACGGCGTCGACCCGCGGGCTGCCCGCGTCCTGGCCGCGCACGGCTACCCGGTGGGGCACGCCGCGGCCCAGCTCGGCCCCGCGCACCTGGACGCCGACCTGCTGGTGGCGATGGACCGGGGCCACGAGAAGGCGCTGCGCCGGATCGCGGACGACCCGTCACGCGTACGGCTGCTGCGCTCCTTCGACCCGGACACGACGGGCGACCCCGATGTGCCCGACCCCTACTACGGCGGCCCCGAGGGCTTCGAAGAGGTGCTCGGGATGATCGAGGCCGCGATGCCGGGGCTCCTGGACCGGGTGCGCGAGCACCTCGACCTGTGAGCGCCGAGGGGCCCGCCGCCGCGGCGGCCCGGCTGACGGGGCGCCGGGTGACGGGGGAGCGCCGGCTGTCCGGCGCGCTCACCGAGGTGGTCCTGGACGAGGGCGGTCCGGTGGTGATGGTCAAGCGCGCGGACGCGCCGGGCGCGGTGCGGGCCGAGGCGGCGGGCCTGCGCTGGCTGGCCGGCGCAGGTACGGTCCCGGTGCCCGCCGTCCACGGCGGCGACGACCGGTGGCTGGTGACCGACCTGGTCGCGACCGGGCGTCCCGACCCGGAGGCGGCGGCCCGCTTCGGCCGGGAGCTGGCCGGGCTGCACGCCGCGGGCGCACCGGCCTTCGGCGCCGCGCCGCCTGGCGGCCCGGTGGACGCCTGGATCGGGGCGGCGCCGATGCGCAACGCGCGAGGTGCCGACTGGCCGCGCTGGTACGCCGAGCACCGCGTGCTGCCGTATCTGCGGCAGGCCGTGGACGGCGGCTCCATGCCGAGCGCCGGGGCCGCGGTCGTGGCGGAGGTCTGCGACCGGCTCCCCGAGCTGGCGGGCCCCGCGGAGCCGCCGGCGCGGCTGCACGGGGACCTGTGGAACGGCAATGTGCTGTGGGGCGCCGACGGGCGCGTCCGGGTGATCGACCCGGCCGCGCACGGCGGGCACCGGGAGACCGACCTGGCCATGCTCCGGCTCTTCGGCTGTCCGCAACTGGACCGGATCCTCGGCGCCTACCGCGAGGCGGCACCGCCGGCCGACGGCTTCGCCGCCCGCGTCCCGCTGCACCAGCTCTTCCCGCTGCTGGTGCACACCGTGCTCTTCGGTGGCGGCTACGCGGACCGGGCGGTCGCGGCGGCCCGCGCCGCGCTGGCGGCCTGATAGCGGGGCAGGGGCGTCGGTTAGTCTGCGGGGCGTACGCGGAGGCGGGGACAAGGACGTCGGCCTCGGCGGCGGGGGCACCGCGAGCCCCTCCCTCGAAACGACGAGATGGCGAGCGACCATGACCGACGTCCCCGGCGGGCACCGCTTCGTGATCCTGCACGGCTGGGAGAACCGCCGGCCCGCCGGCCACTGGCAGCACTGGCTGGCCGGGCGGCTGGCGGAGCTGGGCCACGAGGTGGCCTACCCGCAGCTGCCGGACCCCGACGACCCCGAACTCGCGGTGTGGCTGGAGCGGTTGCGCGCGCTGCTCGCCAAGCCGTCCGGGGCGCGGCAGGTCACCGTCGTGTGCCACAGCCTGGCCTGCGCGCTGTGGCTGCACGCGGTCGCCCGCGGGCAGGTGGCGGCGCCCGTCTCGCGGGTGCTGCTGGTCGCCCCGCCGTCGGCGGGCTTCCTGCGGCAGCACCCGCAGGTCGCGGCCTTCGCGCCGCCGCCGCTGACCGCCGGGCAGCTCGCCGGCGCCGCCGGGCGTACGCGCATCGTCTGCGGTGACGACGACCCGTGCTGCCCGGAAGGCGCGCCCGCCGAGTTCGCCGCGCCCCTGGGCCTGCCCGCCGACGTCGTCGCCGGCGGCGGGCACCTCAACACGGCCTCGGGGTACGGCCCCTGGCCCGGCGTGCTCGACTGGTGCCTGGCCGCGGCGGGCGACGACCCGCTGCGGGGCCTCGATCAGGCTGAGGGCGGCGGGGCGCGGACGTAGGCTGGTTGACCATGGACTATCTGAAACTGGGCACGACCGGTCTCGACGTCTCCCGGATCTGCCTGGGCTGCATGAGCTACGGCGTCGCCGACCGCGGCACCCACAGCTGGACGCTGGACGAGGAGGCGAGCCGGCCCTTCGTACGGCAGGCCGTCGAGGCCGGGATCAACTTCTTCGACACCGCGAACGTCTACTCCGACGGCACCAGCGAGGCGATCGTCGGCCGGGCGCTGGCCGACTTCGCCCGCCGCGACGAGATCGTGCTGGCCACCAAGGTGCACGGCCGGATGCGGCCGGGGCCCAACGGCGGCGGCCTGTCCCGCAAGGCGATCATGACCGAGATCGACCACAGCCTGCGCCGGCTCGGCACCGACTACGTCGACCTCTACCAGATCCACCGCTGGGACCGTACGACTCCGATCGAGGAGACGATGGAGGCCCTGCACGACGTGGTGAAGGCCGGCAAGGCCCGCTACATCGGGGCGAGTTCGATGTACGCCTGGCAGTTCTCCAAGGCGCAGTACGTGGCCGAGCGGCACGGCTGGACCCGCTTCGTCAGCATGCAGGACCACTACAACCTGCTCTACCGCGAGGAGGAGCGGGAGATGCTGCCGCTGTGCGCCGACCAGGGCGTCGGGGTCATCCCGTGGAGCCCGCTGGCCAGGGGCCGGCTGACCCGGGCCTGGGACACCACCAGCGCGCGCAGCGAGACCGACGAGTTCGGCAAGACCCTCTACCAGGACAGCGACCGGCACATCGTGGACGCCGTCGCGGGCATCGCGGACGAGCGCGGTGTCACCCGCGCCCAGGTCGCGCTGGCCTGGCTGCTTCGGCAGCCCGCGGTGACCGCGCCGATCGTCGGCGCGACCAAGGCGCAGCACCTGGACGACGCGATCGCCGCGGTCGACCTGCGGCTGAGCGACGACGAGTGCAAGCGGCTCGAAGAGCACTACACCCCGCGCGGCATCGCCGGCTTCGCGTAAGCCGCCGGGCCGCTCCCCCGCGCGCTCACTGTCAGGCCGTGGCCACCGCCACGGTGGCGCCCTGCGCCGGGGTGCTGTCGGGTCCTCGGCGGTGGCCTCGAAGGTGTGCGGCCCGGCGGCGAGCCCGCCGGCGCCCGTGCAGGTCCAGCTGCCGGAGACGGCGGCCGTGCACAGCGGCGCCCCGTCGGACGTCACCGTGACCCTCGCGCCGGGCTCGGCCGAGCCCGCCACGACGGGCGCGGCACCGACGGTGTCGCCCGCCGCGGGCGAGGTGATCGCCACCGGCGGCGCGAAGCCGGCGGCGGCGCCCGCGAGCACGGTGAGCGCCGCCGAGCAGAGCGCGACGACCCGTCTGTACGGAACCCGCCGGCGACGGCGGGGGAAGTTCTGCACGATGCCCTCCAGGGCGATACGGCTTTCAGTCAACGGCGTTGACGTAGTAGTCCGATGAATGCGCCTGCTCCCGCGTATGACTCCTCTGCCGCGTGCGGAAACGGGACACCGGGCTCACGTAACATCGGATGACTGTCGTTCTAGACCATCCAGGGAGACGGCGTAAAGACCCGGGACGCAGCAAAGTGCCGGTCCGCGGAAAGCCCGCGGACCGGCACCTGGCCCTTACCGTCGCGCGTGTCACCCGGCGGCGGTCGTCGGCATCCCGAGGTCGACCGGGCCGCCGGCCCCGCGGGCGGCGGGCTTGCAGGCGTCGTGGCAGTCCTTGTCCAGGCTGCAGCACAGCGAGCAGATCGCACCGCTGTGGAAGGGGCAGCCGGCGATGTCGGGGCGCTCGAAGTCCTCGGCGCAGACCGTGCAGGTCATGGTCGCCGCCGACAGCAGGCCGTCCTCGCCGAACAGCGGCTCCGCCTGGTCGTCGGTCCGCGCGATGTAGTAGCGGCCCTTGGTGGCCACCGCGAGCAGCGGTGAGAGCACCATCGCCACGAACAGCGCGATGAAGGGCGAGAAGGCCTTGCCGTACGCGCCGAAGGCGTGGAAGTAGGCGGCGATGGACACCGCGGACGCCACCAGCATCGAACCGAAGCCCACCGGGTTGAAGTTGTACAGGTGCGCCCGCTTGAACTCGATGAAGGACGGGCTGAGCTTCAGCGGCTTGTTGATCACCAGGTCGGCGACGACCGCGCCGATCCAGGCGATGGCCACGTTGGAGTAGAAGCCGAGCACCGTGTTGAGGAAGCCGAAGACGCCGCCCTCCATCAGGGCCAGGGCGATGCCGACGTTGAGGAAGATGTAGACGACCCGGCCGGGGTGGCGGTGGGTCAGCCGGGAGAAGAAGTTCGACCAGGACAGCGAGCCCGAGTAGGCGTTCGTCGTGTTGATCTTGATCTGCGAGAGGATCACGAAGAAGGTCGCAAGGCCCAGTGCCACCGGCGCCGCGAAGGTGTGGATACCCGAGACGTACTGCTGGATCGGCTCGTTGGCCTTGGCCAGGCCGATGTGGCCGGCGATGTAGAAGGCCAGGAAGGCGCCGCCGATCTGCTTGGCCGCGCCCAGCACCACCCAGCCGGGACCGGCCGCGAGCACCGCGGACCACCAGCGGCGGGCGTTGGCCGGCGTCTTGTCCGGCATGAAGCGCAGGTAGTCGACCTGCTCGCCGATCTGGGCGATCAGCGACAGCGCCACACCGGCGCCCGCCCCCACCCCGATCAGGCTGACCGAGGAACCGGTGGGCGAGTTGCCCGCGAAGTGCGTGAACCGCGAGAAGGCGTGCGGGTCCTGGATGGCGATGGACACGAAGGGCGCCACCATCAGCACCAGCCACACCGGCTGCGTCCACACCTGCATGGTCGACAGCGCGGTCATCCCGTAGAAGACCAGCGGCAGGATGATCAGCGCGCAGATCAGATAGCCCACCGCGAGCGGGATGTGCAGCCCGAGGTCGAGCGCCTGGGCCATGATCGAGCCTTCGAGGGCGAAGAAGATGAAGGTGAAGCTCGCATAGATGATGGACGTGAGGGTGGAGCCGAGATAACCGAATCCGGCGCCCCTGGTCAACAGGTCCATGTCGATGGAGTATTTCGCGGAGTAGTACGAGATCGGAATTCCGGTCAGGAAGATGGTGACCGCGGCGGCCAGGATCGCGATCAGCGCGCTGCTGAATCCGTGGGAGATCGCGATGGAGCCGCCGATCGCGAAGTCGGCGAGATAGGCGATGCCGCCGAGTGCGGTGGTGGCCACCACATAGGGGGTCCAGCGGCGGAAGGACTTGGGCGCGTAGCGCAGCGAGTAGTCCTCCAGCGTGGTGTTCTTCGTCCAGCCGTTGTAGCGGCGGGTCGTCGTACCGGTGGCGCCGTCGGGAGGCGCGGGTGTGTCGACCGTGTCCGTCACGAGAACTCCCTTTTCCGTCCGCGGTGTGCGATCCGCCGCCGGGGATACGTCCCCGGCGGCGTTCGAAGAGTCCCGCCGGTTTGTTTCTCGGTGATGTCGGGGCCTTTAAATACGTGACGCGTCGCCAGGAATTGGGCGACGCGCGTAGATTGACGGGAGAGCGTATTCCAGGGAAAGCGGTGATCCGCTTCCGCTGCCCGGTCGGCGGAATTCCGCGGCGAATCCGGGATCGCGGCCGGCGGGCGGCCGGGGCGCGGGGTGCGGGCCGGCGCCGCCCGGCGCCAGATGCTTCCCCTAGAAAGTATTTCCTGGGGAAGGTACTGTCAATGCCCGGAGGGGGGCTCACAGTTGGGCGACGACCGCGAAGTCGAAGGTGTCCGCCCTGGCCAGGTAGACCCGCTGGTCGAGGTGGCTGCCGCGCAGCCGCAGGGCGCCGCGCGGGCCCTCGTAGCCGACCGAGTCGCGGACCGCGTGCATCGCGCGCACGTCCGCCGAGCCCGCCCGCTCGGCCAGCGCGCCGAGCAGCCGCAGCCCTTCGAAGCAGGACTCGCCGAGGCTGCCCACCACGGGCGCGTCCACCCCGAAGCGGCGGGCGAAGCGCCGGTTGAAGTCCAGGCTCTCCGCGGTGGCCAGCGTCTCGAAGTAGCCCGCCGCCGCCCACAGTCCCGCGGTGCCGTCGGCGCCGCTGGCCAGCAGCATGTTCTCGTCCATGTGGGTGCTCAGCCGCTGGCAGCGGTCCTGCAGCCCGTGGGCGGCGAAGGCCCGGTTGAAGCGCACCGCGTCCGCGCCGACCAGCAGCATCAGCACCGCGTCCGCCTCGCTCCTCTCGATCCGCCGCAGGACCTGGCCGAAGTCGGTGCTGCCCAGCGGCAGCAGCGCCTCGCCGACCGTCCGCCCGCCGCAGTCCCGCGCGTGCCGGCGGGCGGCGGCCGCGGTGACCCGCGGCCACACGTAGTCGTTGCCGACCGTGAACCAGCGGCGTACACCGGTCGCCTCGGCCAGCATCCGCATCGCGGGCAGCAGATGGCGCCGGTCGGTCTCCCCGGTGAGGAAGACCCCCGGAGTGCGTTCGCCGCCCTCGTACTGCGCGGTGTAGACGTACGGCACCAGGTGCGCGATCCGCGGCGCGAGCGCCCGGCGCACCGCCGAGATGTGCCAGCCGACCACCGCGTCCACCGCACCGAGCCGCACCAGCGCCTCGACCCGCGCGGCCACCTGCTCCGGCGGCCCCGCGCCGTCCACCGGGACCAGCCGGACCGGCCGCCCCGCCACGCCGGCCGCGTCGTTCAGCTCCTCCGCGGCGAGTTGCGCGGCCAGTTCGCAGGAGGGGCCGAGGATGCCGCCGGGACCGTGCAGCGGGACCACGAGCGCCACCGTGAGCGGCAGATCGGTGCCCGCGGCGGGCCTGCCGCGGGGCCGCCGCGGGGAGATGTCCGGCGGTTCCGGGAGCATGCGGCCACCTCCGGAGGGGCGTACGGGTACGAGGAAGACCGACCCGGTCCCGGCGCCCTCGCAGAGACCTCCTAATGTGGCCGAACAGTAGACCTGGGAAAGGACACCGGCAAACATGCCATCGGATCCGGCACAGCAGCCTGGGCGGGACCTCGCGCTCGTCCTGAGCCGCGCCGAACGCCTCATGGTGGCGCGGCTGTCGGAGCTGCTCGCGGCCGAGGACTGCTCGGTCGAGCAGTGGCGTGTGCTGAGCGCGGTGGCGGACGGCGGCGGGCACCCCATGACGGAGATCGCCGACTACGCGCTGATGCCCGCGCCGAGCCTGACCAAGCTGGTGGACCGGATGGTCGCCGATAACCTCGTCTACCGCAGGGCCGATCCCGGCGACCGGCGCCGGGTGCTGCTGCACCTGGCCGCCCGCGGCCGCATCCTGCACCAGCGCGCCGCCCACCGGGTGGCCGAGGACCACGCCCGGGTGCTCGCGGCGCTCGGCGACCGCGGCGACCTGGCAGCGGCTCTGGCGCGGCTGGCGGACGTCGCGGGCGACACCTCGCGCGCCCACTTACCCGGCTGACCGCCCAGGGTGCTTTCGAGGGCGGCCCGCCCCTTCCGGGGTGAGGTGCCCCTTTTCCGGTGGGTTCCGGCGTACGCGCTCGGGCCCCGCCTCGGCGGCGGGTGCCCCTGCCGCGGCGCAGGCCGGCCGCACCGGTGACCCCATACACCACTCGCGTGGTTGACGTTTGTCACAGCGCGCCTGACGAGGGGTGTTGTGGCCAATTCAAAGAAAATTGTGCACAATAACAGGGTCAGACCGTCCGTTTCGATGGCGTTTACGGCGAGTGCGACCCCATGACAAAGAGAGAGGCGGTGGCGTCAGTGGCGGGACCCGCGAAGACGACCGTCCGGTCGGACGGCGGAGAGCAGAGCGTCTACAACGAGCTGCGCCGCCTGATCCTGCTGGGAGAGCTGGAACCCGGAGCCGAGATCAGCCAGTTGGAGCTGGCCGACCGGCTCAAGGTCTCCCGCACCCCGCTGCGCGAGGCGCTGCGGCAGCTGGTCAGCGAGGGGCTGGTGGTCAGCGGCGGGCCGCACCGCTCGGTCCACATCAGCACCCTGAGCATGAGCGACCTCGACGACCTCTACTCGATGCGGGTGCTCGGCGAGGGCCTGGCCATATGGCTGACCGTGCCGATACTGCGCGGTGAGGACTTCGAACGGCTTGAGCGGGACCTGGAGCTGACCACCTCGCGGGCCGACGCGGACGCCCACGGCCGCTTCCACGCGGGCCTGCGGATCGGCGCGGGCGCCCGGCTCAACGACGAGCTGAGCCGGCAGTTCGACCACGCCGAGCGCTACCAGCGGGCCTTCCTGCGGCTGCTCGACCCGGAGGTCTTCGCGGTGAAGGTCGCCGAGCACCGCGCGATCCTCGACGCCTGCGCCGCCCGGGACGCCGAGCGGGCCAGGGACCTGATGGTCGACCACCTGGCGGGCACCGCGATGCACCTGATGACCTCGCAGCGGCACGCGCCCTTCGCGCTGCCTGCCGCGGTGGTCATGGCCAAGGCCGGGCGCACACCCGGCCGGGGGATGGCACCGTAGCCCGGTGACACGAGAGGGTGCCGCCGGACCCCAGGGTCCGGCGGCACCCCTTTTTTTTGCTCCCCGGGGTCAGATGCGCCGGTCGTGCCCGGCCCAGTATTCGTCGCGCAGCGTCTTCTTGAGCACCTTGCCCGCCTCCGAGCGCGGCAACTGCCGGAAGATGACCTGCTTGGGCGCCTTGACGCTGCCGAGCCGCTCCCGGCACAGCGCGATGACCTCCTCGGCGCCGGCCCGCGCTCCGGCCTTCAGCTCCACCACCGCGGTCACCCGCTCGCCCCACTTGTCGTCGGGCAGCCCGATGACGGCGCAGTCGCCGACCGCGGGATGCGACCAGAGCACCTGCTCGACCTCGCTGGGGAAGACGTTGAATCCGCCGGAGATGATGACATCGCGCTTCCGGTCGACCAGGTAGACGAAGCCGTCCTCGTCGACGTAGCCGATGTCGCCGGTGGCGTGCCAGTCGCCGGGGCGGCGCACCGCGGCGGTCTGGTCCGGGTCGTCGTGGTAGCCCGTCATCCGCAGCGAGCTGCGCACCACGATCTCGCCGTGCTCGCCGCTGCCGCACAGCTGCCCCTCGTCGTCCATGATCGCGACGTTGGCCACCAGCGACGGCCGCCCGCAACTGGCCAGGCGCCGCCGCAGCGCCGGGTCGGCCAGCGCCTCGCTGTGCTCCTCGGGCGAGAAGAAGGCGCACATCATCGGCACCTCCACCTGGCCGTAGAACTGCGCCATCACCGGGCCGAAGACGCTGATCGCCTGCTCCAGCCTGGCCACCGACATCGGCGCGGCACCGTAGAGGAAGTAGCGCAGACTCGAGGTGTCGCGCTTGCCCGCGTCCGGGTGGTCGAGCAGCGCGTAGATCGCGGTGGGCGGCAGCAGCAGGCGGGTGACCCGGTGCTCCTCGATGGAGCGCAGGATGTCCGCGGGCGAGACCCCGTCGTGGATGATCGTGGTGCCGCCGAGGCTGAGCACCGGGAAGGCGGCCGCGCCCGCCGCGTGGGTGAGGGGGGCGGCGACCAGGTTGACCGGCCGCCGCTCGGGCAGGTGCGCGTTGAAGGCGTGGATCATCGCCTCAAGCGAGCGGTGCGGCAGCCCGACCGCCTTGGGGCGCCCGGTGGTGCCGCCGGTGCCGAAGTAGGCGGCGACGCCCTCGGGTTCCAGCGGCGGCAGCTCGACCCGGGTGCCCTCGGGCGCCATCCAGTCCTCCAGGCACAGCTCGCCGCCCGGCGTCGGCCGCAGCGCCACCAGGTGGTCGAGCTGCGGCACGAGTTCGCTCAACTGCCACGCGGTGTCGGCCGACTGGGGTGCGTAGACCAGCATGCGGGCGCCGACGAGGGCGAGCATCGCCGCCAACTCCTCGGTGCTGGAGGTCGCGTTGAGCGCGACCCAGCGGCAGCCGGCCCGCATGATGCCCAGCACGCACGGCATCACCAGCGGGTCGTTCGGGCTGAGCACCGCGACCTGGGCCTCGCCGCCCAGGTCGCGGTGCAGGGCGGCGGCCACCCGGTGGGTGATCTCCCGCGCCTGCGCGTAGGTCATCGCGTCGGTGCCGTCCTGCCGCATGAAGGCGACGGCCCCGGGGTCGAGGGACACCCCGCGGTCGAAGAACTCGATCACGCGCATCGCGCACCGCCCGCCGGCCGGTCCTGCCCGGTCACCTGACCCCCTGCGCGCTGTGCACGGGGCCGGGCTTACGGGCGGGCGCCACGCAGCGGTTGGCCTGCTCGCCGAGGCCGGCGATGGCCGTGCGCAGGGTCTGGCCGGCCGCCAGGTACAGCGGCGGGCGGCGGGCGCCGCCGATGCCGGCCGGGGTGCCGGTGGCGATCAGGTCGCCGGGGACCAGGGTGATGAAGGAGCTGATGTAGGAGATGAGGCTGCCGACCGAGTGGATGAGCTGGCTGGTGTCGGACTGCTGCATCACCGTGGAGTCCACGGCGCAGCTCACCGCGAGTGCCCTGGCGTGCCCGACCTCGTCGGGGGTGACCAGGAAGGGGCCGACCGGGGTGGAGGCCTCGAAGGTCTTGCCCTGCAGGAACTGCGAGGTGCGCAGCTGCCAGTCGCGCATGGAGACGTCGTTGACGATGGTGTAGCCGGCCACCGACTGCCAGGCCTGCTCCTCGTCGGCGTCCCTGACCGTCTGGCCGATGACGACGCCGAGTTCGACCTCCCAGTCGACCGCGTCGGAGTTGGCCGGCAGCACTAGGTCGTCGTAGGGGCCGATCAGGCTGCGGCTGTACTTCGCGAACAGCGTGGGGTGGTCGGGCAGCGCCAGGCCCACCTCGGCGACGTGGTCACGGTAGTTGACGCCGACGCAGACGACCTTCTCCGGATGCGGCACCAGTGGCGCGTAGTCGGCGTCGGCGCACGACACCCGGCCGCCGTCCGACTGCATCAGCGCGCTGGCCCGCCAGTCGGGACCCGAGGCGAGCAGTGCACCGACGTCGGAGTAGGGGAGCAGCCGGATGTCGTCCCCGTCCACCCGGCCCGCCCTGGTGCCGCCTTCCCATCGGATCGTCGTCAGTCGCATCGGTCCCGTCCTCCCGTTGATGAGCCAAGAATGCGCGAAACACCGGTCTCCTGTACGCTCTTCCCCTCCGAGTGTATACTAATCGTATTATCTTGGATACAAAGACTGGGCTGCCGTTATCCCATGGGATCCACGGCCGGTCGGGCAACCCGCCTTGAAGTGCGTTGCCAGTGACGCCACTTGAGCACATGAAGCATCCCAAAACACCTGAATCACCTGAATCATTCGGCTTGAAGCGACCGCTTGAAGCAATCGAGGAAGGATGGACGCCGTGATCCCACGACGCACCCTGCGCAGCGCCGTAGCACTGACGGTCGGCACTCTCCTGCTCGTCGGTGCCAGTGCCTGCGGCAGCGACTCGGGGTCGGGCAAAGGGGGCAAGCTGACCTCGGTCAGCTACCGCGGCCCGTTCGTCACCTCGGGTGGTGACGCACCGATCTACTACGCAGAGAAGCTGGGCTACTTCGCGGACGAGGGCCTCAAGGTCACGATCCGCGACAGCAAGGGCTCGGGACAGACCATCACCGACGTGAACAGCGGCGGTTCCGACTACGGCATGGCCGCCGCGGTCAACCTGGTGCTGGCCGTCGGCCAGGGCCAGCCGATCACCAGCGTCGCCACCCCGCTCGGCCTGAGCAGCTTCGGCTTCTTCGTGCCCAAGGACTCGGGCATCACCTCGATCAAGCAGCTGGCCGGCAAGAAGATCCTGGTCACCGCCTCCGCGCAGCCCAACGTCTTCGCCGCGATCGCCGCCGAGGGCCTGGACAAGTCGGCGGTGCACCTGGTGGTCTCCGACCCGACGACGCTCGGCGCCGCCTACGCCGGCTCCAAGGACGTCGACGCCGTCTACACCACGCAGTTCCTCGCGGCCACCCTGACCAAGCGGCCGTCGACCTTCCTGCCGCAGTCCCAGGCCGGCTACAACCCGCCGGACTACGCCGTGCTGGTCAAGAAGAGCCTGCTCAGCTCGGACCCCGACCAGGTGCACGGCTTCGTCCGCGCGGTGCTGCGCGGCTACCAGGCCGCCGCCAAGAACCCGCAGGCCGCCATCGACGCGCTGCTCGCCAAGCACCCGGAGCTGAACCCGGCCCAGGCGATGGGCACTTTGAAGGCGACACTGCCCTTCTACTGCTCGCCTGGACAGCTCGACCAGCCCTTCGGCATGAACGCCAACCGCGACTGGGTGATCACCGCCAACGCGATGAAGACCTACGCGGGACTGCCGGGCGCCACCAACGGCAGCCGCTTCTACGCGAATGACCTGTTCTCCGGGAAGGACCCGCTGAGTGTGGCAACGTGCTAGCTGCGCACCGCAGACCCGGCCACGGTGCGGAACGGGAAGGGGAGACGATCATGACCGGCACCGCTAAGCGCCCGCCCACGGCGTCCGCCGGCCTGCCGCTGCGGGTGGAAGGTCTCGGCAAGACCTTTCGCTCCGCCCGCGGCGCGGCGGTACGCGCACTGGACGGCATCGACCTGGCCATCGGCGCCGGCGAGTTCGTCAGCATCCTCGGGCCCAGCGGATGCGGCAAGAGCACCCTGCTGGCGATCCTGGCTGGCCTCGACAGCGCCACCGACGGCACCGCGTCCGTCGGCGGCCGGCCGGTGACCGCACCGCTGGTCGACGCGGGGGTGATGTTCCAGCGGGACCTGCTGCTGGACTGGCACACCTGCGAGGACAACATCCTGATGCAGTTCAGGATGCGCGGCCTGGCCACCGCCCCCTACCGCGACCGCGCCCGCGAACTGCTCGCGCTGGTCGGCATGGAGCACGCGGCGCAGCGCTATCCGCGGGAGCTGTCCGGCGGCATGCGCCAGCGGGTCGCCATCTGCCGAGCGCTGGTGCACGAACCGCCGCTGCTCTTCCTCGACGAGCCGTTCGGCGCGCTCGACGCGCTGACGCGGGAGAACCTGAACACCGAACTGGCCGCGCTCACCGCCCACTCCGGGGCGACCGTCGTCTTCGTCACGCACGGCATCGACGAGGCGGTCTTCCTGGGCGACCGCGCGGTGGTGATGTCCGCCCGGCCGGGCCGCATCATCGCCGACGTGGCGATCGACCTGCCCGTCCCGCGCGGCCCGCAGGTGCGCGAACTGCCGCAGTTCACCGCCTACACCGCGCGGCTGCGCAAGTTGCTGGCCCACGAGGTGCAGCCGGCAGCAGTGGAAGGAGCCCGATCATGACGGGGACCGGTCAGCGTGTTCCCACCCGGCACAAGTTCGGGACGGCCGGGGCGGAGGCGGTCGGAGCGGACCGGCCGGCCGGCGACCCCGGGGCGCGCGGCGCCGCCGTGGCGCTGGCCGGGCGGGTGGGGCAGTGGACCGCGGTGTGGTATCTCTTCGCGGTGCTGCTGGTGCTGCTCGCCTGGGAGATCGCGATCGTGGTCGGCGGCACTCCCGACTACCTGCTGCCGACTCCCGTGCAGGTGGCGAAGGCCTTCAACACCTACCACCAACCACTGCTGCACCACAGCTGGTTCACGCTGAAGGAGATCCTGCTCGGCTTCTTCGTCGCGGTGGCCGCGGGCGTCCTGCTCGCGGTGCCGATCGCCTTCTCCAAGACGGTCGAGCGGGTCGCGTACCCGCTGATCGTGATGACCCAGGCGGTGCCGAAGGTGGCGCTCGGGCCGCTGTTCATCGTGTGGTTCGGCTTCGGCCTGGAGACCGACGTCATCATCGCGGTGTCGGTGGCGATCTTCCCGGTCATCGTCAACACCGCGCTGGGCCTGACGTCCATCGACCCCGACCTGGTGCGGCTCGGCCGCTCCATGGGCGGCTCCAGGATGCGGCTGTTCTGGCTGGTGCGGCTGCCGACCGCGCTGCCGAGCATCTTCGCGGGACTGAAGGTCGCGGTCACCTTCGCGGTGATCGGCGCGGTCGTCGGCGAATTCATCGTCGGCGGCTCGGGCCTCGGCTACCTGACGCTGTCGGCCAGCGGCAACCAGAACGTGCCGCTGCTGTTCGCCTCCGTCATCGCGCTCGCCCTCATCGGCGTGCTGTTCTACGCGGCCATCGACATCGCGGAACGGGTCGTGCTGCGGCACCACCCGCAGTCCGGGAACCGTGGATGACCACCGACACAGAGGCCCTGCTGGCCGCGCTCGCCGCGGCACCCCGGCAGGCGCTGCCCGCCACGCGGCTGGCGGCACTGGTGCGGGCGGCCGGCGTCGACGCCGGCCGCTTCGCCGGTGCGCTGGCCGCGCTGGCGGACGGCGGGCGGGTCGCCCTGCTCGACCCGCCGCCGCCCGACCGGCACCTGGCCGACACCGACCTGCGGGTGGTCGCCGCGGTCGGCGGCCCCGCCGGTGACGACCCGGCGGGCGCCCACCTGCGGGCCCGGCAGACCTGGGACGAGATCCTGCGCGGCTTCCTGGCCGCCCACCGCTGCCAGTAGGCCGCGCCGGTCCCGCCGCACCACCGCGCACCACCCCGTACCGACGAGGAGCGAGACACCATGGCACTGCGTGCAGCCGTCGACATCGGAGGCACCTTCACCGACGTCGTCACGTACGACGACCTCACCGGTCAGCTGCTGCTGGGCAAGTCGCTCAGCACACCGCAGGACATGATCCAGGGCGTCTTCGACGGGCTGGCCGCGGCCGGGACGGCGCTGGACGAGCTGGCGTTCGTCATCCACGGCAGCACCGTCGTGGTCAACTCGCTCATCGAGCGCAAGGGCGCCCGCACCGCCCTGGTCACCACGGCCGGCTTCCGGGACGTCTACGAGATCGGCCGGATCAACCGGCCGGACGCGTTCAACCTCGCCTTCACCCGGCACGAGCCGCTGATACCGCGCGAGTTGATTCACGAGGTGGCCGAACGGCTCGGCGCGGAAGGCCGGGTGACGACCCCGCTGGACGAGGATCAGGCCAGGAAGGTCGCCCGCCGGCTCGCCGCCCAGGGCGTCGAGGCGGTCGCCGTGACCTTCCTGCACGCCTACCGCGACCCCGCGCACGAGATCAGGATGGGTGAGATCCTCCGCGAGGAGCTGCCCGGGGCCTATGTCTGCCTGTCGCACGAGATCAGCCGCGAATACCGGGAGTTCGAGCGGACCTCGACGGCCGCGGCGAACGCCTTCGTCGGCCCGCTGGTCAGCGACTACCTGCGGCGGCTCGACCAGCGCCTCACCGAGGGCGGTTCCGCGGCGCCGCTGGCCATCATGCAGTCCAACGGCGGGGTGTGCGACGTGGCCACCGCCTCGTCGCAGTGCGTGCAGATGCTGGAGTCGGGACCGGCCGGCGGGGTGGTCGGCACCATCGCGCTGTGCGAGGCGCTCGGCTACCGCGAGGCCATCGCCTTCGACATGGGCGGCACCACCGCCAAGACGGCCGTCATCCGCGACCTGACCTTCCCGCTCGCCAGCGACTACTTCCTCGGCGGATACCGCACCGGGCTGCCGATCCGCATCCCGTGCCTGGACATCGTCGAGGTCGGCACCGGCGGCGGCAGCATCGCCTGGCTGGACGACGCCCGCGGCATCCACGTCGGCCCGCGCAGCGCGGGCGCCGACCCGGGCCCGGCCTGCTACGGCCGCGGCGGCACCCAGGCCACCATCACCGACGCGGCGGTCGTCCTCGGCCACCTGCCGGCCGGCGGCCTGCTGGCCGGCGGCCTGGAACTCGACGGCGACGCCGCCCACCGGGCGGTCGGCGCCCTCGCGGCGGAGCTGTCCCTCGACCCCACCGCCACCGCGGCCGGCGTCATCGCGATCGGCGCCGCCGCCATGGCCAACTCGGTGCGCGCGGTCACCACGGAAAGAGGCCTGGACCCGCGGGACTTCGCGCTGTTCGCCTACGGCGGCAACGGGCCGCTGCACATCTCGCTGGTGGCCCGCGAGCTGGCGATACGCAAGGTCGTCGTGCCGCCCTTCCCCGCCGTCTTCGCCGCGCTCGGCATGCTGATGGCCGACGTCCGCAGGGACATCGTGCAGACCGGGGTCCGCACCCTGGGCACCGAGGAGCACATCGACGCCGACACCGCGGGCTCGCTCGAAGCGTCCTTCCAGGAGCTGGAGCACGAGTGCGCGCAGGCGCTGCGGGACGGCGCGGTCCGCTTCGAGGGCCTGGAGTTCCAGCGTGCCGCCGACATGCGCTACGTCGGCCAGGAGCACACCGTGACCGTCCAGGTCCCCGACGAGCCGGGCGCCGCGGCGCTGAAGCGGGCCTTCGACGTCACCCACGGGGAGCGCTACGGCCACAGCGCGCCCGAGGAGCGCGCGCAGATCGTCAGCCTGCGGGTGTCCGCGGTCGGCACCCTCGGCAAGCCCGACCTGCCCAAGATCGCCCGCGGGCGGGACGAGCCCCCGGCCGGCGCCAGGACCGGCGCCCGCGACATCGTCTTCACCCCCGCGCAGGGGCCCGTCCCGTCCGCGGTCTACGCCCGCGAGGCACTGCTCGCGGGCAACAGGATCGCCGGTCCCGCCGTGGTGGAGGAGCCCACCGCCACGACGCTGCTGCGGCCCGGCGACACCCTTGAGGTCGACGCGTTCGGCAACCTCCTCCTGACGATCGGACAGTGAGCACCGCCATGGACAACGCCACCGTGCCCGCCGCCGACGCGGCGCGGGACGCCGTACCCGCCGCGACCGACCCGATCACCACGGAGATCATCCGCGCCTCGCTGGTCTCGATCACCGACGAGATGAAGACCAACCTGATGAGGACCGCCTACAACCTCATCATCTACGAGGCCCAGGACTTCACGGTCGGCCTCTTCGACGCCAACGGCGACACCATCTCGGTCGGCCTCGGCCTGCCGATGTTCGTCGGCGGCCTGTCCGACGCGATCAAGGCCAAGATCGCCTTCTACGGACCCGGCGGCATCAAGCCCGGCGACATCCTGCTGACCAACGACGCCTACATCATGGGCAGTCACCTCAACCACATGATCTTCACCCTGCCGGTCTTCCACGAGGGCAGGCTCGTCGCCTTCGCGGCGTCGATGGCGCACTGGCTCGACGTGGGCGGCCTGCTCGGCGGCACCACCACGGACATCTTCGCCGAGGGACTGCAGATCCCGATCGTGAAGCTGTTCAAGGAGGGCGTCCAGGACGACGAGCTGACCCGGCTGATCGCCACCAACGTCCGCTTCCCCGACCTGGCGATGGGCGACCTGCGCGCCCAGGTCGCGGCCATCCGCACCGGCGAGACCCGGATGCGCACCCTGCTGGAGCGCTACGGCGCGGGCACCGTGCAGGCCGGCATCACCGGACTGTTCGACCACAGCGAGGAGTTGGCGCGGCAGGCCGTCCGCGAGATCCCGGACGGCGACTACCGGGCCGAGGCGTACATGGACGACGACGGTGTGCACACCGGCACACCGGTGCCGATCAGGGTCCGGGTGGTGGTCGAGGGCGACACCATGACCATCGACCTGAGCGAGATGAGCCCGCAGGTCGCCGGCTACTTCAACTCGGGCGCGACTGCCGGGCGTTCGGCCGCGCAGGTGGCCTTCACCTGTCTGACCTCGCCCGGCCGGCGGCCGATCAACTCCGGCTCGGTGCGCCCCCTGGACGTGACCCTGCCGCCCGGCACGGTGGTCAGCGCCACCAAGCCTGCCGCGATGCGCTGGTGGATGACCTATCCGATGACGGTGGTGGACTGCGTCTTCCGCGCGCTGGCCGATGTGCTGCCCGACGGCGTCATCGCCGGGCACTACGCGGACCTCGGCATGACGCACAGCTACGGTGTCGACGACAGCACCGGGCAGTTCTTCCAGTTCTTCGGCGGCCCGCAGGGCGGCGGCTGGGGCGCCACCTCGCGCGCCGACGGGCAGAGCGCCACCATCTGCATCAACGACGGCGACACGCACAACGCCCCCGCCGAGGTCATCGAGGCCAAATACCCGATGGTGACCGTCGAGGAGTACGCGCTGCGCGAGGACTCCGGCGGCGCGGGACGCAACCGCGGCGGCCTCGGCACCCGGATACGGGTGCGGATGAACACCTCCGCCCGGCTGGACTCCTGGATCGAGCGGACCTCCTGCGCCCCCTGGGGCCTGGCCGGCGGCCGGGACGCGCTCGCGAACCGGATCTCCGTCGAGCAGGCCGACGGCGAGCGCGTCGACTTCCCCAACGGCAAGGTCGGCACCCGGCTGTCCGCCGGCGACTGCCATGTCGTGGAGCTGGGCGGGGGCGGCGGCTACGGGGACCCGTACGAGCGCCCGGCCTCCCGCGTGCTGGCCGATGTGCGGGCCGGCTATGTCTCGCCCGCGGCGGCCAGGGACTCCTACGGTGTGGCCGTGGTCGCCGACGGCGAGGACTTCCGGCTGGACGAGGCGGCCACCGCCCGGCTGCGGGAAGGCTGAACGGGCGCGCACCCGGGGGCCGTTGACCGCCGAATGTGTGCACAATTATCGAGAAGATGTACGTTAGAATCTCGGAAGTGAATACAGTTCACGCCGGTAGCCGCCACGGCTCCGGCAGTTCGCTGGCAGGGAGGCCGCAGATGCGCCGCGCGTATGCCGATGTTCCGGCAGGCCAGATCCATTATGTCGAGGAGGGCGAAGGCAAGCCGGTGCTGATGCTGCACCAGTCGCCCCGCTCCTGGACGGAATTCCGCGATGTGGTGCCGCTGCTCGGGCGCACCCACCGCGCGATAGCCATGGACACCCTCGGCTACGGCGCCTCCTCCGCCCCCCTGCCCCCCGCCGACGGCCCCCTGGTGGAGTCCGTCGAGGCCTACGCCGACGGCGTCGTCCAACTGCTCGACGCCCTCGGCATCGAGAGGGCCAGCCTGGTCGGCCACCACACCGGCGGGGTCATCGCGGTCGAGGTCGCCGCCGTCCACCCCGACCGGGTGGAGAAGATCGTGCTGTCCTGCACCCCGCTGGTCGACGCCGAGGGCCGCACCCAGCGCCCCCGGGTCGACCACGCCGAGGTCCACGAGGACGGCGACCACCTGCTCGAACTGTGGCGCGCGCGCCAGCCGTACTACCCGCCGGGCCGCCCCGACCTGCTCGAAGCCTTCATCGTGGACGCGCTGACGGCCGGTACGCGCCGGCACGAGGGACACGCGGCCGTCGCGCGCTACGAGATGGAGACCAGGCTGCCGCGGCTGCGCTGCCCCGTCATGGCGGTCGGCGCCCCCGGCGACGTCGCCTACGGCGACCTGCCCCGCTGGGCCGCCGCGGTGCCCGGCATCCGCATAGAGGAGATCAAGGGCGGCATGGTGCCGCTGCCCGACCACCTCCCCGAGGAATTCACCGACGTGGTCCGCGACTTCCTGGACGCGGCATGAGCGCCCCCCGGTTCGGCCTGCGCCTGCCGCCCTGCGCGCCCGCCCGTGAGGTCGCCGACTTCGCCCGGCGGGCCGAGGCCGAGGGCCTCGACACGGTGTGGATCCCCGACTCGCAGTTCCTGTGGCACGACGTGTGGACCACCGCGGCCCTGGTCGCCGACCGCACCGAGCACATCGGCATCGGCGTCGCGGTCACCAACTTCGAGACCCGCCACATCGCGGTCACCGCCAATGCCGTCGCGTCCGTCGACGACATCTCCGGCGGCCGGGTCAAGGTCGCCTTCGGCACCGGCGACAGCTCGGTGAAGACCATCGGGAAGCGGCCCACCCCGCTGCACCGGATGCGCGAGAACATCGCGCTGCTGCGCGGCCTGCTGCGCGGCGAGGAGGCCAGCTGGCCGGGCCCGTACGGCGAGCGGCCGATGCGGCTGCGCCGGCACGCGGCCCGCGAGGTGCCGGTCTACATGGCGGCCAGCGGCCCCAAGGCGCTCGCGCTCGCCGGCGAGGTCGCCGACGGCGTGATCCTCGCCGCGGGCACCGCACCGCCGCTGGTCGAACGCGGCACCGGCTTCATCCGCGCCGGGGCCGAGCGCGCCGGCCGCACCCTGGCCGACCTCGACGTCGTGCTGGCCGCGCACACCCTGGTCACCCAGGACGAGGCCGACGCCGTCCGCCAGGTCAAGCCGCTGTGCCTGGCCATGGCCCAGCTCGGCGCCGGGGCCGCGCTGCGCGCGGTCGGCATCGACATCGAGGTGCCCGACGTGGTCGAGGGCGTCTACCCCGACATCACCCACGCGGAGAGCTGGGACCTCGCCGTCGCGATCGCCGACCGCTACATCGGCGACGACGACGCCGAGCGCTTCGCGTCCCACCTGACGCTGGCCGGCACCCCCGGCCAGCTCGGCAAGCGCGTGGACGCCGCCATGGGTGTCGGCATCGAGTCCTTCTACCTGCTCGGCCCGTCCTCCTACCAGTTGCCGCACAACCAGCTCGACGCCTTCGCGTCGACCTTCGCCCGGCACGACCGATAGCTGGCCGGACGGTCGGTCCTCCCGCCGCCCGGCCGTACCGGTCCGCCGTCGCACACCACGGGGGGTGCGACGGCGGACCGGTCTTCTCCCCGACCGGTGAGTCCCGCCCGGTCCCTTTTCCGCCCGGTCCCCCGTTTGCCGGTCCCTTTTCCCGCCCGGTCAGTCCTGCCAGGCCCAGTCGGCGACCTCGGGCAGGTCGGTGCCGTACTCGCGGACCCAGCCGTGGTGCCGCAGGCGCACCTCCTCCATCCGCTGGCGTACGGCGGCAGCGGTCACCGGCAGGCCGGGGACGCGGTCGATGACGTCCATGACCAGGCGGTAGCGGTCGAGGTCGTTGCGCAGGACCATGTCGAAGGGCGTGGTCGTCGTGCCGATCTCCTTGTAGCCGCGCACATGGAGGTTGGCGTGGCCGGTGCGGCGGTAGGCCAGGCGGTGGATGAGCCAGGGGTAGCCGTGGTAGGCGAGGATGACCGGCTTGTCAGGGGTGAAGAGGGCGTCGTATTCGGCGTCCGTCATGCCGTGCGGGTGCTCGTCGTGCGGCATCAGGCGGGCGAGGTCGACGATGTTGACGACCCGGACGCCGAGTTGGGGCAGGTGGTGGCGCAACAGCTGGGCCGCCGCCAGCACTTCCAGGGTCGGTACGTCGCCGGCGCAGGCCAGGACGACGTCGGGTCCTCGGCGGACGTCCTCGGTGCCGGCCCACTCCCACAGCCCCGCGCCGCGGGCGCAGTGGGCGCGGGCGGCGTCCATCGACAGCCAGTCGAAGCCGGGCTGCTTGCCGGCCACGACGACGTTGACGTAGTCCCGGGAGGCCAGGACGTGGTCGGCCACCGAGAGCAGGGTGTTGGTGTCCGGCGGGAGGTAGACGCGGACGACCTCGGGCGCCTTGTTGAGCACATGGTCGATGAAGCCCGGGTCCTGGTGGGAGAAGCCGTTGTGGTCCTGCCGCCAGACGTGCGAGGTGAGCAGGTAGTTGAGCGAGGCGATCGGGCGGCGCCAGGGCAGGTCGCGGGTGGTGCGCAGCCACTTGATGTGCTGGTTGACCATCGAGTCGACGATGTGCACGAAGGCCTCGTAGCAGGAGAAGAGGCCGTGCCTGCCGGTCAGCAGGTAGCCCTCCAGCCAGCCCTGGCAGGTGTGCTCGGACAGGATCTCCATCACCCGCCCGTGCCGGTCCAGGTCCTCGTCCACGTCCAGGACCTCGGCCTGCCAGGCCTTGCCCGTCGCCCCGTAGACGTCCTGCAGCCGGTTGGACGCCGTCTCGTCCGGGCCGACCAGCCGGAAGTTGCGGCGCTCCGCCGTGTCGGCCATGACCCGCTCCAGCATCGCGCCCAGCACGCGGGTCGCCTCGTGCAGGGTGGCGCCCGGGGTGTCGACGGGCACGGCGAAGTCGTTCAGCGGCGGCAGCGGCAGGTCCCGCAGCAGCGCCCCGCCGTTGGCGTGCGGGTTCGCGCCCAGCCTGCGGGCGCCCTCGGGGACGCACGCGAGCACCTGCGGGCTGGGGAGGCCGTCGGCGTCGAAGAGTTCGTCGGGGCGGTAGGAGCGCAGCCACTCCTCCAGCTGCCGCAGGTGGTCCGGGTTGTCCCGCACCGCGGGGAGCGGCACCTGGTGGGCCCGCCAGGTGCCCTCGACGGGCAGGCCGTCGACCTCGGCGGGTCCTGTCCAGCCCTTCGGGGTGCGCAGCACGATCATTGGCCAGCGCGGCCGCTCGGTCGCGCCCTGCTCGCGGGCGGCGCGCTGGAAGGCGGCGATACGGTCCAGGGCGGTGTCCATCGCGGCGGCCATCAGCTGGTGGACGGCCATGGGGTCGTCGCCGGTGACGTGGATCGGGTCGTGGCCGTAGCCGCGCAGCAGGTCGTCCAGCTCCTGCCGGGGGAGGCGGGCCAGTACGGCGGGGTTGGCGATCTTGTAGCCGTTCAGGTGCAGGATCGGCAGTACGGCGCCGTCGTGGACGGGGTCGAGGAATTTGTCGGAGTGCCAGGAGGCGGCCAGGGGCCCGGTCTCCGCCTCGCCGTCGCCGATGACGCAGGCGACCACGAGGCCGGGGTTGTCGAACGCGGCGCCGTAGGCGTGCGAGAGGGAATACCCCAGCTCGCCGCCCTCGTGGATGGAGCCGGGCGTCTCCGGGGCGACATGCGAGGGGACGCCGCCGGGGAAGGAGAACTGCCGGAAGAGCCGCGCCATCCCGACGGCGTCCCTGGTGATCTCGGGGTAGGCCTCGGTGTAGCTGCCCTCGATCCAGGAGTTGGCCAGCACGGCGGGGCCGCCGTGGCCGGGCCCCCACACGCAGATCGCGTCCAGGTCGCGGGCCCGGACCACCCGGTTGAGGTGGGTGTGGACCAGGTTCAGCCCCGGCGAGGTGCCCCAGTGCCCCAGCAGGCGCGGCTTGATGTGCTCGGGCCGCAGCGGCTCGGTCAGCAGCGCGTTGCCCATCAGGTAGATCTGGCCGACCGCGAGGTAGTTCGACGCCCGCCAGTGGGCGTCGAGCGCCCGCAGCTCGTCCTCGGGCAGGGCCGCGGGCGGGCGGGTGGTGGACGCGTCGGGCATCGGGACCTCCAGGCGGGGACGGTGTCGTCCGCACCAGCCTTCCCGCCCGCCGCCCGCCGCAGTAGGGCCGTTCGGGGGGATATGGAAGATTTTGCCACGATAGGGGGCTGCCAGGGGTCGGGCGTACGCTCGACGGGACGGTACGGTGACGGACACGCGGGAGGCTGCCCATGCCGACTTCTGGCGGGCGAGTGGCACAGCGGGTGCTGTGGATCACGGCGGCGGCGGGGCTCGCGCTCGACCAGGTCACCAAGGCCATCGCGGCCGTGGCCGTCGAGGGCCACCCGCCGAGCCACCTGCTCGGCGGCCACCTCACCTTCACCGCCTACCGCAATTCCGGTGCCGCCGGATCCTTCGCGCCGCGCGCCACCCTGGTCTTCACGGTGCTGGCGATCGGCGTCCTCGCCTTCATCGCCCGCACGGCCCCCCAGGTGCGGACCCCCGGCTGGGCCGCCGGCCTCGGCCTGATCTTCGCCGGGGCCGGCGGCAACCTCGCGGACCGCATCTTCCGCACCCCCGGTTTCGGACGGGGAGCGGTGCTTGACTTCATCCAGGTCGGGCACGGAGGCATCTTCAACCTCAGCGACCAGTGCGTCATGGCCGGCGTGCTGACCGTGATGGTCCAGCTCCTGCGGGGCGTGCCGCTCACACCGCCGGCCGCCAAGCCGGCCGACCCGGCGGCGGCCGGCGAGGCCGGCTGACGCTTCCCCCCGGTTCAGGCCAGGTGGTCGTAGGCGTAGCCCGTCTGGGCGTCGGAGACCACCCGGTTCTCGACCGGGCGGTTGCGGTCGCCGGTCCCGGTGTAGAGGTAGACGGTGTTCGTACCGGGATAGGAGGCGAGGAGGTCGGCCTTGCCGTCGTGGTCGACGTCGCCGGCGCCGATGAGGTGCGAGTAGCCCTGCCAGCCGCCGCCGATCTTCGTGCGCTGCGTGAAGGTCCCGTCGCCCTTGCTGAGGTAGAGCCACAGGACGCCGTCATTGTCCCGGGCGACGAGGTCGCCCGCGGGCGCCCCGGCGAAGTTCCCGACGGCGGTCAGCTCGTTGTAGATGTTCCAGCCGGTCCCGATGTTCTTGCGGGTCCCGAAGGGGCGGGCGGCGTCGCCGGTGCTGCGGTAGAGCCAGAGCACCCCGGCCGGGTCGACGGCCACGAGGTCGGGGAGGCCGTCGCCGGTGAGGTCGCTGCCGCCGGCGATGTGGGTGTACGCCTGCCAGCCGCCGCCGATCCGCACCCGAGGGGCGAAGCCGCCGTCCTCCCGGCCCGTGTACAGCCAGAGGACCCCGTCCTTGTCCCGGGCGACCAGCTTGGGGAGGAAGTCGGGGCTGTCGACCCCCGCGACGGCGCCGACGGACTCGATCTTGTCGTAGATCTGCCAGCCGCCGCCGATCCGCGTCCGCGGGAGCCCGTCCCCGGCGCTGTCCCGCCACAGCACGCCCGCGGAGTCCCGGCCCAGCACGTCGGCGAGGCCGTCGTCGTCGAAGTCGTGCAGGGCGGAGGTGGCGGTGCCCGCGTGCGCCAGGAGCCGCACCACCGGGCGGCCGTCCGCGCCGGTCGAGACGCGGAAGACGCCCGCGCCCTCGGTGGCGCTGCTGCCCTGGACGATCTGCCCGCTGCCGTCGGGGATGCCGAACGAGGCGTCGGCGCGGTCGAGGAGCGCGACCTTCTCGCCGGTCCCGATGTGCAGGGCGACCGCCCCGCAGATCACCCAGTCGCCCAGCAGGCCGATCGCCGGGTCCGCTCCCGCCGTGCTCCCCGGCACGGGCACGACGGTGTCGGCGCCGGTGGCCCGGTCCCTGACGACCACTCGGAGGGTGTTCGCGGCGGTGTCGTCCTCGACCCAGGCCAGGCGGTTGCCGGAGACCACGGCGTCGCGTGCCTGCGGCGGGAAGGGGAAGCCGAGGGTGGCGTCGGCCAGGTCGATGAGGGCGATGCGCCTGCCGCCGTCCGCGGTCCGGGTGCCGAGCAGCGCGTGCGTGGCGTCGCCCGGCTGCACCCGGTCGTAGCCGGTCTTCTCCGGCAGGCCCCGCACGGCACGCGGTTCGGCGTCCGCGGTCTCCAGCCACAGGTGCGAGGCCCCGCGGACGAAGAGGGCCGAGCTCGCGGCGCCGGCGAAGAGGCTGTCCATGCCGTCGTCGACCGGCCGCATGCCGAACGACACGCCGGTGGCCATGTCCAGCGCCTTGGTCCCGAAGATCTCGCTCGCCGTGACGACCGTGTCCCCCGCCGGCTCCGCGATCCCCTCGACCTCGTCGTAGAGCGTGTCGCGGGTCGCCCCGCCCGCGTAGGGGGTCCAGCGGAGCTTGCCGTCCTCGCCGCCCTGGTAGCTGTGCGGGACCCGGGTCAGGAAGCCCAGGGAGCCCGCGGACGCCAGGGTGGCGCCGGGCACCATCGGGAGCGGGGCGCCCGACCCCTCCGCCGCGCCCGCGGGGGCGGCGGTCAGCGAGGCGGCGCCGAGGGTGGCGGCGAGAACGGTGGCGACGGCCGTGCCCAGACGGCGGCGACGGGTGCGGTGGGAAAGCAAGAAGGGTTCCTCCCGGTCGGACAGCGCGGGACGCCGTCCTTGCGCCCCCACCCCGTCCGACCACCCGTCAGGTCGATTGGTTGTACGCGGCCGCCGGCCGTGGCAGGCCTCAGGCGGTGGCCGTCACGAGCCAGGCCGCGCCGGTGAGCCGGACACCCGCGGGGGTCTCGTACGCCGTCAGGGCCTCGTAGAGGTCCGCATGGGCCCCGTCGCAGGAGTGCGGCTCGGCCGGGAAGATGGCGCGGACCGGGCCCCAGCCGGCGAGGAAGCGGGCGGCCGAGACCGCGTCCCTGCCCCAGGTCTGGGGTGCCTCGACGCCGGTGGCGGCGACGTCGTGGAAGCCGGCGCGTTCGAGCAGCGCCGTGGCCGCCGACGGGTCGGCGAGGGAGAAGGCGCCGGCCAGGTCGGCGGGCCTGACGGGGGACCCGGCGGGCGTGTGGCGGCGGGTGAAGGAGCTGAGGACCGAGCCGATCTCGTTGCGCTCCATGGGCTGCAGGCACAGGAAGGCCAGCCGCCCGCCGGGCCGCAGCGCGCGGCGCACGTTGCGGAAGGCGGCGACCGGGTCGGCGAAGAACATCACGCCGAAGCGGCTGACGGCGACGTCGAAGCGGCCGTCGGGAAAGGCATGGACCTGGGCGTCGCCCTGCACGAACTCGACGTTGGTGACGTCCTCGACGACCGCCATGGCCCGCGCGCGGCGCAGTATCGGCGCCGACAGGTCGACGCCGACCGCGTGGCCCCACTCGGCGCGGCGGGCGGCGAGCCGGGTGACCTGCCCGTTGCCGCACCCGACATCGAGCACCCGGTCCCGGTCGCCGACCAGGGCGGCCGCGAACAGCGCCTCGTTGAAGCCGCTGTTGACGGCGTCGTAGTCCGCCTGGTGATCCGCCCAGTGGACGCCTTCGTCACCGTTCCAGGCTGCCGCCTGCTCGATGTTGACGATGCTGTGCACACATCTCCTCGTTGCCTGGTGTCGACACCTCAACGATCCGCGCCGCCGCCCGTCACGGTGTGGCGGAGTTCCGCCAGGCAGCGGGCGCAAAGCGGGTGCGCGGCGGCAGCCGGACGGCGCCGCCCAAGCCAGCAATCTGCGCGATGCCCCCGCATCGGCCCAGCCGTAGCGTCTGAGCCGGGAGTTCGGAACATCGAGGTTCGAGGTGCAGGTACGGGGGTGGTCGCTGCCGCCTGCCGTTGCCGTGCCCGACCGCGACCGTCTGGGAGGGCATCCGGATGCAGGAGCAGGACGACGCGGTCGCGGTCATCGGGCTGGGGTGCAGGCTGCCGCAGGCCCCGGACCCCGCGGCGTTCTGGCGCCTGCTGACGGAGGACCGCAGCGCGATCGGCGAGGTCCCGGCGGGGCGCTGGGACGGCGGCGACGACGGCGACCTGCCGGCCGCCGTACGCACCGGCGGCTTCATCGACGGGGTCGACCTCTTCGACCCGGCCTTCTTCCGGCTCTCGCCCAGGGAAGCCACCGCGATGGACCCGCAGCAGCGGCTGATGCTGGAGCTGGGCTGGGAGTCGCTGGAGGACGCCGGCATCCGCCCCGCCGACCTGCGCGGCAGCACCACCGGCGTCTTCTTCGGCGCGATGGCCGACGACTACGCCACCATCGCGCGGCGCGGCGGGCACCGGGCGATCACCCGGCACACCCTCGCCGGCCTGGAGCGCGGGCTGATGGCGAACCGGCTCTCGTACGTCCTCGGACTGCGCGGCCCGAGCCTGACCGTCGACACCGGGCAGTCCTCGTCGCTGGTCGCCGTCCACCTGGCGGTGGAGAGCCTGCGCTCGGGCCGCAGCGAACTCGCCCTGGCCGGCGGCGTGCACCTCAACCTCGTACCCGACAGCGCGGTCAGCGCCCACCGCTTCGGCGCACTGTCGCCCGACGGCCGATGTCGGGTCTTCGACGCGGACGCCAACGGCTACGTGCGGGGCGAGGGCGGCGGCGTGGTCGTCCTCAAGCCGCTGCGCAGGGCGCTGGAGGACGGCGACGACGTCTACTGCGTGATACGCGGCAGCGCCGTCAACAACGCAGGAGCCGCCGCCGGCCTGACCGTGCCGAGCGCCCCCGCCCAGGAGGAGGTGCTGCGCGGCGCCCACGCCGCGGCGGGCACCGACCCGGCGGCCACGCAGTACGTCGAACTGCACGGCACCGGGACCAGGGTGGGCGACCCGGTCGAGGCGGCCGCGCTCGGCGCGGTCTTCGGCGAGGGCCGCACCGCCGGGGCCGGGCCGCTGCTGGTCGGCTCGGCCAAGACCAACGTCGGCCACCTGGAAGGCGCGGCCGGAGTCGTCGGCCTGCTCAAGGCGGCGCTGAGCATCAAGCACCGGCGCATCCCGGCCAGCCTCAACCTGGCCACCCCGAACCCCGCGGTCCCGCCCACCGTGCGGGTCGCGACCGCCACCGCACCCTGGCCGCACCCCGACCGGCCGCTGATCGCCGGGGTCAGCTCCTTCGGCATGGGCGGCACGAACTGCCACCTCGTCCTGACCGACGCCCCCCGCCTGCCGGCCGCCGCCGCGGAAGCGGAACCGCCCGCCCCCGCCGTGCTGCCCTGGCCGGTGTCGGGACGCGACGCCGCCGCGCTGCGCGGGCAGGCGGCGCGCTTGGGCGAGCACGTCGTCGCGCACCCCGAGCACTCCGTCGCCGCCCTCGGCAGGTCGCTCGCCGAGGGCAGGACCGCGTTCGCCGAGCGGGCGGTCGTCGTCGCCGACGGCCGGGACGGCTACGTCCGCGCGCTCGACGCCCTCGCGCACGGCGGCGACGACCCCGCCGTCGTCCGGGGCACCGCGACCGACGGGCCGCACCGGACGGCCTTCCTCTTCGGCGGGCAGGGCGGGCAGCGGGTCGGCATGGGCCGCGGCCTGCACGCCGCCTTCCCGGTCTACGCGCGCGCATTCGACGCCGTCTGCGCGCAGTTCGACCGGCACCTCGACCTGGACCTGCGCGAACTCGTCCTCGCGGAGCCCGGATCCGACCCGTCGGGGCTGATCGACCGGACCGCGTACACCCAACCCGCCCTTTTCGCACTCGAAGTGGCGCTGCACCGGCTGCTCGAGCACCTCGGCCTGGTGCCGGACCTGCTCGCCGGGCACTCCGTCGGCGAAGTGGCCGCCGCCCACGCCGCGGGCACGCTGTCGCTGCCGGACGCCGTCACGCTGGTGGCCGCGCGCGGGCGGCTGATGCAGGAACTGCCCGCAGGCGGCGCCATGGTGGCAGTACAGGCGGCGCCCGACGAGGTCGCGGCCCTGCTCGCCGCCTACGCGGGACGGGCCGCCGTCGCGGCGCTCAACGGGCCCGCGTCGGTGGTCGTCGCAGGCGAGGAGGCCGCCGTGCTCGCCGTCACCGGCGAACTGGCCGCCCGCGGGCGGAAGACCAGGCGGCTGCGGGTCAGCCACGCCTTCCACTCCCCGCTCATGGACCCGATGCTGGAGGCCTTCGGCGAGGTGGTGGCGGGCCTCGACCTGCGCCCGCCGACGCTGCCCGTGGTCTCCACGCTGACCGGCGCCCCGGCCGACCCCGAGCGCTTCGCCACCCCCGGCTACTGGGTCGAACACGCCCGCGGCACCGTGCGGTTCGCCGACGCGGTCGGCTCGCTGCGCGCGCTCGGCGCGACGACCTTCCTCGAACTCGGGCCGGACGGCGCCCTGTCGGGCATGGTCCGCGGCTGCCTCGACGACCCGGCCACGGCCGCGCTGCCCACGCTGCGGGGCGACCGGCCGGAGACGGCCGTCCTGGCCACCGCCCTGGCGCACGCCCATGTGCGGGGCCTGCCGGTGGACTTCGGCGCGCTCTACGGCGCAGGCACGCGCCGGGTGGCGCTGCCGACGTACGCCTTCCAGCGCGCGCGGTACTGGCTCGGGACCGCGGCCGCCCCCGCCCCCGCACCTGCCCCCGTGCCCGCCGCCGAGCCGGCCGAGCCTTCCGAGCCGGCGGCCGCGCCGGACGCCGCCGCCGACCCGCTGGAGCTGGTACGCACCAACCTGGCGCTCGTCCTCGGCCATGTCACCACCGACGTGGTCGACGTGGACCGCGCCTTCAGCGAACTCGGCCTCGACTCGCTCGGCGCCGTCGAACTCGCCGACAGGATCGGCCTCCTGACCGGCGTCGACCTGCCGCCCGAGGAGATCTTCAACCACCCCACCGCCGCCCTGCTCGCCCGGCACCTCGGCGGGCTGCGCGGCGGGCCGGCCGCCGTCCAGGACGGCGAAGCCCCCGCGTGGGCCGCGGACCCCGCCGAGCCGATCGCCATCGTCGGGATGGCCTGCCGCTACCCCGGCGGCGTCGAGGGCCCCGAGGACCTGTGGGAGCTGGTGCGCACCGGCGGCGACGCCATCACGGACTTCCCCAAGGGCCGCGGCTGGGACCTCGGTTCGCTCTTCGACGCCGACCCCGACAAGCCCGGTACGTCCTCCGCGCGGGCCGGCGGCTTCCTGCACGACGCCGACCGGTTCGACCCCGCCTTCTTCGGCATCAGCCCGCGCGAGGCCGCCGCGATGGACCCGCAGCAGCGGCTGCTCCTTGAGACGTCCTGGGAGGCGCTGGAGCGGGCCGGTGTCGTACCGCAGTCACTGCGCGGCAGCAGCACCGCGGTCTTCGTCGGCGCGATGTCGCAGGAGTACGGCCCGCGGCTGCACGAACCCGCGCTCGGCTACGACGGCTACCTGCTCACCGGCAGCACCGCGAGCGTCGCCTCGGGCCGCATCGCCTACACCCTCGGCCTGCACGGGCCCGCGCTCACCGTGGACACCGCCTGCTCGTCCTCGCTGGTGGCCACCCACCTCGCGGCGCGGGCACTGCGCCAGGGCGAGTGCTCGCTCGCGCTCGCGGGCGGCGCCACCGTGATGGCCACGCCCGGGATGTTCGTGGAGTTCAGCCGCCAGCACGGGCTGTCGCCCGACGGCCGCTGCAAGGCCTTCTCCGCCGACGCCGACGGCACAGGATGGTCCGAGGGCGTCGGCCTGCTCGTCCTTGAGCGGCTCTCCGACGCGCGCCGCAACGGCCGTACGGTGCTCGCCGTGCTGCGCGGCTCCGCGGTCAACCAGGACGGCGCCAGCAACGGCCTCACCGCGCCCAACGGCCTCGCCCAGGAACGCGTCATCCGCCAGGCGCTCGCCGACGCCCGCCTCGCCCCCGCCGACGTGGACGCCGTCGAGGCCCACGGGACCGGCACGACGCTCGGCGACCCCATCGAGGCCCGTGCCCTGATGGCCGTCTACGGCGCCGGCCGCCCGGCCGGCCGCCCGCTGCGCCTCGGCTCCCTCAAGTCCAACCTCGGCCATGCGCAGGCCGCCGCCGGAGTCGGCGGAGTGATCAAGACGGTGATGGCCCTGCGCCACGGACTGCTCCCCAGGACCCTGCACGCCGGCACCCCGACCCCCCGGGTCGACTGGTCCGCGGGCGGGGTGTCCCTGCTGACCGAGGCCGCCCCCTGGCCCGGCGGCGCCGCCGACCGCCCGCGCCGGGCGGCGGTCTCCTCCTTCGGCATCAGCGGCACGAACGCCCACGTCATCCTCGAACTGCCGCTGGACGACCCGGCTTTCGGACCGCTGGGCGACGCCCCCGCCGGGCCCGCCGCCGACAGCGACCCGGACGGCGCGCCCGGCGCCGTGGCCCTGCCGCTGTCCGCCAAGGACCCCGGGGCGCTGCGCGAGCAGGCCGCCCGGGTCCGCGCGCTGCTGGAGAGCGGCACCGCGGGCGCCGCCGACGTCGGGCACGCGCTGGCCACCGCCCGCAGCCACTTCGAGCACCGGGCCGTCGTGGTCGGCGGGTCCGCGGCGGAACTGGCGGGCGCGCTCGGCGGGCTGCGGGACGGCGAGACCCCGGCCGGGGTGGTCACCGGACGGGCCGAGGCGCCGGGCCGCACCGTCTTCGTCTTCCCCGGACAGGGCTCGCAGTGGCGCGGCATGGGACTCGAACTGCTCGACTCCAGCGCGGACTTCGCCCGCAGGATGCACGAGTGCGACGCCGCGCTCGCGCCGTACACCGGGTGGTCGGTGCTCGAGGTGCTGCGCGGCGAGCCGGACGCGCCGCCGGTGGAGCGCGTCGACGTGGTCCAGCCGCTGCTCTTCGCCGTGATGGTCTCGCTCGCCGAGGTGTGGCGCGCGCACGGCGTCGAACCCGACGCGGTCGTCGGGCACTCGCAGGGCGAGATCGCCGCCGCCTGCGTGGCCGGCGCACTCGACCTCGACACGGCGGCCAGGATCAGCGCCCTGCGCAGCCAGGCCGTGGCCGCGCTGTCCGGGCTCGGCGGCATGGCCTCCGTGCCGCTGCCCGCGGGCGAGGTCGAACGGCGGCTCGCCCACCACGGCGGGGAATTGGGCATCGCGGTGACCAACGGCCCCGCCTCCACGGTGGTTTCCGGCGACGCGGCCGCGCTGGACGAACTGCTCGACGCCCTCAAGGCGGAGGAGGTCGACGCCCGCCGCATCGACGTCGACTACGCCTCGCACTCCGGCCACGTGGAGGCCCTGCGCGACCGGCTCGCGGCGGAGTTGGCCGGCATCACCGGGTCCGCGTCCGCGACGCCCTTCTACTCCACCGTCTCCGCGGACCTCTTCGACACCGCGGGCCTCGACACGGACTACTGGTTCCGCAACCTGCGCCACACCGTCCGCTTCGACGAGACGATCCGGCGGCTCTACGCCGACGGGCACCGCTCCTTCGTGGAGATCAGCCCGCACCCGGTGCTGGTGACCGCGATCCAGGACACCCTGCGGGAGACCGCGCCCGACGACGGCGTCGGCGCCGACGCCTGGGGGACGCTGCGGCGGAACGACGGCGGCCGCAGGCGCTTCCTCGCCTCGCTCGGCCAGGCCCACGTCCGCGGCCTCGCCGTGGACTGGGACGCCGTCTTCGCCGGGCACTCCACCGGTCCCGTCGACCTGCCGACCTACCCCTTCCAGCGGCAGCGCTACTGGCTCGACGCCCCCGCCCCTGCCGGTGACGCGCCCGGCCTGGAGCCGGCCGGGCACCCGCTGCTCGCCGCGGCCCTGGACCTGGCCGACGGCGGCGGCCTGGTCCTGACCGGCCGGCTGTCGCTGCCGACCCACGAGTGGCTGGCCGACCACGCCGTGCGGGGCACGGTGCTGCTCGCGGCCACCGCCTTCGCCGACCTCGCCCTGCACGCGGCCCGGCGGGCCGGATGCGGCCAGGTGGAGGAGCTGACGCTGCACGCGCCCCTCGCGCTGGGCCCGCAGGACGCGGTGCAGATCCAGGTCACGGTCGGCGCCCCGGACGCCGACGGCCGCCGCCCGGTCGGCGTCCACGCCAGGCCGCAGGCACCCGCGGGCCAGGCCGCGGACCCCGCGGGCTGGACCTGCCACGCGGACGGCACCCTCGCCCCGGAAGCGGGCACCGGCCGCGTCCTCGACGGCAGCTGGCCGCCGCCCGGCGCGCAGGCCCTCGATGTGACCGACGCCTACGACCGGCTCGCCGCACTCGGCTACGAGTACGGCCCCGGCTTCCAGGGGCTGCGGGCCGCCTGGCGCAAGGGCGACGAGGTCTACGCGGACATCGCGCTGCCCGCCGGCCCGGACGACCCGCAGGACGCGGCCGGCGGCTTCGAGGTGCACCCCGCGCTGCTGGACGCCGCGCTGCACCCGCTGGTGCTCTTCGCCGTCGGGCACGACGAGCCCGGCATCGTCCTGCCCTACAGCTGGGGCGGCCTGACGCTGCACGCCACCGGGGCGAGCGCGCTGCGGGTGCGTATCGCCCCCGCGGGGACGGGCGGCGGCGACACCTTCGTCCTGGACGCCGCGGACCCGGACGGCGCCCCCGTGGTGAGCGTCGCCGCGCTGGCCACCCGGATCGCGGACGGCGAGCAGTTCGGCGCCGCCCGCCGCCCGTCGGGCACCCCGCTCTTCCACGTCGAGTGGTCCGAGGCACCGGCCGCCCCCGACCGGCGGGAGGAGCCGGCACTGCGCTGGTCGCTCCTCGACGGCTCCCGGACCGCGGCGCCGGCCGCCGACGTCTACGTGCTGCGCGACGCGACGCCGCAGAGCGAACCCGACCAGCCGGCCGCCACGCATCGGGCGACCGCCTCCGTACTGGCCCTGGTCCAGGCCTGGTTGGCCGACGACCGGCTCGCTGAGAGCCGCCTGGTCGTCGCCACCCGCGGCGCGGTGGCCGCCCGCGACGGCGAGGACCTCCGCGACCTGGCCGCCTCCGCCCTGTGGGGCCTGCTGCGGGTCGCCCAGACCGAACACCCGGGCCGCATCGTCCTGCTGGACACCGACCCGCGCCTGCCGGCGCCGGCCGCCGATCCGCAGCCGGCGGGCGCGGGGCCCGTCCCCGCCCCGGCCGCCGCGCGCGCCGCCGCGCCCGCGGACCCCGGCGGCGACCGCTGGTGGGAGCGTTACGCCGCCGCCCTCGCCGCCGGCGAGCCGCAACTGGCCGAGCGGGACGGGCTGCTGCTCGCGCCCCGGCTGGCCCGGGTGGCGGCGGACCTGCCGGCCGCGCCGCAGGACGGCGCCCCCTGGCGGCTGGAGCCGGCCCCCGGCGCGCGGGGCGACCTGGACGCGGTCGCGCTGGCCCGGCGCCCCGAGCTGGGGCGGCCGTTGGAGCCGGGGGAGGTGCGGGTCTCGCTGCGTGCGGCCGGGCTGAACTTCCGCGACGTCGTCGTCACCCTCGGCATGGTCGACGACGGCCGGGCGATGTGCGGCGAAGGCGCGGGCGTGGTGCTGGAGACCGGTCCCGGTGTCACCGACCTGGCGCCCGGCGACCGGGTGATGGGCCTGTTCTTCGCCGGTGTCGGCCCGGTCACCGTCACCGACCGCCGCCACCTCGCGCCGGTCCCGGCCGGCTGGAGCTTCGCCCAGGCCGCCACCGTGCCGATCGTCTTCATCACCGCCTACCACGGCCTGGCCGACCTCGCCGGTCTCAAGCCGGGTGACTCGCTGCTGCTGCACGCGGCGACCGGCGGTGTCGGCATGGCGGCGCTGCAACTGGCCGAGCACTGGGGCGCCGAGGTCTACGCGACCGCCGGCCGCCCCAAGCACGCCACCCTGCGCGCGCTCGGCATCTCCGCCGACCGGATCGCCGACTCCCGCACCCTCGCCTTCGAGGACGCCTTCCGCGCCGCCGCCCCGGGCGGCATGGACGTCGTACTGAACTCCCTGGCCGGGGACTTCACCGACGCCTCGCTGCGACTGACCGCACACGGCGGCCGGTTCATCGAGATCGGCAAGACCGACATCAGGGACGCTGACGATGTCGCCGCGGCCCATCCGGGCGTCGCCTACCGGGCGTTCGACATCCTGGACGCCGGCCCCGACCGCATCCAGCAGATCCTGGCCGACCTCGGGGCGCTGTTCGACAGCGGTGTGCTGCGCCCGCTGCCGCTGCGCTCCTGGGACGTACGCAGGACCGGCCGCGCGCTGCGGTATCTCGGCGCTGCCCGGCACACCGGCAAGGTCGTACTCAGCCTGCCCCGCGAACTCGACCCGGACGGCACCGTGCTGATCACCGGCGGCACCGGCACCCTGGGCCTGCTGCTGGCCCGGCACCTCGCGACCGACCACGGCGTACGCCGGCTGCTGCTGGTCAGCCGCCGCGGGGCCGCCGCGGAAGGGGCGGCCGGGATCACCGAGGAGCTGGCCGCGCTCGGCGCCGAGGTGTCCGTGGCGGCCTGCGACGCGGCAGACCGGGGGGAGTTGACCGCCGTCCTCGACGCGATACCGGCCGAGCACCCGCTCACCGCGGTGGTGCACGCCGCCGGAGTGCTCGACGACACGACCATCGCCTCGCTCACCCCGGGGCAGTTGGAGTCCGTGCTGCGCCCGAAGGTCGACGCCGCCTGGAATCTGCACCGCCTCACCGAAGGCCGCGACCTCGCCGCCTTCGTCCTCTTCTCCTCGATCGCGGGCGTCCTCGGCAGCCCCGGCCAGGCCAACTACGCCGCCGCCAACGCCTTCCTCGACGCCCTCGCCCACCACCGGCACGCCAACGGCCTGCCCGCGACCAGCATCGCCTGGGGCTACTGGGCCGAGGCCAGCGGCATGACCGCGCACCTCACCGGCCAGGACAGCGCCCGCATGGCCCGCGGCGGACAACTGCCGCTCGCCACCGGCCAGGCCTTCCTGCTCTTCGACGAGGCCGTCGCCCACCGGTCCGCCGCCACCGTGGCCGCCCGCTTCGACCACGCGGCTCTCGGCGTGCAGGACTCCGGCATCCCCGCGCTGCTCCGCGGCCTCGTACGCGCCCCCGTCCGGCGGGCCGCCGCCGCGCCGCGCGAGACGCCGCTGTCCCTGGCCCAGCGGCTCGCCGCCGGAGGCACCGACCCGCAGCGGGTGCTGCTGGACCTCGTACGCGCCCACGCGGCGGCGGTCCTCGGCCACGGCGACCCCGAACACATCGCCGTGGGGCGGTCGTTCAAGGAGGCCGGCTTCGACTCGCTGACCGCGGTGGAATTCCGCAACCGCATCACCGCCGCGACCGAGCTGCGGCTGCCCGCGACGCTCGTCTTCGACCACCCCACGCCAACGGCGGTCGCTGACTTCCTCCTTGACCGCCTCGCCCCTGCCGCCGCCCCGCCGCGGGCCACCCTCACCGCCGACCTGGACCGTATCGAAGCCGCGCTGGGCTCCCTCGGCGCGGACGAACCCGAGCGGGCGGCCGCCGCCGACCGGCTCCGCGAGCTGGTGGGCCGCTTCGCCGGCGACCTGCCGTGGACCGCGGCCGGCGCCGCGCACGACTACGCATCCGCCTCCGACGAAGACCTCTTCAACGCGCTCGACAGCGACCCCTTGATGCGCCAGGTGGGAAATGACTACTGAAGCCAAGCTCCGCAGCTACCTCAAGACCGCCACGTCACGCCTGGCCGAGGCACACCAGCGGTTACGCGACCAGGAGGCCCGCGACACCGAGCCGGTGGCGATCGTCGGCATGGCCTGCCGCTATCCCGGCGACGTGGCCGACCCCGACGACCTGTGGCGGGTGGCCGCCGACGGGACCGACGCGATCGGCGGCTTCCCCGAGGACCGCGGGTGGGACCTCGACGCGCTGCGCCGGGCCGGCGACGCGCCCGCCGCGGGCGGCGGCTTCCTCGCCGACGTCGCCGGGTTCGACGCCGCCTTCTTCGGGATCTCGCCCCGCGAGGCCGTCGCCGTCGACCCGCAGCAGCGGCTGCTGCTCGAACTGGCCTGGGAGGCCTTCGAACACGCCGGCATCGACCCCGGCACCCTGCGCGGCGGCGACGCCGGCGTCTTCACCGGCCTGGTGCACAACGACTACTGCGCGCCGATGCACGAACCGCCCGCCGGGTTCGAAGGGCACCTGCTCACCGGCAGGTCGACCAGCGTGGCGTCCGGCCGGATCGCCTACAGCCTGGGCCTGGGCGGCCCGGCCGTCAGCATCGACACGGCGTGCTCCTCGTCGCTGGTCGCGATGCACCTCGCGTGCGCGGCGCTGCGCCGCGGCGAGTGCGGGGTCGCCCTGGCGGGCGGGGCCGCGGTGATGCCGACGCCGGGGATGTTCGTGGAATTCGGCGCGCAGGGCGGGCTCGCGCCCGACGGGCGGTGCAAACCGTTCGCCGACGCGGCGGACGGCACGGCGTGGAGCGAGGGCGCGGGACTCGTCGTCCTCGAACGCCTCTCCGACGCCCGGCGCAAGGGCCACCGGGTGCTCGCCGTCATCCGCGGCAGCGCCGTCAACCAGGACGGCGCCAGCAACGGTCTCACCGCGCCGAGCGGTCCCGCGCAGCAGCGCGTCATCCGGCAGGCGCTCGCCGCGGCCCGGCTCGCGCCCGCCGACATCGACGCGGTCGAGGCGCACGGCACCGGTACGACGCTCGGCGACCCGATCGAGGCGCAGGCCCTGCTGTCGGTCTTCGGCCCCGACCGCCCGGCCGACCGCCCGCTGCTGCTCGGCGCACTCAAGTCCAACCTCGGCCACTCGCAGGCCGCGTCGGGCGTCGCGGGCGTCATCAAGATGGTCATGGCCATGCACCACGGCGTCCTCCCGCGCACCCTCCACACCGACCGCCCCTCCGACCACGTCGACTGGTCGTCCGGCGCGATCACCCTGCTGACCGCCCCCACCCCCTGGCCCGCCGGCCCCACCCCCCGCCGCGCCGGCGTCTCGGCCTTCGGGATCAGCGGCACCAACGCCCACGTGATCCTGGAGGAGCCCCCCGCCGACGCCCCGGCGTACCCGGGCGTGTCGCCCGCGCTCTCCGGCACGCAGGACACGCCCGGCCCGGACGGGAATCCGGCGGCCGGGACGCCGCAGGACGCCGGGGGCGCAGCGCCCGGTGGTGAAGGGCCTGCCCCGGCCGACCGGGCGGCCGCCGCGACCGCGGCGGCTCCGGTGGCGCCCGGCACCGCGAGTCCGTCGGATGCCGAGCGTGTCGCCGGCGCGTCCGAGGGACAGGGCGCCGCGCCCGGCCCGGCCGATGACGCGGGCCCGGCAGGCACCGGACTTCCCGCCTGCGGTGTGCCGTGGGTGCTGTCCGCGCGGTCCGGCGCGGCCCTGCGGGAGATGGCCGGGCGGCTGCGGGCGCGTGCCGAGGGCGCCAGGCCCGGGGACATCGGGCTGGCGCTGGCCACGACGCGGTCGGTTTTCGAGCACCGGGCCGTGGTCGTCGGGGAGAGCCGCGCCGAGCTGCTCGGCGGCCTCGACGCGCTCGCCGCGGGGAGCGACGCCGCGCAGCTCGTCCGCGGCGAGGCCGCTGAACGGCCGCTGACCGCCTTCCTCTTCACCGGGCAGGGCGCCCAGCGCCCCGGCAGGGGCGCGGAGCTCCGCCGCGAGCAGCCCGCCTTCGCCGCCGCTCTCGACGAGGTGTGCACGGCACTCGACGCGCATCTCGAACGGCCCCTGCGCGAGGTGATGTTCGCCGTACCCGGCAGCGACGAGGCGGCGCTGCTCGACCGCACCGCCTACACGCAGCCCGCGCTCTTCGCGCTCGAAGTCGCCCTCTACCGGCTGGCGGAGTCCTTCGGACTGGTCCCCGACTACGTGCTCGGGCACTCGATCGGCGAACTGGCCGCCGCCCACGTCGCCGGCGTCTTCTCGCTGGCCGACGCCGCCGCCCTGGTCGCCGCGCGCGGCCGGCTGATGGGCGCCATGCCCGCGGGCGGTGCGATGTTCTCCCTCGACGCCGACGAGGCGGAAGTACGCGCGCTGCTCGCCGGCCGCACCGACCGCGTCACGGTCGGCGCGGTCAACGCTCCCGGCGCGACGGTGATCTCCGGCGACCTGGACGCCGCGACCGAACTGGCCGAGCAGTGGCGCTCGCAGGGCGGCAAGGCCACCCGGCTGCGGGTCAGCCACGCCTTCCACTCCCCGCACATGGACGGCGCGCTGGACGAACTGCGGGCCGTGGCGGGCACGGTGGACTTCCACCCGCCGCGCATCCCGGTCGTCTCCAACGTCACCGGCGCGGTCGCGGGCGAGGAGCTGCTGACCGCGGACTACTGGGTCGCCCAGGCCCGCGAGGCGGTCCGCTTCCTCGACGGCGTCCGCACCCTGCGGGACGCCAAGGTCACCGCCTTCCTCGAACTCGGCCCCGACCGGGTGCTCACCGCACTCGTCCACCGCTGCCTGGGCGCCGACGGCACCGGCAGCGTCCTGGCCAGCGCGCTGCGCACCGGCAGCGCAGAGACCCGCTCCCTGCTGACCGCGCTCGCCGAACTGCACACCGCGGGCGTCACGGTGACCTGGCCGGCCGCCGTCTTCGGCGCCGGGGCGCGGACGGTACGGCTGCCGGCGTATCCCTTCCAGCACCGGCGCTACTGGCACTTCGCCGGGCCGCGCACCGCACCCGCGCAAGTCCCCGCGCAACCGGGGCACCCGCTGCTGGGCGCCGCCGTCGAGCTGGCCGGGGCGGCGGGCCGCTGGTTCGCGCAGAGCCTCGCGCCCGACCGGCCGTGGTATCTCGACCAGCACCGGGTCGCCGGTGTGCCGGTGCTGCCCGCGGCGGCGATGCTCGAATGGGCGCTCGCCGCGGCCCGGTCGGCGCCGGGCGGACAGGACGCGCCCTTCACCCTCGAAGGCGTCACCTTCAACGAGTTCCTGCCCTTCGCGCAGGAGCACCCCCGCCCCGTCCAGGCCGTGGTCGAGCCGCGCGAGGCGGGCGCCGCCCTGATCCGCTGCTTCAGCCGCGAGGACGCCGCCGCCGAGTGGGCCGAGCACGCCACCGCGACGGCCACGCGGCCCACCCGGGAGCGCCCCGCCGACGCCGCGCCCGCCGGGCTGACCGTCGGGATGACCGAGGTGCCGGTCGACGCGCTCTACGCCCGCCTGCGCGCGGGCTCCGTCGACCACGGTCCCGCCTTCCGCGCCCTGCGCCGCCTGTGGCGCGCGGGCGACGAGGCGACGGCCCTGGTCGAGACCACCCCGGCGCCGGGCACCGCCGCCGGGTCCGGCCGCGACGGCTACGTCCTGGACCCGCCGCTGCTCGACGCCTGCTTCCAGACCGTCGGCGCCTTCCTCGGCGACGGCGAGGGGGTGCCGCTGCCCACCTCGCTCGGCCGCTGCACCGTCTTCGAGCCGCTGCCGTCCCGGGTGTGGTGCAGGGTGCGGCGCACCGACGACGGGACGGCGGGGGAGCGGGTGCTCGACCTCGCGCTGCACGCCGAGGACGGCCGATGTCTGGCCGCATTCGAGGCCCTGCGATTCCGCGCCGTCCCCGCGGGCGCGCTGGCCGCCCTCGCCGGGCCCGGCCTGCGCCGCTACGAGACCGCCTGGGTGCCGCTCCCCGAGGCGTCCGGCACCGCCGCCCCCGCCGACGCGACCTGGCTGCTCTTCAGCGACGACGCGGCCCTCGCCGCCCGCTGGTCGGCCCGACCGGCCGCCCCCGCGGGCCCGGTCGTCCCGCTCGCCGCGCCCACCGCGCAAGCCCTCCGCGACGAACTGGCCCGCCTGCGCGCCTCGGGCCGCACCCTCGCCGGCCTGATCCTGCACGCGGCGCCGTCGGCCGCCCCCGCCGAGGACACCGTGCGGACCGCCCTCCGGCTCGCCCGCGACAGCTTCCTCCTGCTCCAGGAATTCGTCCGCTCGCCCGGCACCGAAGGGGCGCAGGTCCTGGTCTGCTCCACCGGCGCCACCGACGACGCCCCCGACCCGGCGCAGGCGGTGCTCACCGGCGCCGCCAAGGCGGTCATCGCCGACTACCCCGACCTGCGGGTCGCACAGGTCGACCTCGACCCGGCAGCCGAGGCCCCGCCCCTCCCCGTCCTGCTCGGCGCCGTCGCGAGCCGCCCCGGGTCCGGGCACTACCGGGTGCGGGACCGGCAGTGGTACGAAGCGCGGCTGCGCGAGGCCGAGTTGGGCGCGAGCCAGCCGCCGCCGGTGCGGGCCGACGGCTCCTACCTGGTCACCGGGGCCTTCGGCGGCCTCGGGCGGGTCACCGCGAGCTGGCTGGCCGAGCACGGCGCCCGCACCCTGGTGCTGGTCGGCCGCCACGTGCCGGCCGACGCGGGCTGGATCGCCGACCTGCGGGACCGCGGCACCCGGGTCGAGACCCGCGCCGTCGACATCGCGGAACCGGCGGAGGTCGCCGACCTCTTCGCGCGTATCGCGAAGGAGATGCCGCCGCTGCGCGGTGTCGTGCACGCCGCGGGCGTCACCGACGACGCGGCGCTGGTCGACCTGGACTGGCCGCGCTTCAGCCGGGTGCTCGACCCGAAGGTGCGCGGCGCCTGGCTGCTGCACCAGCACACCGCCTTCCTGGACCTGGACTTCTGCGTCCTGTACTCGTCGATGCTGTCGCTGACCGGCTCGCCCGGCCAGGCGGCCTACGTCGTCGCCAACAGCTTCCTCGACGCCCTCGCGGTCCACCGCAGCAGCCAGGGCCGCCGCACCCTGAGCACCGGGTGGGGGCCGTGGGCCGAGACCGGCATGGCCCACGAGCGCGGCCTGCTCGACCGCTTCACCTCGCAGGGCATGGACGCGATCCCCACCGGCAGGGCGCTGGCCGCGCTGGGCGGCCTGATGGCGGGCGGCGGCTCGCAGCCGCATGTCGGCCTGGCCCGGGTGGACTGGGACCGCTACGGCGCCGCCTTCTCCCGCCGCCAGCCCTACACCCTGCTCGGCGACCTGGTCGGCGCGGCGTCCGAAGAGCCGGCGCAGGCCGCCGCCGTATCGCTGGACGAGCTGACCTCGCTGGTGCTGCGGGAGCCGGAGGCCGCCAGGCAGGCGGTGCTCGAAGGGCTGCTCGACCGGGTCGGGCTGCTGCTGCGCATCCCGGGCGCCGACCGGGACGACCTGCGGCAGCGCTTCGGCGCCGTCCGGCTCAACACGCTCGGCCTCGACTCGCTGACCACCGTGCAGCTGCGCAGCAGGCTGCTCGCCGACTTCCGCGCCGACGTGCCGCCCGACCTGCTCTTCAGCGGCGGCACCGCGGCGGAGGTGGCCGAGCTGATCTGCCAGCAGCTGACGATCAGAAGCGTGTCCGCAGCGCCCGGCGACGACTTTGACGGAGACCAGGAGACCGAGGTGCTGACACTGTGACCACCGTCCCGAATCTGCTGGCCGAACTCGCCGGGGCCGGGGTGAGACTGCGGCTCGTCGACGACGCGCGTCTCGAGGTGTCCGCGCCCAAGGGCAGCCTGCGCGCCGACCTGCGCGACCGTATCGTGCGGCACAAGCCCGAGCTGATCGAGTGGCTCGCCGGCCTCGCCGACACCGGCGCCGGCGACCTGCCGGCCATCACCCACGACGCGGCGGCGCTGCGCGAGCCCTTCGCGCCGTCCGACCTGCAGACGTCCTTCATCATCGGCAGCCGCGAGGGCTTCGAGCACCATGTGCGGCCCCACCAGTACATGGAGTGGGAATTCGCCGAGCTGGACCCGGCCCGCTACCAGGCCGCGCTGAACCAGGTGCTGCGCAGGCAGCGCAAGGACCTCGTCGTGGTCCGCGACGACCTGCGCATGCAGGCCGTCGGCGAGGACCCCGCCCCTGTCAAGGTCACGGTGTCCGACCTGGCCGGCATGACGGAGGCGGCGGCCGAGGCCGAGATCGCCCGGGTCCGCGCGGCGATGGAGCGGCACGAGCCGGACATCTCCCGCTGGCCGTGGGTCGAGGCGCACATCAGCCGCTACGGCGACGGCCGCGCCCGGCTGCACTGGAACAACAACAACCTCTTCAGCGACGCCCCCGGCACCATGGGCTTCCTGGCCAACGTGATGCGCGCCTACGACGACCCGGCGTCGGTCCCCGACGACCTGGAGATCGGCTACCGCGACTGCGTGCTGGCCCTCGCCGAGCTGGAGGAGTCGCCGCAGGGCAGGGCCGCGGAGCGCTACTGGCGCGAGCGCATACCCGGCTGGCCCGAGGCGCCCGCCGTGCCGCTGGCCGCCGGCGCGGACCTGCGGCGCCGCTCGCTGCTCGTCCGCAGGGAGCTGCTCTTCCCCGCCGACCTGTGGACGCGGCTGCGCGGCAAGGCCGAGGCCAGGGGACTGACCAAGACCAACGTGGTGCTGGCCGCGCACGCGGAGCTGCTGTCGTACTGGAGCGGGTCACGGCACTTCCTGATCAACAACATGATCACCCACCGGGTGCCGCTGCACCCGCAGATCGGCCAGGTGCTGGGCAATTTCGCGTCGCTCTATCCGCTGGAGGCCGACTGGCGGCACGACGAGCCCTTCATCGCCCGCGCCCGGCGGCTCCAGTCGCAGGTCATCGCGGACGTCGAGCACTCGCAGTGGAGCGGGGTGAAGGTGCTCCAGGCGCTCAACTCGGCCCGCCGCACCCCCGGCCGGGCGGTCTGCCCCTTCGCCGTCGGCAGCGCGCTCTTCGTCGGCGCCACAGAAAGGCCCGACTACAGCACCCTGGAGACCCCGCAGGTGCGGTTCGACTGCGAATTCTGGGAACTGCCGGACGGCAGCCTGTGGGTGGTGTGGGACGTCATCGAGGAGATGTTCCCCGAAGGCCTGATCGACGCCATGGAGGACGGCTACCGTACGGCCCTCACCGCGCTCGCCTACGACGACGCGGCCTGGGAGGCGCCAGGACTCGACCTGCTGCCCGCCGCCCAGCGCGTCCAGCGGGCGCTGCCCGCGCCCCCGGTGGCGGCCCCCGCGCCCGGCTTCCTGCACGACGCGCTGCCCGCGCGCGCCGCGGCCGCTCCCGACGCGCCGGCGGTCATCGCCGACGGCGCCACCCTCACCTACGCCGAACTGCGGGCCCGCAGCGCGGAACTGGCCGCCAGGCTGCGCGCGAGCGGCGTCACGGACGGCGCCCGGGTCGCGGTGGTGCTGCCCAAGGGCCCCGACCAGATCGTCGCGGTCTTCGCGGCGCTCGCGGCCGGCGCCGCGTACGTCCCGATGGACCCGGGCTGGCCCGAGGACCGCATCGGCTACCTGCTGGGTGACATCGAGGCCGCCGCGGTCCTCACCGACGAGGACCGTCTCGCCGACGTGGCGCCGCTGACCAAGGCCCCGGTGCTCCCGGTCACTCCGCCCGCCGGCGCCGTGGCGCCCGCCGGCGGCGCAGCCGGCGGCACGCGGACGCCCGCCGACCTCGCGTACGTCATCTACACCTCGGGCTCCACCGGCCGCCCCAAGGGCGTGATGCTCGACCACCGCGGGCCGCTGAACACCGTCGAGGACATCAACAGCCGCTTCGGGATCGGCCCGGACGACGTCGTCTTCGGCATCTCCTCGCTCTGCTTCGACCTGTCCGTCTACGACGTGTTCGGTACGGCCGCCGCCGGCGCCGCGCTGGTGCTGCCGACCGCGGCGGCCGCCGACCCGGGGGCCTGGCTGGACCTGGTCGGGCGGCACGGCGTGACCGTGTGGAATTCGGTGCCGGCGATCATGCAGCTGTTCACCGAGGCCGCGGAAGCCGCCGGCGCGACCTTCCCGCACCTGCGGACCGTGCTGCTCAGCGGCGACTGGATCCCGGTGCAGCTGCCCGACCGCATCCGGCGCGTCGCGCCGAACGCCCGGGTGGTCAGCCTGGGCGGCGCGACGGAGGCGTCGATCTGGTCGATCTGCCACCCGGTCGACCACGTCGACCCCGAGTGGACCAGCATCCCCTACGGCCGCCCGCTCGCCGGGCAGAGCTGGCACATCCTGGACGACCTCGGGCGGGACGCGCCCACCTGGGTCCCCGGCCACCTGCACATCGGCGGCGCCGGACTCGCGCTCGGCTACCTCGGCGACCAGGCCAAGACCGACGCGGCCTTCGTCACCCACCCCCGCACCGGCGAACGGATCTACCGCACCGGCGACCTGGGCCGCTACCTGCCCGACGGCACCATCGAATTCCTCGGCCGGGCCGACTTCCAGGTCAAGATCCAGGGCTTCCGCGTCGAGCCCGGCGAGGTCGAGCAGACGCTGCTCGAACACCAGGACGTCGCCCAGGCCGCCGTGGTGGCCCGCAGCACGGGCTCGGGCAAGCAGCTCGCCGCCTTCGTCGTCGGCCACCCGGACGCCGCACCGGGCGGCGGCCCCACGGCCGCCGCGCTGCGAGACTTCGCGGCGCAGCGCCTGCCCTCCTACCTGGTGCCCGCGCACATCACCGTGCTGCCCGCGCTGCCGCTCACCGCCAACGGCAAGCTCGACCGGCGCGCGCTCGAAGCGCTGGGCCCGGCCGACGAGGGCGGCAGGGGCGAGCACGTGGCGCCGCGCACACCGGCCGAGGCGGCCATCGCCGAGGTGTGGGCGGAGACCCTGGAGGCCGAAAAGGTCGGCGTGCACGACGACTTCTTCGACCTCGGCGGCCAGTCCTTCGCCGCGCTGCGCGTCATCGAGCGCCTCGCGGCGACCACCGGCCGCCGCATCCCGCTCGGCGTCCTGCTGGAGCAGCGCACCGTCGCCGGGCTCGCCCGGTGGCTGGAGACCGCGCAACCCCAGTGGTCCCCGCTGGTCCGGCTCACCCACCGCCCCAGCGGCACCCCGTGGTTCCTCGTGCACCCGGCGGGCGGCAACGTGCTCTGCTACGAGAAGCTCGCCGAACTCCTCGACTCGCCCGTGCACGCCTTCCAGGCGCCCACCCCGAGCAGCGGCGGCGGGCCGCTGGACAAGGTCGAGGACTTCGCCGGCCACTACCTCGAAGCGCTGCTCGCGGTCCAGCCGCACGGCCCCTACCGCCTCGGCGGCTGGTCGTCGGGCGGCGTCATCGCCTTCGAGCTGGCGCATCTGCTGGAGGCGCGCGGCGAGACCGTCGAGCGGCTGGCCGTCCTGGACTCGCCGAGCCCGACCGTGCCCCGCCTGCTGGACGACACCCGGCTGCTGCTGTGGTTCGTCGAGGACCTCGGCATCGGCTTCCGCGCCGACGCCGTCGCCGACGACGAGGTGTCCAGGCTGGCCGCGCTGCCCGATCCGCTCGCGCTCGCCGAGGTGCTCGCGCTGGCGGGCGCCGGGGCCGCGGGGATCGACCCGGCCTCGCTCGCCGACCCGCTGGCCGTCTTCCGCGGTGTGGTCCGCGCCTGCAACAGCTACGCGGCGCCGACCATCGCCGCCGACCTCGTGGTCGTACGCGCCGGCGAGGGCGAGGTCGGCGAATTCGCCGGCCACCCGGCCGCCGCCGTGCCCGACTGGGGCTGGGCGGCAGTGACCTCGGGGTCCGTGACCGGCGCCACCGTGCCGGCCACGCATTACACCTTGCTGACTCCCCGACATGCCGCCGCGGTGGCCGAAGCGATCAGCCGACCAAGACAAGGTGCGTAGACATCATGGCCCAGGCACTGCTCTCCGAACTGCACCGGCGCGGCATCAGGCTGCGCCTGGTCGACGACCGTCTCGACGTGGTGGCTCCGGCCGGCTCGCTCACCCCGGAACTGCGGGAACAACTCAAGGCGGGCCGCGACCAGTTGATCGCGCTGCTGCGCCGCAGCGAGGCCGGCGGCGAGCGCGTCGGCGTGGTGCCGCGCCCCGACCTGCGCCACGAGCCCTTCCCGCTGACCGACATCCAGCAGGCGTACTGGATCGGCCGCAGCTCCGCGATCGAGCTGGGCGGCGTCTCCACCCACTACTACTTCGAACTCGACGGCGAGGGCCTCGACCCCGACCGGCTCACCCGCGCGCTGAACGCCGTCATCACCCGGCACGACATGCTGCGGGCCGTCGTCCAGCCCGACGGGCTGCAGCGCGTGCTGCCGGACGTGCCGGCGTACGAGATCGCGGTCCAGGACCTCAGCGGCCTGCCCGAGCAGCGGCGCGAGGACGAACTGCTGCGCACCCGGGGCGAGATGGGCGCGCACACCCCGGAGCCCGACGCCTGGCCGCTGTTCGAGATCCGCGCCAGCCTGCTCGGCGGCGGGCGGCACCGGCTGCACCTGAGCTTCAACATCCTCATCATCGACTTCTTCAGCCTCGCGCTGCTCTTCCACGACTGGCGGGTCTGCTACCAGCAGCCCGACCGGCTGCCCGAGCCGCCCGGCGTCTTCTACCGCGACTACATCACCGCACAGCAGGAGTTGCGCGAAGGCCCCGGCTACCAGCAGGCAGAGGCCTACTGGCTGGGCCGGCTGGCCGACCTGCCGCCCGCGCCCGAACTGCCGCTGGCCATGCAGCCGTCGCAGCTGCCCGCGGTGGAATTCGTCCGCCGCCAGGGCCGGTTGCCGCGCGAGCAGTGGGACGCGGTCAAAGCAGCGGCCAGGAAGCGCGGGCTGACCCCTTCGGTCGCGCTGATGGCGGCCTTCTCCGACGTGCTGCGCCTGTGGTCCGCCGGACGAGACGGCTTCACCCTCAACCTGACCCTCTTCGACCGGCCGCCGCTGCACCCCGACATCGGCGAGATCATCGGCGACTTCACCTCGCTGACCATGCTCGCGGTCCAGGAGCCGGGCGACGAGCCGTTCGCCGAGCGGGCGCTGCGGCTCGGCGGGCAGCTGCTGCGCGACCTCGGGCACACCGCCTACAGCGGCCTGCGGGTGCTGCGCGAGCGGGCCCGCAGCCTGTCCTCGGGACTGGGCGCCGCCATGCCGATCGTGGTCACCAGTGCCATCGGCTCGGCCCCCGAGCAGGACCAGGCCGCGGACCGCGGCTTCTTCGGCCGGCTCGGCTACGGCATCAGCCAGACCCCGCAGGTGTGGGTGGACCACCAGATCATGGAGGAGTTCGGCGACCTCCTCTACAACTGGGACTGCGTCGACGCGCTCTTCCCCGACCGGCTGCTCGACGACATGTTCGCCGCCTACCACGGCCTGCTCGAACAGCTCGCCACCGGCGACAGCGCCTGGGACGACCCTTCCCTGCGCCCGCAACTGCCCGCCTGGCAGCAGGCCGAGCGCGACGCGGCCAACGCCACCGGCCGCGAACTGCCCGGCGGCACCCTGTGCGGGCTCGCCGAGGAGCGGGCACGGACCGCGCCCGACGCGGTCGCGGTGATCGACGGCGACAGCCGGCTGACCTACCGCGCGCTCACCGGGCACGCCAACCGGCTGGCCCGGCGGCTGCTGGAATGCGGCGCCCGGCGCGACAACCTGGTCGGCGTCGTCCTGGAGCGCGGCTGGGAGCAGGTCGCCGCGACCCTCGGGGTGACCGCCTCCGGCGCCGCCTACCTGCCCGTCGACCCGTCGTGGCCGCAGGCCCGCAGGTCCCAGGTGCTCGAACTGGGCGGGGTGCAGCTGGTGGTGACCTCCGCCGCGCTGCGCGACAGCGCGCAGTGGCCGGCCGGCGTCCAGGTGCTGACCCTGGAGGACGCCGAGGTGGTCGCCGCCGACGACGGCCCGCTGGACAGCGGGCCCGCGCCCACCGACCTGGCCTACGTCATCTTCACCTCCGGCTCGACCGGCACGCCCAAGGGCGTCATGATCGACCACCGCGGCGCCGTCAACACCGTCCTCGACATCAACGAGCGCTTCGGCGTCGGCCCGGACGACCGGGTCCTCGCGCTGTCCTCGCTGAGCTTCGACCTGTCGGTCTACGACGTCTTCGGCACCCTCGCGGCCGGCGCCGCCGTGGTGATCCCGTCCACGGCCGGCGCCCGCGACCCGCAGCACTGGACCGAGCTGATGGACGAGCACCGCGTCACCGTGTGGAATTCGGTGCCCGCGCTCATGCAGGCCTGGGTGGACGCCGGCGGCCGCACCGCGGCGGGCAGCCTGCGTACGGTACTGCTCAGCGGCGACTGGATCCCGGTCACCCTGCCCGACGCGATCAGGGCCGCCGAGCCCGCCGCGCAGGTGGTCAGCCTGGGCGGCGCGACCGAGGCGTCGATCTGGTCGGTCTGCTACCCGGTCGGCGAGGTCCCGCGGGAATGGGTCCGCGTCCCCTACGGCAAACCGCTGGCGAACCAGACCCTGCACATCTACAACGCGGCCTTCGAGCCCTGTCCGGTCTGGACCCCGGGGGACCTCTACATCGGCGGCACCGGAGTGGCCAAGGGCTACTGGGCCGACCCGCAGCGCACCGCCGCCGGCTTCGTCACCCACCCGGTCACCGGCGAGCGCCTTTACCGCACCGGCGACCTCGGGCGCTATCTGCCCGGCGGCGACATCGAATTCCTCGGCCGCCTGGACTCCCAGGTCAAGCTGAACGGCTACCGCATCGAGCTGGGCGAGATCACCGCGGCCCTGCGCCGGCTGCCCGGTGTGGCCGAGGGCCTGGTCCGGGTCGACGCCAACCCCGTCACCGGCTCCCGCCAGCTGGTCGCCTACGTCGTGGCCGGGCCCGGCTCCGAGCCCGACACCGAAGCCGTACGGGCCGCGCTCGCCGACGTCCTGCCCGACTACATGGTGCCGCAGCACTACCTGCTCATCGACGCCGTCCCGCTCAGCGCCAACGGCAAGGTCGACGTCTCCGCGCTGCCCACCGCCTGGACCGAGCCGGACCAGGAGGCCTACGTCGGGCCGCACGACGACCTGGAGGAGCAGATGCTCGGCATCTGGCGCGAGGTGCTCCAGCGCGACGACTTCGGGGTGCTCGACAACCTCTTCGAGATGGGCGCCGACTCGCTGCACGCGGTGCGCATCCTCACCCGGCTGCGCGACGACCTCGGCATCGACACCGAGGGCGACGAGGGCCTGCGGCTGCTGTTCGAGAGCCCCACGGTCACCGAGCTGACCGCGGAACTGCGCAAGCGGGCGGGGGAGTCGGCCTGATGGCGCGGACGGCGGGCGGCTGGGACGACATCGTCGTCGGCGCGGGCTCGGCCGGCTCGGTGCTGGCCGCCCGGCTGACCGAGCAGGCCGGGCGGCGGGTGCTGCTGATCGAGGCGGGCACCGAACCCGCACCGCAGTCCGGCCCGCCCGGCAGCCCGGTGCTGACCGGCGCGAACTGGGACCACACCGCCTCCGTCGGCGACACCCCGCCCGGCACCGGGCGCCAGTACCCCTACCTGGTCGGCAAGGTGCTCGGCGGGTCCTCCGCGGTCAACGGCGCCATCGCGCTGCGCGGCCTGCCCGCCGACTTCGACGGCTGGGCGGCCGCCGGCAGTCCCGGCTGGTCCTGGCAGCAGGTGCTGCCGTACTTCCGCCGCCTGGAGTCCGACGCCGACCACCCGGACGGCGGCGACCTGCACGGCACGGACGGGCCGCTGCCGATCCGCAGGGCCGCGCCCGACCGGCTGTCCGCCACCGCGGCCGCCTTCCTGGCCGGCTGCCGCGAAGTGGGCCTGCCCGTACGGCCCGACCTCAACGACGGCGGCACCGGCGCCGGCCCCATCCCCGCCAACCTGGCGGGGCCCTACCGGGTCTCGGCCGCCGACGCCTACCTGGAGCCGGCCCGCGGCAGGGACGGGCTCACCGTCCTGGACCGCTGCGAGGCCACCCGGGTCCTGGTCGCGGGCGGCCGGGCCACCGGCGTGGAGCTGGTCCTCGACGGCCGCCTCCACCAGGTCGCCGCCGACCGGGTCACCCTGTGCGCCGGCGCCATCGGCACCCCGCTGCTGCTCCAGCGCTCCGGCATCGGCGCCGCCGACCGGTCCGTCGCGCTCGGGCTGCCGGTGGCCGCCGACCTGCCGGGGGTCGGCGGCAACCTGATCGACCATCCGCTGGTGCCGGTGTGGTCGGCGGCGGCCCCCGGGGTGTGCGGGGACGACGACCCCTGGCACGAGGCGATGGCCAGGGTCGCCACCACCGGCGGGGAGGCGGACGTCAACCTGCTGCTGGTCGCCAACGTACGCGGCGCCGCCATCCCCGGCATCGGCGCCGTCCTCGGCGGCGACGCGGGCATCTCGGTCGGCGCGCTGCTGCTCGCCCCCCGCTCGCGCGGCACCGTCGAGCTGACCGACGCCGACCCCAAGGCCGCCCCGGCGATCCGGCTGGCGCTGGGCACCGACCCCGACGACCTGGCGCGGCTGATGAACGGCGTACGCCTGGCCTGGTCGGTCGTCCGGTCGGCGCCGTTCGCCCCCGTGGTGTCGCGGACCTTCCTGTGGACCGACCGGATGGTGGACGACGACGCCCTGCTGCGCCGCGCGGTCGCCAACTTCGTGTCGCCCACCTGGCACGCGGCGGGCACCGCCCGGATGGGCACCGCGGACGACCCGGGCGCGGTCGTGGACGAGCGGCTGAACGTCCACGGAGTGGCGGGCCTGCGGGTCGCCGACGCCTCCGTGATGCCCACGATCGTCCGCGCCCCCACCAACCTCACCTGCATCATGCTCGCCGAGCGGGCCGCCGAGTGGATGCGATGACGCTCAGACAGCGATGACCGGGAGACAGCGATGACAGTGCAGCAGCTCACCGAGAACCAGCCGGCGCCGCAGGCGCCGGCGCCGGCACCCGCCGTCTTCCCGCTCACCGACCTGCAGGCCGGCTACCTCGTCGGCAGCAGCAGCCTCATCGAACTGGGCGGCTTCCGCCCCACGATGTACGTCGAGATCGACATGGTCGACTTCGACGCCGACCGGGCCCGCCGGGCGGTCGACCTGCTGATCGCCCGGCACGAGCACCTGCGCACCGCCGTACTGCCCGAGGGCGCCCAGCGGGTGCTCGACCCCGCCGAGGTCGAGCCTTTCGCGCTGCCCGTCACCGACCTGACCGGGCTGCCGCCCGCGCAGCGGGAGGAGGCGCTGCTGGCGACCCGGCGGGCGCTGTGCGAGCGCGGGGTCGACCCGACCGGCCGGCCGCTCTTCGAGGTCAGCGCGCACCGGGTGCGCCCGCACCGCTACCGCGTCCACTTCGCGATGAGCCTGCTGCTGCTGGACTCCGGCAGCACCCGGCAGCTCCAGCAGGAGTGGTGGCGGCTCTACACCGACCCCGGCGCCGAACTCCCGCCGGCCGGGCGGACCTTCCGCGACTGCGTGCTCGCCCGGGTCGCCTACGAGCGCACCGAGGACTTCGCCAAGCACTGGTCCTACTGGGAGGACCGGCTCGACTCGCTGCCCGAGGCTCCGGTGCTGCCCTCGTCCGGCAAGGTCGCCACCCTCGAACCCGGCCGCCTGGTCCGCCGCGTCCACCGCCTCGACCGCGGCCAGTGGCAGCGCCTGTCGGCCGCCTTCCGCACCCACAAGGTGCTGCCCGCCGCCGCGATGATGCACGTCTTCGCCGAGACGCTGGGCACCTGGGCCGCGGCGCCGCACTTCTGCCTCAACGTGCTGCACCAGAACTGGGCCACCGCGCACCCCGAGACCGCCGGTGTGGTCGGCCAGTTCAGCTCCACCCTGCCGCTGGAGGTGGACCTGCGCGGCGAGGACGACTTCTTCGGCCGCGCCGGGCGGCTGCAGCGCCGGCTCTGGCAGGACATGGCGCACAGCGAGGTCACCGCCGTCCAGGTGACCCGCGAACTGGCCGCCCGCCGCGGGTGGACCGGCCGCGCCGCGCTGCCGTACGTCTTCAACAGCATGCTCGGCCCGGCCCGCCGCGACACCGAAGAGCCGGGACCGGCCTGCCGGGTGGTGCACAACAACCTGCGCACCCCGCAGGTGCTGATCGACAACCAGTTGGTCGACGGCGCGCACGGGGGAGTGGACTGCGTGTGGGACGTGGTCGACGAGGCCTTCCCGCCGGGCCTGCCCGACGCGATGTTCCAGGCCTACGGGCAGCTGCTCGACACCCTCGCGGGGCCCGACGGAGCGCGGAGCGCCCCCGACCCCGTGGCGTCCGCGCACCGGGCGGTGGTCGCCGCGGACAACGCGCCCTCGGGCGAGCCGCCGCGCGGCCGGCTCGAGGACGGCTTCCTGCGGCAGGCTGCCCTGCGGCCCGCCGACCCCGCGGTGGTGACGGCGGACAGGACCCTGGCGTACGGCGAGTTGGAGTCGGTCTCGCGGGCCGTCGCCCGCTGGCTGCACCAGCAGCGGATCGGCGCCGGCGACATCGTCCCCGTGGTCATGTCCAAGGGCTGGGAGCAGGTCGCCGCGGCCCTCGGCGTGGTCCGCTCGGGCGCCGCCTACTGCCCGGTCGACGCCGGCCTGCCGCAGGCCCGTGTCCGCGAACTGCTGGAGGACTGCGCCGCCCGGGTGGTCCTCGGCCAGTCCCACGGGCCGCGGGACGCCGCCGACGCCCGCCCGGTCCTCCTGGTGGACAGCATCGCACCGGGCGCCTACCCGCCGGCGCCCGCGCACGGCGGGAAGCCCGGCGACCTCGCGTACGTCATCTACACCTCGGGCTCCACCGGCCGCCCCAAGGGCGTGATGATCGAGCACGCCGCCGCGCTCAACACCGTGCTGGACATCAACGAGCGCATCAGGCTGGCCCCTGAGGACCGGGTGTTCGGCATCTCCTCGCTCAGCTTCGACCTGTCGGTCTGGGACGTCTTCGGCACCCTGGCGGCCGGCGCGGCCCTGGTGCTGCCCGCCGCGTCGAGCCGGCCCGACCCGGTCGGCTGGGCCGAGGCCGCGGCCGAGCACGGGGTGACCGTGTGGAATTCGGTGCCCGCGCTCGCCGAGATGCTCACCGAGGTCGCCGAGCAGGGCCAGGGCGCCGGGCCGGAGGCCGGGGCTGCCCGCCCGCCGATCCGGTCCTTCCTGCTCAGCGGTGACTGGGTGCCCACCGCGCTGCCCGACCGGATGCGCGCGCTGTGGCCCGACGTCGAGGTCACCGCGCTCGGCGGCGCCACCGAGGCCGCGATCTGGTCCAACTCCTACCTCGTCGGCCGGGTCGACCCCGCCTGGCGCAGCATCCCCTACGGCCGCCCGCTGCCCGGCCAGACGATGCGGGTCCTCGACCACCGGCTGGACGTCCGGCCGCCCGGCGCGGTCGGCCGCATCCACATCGGCGGGGCGGGCCTGGCCCGCGGCTACTGGCGGGACCCGGAGCGCACCGCGGAGCGCTTCGTCACCCACCCCGCGACCGGTGAACGCCTCTACTGGACCGGCGATCTGGGCCGCTACCGGCCGGACGGCGTCATCGAATTCCTCGGCCGCGAGGACCGCCAGGCCAAGATCCAGGGCTTCCGGGTCGAACCGGGCGAGGTCGAGGCGGCGGTGAGGGCCTGCGACGGAGTACGCGACTGCGCTGTCGCCGTCGAGGACGGCCCGGCCGGGCAGAAGCGGCTGGTCGCCCTGGTGGTGGCCGAACCCGGCGAGAAGCCGCAGGCCGCGGAGCTCGCGGCCCGGCTGCGCGGCCGGCTGCCGCACTACATGGTGCCCGGGTCGATCCACGTGGTGGACCGCCCCGCGCTGTCCGCGAACGGCAAGGTCGACGTCGCGCGCTCGCTGGCCGCGGCCAGGGCCGCCGACCGGCAGGACGGCGCCGCCGCGGCGGACGGCGAGCCGGGCGGCAGCACCGCGGTACGGCTGGCGGAGCTGTGGCGCGAGCTGCTGGAGGCGGACGCCGTGGGACCCGAGTCCGACTTCTTCGCGCTGGGCGGCAACTCGCTGCTCGCGCTGCGGCTGGTCAACCGGGTGGACGCGGAATTCGGGGTGGCGCTGCGCTTCGGCGAGATCTTCGAGACGCCGACGCTGCGGGCACTGGCCGAGCGGGTCGGGCAGGGCGCGGCGCCGGAGGAGGACGGTCCGCACGGCTGCTCGGTCGCCCTGTCGGCGGGACCGGGAGCCGAAGTGCACCTCTTCCACCCGGTCGGTGGCTCGGTGAGCTGCTACACCGACTTCGCCCGGCTGTGGGCCGGGCCCGTACGCGCCTTCCAGCACCCGGCACTGGCCAGGGGCGGGCCGGCGGACACGCGGGCCGAACTGGTCGCGATGGCCGCCGCCTACCGGGCGGAGCTGCTGCGGCTCACCCCGAAGGGCCCCTACCTGCTGGGCGGTTGGTCGATGGGTGGGGTGCTCGCCTACGAGGTGGCCGGCCAACTGGCCACCGAGGGGCACCAGGTGCGGGTCTTCATGATCGACAGCGATCTGGCCAACCTGCGGCAGCCCGACACCGACACGGACCGCCACCGGGAATTCCTCGCCGACCTCGCGGGCGGCGTGCTGCCCGCCGACGTCGCCGCCGCGGTCGACGGTTCTGACGGCGAGGGCCGTTCAGCGGCCGCGCGGGACGCGGCCGTCGCGCACGGGCTGCTGCCCGCGGAGGTGGACCCGGCGGGCTACGAGCGGCTGATGCGGGTGCACGCGGCCAACCTCGGCGCGCTCGCCCGCTACCGCCCGGCCGCCTCCGCGGTGCCCGCGCTGCTCTTCGTGGCCGGCGGGGTGGACCGGCCCGACCCGGTGCCGGCGTGGCGTGCCGTCTGCCGGGACCTGGAGACCGAGGTGTGGCCCGCCGACCACTACTCGATCATGGCACCCCCGTGCCAGCGTGCGGTGGCGGACCGCGTCGCCGAGTGGTCGGGCACGGCCGGCTAGCAAAAAGCGCGCACCGGGCCGGAGTCGGCCGCCGAGACGGGCGGCGGGCGTTCCGTAGCCGGCGCCTCGGAGGTGCGGCGGGCGGCCCGTGGTGTGCCTGCCGGGCGCGTGGCTGCCCGGCAGGCACACCAGGGGCTAGTCCGAGCCCAGCTCCGCGGTCATCGCGCGCACCAGCGCGGGCAGCCCGATCGCCAGCGCCTGCTGCTCCTCAGGGGTCAGCGCGGCGAGCCACCGCTCGTGCCGCTGCTTCATCGCCTCGGCGATCTGCGCGGCCGCCCGCCGCCCGGGACCGGTCAGCACCACCTTCTGGAAACGGCGGTTGTCCGGGTCGCGGCCGCGCTCGACCCAGCCCTTCTCGGTCATGCCTGCCACCAGCCGGCTGACGGTGCTCTTCTCCAGGCCCAGGTACGAGCCGAGTTCGTGCTGCACGCAGGCGCCGGTGGCCAGATAGCCCAGTGCCAGCGACTCCGAGAGCGAAGCGCCGAGTCCCGGTACGACCCGGGACGGATCGAGCACACCACGCCGTCTGAACAAGCCGTCCATCGCCAATTCCAGCACGTCGTGCGGTCCGGCGGGCATTACCACCTCCGTGGGTCGCGTTCGGCGACCCTGATTGCTACGCTGCCGTTCGGCAGTTGTGATGTACAACTATAGAGTGATACTCATGCTATCCGACCGGGGCCGCCTCCTCGTCGGACTGCGCTGGGGGGTGGAGGCGACTTCACGGTAATTGACATCCGGCGGTCGCGACGACCTGATGGGCCACCGAGACCGCCGGTTGGAGCGCCGCCGACCTCGGTGTACGCGACGCCGGTACTGTCGTTGTCTACTCAAGCACTTCTGTGACCGCAAGTGACCGAAGCCCGGTGAATTCCGCCAACTTCGCGATTGATCCGGCGCGTTCCGCTGACGACGGCGGCCGGCCCCCGGTGCGGGGGCCGGCCGCCGTCCGGACGGGCGGGGAGCGGTCAGGCCTCGGCCGGCACGTCCCCGATCAGATACAGGTACATCACACTGCTGTTGACCCCGTCCACGTCGAGCAGCTGGTTGACGGCGTCGTCCATGTAGCCGCTGATCCCGATGCAGGACCGTCCCATCCAGGTGGCCACCAGCGACAGGTTCTGCGCCAGGTGCCCGCACTCCACCAGCACCAGGCGGTAGGCGCGCAGGCCGTACGCGAGCCGCTGGTGGGTGAGGTCGGCGACCGGGAAGACCCACAGCGGGCAGTCGGCCGCCTCCAGCTTGCCGGTGGCCTTGGGCGCCGGCACCCGCGGGTCCAGCCACGGCGAGGTCTGCAGCAGCTGCGGGCTGATGTCGCCCGCGGACAGCAGCTCCAGCGCGTGCGCCTCCGGGTCGTAGAGGTAGGTGCCGCGCTCGACGCCCTCCACCTCGTGGCAGTACATCACCAGCCGTATCGGGTAGTTGGCGCCACCGCTGGGGTAGGTGCGCACCCGGTAGGTGGTCGAGGTGCCCGGCAGCCGCTTGTCGGACGCCGTGCCCGCCGAGTAGTGCAGCAGGGTGCTCAGCTCGTCCAGCGAGAAGCTGCCCTGGTAGCGGCCGTGCGTGCTGCGCCGGGCGAGCAGCACCTCGTCCAGTCCCGGGCCGTCGGCGGGAGCGGCGGGCGCGGGCAGCGCGACCGTACGGCCCGTCGAGCGCAGGTCCTGGCGGCCCAGCACCGGGCCGACGCTCTCGTCGGCCAGCTGGTCCTCGCCGCGGAAGACGAAGTATTTGCTCTGCTCGTGGTAACGCCGGTCGGAGGACTTCGCATTGTCGGCGAAGAAGGGCTCGCGCGGCTCGTCGTCCAGCAGCGCGATCGACAGCAGCCAGGCCAGATACGCCTCGTCGGCCGCGGTGATGCCGAGCTGCCGGTGCAAGGTGGCGTGCACCAGGGCCGAGTAGACCTCGTGGGCGGGCCGTTGCAGCAGCCCGGCCTCCTCCATGCCGGCCAGCCGCCCCCAGGCGGCGGACTGCCAGGCGAACCAGCGGGCGACGGCGCCGTTGGGTGCGCCGTCCGCGATGGCGTTGGGGGCGCCGGCGGCGGTACGCACCCGGTCCGCCTGCGCCAGCCAGTCCGTCTGGTTGCGGATGAAGCCGGCCTCGGCGGCGAAGCGCGCCTGCGTCTCGTCGGCGAGGGTCAGGCCCTCAGCGCGCGCCCAGGAGCGGGTGTGGCCGCGCAGCCACTGCACGGCGTCGCGCCAGGTGCCGCCGGCCGCCAGCGCGCTGGCGGTCAGCAGGTCGGCGGCGGGCCGCAGCCGGCGGGCCCGCGAGCGGTGGTCGCGGATGGTGGCGATCACGTCGGCGTTGGCCGACACCCACAGCCGCTCGCCGACCGCCGTGCCGCCGGGGCCGCCGAAGCCGGCCGCGTCCAGCTCGTAGGGCACCTCCTGGGTGCCGCACCCCTCGATGGTGCTCTCCAACCGCTCGGCCAGCCGGGCGAGTTGCTTGTCCTCGGTGGACCGCAGATGCACCAGCAGCCGCGGTTCGCCGCCCGCCGTGCGGGTCGCGTACCAGTCGGCGGGGGCGTCGCCGCCCGGCGCGCCCGCGGCCCACGGCCGGACGGTGCCGATCAGTACGTCGTCGAGCAGCCGTGCCCGCGCGGCCGGGTCGGCGCCGCCGGCCACCGCTACGGACAGCGTCCGCCAGCCGGGGCCGGCCGCTGTGGAAGTCCCCTGAATCGTCTGCGCGCTCAACTTCAGCTCCTCGCTGCCGGACCCCGATGGAGATGTCGTGGGAGCCCGACCCCGCCCGCGGCCGGGGCGGACCCCACGGGGCGAGCTTCCGCCATGGGCGGGCGGTCGTCACCGTTGAGATTGCTCGAACCGGCGGCGATCCGGCCGCGATCCGGCCGCGACCACGGAAAGCCCGGTGCCGGACGCGGGACGCCCGAACCGCCAGGCCCTGGCCCGGTCGTGCGGGCCAGGACCCGGCGGTCCGGGCGGTGGGGAAGCGATTGGGCGGTGGTGCCGGGTCAGCCGGCCGTGCCGGTGGGGGACGCCGCCGGCTCGCCGGCGGCCGTTCCCGCGGGCTCGTCGGCGCGGGCCTTCATCATCTTCCGGGCGCCCTGCAGCGCGGCCCTGGCGACCAGCATGATGATCAGGCCGTTGATGACGTGGAAGCCCATGACGGCGACACCGCCGGTGGAGCTGTGCGCGTCGTCGCGGCCGCCGATCGTGTTGATGAGGATCTGGACCGGGATCAGCGCGGCGACCAGAATGGTCATGCCGATCAGCTTGCGCGGGACCTTGGAGATGATGGCCGCGATCGTGGCGAGCACGGACAGCGCCGGAATGATGACCATTCCGTTCATCTTGTGGGCGTCGAAGGTGCTGTCGGTCTGCGGCTTGGTGAACGCGGCAATACCCGCCAGATAGAACTGCACGCCGATCGCGGCGAACAGCAGGACGCACAGGACGAAGTACAGCTTTCGCATGGCGGAAGCAACCTTTCGGAGTGCTGGGCATGGCGGAGCCCGGCTGCGGCGCGATTCACGCTAGTTATCCTTAACGGCAGTGTCAAGGATAGTTGGATCAGCCCCGCAATACCGGAGCGGACAGGATGTCAGGCGCCCTGCCCCGTACCGCCGTTCGAATCGGCTGCGGTGGCGGCCGGCCCCGCGGTCAGCAGCGAGAGGATCGTGGTGCTCACCAGCTCGCCGGCCACGTCGGCCTTCGTCCGCCCCGAGCCGACCTGCTCCGCGGCCAGGTGCATCAGCGTGTAGACGGTGGCCACCAGCCAGTCCAGCGGCAGGTCGTCGCGGAAGACGCCCTCGGACCGGCCGCGGGCCAGCAGCCGCTCGATCCGGTCGAGCACCAGCTCGGCGTACGCGCGCAGCCGGTCCGGCGGCAGGTTCGCCGACGCCACCAGGTAGAGGTTCCGGTGCCGCTCCAGCACCTGCCACGACGAGCTGAGCAGCTGCGCGAGCACCTCCTGCGGCGGCCCCTCGTCGAGCGGCAGCTCGGTCAGCGCCCGGTGGGTCTGCGCGAAGGCGCGTTGCAGGGCCGCGTCCACCAGGGCCTCGCGGGTCGGGAAGTGCGAGTAGAGCGTCACCCTGCTGACCCCCGCGGCACGCGCGATGGCCGACATGTTGAACTCGCCCTCGGACGGCACGCAGTTGAGGGCGGCGTCCAGGATCGCGGCGATGCTCCGCTCGGCGTCGGAGCGGCGGCGCCTGCCGGCGTCGCCGCGCCGGGCCGGCGATTGATCGTCCATGGTCATGAGGATATCCGCGCAGAAGGTGAGGTCAGTGCATCGGCATCGGGCTGTCGCCCAGTTCGAGCGGGCCCTTGGGGAGCAGTGCGGTCACCGCGACGGCCAGCGCCGCGGCCCCGATCGCCAGCACCAGGAAGGCGTGCCGGTAGCCGGTCAGGGAGGGTGCGGTGGCGGCGGCGACGCTGGTGGCGGCGACCGCGGAGACCACCGCGATGCCGAGCGAGGCGCCCACCTCGTGGCCGGTGTTGAAGACCCCGGAGGCCACACCGGCGCGCTCGGGGTCGACCGAGGACAGGCCGCTGGTGGTCGCGGTGACGAAGGTCGCGCCGATGCCGACGGCGGCGAGCAGGAAGCCCGGCATCAGGGTGGACCACACCCCGCCGCCGATCCCCTTCCAGGACATCAGCGCCATCCCCGCGGCGGCCAGCAGCAGGGCCGCGCAGGCGGTCGGCCGGGGGCCGATCCTGGTCACCTGCTCGGACGCCAGGTGCGCGCCCACCGCGGTGGCGAAGGCGACCGGCAGGAAGACCAGGCCCGCGTGCAGTGGGCTGTAGTGCTCGGCGCGCTGGAGGTAGATGGAGGTGAGGTAGTACGTGCCCAGCAGGGCGGCCGTCGCGAAGACCATGGTGCCGACCGCGCCGGGCAGCGGCGGGCGGCGCACCAGGCCGAGCGGCACCAGCGGGCTGCGCACGCTCCGCTCGATCAGCACGAAGCCGACCGCGAGCAGCACGGCGGCGCCGATCGGCAGCAGCGCCTGCGCCGAGCCCCAGCCCTTGTCGCCGGCCCGCACCAGCCCGAAGATCAGGAAGGCGACCGTGCCGGTGCCGGTGAGCGCGCCGGGCAGGTCGAGGCGGGTGCCGGGGGTGCGCGGCCGGCTGGGAACGACCGCAAGCACGGAGACGAAGACCAGCACGCCGACCGGCACATTGATGAAGAAGGCCCACTTCCAGCCGGGTCCGGAGGTCAGCGCGCCCCCCACGACGACGCCGACGGCGGCTCCCGCGGCACCGATCGCGGCCCACACGCCGAGCGCGCGGTTGCGGGCCTTGCCGGTGAACTCGGTGGTCAGGATGGACAGTGCGGCGGGCGACAGCAGCGCGGCGCCGACGCCCTGGGCGACCCTGGCGGTGAGCAGCTCGGGGCCGTGGGTGGACATGCCGGCGCCGAGCGAGGCGAGGGTGAAGACGGCGAGTCCGACCTGGAAGGAGTTGCGGCGGCCGATGCCGTCGGCGACCTGGCCGCCGAGGATCAGCAGCCCGCCGAAGGCCACGGTGTAGGCGGTGATGACCCATGGCAGCGAGTCGCCGCTGAGTCCGAGCGAGCTGCCGATCGACGGCAGCGCCACATTCACCACCGACACGTCGAGAACGGCCATGAACTGGGCGAGGCTGAGCACCAGCAGCACGGGCCAGCCGGCGGACGGTTCCGCGGGCTCCTCGTGCGTGGTGCGCTGGTCGGCTGCGGTCCTACTCATCACTGACCCCCTTAACCTTACACATATGTTAGGTTTACCGCAGCGCCGCCAGGTATGCAACGCGGATGTTTTCGGCCAGTGGTCTGAGCAATCTGGGAGAGCCGTGGGGGCTGCGGGGCGTGCCAGCATCTGAGCCGACACGAGCATGGCTCGAACACGACTTCAAACCCCTTATGCGGATTACCGCCGACATGGCGGGGCTGTGCCATGCCGGGAGGCCGCGGTCAGGGGCGACAAAAGGGGTACAGGATATGAATTCTCCCTCCGATTCCCAGTCGGCCGAGGGTGTGCGGCGGCGGTCCATGCTGATCGGCACGGCAAGCGGCGCCGCCCTGGCGCTGGCCGGCGCGGGCACCGCCGCCGCGGCGCCCAGCGGCTCGTCGGCCGGTTCCGCCGCGGCCGCCGACGTCGACTGGGACCACGGCAACATCGTCGAGATGGTCATCGTGCCCGAGGCCGAGCCCGTCATCCTGACCCACGTCGCCGGCAACGACGCGACGATCATCGTCCGCGTCACCACCCTGCTGCAGCACGCCTGGTTCGACGCCATCGCGCCCTACCACGCGACCGCGGTGGGCGTCACCTCCAAGCTGGGCCGCCGCCCGGCGAGCGAGGGCGCGACCAACCGCAACAAGAACATCGCCATCATGTACGCGTCGCTGCGGCTGCTCAGCGGCATGATCCCGGCCGCCGTCCCGCAGTGGCGCGCGCTGCTGACCAAGTACGGCCTGGACCCCGACAACACCACCAAGGACCTCAGCACCCCGGCCGGCATCGGCAACGTCGCGGGCCAGGCGGTCCTGGACAACCGGCTGCGCGACGGCATGAACCAGACGGGCGACGTCGGCCGCAAGTACCACCCCATGCCCTACCACGACTACACCGGCTACGAGCCGGTGAACACGGCGTACGAGCTGAAGAACCCGTCGCACTGGCAGCCCAACGTCGTGCCCACCGACAAGCAGGGCCAGTGGCGGGTGCAGGAGTTCATCACCCCGCAGCTCCAGCACGTGCGCCCGTACACCTACAAGGACGTCACCAAGTTCCGGCTGCCCAAGCCCGCCGCGAGCGACGTGCACAACTGGCGGCAGTACAAGGCGCAGGCCGACGAGATCCTCGCCTACTCGGCCGGTCTGACCGACGAGCAGAAGATGATCGCCGAGACCTTCGACGACAAGTTCATGGCGCTCGGCATCTCGGTCGGCATGGCCGGCGCGGAGAGGAACCTGCCGTTCGACGACTGGTTCCACTTCCACATGATCACCGCGGTCGCCGTCTTCGACGCACTGATCGCCGCCTGGTACAACAAGAACGTCTGGGACGGCATCCGCCCGATCAACGCGATCCGGCACATCTACGGCGACGGCAAGGTGAAGGGCTGGGGCGGCCCCGGTCTCGGCACGGTCGAGATGAAGGCCACCGAGTGGTCCAGCTACCTGACCATCCCGGACCACACCGAATTCCCCTCCGGCTCCACCACGCTTTACCACGCCCACTCCCAGTCGGCGGCCCGCTTCCTCGGCAGCGACGCCATCGACCTGCACTTCCCCTTCGCCAAGGGCTCCTCGATCATCGAGCCCGGCGTCACCCCGGCGCAGGACATCGAGCTGCACTTCACCTCGTGGAAGGACTTCGCGGACGTCGGCGGCATGAGCCGCGTCTACGGCGGCGTGCACTTCCTCGGCGCCATAAGGGCGGGCGAGCAGCTCGGCCCGCAGTTCGGCGACCTCGCCTACGAGTTCGTCATGAAGTACGTCAAGGGCCAGGCCTGACCGGCCCCCGCAGCGCGAACACCCTTCCCCGTCCCACTCGCGAGATTCGAGGTCCGATGAACACGCCCAAGTTCGTGTCCGCCCGCAGCGCCGCCGTCGTCGCCGCGACCGCCATGGCGTCCGTCGTCGCCATGGCCCTGCCGGCCGCGGCCCACACCCCGGTCATCCTCACCGCCCAGGACCAGCTGCCGTGGGTGGCGCCCCTGGTGGTCGACGGCACCGACCCGATGGGTCTGTACGGATCGGTGAGCAAGGCGGGCGAAGTGCGGTCCGCCCAGCTGCACTTCACCGCAGGCCAGGAGGTCAGCATCGCCCTGGTGATCCCGGACGAGGCGCCCGAGAACACCCTGACCACGGCCCAGCTGCCCACGGTCACGCTGATCGACCCGCAGCTGCACGTCACCCAGCTCACCCCGGCGCTGCGCGTGCCGATCACCGACGAGGACAGCGGCAACAACTTCCTGCTGCTGCTGAGCTACGACGCCACCGCGGTCTCCGGCACCTACTCGGTGATCGTATCCAGCCACGCGGCAGAGCGTTTCGCGCTGTCCACGGGCATCGAGAGCGAGGAATTCCACGGCGTCCTGCGCGCGACGGTGGCCACCGAGGATGCTGTGGAGGACTGGTACACCACCCCGCCCGCCATCAGGAACCACCACCACGGCTAGTCCGGCGGGTCCCGGCCTGCGGCCGACGACCCCCTGACTCGTCGGTCGCACTCCGTCCGCAACCCGCCTGCAGGCGGGTTGCGGACTGCGGCATGTTCGGGCCCTGCCGCTTTTCCCGCACTCCGACCCCGTCCACCCGTACTCCGACCCATCCACCCGCACCGCGAGACAGGAACGGGACACTCTCAGTGACCGCTAACCTGATCACCTTCGACCTCGTCGCCGTCGTGCTCACCGCGGCGGCCTGGCTGGCGGCCGGGACCACCGCGGCCTCCCGCCTCTCCCTGCCGGCTGCCGCGCTCACCGCGCTCGGCCTGCTGCTGACCGTCGCACGCGTCGGCCTGACCGTGGTGCTCGGCGCCAGCGGCGGCTGGTGGTTCGTGCAGGAGAAGGCCGTACTGGAACTGCCGCTCCAGTGCGTGACCGCCGTGGCCGCCGCCGTGCTGAGCGCACCCCGGCTGACCCGGGCCGCCAGGGCGCGCACCGCACTCGACGGCGACACCACGGCGGTCTCCGTACCGCTGTTCGCCGCCGGATACGCGGCCGCCGCGAGCCTGGTCGTCACCCTGCTCCTCGGCTACCCCACCACGACGGCGGTCGCCCTGGTCACGGTCGCGGTCGTCGCACTGGCGGTGGTGGTGACCTGGCGGCTGCTGGACAGCAGACCGCGCGGCGTCATGCTCAGCGCCGGGGGGACAGCCGTCGTGGTCGGCCTGGTCGGAGTGCTGACCACCTTCGCGGGCACCCCGAAGACCGACGCGGGCGGCGGGCCCGCGGTCGCCTACCCGGCCGCCAAGGGCGTGTCGGTGGCGTCCCTCACCGGGCCGGCCTCCCCCCGGCCCGGCGGCACCGTCCGGCGCTACACCCTGGACGCGCGCACCGCGACCGTCACCCTCGCCTCGGGCAAGCGGGTCGCCGCCTGGACCTTCGACGGCAAGGTGCCGGGGCCGCCGGTCACGGCGGTGCAGGGCGACCTGGTCGAGGTCACGCTGCACAATGTCGACATCGCGACGGGAGTCTCCATCCACTGGCACGGCTACGACGTCCCGGCCGCCGAGGACGGCGCCGCCGGCCTGACGCAGGAAGCCGTCACCCCCGGGCACTCCTTCGTCTACCGCTTCCTCGCCGACCAGGTCGGCACGTACTGGTACCACACCCACCAGGACTCCAACCAGGGTGTGCAGAAGGGCCTTTACGGCTCGCTGGTGGTCGCCCCGCGGCAGGCGAAGGCCGCGCCGACCGACCTCACGCTGCCCTTCCACACCTTCGACGGCACCGCCGTGATCGGCGACCGCGACGGCGTCGACACGCGGTCGGCCGCGCCCGGCAGCCCGGTGCGGCTGCGGGTGATCAACACCGACAACGTCACGCACCGCTTCACCCTCGCCGGCGCCCCCTACAAGCTCGTCGCGGCGGACGGCAACGACCTCAACACGCCGGGCACACTGACCAGGACCGCGCTGAGCCTGGCCGCAGGGGGCCGCTACGACCTCCAACTGACCATGCCCAAGGGTTCGGTGGCACTGCTCGCCGACGACGACAAGACCGGCGGCCTGCGGCTCGTGCCCGGCGGCGGCAAGGCGGCGGCGCCGCCCGACACCACCACCTGGCCGGACCTGGACCTGACCGCGTACGGCAGGCCCGCCGCCCAACCGGTCACCGCCAAAAGCGACTTCGACCGGCGCTTCACCCTGGTCCTGGACCAGGGCCTGTCGCTGTCCGGCCGGACCAAGGGCCGCGACTGGACGGTCAACGGCCACGCCTTCCCCGACGTGCCGACCCTGGTGGTGCGCAAGGGCGACCTGGTCGAGATGACGGTGGTCAACCGCAGCCTGGCCACCCACCCGTGGCATCTGCACGGCCACTCGGTCTACGTGCTGTCCAGGAACGGCGACCCGGTGACCGGCAGCCCCCTCAAGCTCGACACCTTCGACGTCAAGCCCGGCGAGGTGTGGAAGGTGGCCTTCACCGCCGACAACCCCGGGCTGTGGATGGTGCACTGCCACAACCTGGTGCACGCCTCGAAGGGCATGTCGCTGAACCTGGCCTACGAGGGGATAACCGAGCCCTTCGACATGGCGGGCATGCACGGCGACTGACCGCCCGCACCCCTCGTGACTCCGCCCGCCGGCGCGTATCAGTCGCAACCGGCGGGCGGAGACGTATCCGCGGCGGGGAGCCGCGTATCAGGCGCAGGACCTGATGGACCGCCGGCCGATCCACACCGCGACCACCGCGACGGCGAATTCGGCGGCCACCAGCCACCAGCCGGCCTGGTAGCCGCCCCGGCCGTCCGACAGCAGCCCGAAGGTGGTCGGGCCGACGACGTAGCCGGCGAAGAAGCCCATCGACACCAGGCCCGAGGCGTGCCCGGTGCGCCCGAAGCCGCTGCCCTGGGTCACCGCCACCATGGTCACCGCGTTGGCGGCCGCCGCCGAGCCGCCGAGGCCCACCGCGCCCAGCCAGATCAGCCAGTGGCCGCTGGTGGACGCCGGGATCAGCGCGGCGAAGGCGATCGCGGCCACCGCGAGCACCAGCAGCGACTTGGGGATGTCGGTCATCCGGTTCGCGTAGCGCGACCACAGCAGCCGGGAGGCGACCCCGGAGACGCCGATGGCCGAGATCAGCGCGCCGGCCTCGGTGCTGCCCAGGCCCAGCCGCTGATGCGCGTAGAGCGCGAGATAGGTGTTGAGCGAGGCGAGTCCGGCGCCGATGAAGAGCGAGTAGCCCATCAGCCACTGCGTGGCGCGGTTGGGCGGGGCCGGCAGCGCGAACGCCTTCGCGGGCGGGCCCGAGCGGTCGTGGGGCAGCGCGACGGCCGCGATCGAGGCGGCCGCGGCGATGGGCACCACCAGCAGCACCGCGGTGCGCCAGGAGGTCGCGCGGGCCAGGCTCGGCAGCACCAGGCCCGCGATGAGCGCCGCGAGCGGAACCCCGGACTGCTTGACGCCGATCGCGAACGCCCGCTTGTCGGGCGGCACATGGGCGGCGATCAGCTTGTTGGTCGAGGGGTTGGACAGCGACTGCGGTATCCCGGCGATCAGCACCGCGACCAGCAGCAGCCAGTAGGTGTGCCCGGCCGCGACCAGCGCGAAGTCCGCCGCTATCAGCCCGGAGAGCAGGATGAAGGCCCGGCGGGCGCCGACGGTGTCGGTGAAGTGCCCGGCGAAGAGCGACAGCACGGTCGCGGTGCCGAAGGCCGCGGACGTCAGGTAGCCCAGTTGGGACTTGGTGATGTGCAGGTCGGCGATGACGAACGGGGCGAGCGAGCCGATGGTGTAGAGGATGAACATCGAAAGACCCATGCCCCCGGCGAGCAGCGGCACCAGAACCCGCGGCGTCGCCTTGGCCGGTGCTGCTGCTTTCTCTACCGAGTCGGTGGTCATGAGTGTCAGGCTGGCCTCGCGGCGCCCTGTCCTCCACTCCTGAATTGCTCGCCCGCCCGATTCCCGGGGGTCAGAGCCCCGCGGGCATGCCGTCGCCGCTCAGCGCGGCCAGGTCGCTCTTGCGCATCTTGATCACGAACAGCGAGATCAGGAAGGCGACACCGATGACCACCACGCCCGCCAGATAGGCGGTGGTGACGCCGTGGGTGAGCACCGCGTCCGCCCATTTCGCCGGCAGATTCCCGGACTTGGCGAAGTCGGCCTTCTGCTGCGGCGTGCCGTTGGCCATGAAGTCGGCCACCTGCTTCTTGCCCTCGCTGCGGCTGGCCGAGCCGAAGACGGTGACCAGGATGGACAGGCCGAGCGCGCCGCCCACCCCCTGCATCGCGTTGAGCAGCCCGGAGGCTGCGCCGGCCTGCTGCTGTGCGATACCGGAGACCGCGGTCAGGGTGAGGGTGACGAAGGTCAGGCCGAGGCCGAGGCCGAAGACGATCATCGGCCCCATCACGCCGGTGACGTAGCTGCTGTCCGGCGCGATCTGGGTGAACCACACCATCGACACGGTGGTGACGGCGGTGCCCACGATGAGGAAGGGCTTCGGGCCGAACCGGGGGAGCAGCTTCTGGGCCAGCGTCGCCGCCACCCCGATCGCGCCGGTCACCGGCAGGAAGCCGATACCGGTCTTGATCGCGCTGTAGCCCAGCACGTTCTGCACGTAGATCACCAGGAAGAAGATCAGGCCGAGCAGGCAGCCGCCGAGCGCCAGCATGATCGCGTAACTGCCGGCCCTGTTGCGGTCGGCGAAGAGCATCAGCGGGGTGATGGGGTCGCTGGTCCTGCGCTCCTGCACCACGAACAGCGCGAGCAGGACGACGGCGGCGACGAAGGCGCCGATCGTCCAGCCGTCCCGCCAGCCGTCGTCGGAGGCCCGGATGAAGCCGTAGACCAGCGAGGACATGCCCAGGGTCGAGGTGAGCGCGCCGACCAGGTCGAATCTGCTGGGACGGCGGGGCGACTCGTCGATGTAGAGCGGGGCGAGCAGCGCCACCGCCAGGCCGATCGGCAGGTTGACGAAGAAGATCCAGCGCCAGTTCAGCCACTGCACCAGCACACCGCCGGCCAGCAGGCCGATCGCGCCGCCGCCGCCGGACACCGCCGCGTAGACGCCGAAGGCCTTGGTGCGCGCCGGGCCTTCGGGGAAGGTGGTGGTGATCAGCGCCAGCGAGGTGGTCGAGGCGACGGCGCCGCCGATGCCCTGGACGGCCCGGGCGGCGAGCAGCTGCCAGGGCTCCTGGGCGAGTCCGGCCGCCAGCGAGGCGACGGTGAACAGCGAGATTCCGGCGACGAAGACCTGCCGCCGGCCGAGGATGTCACCCGCCCTGCCGCCGAGCAGCAGCAGTCCGCCGAAGGTCAGGGTGTAGGCGTTGATCACCCACGAAAGGCCCGAGGTGGAGAAGTTCAGCGCGTCCTTGATGTGCGGGTTGGCGATGTTCACAATCGTTGAATCGAGAACCACCATCAGCTGGCAGGTCACGATCACCGCGAGCGCGATACCGGGGCGCCCGGCCCGGCGGGCGGCGCCCCTGGTCGAAGGCACGGATAACTGATCCGTAGTCAAGACAGCTCCCAGATGTGGTCCGGCGATTCCGGACGGAACAGATCACTGCCAGCCTGACACCCGCCCCGTACCGGGCGCCAGTTGTGTCGGCCAACTCCCGTCAAAAATTGAGCAATCGTGGCGATGATCGCGCCACCGCACCGGGCGAGACTCGAAGTCCCGTGCCCCGGACCACCCCGGCACGGCAGCACCCGCCGGAAGGATCACCATGTCGGAGCAGATCAAGGAGCTGGTCGGCAAGCTCTACGACGGGCTCGCCAAGGCCGACGTCGAGGCGATCGTGGCGCTGTTCGACCCCTCGGTGGAGATCGAGACCCCGCCCTCGCTGCCCTGGTCCAAGGGCAGCTACAGCGGCATCGAGGGCGCTGTGGCCTACTTCACCAGCGCGCTGGAATACCTGGAGGACACCGGCTTCACGGTCGACGAGGTCCGCGTGGACGGCGAGTGGGCCGCCGCGATCGGCGACTGGACCGGCCGCTTCCGCGCCTCCGGCGGCGAGTTCAATGTGCGCTTCGTGCACTTCTGGCTGTTCCGCGACGGAAAGGTCGTGAAGGGCTCCGGAATCTCCGACACCGTCGGAATCGTCAGGGCCTACGCACCGGACTCGGTGCCGGCCGCCGGCTGACCCTTTTCCCCTTGTTCGAAGGCTTCTGGTTTTCTCCGCGGAAGCGCGCGGAGAAAACCAGAGCAATGCGGAAGTCGCAGCCCGGTGACCGGGTGCCTAGCATCGGCACACGGACCTATCTGAGGAGGGCCTGTTGGCTGCACAACGAAAGGCGACCGAGCCGCAGGAACGCATCCGCGCCGATGTGTGCGTGATCGGTTCCGGGGTAGTCGGGCTGATCAACACCATCGCGATGGCGAAACGCGGACTGTCCGTCGTCTGCGTCGACCAGCCCTCCGAGAAGCAGCTCGCGAGCTACAAGGTCGGCGAGTCGCTGCTCATCTACTCCAATGCGTTTCTGCGGGTTCTCGGCGAGATCGACGAAGAACTGAACAACTCCTTCCAGAAGGACGGCTTCTGGATGGCGTACGGCATGGAAGGCCGTACGAGTTTCGACGACAGCGTCTCCGAATGGGGTTTCGAGAGCGAACTCCCGCAGCGCTGGCTCGACAACTACTACGACCCGAAGTTCGCCCGGGTGATGTTCCAGGACTCGCAGATCGTCCGGCCGGAGATCGAGGCCGTACTGCGCGAGCGGGCCCGTAACACCGAGGGCGTCACCTTCCTCGACCGCGGCCTGGTGCGCGACGTCGAACTCGGCGCGGGCGACGGCGACCACCTGCTCACCTGGTCGTCGCGGGACCGCGGCGAGAGCGGCGAGATCGCCGCCCGCTGGATGGTCGACTGCTCGGGGCGCGCCCGCTTCCTGGCCAAGAAGTTCGGCCACGACAAGCCGCTGCGCGACGAGTTCAGCACCACCGCCGCCTGGGCGCAGTTCGCCAACTGCACCGACGACCTGTTCGACGACCGCTGGGAATACCACTTCCCCGACGGCGTCGTGGCCCGCCGCGAGCGCAACACCCTGCACCTGTGGGGCGACAATTACTGGATCTGGATCATCCGGCTGGCCGGCGACCGGGTCAGCGTGGGCGTCACCTACCACCGCGGCCGGCCCCCGGAGGACGGCAACGCCCGGGACGTGTTCTGGAAGATCCTGCGGCGCTACCCGGTGCTCGACTGGCTGAACGAGGACGACGTGCTGGAGTTCAGCGCGTACAAGGACGTCCAGCACATCACCGACACCTTCGTGTCCGACCGCCGCTACGCCATGGTCGGCGACGCCTCCTCGATCATCGACGCCTACTACAGCCAGGGCATCTCCCTGTCGATGGTCGGCTCCTGGCACATCGCCAACATCGCCCAGAGCGACGTGCAGGACAGCCGGCTCGACACCGGCTACATCGACCACGTCAACAACTCGCTGACCGCCGACTGGCGGATCATGCGCTCGATGGTCCACTCCAAGTACAGCCCGGCCATCGCCGACAGCCGCTTCTTCATCCTCGACCACCTGCTGGACCTGACGATCTTCGGCGCCGCGATGCTGGGCCGCTTCCGGGCCACCCGCTGGCTGATCGAGACCGAGGGGCGCACCAGCGCCGAGCAGGACGAGCAGCGGCACCTGCGGCAGGGCCTCGGACGGCGGCTGTACCTGTCGCAGTCCGCCCCCTGGCACAGGATCGACCCGCAGCGGGTGGCGACCATCGTGGAGAACTGGCACCGCGGCCTTGAGGAGCGGGCCGTCTGGCGGCTGGAGAACGGCGAGGAACTGCCCGCCACCAAGGCCGCGATGCGCGCCTACGCGGCCCTGCCCGGCCTGTGGCGGCTGCCCTACCTCAACCGGCTGCCCAAGGCCGACCTGACGCTGCGGCCCAAGGACGAGCCGGAGTTCACCTATGTCAAGGGCAACGAATACCGGCCGCCGCTGATGGCCGTGTCCGGCACCCTGCTGCTCGCCCTGGTCGGCGCGGGCACCGCGTACGACATCGCCGACACCCGCGTGCGCAAGATGCGCAGGACATGGCGGGGGCTCAGGGGCCGGCGCTGACCTGCCCACCGGGCAGCCCGGTCCGCGGCCGGCCCTGCCCGGACCCCCGGCCCCTGGCGCCCCGAGGCCTCCGCCGACGCGGGTCCGCCGCGTCCCAGGCGGTTCCAGAATGTATATAGAAATCCCTCAGACCGCGCCGAGAATAATGGCGGCAAGCGCGGTTGATGAGTGCAACCGACCACATGTCGATATGCCGCACCGCGGCAGAAGGACCGCGACCGGATCGGACTAGCGGAAGGTCTTCGCATGCGACCCAATCCCTACGGGGTACCGGAAGAATACGATGTCATCGTGATCGGCGGCGGGCCGGCGGGAGCGACGACGGGTGGGCTGCTCGCAAAGCGCGGCCACCGGGTGCTCGTGCTCGACCGCGAGCGTTTCCCCAGGTATCACGTCGGGGAATCGCTCATCCCCGCGTTCATGCGTCCCATGGAGGAAATGGGAATCACCCAGCGCATGGACGAGCGCGGCTTCGAGCGCAAGAACGGCGGCACCCTGGTCTGGGGCAACGCGCAGGTGCCGTGGAACTTCTCCTTCGTGGAGGGCACCGCCTACACCCACGCCTTCCACACCCGGCGTGCCGACATGGACTCGCTGATCCTGGACCGGGCCCGTGAGCTGGGTGTCTTCATCATCGAGGACGCCACGGTCAAGGAGCCCATCGAGGAGGACGGCCGGGTCACCGGGGTGCGCTACACCCTGCGCGGCGCCGACCGCCCCTACGAGGCCAAGGCCAAGCTGGTGGTCGACGCCTCCGGCCAGTCGCGGCTGCTCAGCCGCCGCTACGCCGACGTCACCTGGCACGAGGAGCTGCGGAACGTCGCGGTGTGGACGTACTTCGACAACTGCGAGCGGCTGGCGGGCGACGAGTACACCAACATCCTCATCGAGGGCCTGGACGACGGCTGGTTCTGGGCGATCCCGCTGGACAAGGGCACCA